>DATLAB010000039.1:0-6530 GCA_035527655.1 Patescibacteria group bacterium | reverse complement strand
GGGATAGCGCCGTAGATGGGAGATTATCCACCGTCCCGGTCCAGATCGATTATATGGATATTCCTGGTCGAGTCGGAACTCGCGCTTGCTGACCATACGAGCCTCAACAAAAGATAATAACAGACGGCAAAGCGCCTGGAGGTGCGCTATTATAACCGACGCTTTACGCAAACCATAAGTGTAGTCGACAATTGAAATACGGCCGCTAAATAGTTTACATTTTGTTGACAATGGGGATTCAAACTGTTATGATGCCGCTCATCATGTCTAAGAAACGGTTTGCCTTTGTTTTCTTCTTTAGTGGACCCGCCGACGCCGTACCGGCTAGGGAGGTTTGATAAGCCTGGGAAGCTAAGGCAACGAGACCAACTTCTAGAAGACGCGGCGTCCGGGCCGGGTCTTTTTTTATTTATTGGCGCCCCTGTTTGGCTATGATATCCTAGCAACTTTGTCCGGGCCGAGAGTAACAATATCGAATTGAGTCACCACAGAGAAAAGAATTATGCTAGAAGAAATCAACCTCATTTATGCTCGATCACTAGATGCCTTGGAAGCGGCGAAAAGCATGGAGGCGCTGGAGAGTTGGTACAGAGATACGCTGAGTCGAAAGAGCCGTATCACTTTGATGACCCGCCAGGTGGGGCATCTCAGCCTTGAGGAACGGCCGGTTTTCGGCCAACGTATCAACCAGATAAAAAAGGCGCTGGAAGGTGCTTACCAGGAACGCCAAAGTAGCGTTCGAGCGGCCGAGTTGCAGTCCCAAATGGTGGATGAAAGTTTTGACGTCACCTTGCCTGGCCGGCGCCAGTTTCGGGGCCGCTTACACCCGGCAACCCAGACCTTGCGCGAAATCAACCGTATTTGGGGCGATATGGGTTTCCAGGTATACCGCAGCCGCGATGTTGAGAGCGACGAATACAACTTCGAATTGCTTAATATCCCTGAAGATCATCCGGCCCGAGATATGTGGGACACCTTCCACACCACAGAGCCAGGGTTGATCTTGCGCACCCATACGAGTCCAGGTCAGATCCACGCTATGCGCGAATATTATCCGGAACCAATTCGCGTGATTTTGCCCGGTATGTGTTACCGCTATGAGCAAATTACTGCCAGGAGCGAGATCCAATTCTACCAGGTGGAGGGGTTGGCCGTTGGCAAGAATATCACGATGGCTGATCTGAAGGGTACATTGTCTGATTTTGCCCGGCGCATCTTTGGCGCTGACCGGAAAATTCGCTTCCGAGCCAATTATTTTCCTTTCACAGAACCCAGCGCTGAATTAGATGTGGAATGTATTCTCTGCGACGGCGATGGGTGCCAGGTGTGTAAATACACAAGTTGGCTGGAGATATTGGGTTGTGGCATGGTTCACCCAACTGTCCTGCGAAACGGCGGCTACGATCCGGCCGTCTACTCCGGATTCGCTTTCGGTATGGGCCCAGAGCGTATTGCCATGCTCAAATTCGGTATTGAAGACATTCGACATTTTTGGGCCAATGATCTGCGATTCCTGGAACAATTTGGATAACCAGTTCTTAATTTGATTTTTTTGTTTGATAATAGGTGAAATTATGCGGGTACCGATATCCTGGCTGCGTGAATATGTAGACATCACCCTGTCTATTGAAGCGCTTGCTGAGAAACTAACAATTGCCGGCCTGGAAGTGACCGAAATCGATTATATCGGGATTCCGGGTGGCAATGACGACAGCCGGCTACTGTGGGATTCCGAATTGTTGATTGTCGGTCACATTCAAGAAGTAAGTCGCCATCCTGATGCCGAACGCCTGGTCTTGGCTCGGGTAGAATACGGCGCAGATGAACAGGAAGTGGTGGTCACCGGCGCTCCCAACCTGTTTCCGTACCTGGATCAGGGAGACATCAGCGACCTAAATCTCTATTCACCTTTTGCCTTGGAAGGGGCAACTCTTTACGATGGTCACAAAAACGGCCGGGTTAAAATGAAGTTGAAGGGTCGGGAGTTACGCGGCATTTACAACCGCTGTATGTTGTGTTCAGAAAAAGAGCTGGGCATTAGTGATGAACACGAGGGCATTTTAATTCTCCAGGGCGATTATACCCCCGGAACCCCGGTCCAGGATGTGCTCGGCGATGCCGTTCTTGAAATTGATATTATTCCTAATATTGCCCGCTGCGCTTCAATTGTTGGGGTAGCCCGAGAAGTGGCCGCCTTAACCGGCCAGACTCTGCGAGAACCGGATTATGATGTCAGGCAGGATGGGCCACCGGTTGAACAGTTGGTCCGAATTACCACCGACGATCCAGAATTGAATCCCAGGTTTGTTGCCCTGGTAATTCAAGGTGTAGAACAAAAACCAAGCCCGGATTGGATGCAACGCCGCTTGCGCCTGGCCGGACAACGGCCGATTAATGTTGTTGTCGATATCAGCAACTATGTCATGCTCGAAGTTGGCCAGCCCAATCATACTTTCGATTATGATTTTCTGCGCCAACGAGCCGACAGTTATGACCCGGATGGGCCTATCCATATCCACACCCGGCTGCCGCACGAAGACGAGACATTGACCACCCTTGACGGGGTGACTCATACGCTTCCCCCCTACACTATCCTGGTCACTGATCCGGCCGGATCACTGAGTATCGGGGGGATTATGGGCGGCGCTACTAGCGAGATTGGCGACGAAACCACCAGCGTGCTGCTTGAAGCAGCGGCCTGGAACTTTATGAATATCCGCCGCAGCACCAGCAACCTGAAGATCACCAGCGAAGCCGGCTTCCGCTTCAGCCGGGGCGTTCACCCCAGCCAGGCCGCTTTGGGAGCCAGGCGAGCGGCCGAGCTGCTGCGCCAGCTCGCCGGAGGAACAGTAGCTAAAGGCATCATCGATTATTATCCCAACCCGCCAAAAGCGAATCCAATCATGCTAACCGCGGCCGAAGTCAAGCGGATTGGGGGTATCGACTTGAGTCGCCAGGAGGTGGCTGGCTATCTGCGAGCGCTTGAATTCGATGTCGTAGATACGGGCAACCAGCTACTGGTTCTCGCGCCTGACCATCGTCTGGATATTGAAGGTAGCCACGATCTCGTTGAGGAAGTCTGCCGGATGTATGGCTACGACCGTATTCCTACTACAGAGATGAGTGATACGCTGCCGCCCCAACGCAGTAATATTGACCTGGACAATGAGGAGCGAATAAAAGATATTTTAGTCCAGTTAGGTCTGCAGGAGATAATCTCCTATCGCTTGACCACCCCTGAGCGAGAAGCCCGATTATTAATACCTGGAATGAGCCGGCCTGATGACCGCCCATATGTTACTTTGAGCAATCCTATCACAGTCGATCGGCTGGCCATGCGCCACAGTCTATTGGCTTCAATGCTGGAGATCGTCTCGGCTAACAGCCGTTTCCAGGAGCGGATCGCGCTCTTTGAAATAGGCCAAATATACCTGGCCGGCGAGGACGGTATCTTCCCCGATGAACTACGCCGACTAACCTTGGCAATGAGCGGGCCTTCAGACCGCCGCAATTGGAATGCCACCAATGGAAAAGGTCCGTTGGATTTCTATGATCTGAAGGGGGTCCTGGAAAACCTTTTCGCCGCTCTACACATTGAGGATCTGGCGGCCGAATCAGGCAGCCAGGCCACGTTTTGGCCCGGTCGCTGTGCTCGTTTGCTTGTCGGGGAGCGACAAATAGGTTGGCTGGGCGAAGTTCACCCATTGGTGATTGAAGCTTTTGATATTCGCGGCGAATGGCCGGTGCTGGCGGCCGAGCTAGATCTTGAACTCATCCTGAACCTCATCCCGGAAAGACACGCAATTCTGTCCACCTCACCATTTCCGGCCGTACTCGAAGATATCGCGGTCATCGTTGATATGTCCGTCCCGGCCGGTGGCGTCGCTCAAACCATCAAGCAGGCCGGCGGGGCACTGCTCCAAAAAGCAGAGCTATTTGACGTGTACACCGGCGCCCAAATTCCGGCTGGCAAAAAAAGCCTGGCTTATCACCTGACATTCCAATCAACTGGAAAAACGCTGACCGACAAGGTTGTGCGCAGGAACCGGCAGCAAATTGTCAGTGAACTTAGCCGCCAATTCGGCGCCTCATTGCGGGATTCCTGATCCGCTTGGTATCTTATCCCATCCGTTTACAAAATTCTTGACATTCAAAAAGATTGGTGCTAATCTTCACAATCAGATGGTTGACATATCAACTATTGAGTACGCAACTATTGCGGCCGCACCTACTTTGGAAGTTGAATGTCGCCTGAAAAAAACGATGAGTGATTCACAAACGCTGTATAGCCTGATAAACGAGATATACCTCATTTTGGATGATGGTGACCGTCGTTTGCTAAATGAATTTAATTTGTCCTCTTCCCGTTTCTATGCCCTGGTGCATATTGGAGAAAGGCCGGGGATATCACTCAGTGATTTGAGCCAGCTCCTCATATGTGACAAAAGCAATGCCACCCGAATCGTTAAAGGGTTGGAGGCTGATGCACTGGTTTATCGCCAGCCACATGAGAGCGACGGACGGACGCTGCGGCTATTTCTAACAGAAAAGGGAATAGCTCTGCGAAATAGATCGATTTCCGCTCATCAGAGGTATAACAATTTGCGTTTTGTAAAGTTGCCCGCAACTGAACAAGAAGCTCTTACCGAGAGATTGCTAGAACTAAGAGAGAGCCTCAATGGGCAATTACAAAAGAATGCCCATGTTTAGGGAAATTGACCTTGACTGATAACCAAAACTACCCCGATTATTACCTGCAGGTGGAGTAGGAATTCGCACTATTTGGAGCAAAGAGTCGACATTAATAGTTTAATAGTGCTCAAGTACATATCAATGGCCCAGCGCTATAATTTATTTATGGAATTATCTGTCGTCCGCGTTTTACTACATAAGGGAGGTGTTGCTTAAGATCTTTACTAAATCTGATAATGATGATTACGCCGTTTTTGGCACCGTACAAAGTTGATATAAAGAATTTTTTTTTGGAGGAGAAACGTACAAATGTTTAAGAGAATTGTTTTATTGCTATCCCTGTTGTTAATTGGCGCGCTGGTTCTAACCGCCTGTGGCGGCGACGATCCCACGCCTACATCAGCACCGGAACCGGCCGTCCAACCAACGGAAGAACCCACCGAAGAACCGATAGAAGAACCCACCGAAGAGCCGATAGAAGAACCCACCGAAGAACCGGCCGAAGAACCAACCGAAGAAGCTGCGGTTGAGCCCGAAGTATTCCTGACCGTCTGGGCCGATGACACTCGCACCCCGATTCTGCAGGCTCTTGCCGAAGATTTCCAGGCCACATACGGGGTCGGATTGGTTGTTGAGCAAGTCATGGACATCAATGACCAGCTACCCATCGCTGCACCGGCCGGTGAAGGTCCCGACATCTTCCTCGTCGCCCATGACCGGAATCCTGGTTTCGTTGCAAGTGGCCTGGTTGCCCCCCTCGATCTGGGCGACAAATCCGGTGACTTTGCCCAGGTAGCCCTGGACGCCTTTACCCTTGACGGCCAGCTCTATGCGATGCCTTATGCCATGGAGAATATGGCCCTCTTCCGCAATGCCGACCTGGTGCCCGATGCGCCTGCAACCTGGGAAGAACTCCTGGCTGTCGGCGGTGCGTTACAAGAATCTGGCGACGTCACCTACGCCCTCGTCCTTGAAGATAATGGTTACAAGACCTACCCCATCCTGACCAACTTTGGCGGCTACGTCTTCGGCCGTGATGCCAATGGCAACTGGGATCCCAATGACGTTGGCATTGACAGTGAAGGCATGATCGCCGCCGGTGATTGGATCGCCGAGAACGTCGCCGCCGGTTTCATCAGCCCGAGCGCGAATGATGGCGATACCGCTCAAACGCTTTTTGTTGCAGGCGAAACGCCATTCCTCATGACTGGTCCATGGGCCTTGAACCAGTTCCGTGATGCCGGCCTCAATTACGCTATTAGCGACTTCCCCGAAGATGGATATGCCTTCGGTGGTGTAAGCGGCTTTGCCATAAACGCCTTCAGCGAAAATGTTCTGTTAGCCCAGGCATTCCTGACAGAATTCGTGGGTACTGACGAAATCATGACTAAACTGTTTGTGGCCGGCAACCGCCCGTCGGCTTATTTACCGGTCTTAGAGGCTACCGAGGATCCTGATATGATGGCCTTCGGTGATGCCGCCAAAACCGCAGTATCTATGCCTAATAATCCTGAGATGGGCGCGGTTTGGGGCGCCTGGAACGGTGCAGTCGTTCTGACTATTACCGGCGGCGATACACCAGAATCTGCTTTCACCACGGCTGCCGATCAGATTCGTGCCGTCATTTCCGGTGAGAACCCCAATGCTGGCATGGTTAACGTTCCCGGCTCATACCAGGCTGCCGCTGGCTGTGCCGCTGATTGGGACCCGGCTTGCGGATTAACGGACTTGACCGTGGGTGATGGCGGCTTATGGACCGCATCCCATGCTCTACCGGCCGGTGACTACGAAGCCAAGGTAGCCCTCGACGGATTGTGGGACGTGAGTTACGGCGTTGA
>DATLAB010000038.1:0-109973 GCA_035527655.1 Patescibacteria group bacterium | reverse complement strand
GTTTGGCGAAGATACCTTCCTTGCCGAAGAAATCATCCATGGACTCCGCTTTGGCCAACTCTGCCGCGACGCTTTCAGCATCCGGCATGTAGTCCTGCGGATTGGCCCGTTTATGGCTCTTTCTTTGTGTCATTTTGTGTTATCCTTTTCAAGCGTTGCATATTAGCTTGATTTCGGGTTTACACAATATTCTGGACACTCTCCAACTAAATAAGGAATAGGCATTTGCACCAATCCATAATTTTAGGACTGGCAATAATTGTTATTTCAGGTATTTCGGCTCAATGGTTGGCCTGGCGATTTAAATTGCCGGCCATCCTGTTGCTTCTTGTATTTGGTTTTTTGGCTGGGCCTGTCACCGGTCTAATTCACCCCGATGAACTTTTCGGTGAACTGCTCTTCCCCTTCGTCTCTTTATCAGTGGCGATTATTTTATTCGAAGGGGGGTTAGGCCTGAGATTGCAGGAAATAAGTGGGGTACAAGGCGTAGTGCGCCTACTCATTTCATTGGGGGCCTTGGTCACCTGGGGTATTATATCTCTTGCTTCCTTTTATATTTTGGGATTAGAACTGGAGTTGGCGGTGCTCTTGGGGGCCGTCTTGGTCGTCACCGGACCGACAGTAGTTATCCCCTTGCTGCGTCAGGTACGGCCGTCTAGGCGGGTCAGCTCGGTATTAAAATGGGAAGGTATTCTGATCGATCCCATTGGCGCCACTTTAGCCTTACTGGTATTTGAGGGCATTATTGATGGTGGGGCAACCCACCAGTTGACCGTCTTAAGCATTCTTTCCGGTATCCTGGTTACGCTGTTTGTGGGCACAGTTGTCGGTGCGATCTTTGCTTATCTTCTGATTCAGTTTTTGAAGCGTAACTGGATAGCGCCTTTCCTGGAAACGGCCGTGGCTTTCATGGTCGTTTTGGCAGCTTTTGCCCTCTCAAATGAGCTACGCACCGAGTCGGGTCTGATGGCTGTTACTTTGATGGGCATCATTTTGGCCAATCAGAAACAGGCTAATATCCATCATATCACTTCTTTCAAAGAGGAATTAGGTGTTCTGCTGCTTTCAAGCCTATTCATCATCCTGGCGGCGAGAGTTGATCTCCAGGCTTTAATTGCCATTGTGTGGCAGGATGTGGCTTTTATAGTGGTGATTTTATTTGTGGCTCGCCCCTTATCAGTTTTCGTTTCCACGGTGTTTAGTAAGATGCCTAGCAAAGAAAGATTATTCCTGGCGGCGATGGCTCCCAGGGGTATAGTCGCTGTTGCCGTGGCCTCTCTGTTCGCTATTGAGCTCGGCGATGCCGGTTTTGAGGCATCGGAACAGTTGGTAAATGTGACGTTTGCCGTTGTGGTGGGCACAGTAATTTTTTATTCCATTGTTGCCAAGCCGCTGGCCACAGTGCTGGATATCATACAGAAACACCCCCAAGGAACAATCATTGTCGGTGCACACCACTGGGCGAGGCAGATTGCGTCAGTCATTCAGGAAGCGGGATTTGATGTGTGGTTAGTAGATACGAACGGTCGTCATATTGAAAATGCGGAAATGGAAGGGCTGACCGGTTATCATGACAGTATTATGTCTGACAGCATCCTCGACGAACTACCATTGGATTGCATCGGGCGCCTCCTGGCCTTAACTGACAATAATGAGCTTAATGCCCTGGCTTCACTGCGATTTGGCGAGTGGCTGGGGGAAGAGCATGTTTACCAATTGGCACCCACGCTCAGCAGCTCACACCAGGCACTCAGCGAAAAAATGCGCGGACAAACGTTGTTTGCTAAAGATAGTTCCTTTAAGGAGATGGAAAGGGGTTATTTTGAGGGAACGCAGGTTGTATTATTCAAGAATAATTCGTCCGAACAGTTGATGAAATATGAAAAAGAAGGCCGTTTTTCATTGGTCTTATTTGTGATTTCTAATAGCGGGCGTCTTCTGATCTCTACTTGTGCCGAGCCACTAATGCCAAAGGGCAATCAAGCAGCCATATGTTTGGTGGATAAGGAAACCCACCAGGAATTAACGGCCGAGAGGGAATCTGGGACGGTCTCAAATTTGAGCCAGATGAGCAGTTGAAGAAGATCTTGACCGAGTCCGTCGTGCGCCTGTATGGTCCGCTGGAATCCTGGTTCGACAAATCCTGGCAGCTGGGTGATTTTGAACTTGTCTGGTATTAATCAAGGGCAGGGTAGTGCACCACAAAACCTGCGTCTATTTTTCAGGTTTTAGTGTGGTCCTCAAGGACGGTCCTTACGGTAATTGTTCCTTGTCAACGTCATATAGTCAACACTTAGCGAGGTAGTGGACTACGAACTGAACTTGCCATTCACTTACCATCGCCTTGTTGTGAAGAGCAATAGCTCTTCAGAAATGATGTCCGTGAGTTCGACTTGGGTCCGCTTAGGGGTATTAGCAAAAAGAGCGCCGGCAAAATGGCGCTCTTTTTATTTGAAATCTTTTAGAGGATGATTCGCCTCAAAAACTGGCTCCCAGCGCAAGCCTGTGAATTTCTACGGGGAGACTTCCTATACCCACCAGGCCTTCGCATCAATGTATTTATCAAGGCGCCTGGCATCCTTGCAATATATAATCACGAAGATTAGCGGGCAGATCACACTTGGAGGCGAAACAATGGATTTTGGCATAACGAAGACTATCCCCGCCGGCGAGGGCCAAGAGGCAGTCGAGGCATTGTACGATGGCTCGCTCTCGGAGTATGAATTTCACATGGCCGGCTCTCCTTCAAAGCTGAAGGTCGGCCACTATGTATACACCATCTTTGGGGATCAGTTAGTCGGCCGTCTGCGTATCTGCGCGCTGCTCCCTGGCGCGGTCAATCCCAAGTCAGGCAAGCCACGCACGCTGATTGTTGTCGACGCACCGGGTGAACGGTTGGCGACACCGATTCCTAAGTTGGGGCATCGTGGAACGCGGTATACCGAAGGTGAGGATTGGCCGGTGTAGCAGAGCTCTGATCTTGAAGCACTGAGAGTGGAATGGCCTATTGTTGGATAGAAATATCGAGGCGATTAGGGCTGAGATCGTTCTTGCGCCCGATGTTACTACCCATGATGCCGGATGAGAAATGACGCTTGATGAGGAACTCGCGCTTGCCTTAGGACCTAAGTTTAAGTCGATCTTCTTTTTCTTTTCAAGCGGTTCGAAACAGCTTCGCTTATTTTGCCACGGGGGCGTACCGTCGCTTCGGCCCTTATTCTGAAGATACCCACTTCGCTTTCGGACTCGGTCCAGTCGGTAAAGACAGCGTCCATTTTGGCATACTCAACCTTGTGTTCAGTCAGCATTTGCTCCCGCTGGGCCAGCGTGTCCCAGAGGTCGATCACCAGATACCGCCGCGTGTTCTTCAGGTTGCTTGGCAGGGTGGTACCTCGGAAACCCGGGTTCCCTGCGAATAGCGTGCTCCAGACGCCATCTGGCCCGTAAGCCAGTTCAAACCGGCCTTGAGCTTCCTCCTTAATGACGAACTCCCTGATAATCTCGATCATGTTAGCCCCACCTTTTTGTTATCCAGCTTCAAGTCGCCGGCGTTCCTCAGGTGAATTACTAATCGCCGCAGAAACATTGTTTTTCAACAGGTTGCTTGTTAAACACAAACTCGATACGACCGGTATAATTAGTTGGATAGCTCTACAAACATCTCTGACTCGACGGCGCTCTGAGAAATGCAACCTGCCGAATGGAGTTCGAGGCAATTGATTGGTAGGAGCACAGTATCGATAGTAGCTAGTCAATCCCGACCGGTGAGAATAGGGTCAGACTCGTTGTATAGCACAATCCGGTAACGTCCCTTATTGTCTTTCACCCGCTGAATTGCTTCATTTACCTGGGACATAGGCAGCAGCTCGACCTCAGGTTTTATGCCATGCCCGTGGGCGAAAGTGAGCATATGCCGCATTGTGACACGGTTACCGAGAAACGACCCGCTGATCGAAAGTTGGTGGGCTACAAGATCTGTTGAATTGAACGCCACATCTGGAAAGCCAAGCAGGACCAACCTCCCGTTCTTCTTCAACGTCATCAGAATCGACTCCCAGCGTATCCCGCCGCTTGCCGTGCACAAAATCAGATCAAAGGCATAATCAAACTGTCGCAAGCTCGCTTGGTCGTTTGAATCAATGAAGTGATCCGCACCAAAGGTAAGCGCTTGCCTTTTCTTATCTGGTGAGGAGGAAATCGCCGCAACTTCGCAACCAAGAGCATGCCCGAATTGGATAGCCAGATGGCCCAATCCACCCACTCCGAGAACGGCAACGTTTTTTGTCAGCCCTCGTAGAAAGGTCAGGAAAGGTGCATAGACAGTGATACCGGCACACATTAGCACGGCCGCGGCTTGCGAGGGGATGGTTGGTGGCAACAGGTAGGCGAATCGGCCATCCACGACGACAGAAGACGAGAAACCCCCGTAGGGCACCCATGTTCCGGATGAGACAATATCCATACAAAGTTGTTCCTCCCCCTTTAAACACCACTCGCATTTCCTGCATGACCGTCCCTGCCACCCAATGCCAACTCGGTCATCTCTCTTGAGCCCAGAGACCGCGTCCCCCACGTCAGTGACGTACCCAACGATCTCATGACCGGGTACGAAGGGGAAGCTGGTCAGCCCGTAATAATTGTCGATAGCATGGATGTCCGTGTGACAGACGCCGCAATGGGTGATTGAAACGCGGACATCGTTATCACCCAGTTCCGGAGGCGCGTATTCGAATAGCTCGAGCGGTTTTCCCACCGCCTTCGCTGCATAGCCCAAAATCTTCGACGTGGACATTGCCTCTACCTCCTATGCTCAGAATTGAGCATTCACATAGATGGCCAAGGGTACAGCCTGATGGTCTTTATTGCCTGCTTTAAAACTTTGCGTACTTACCCGTTGCGCCCATTGATGCAAAGTTTGTATTGTAATTTACTCTCCCCGTATCTTTAGCGGTTTGACACGAATCTCAACGGAGTATGCAGCTAACATTTCCTCAATTGTCATTTTTACGGATGATTCGTAGCGGATATACTTTTCCAAATAGCCGGGATATAACTTCGTACAGTCAGGACGTAGTATGGCTTCACCGGTGATAATGATGACATTGTTTCCGAGAACATCCGCCCCTTCCAGATGAAGCGATACTTTTGAGTTGTGTTTGATATTTCGAACACGGTAGGACCCGGGTTGACTGTATACAACAATCGACTTTCCATCCCACAAGAACCAAACTGGATTGGGAGTGGGAGTTCCGCTAGGGCTAACTGTCGTGAACCAGATTATTTCATCTTCCAAGAGTCGCTTGTTTACCTGATGACCAAATTCAGGTTTGAGGTCAAGCATAATAGCCCTCCAATCAAAAAGGAGAAATACCTTCTGGTTAGCCGCCCTAAGAGAGCATAACCTGTTGGGCGGGCGTGTTCCGATACAATCATAAACCAAAGCCAATCTTACCAATTCGCGCCGCGGACCCTCAGGGCACATCCTTGTCTACATTATTGAAGGGTAGGTTGGTCTTTATAGATAGTACTCGTAGTCTCCCCTGAAAGGATCATCCTATTGCGTAACGAAAACTCTGATCAATATTCAGTAGACTCCTCATGTCCGTGAAGATTGGATCCAAAAACCCCGATCGCGAGAAACGCTATGCGGGCCATGTGCCAATCATCCATGACCTCAACCAGATGACTTTTACAAACAAACGAGATCAGCTCCTTGTCAGGCTTCTCCAGCTATCTATCGATCCGCGTGAATTCCCGTTAGAGTTATCCCATGTGTCAGCATAGCCGCCCAACCAGCTTAACCCTGCACGCCGGCTTGAAAAGCCAGCCAAATTCGTCAAGTCCAGTATACCATATCTAATAATGGTTTGGATCAGGTGCAATACCAGCAATTCCCACGCTATATATAGTGATACTAGGAAAGTCAATGATGAGACCTCTCCAACTTTGCTTTACGTCATTACAGGCTCTGGCTAACTGCTTTAGTTGCGATTACGGATGGCGCTTGGCAACCAACAATCGCCGGGGCCTCGTGGATGAGTTCGTCATTCTCCAGAGCCGCCACCATGAACAGGGCATAGTCCACCCGGCGGGTCATATTGCTCTCGAGAACAGGATCACCAATGTGCCGGCTCCACACCGGTAAACCCTGACTCTCACCCTCTTCCAAGTCGCTCCCACGCACAACCGTCCAGAGGGTGTCGCTGGCAAACACCCGCCGGCACGCTTCCACCTGGTCGTCGATGTCCACCATGCGCATTAAACGCCCGAACCAAGCCGAGACCTTAACCATCATTTTAAAGTTCCGCGAGTACACGTCCTGTCCATCCATCGTAATATGCCAGCCGCAGGAGAAGATAAGGCGTGCGCCCGGCCGGGCATAATCGAGTACCGCCTGGGCTGTTCCCGAATAGTAGTGGTGAACACCCCAAGGCACCAGCACCGTGAGCACCCCGTCACACTCGTCCACGGCCTTCTTTATGACCCCTCGATCGTTTGTCGCTCCAGGGTAAATGGTGATCCGTCCTTTGAACCCGTCGAGTTTCTTTACGCTGCTCTCCCGGCATACGGCAATCACCTCATAGCCCCGCTCCAGTGAGTGCTGAACCATGTATTGTCCGAGTTTCCCAGATGCCCCGACAATGCAAACCTTCTTCATCGATTCATACCTCATTCAAAAACTAAAATGGGACCGGGGCAATTATAGGCGCCGACCTGACAAAGGGTCAATTTCTAATCGCTCATTGAGGCCAGGTGAATAAGCTGCCCGGAGGTGAGACACCACATTCCAACGAACATGGGATCCTACTCAACAGGTTGAACCTCGTCATCTCCAGAACGATAGTCTAGAATCGACATTGCTGAAAGGAGTCACCAATAAGAGATCATTATTAAGTTGCCTATGGTTCCATAGCTAGCCTACTTTCAGAAGGATCATCCATGAAGAAAAAGTTGTTACAAACCCTGCTGCTACTGGTGAGTTTGGGGATCTTCACGGCCGGAATCCAGGCTCAGGAAATCTCTACACCTACCACCGTAACCATCGCCGGCACTATCCAGTCCCAACTGGGTTGTTCCGACGACTGGCAGCCGGCCTGCGAGTCAACATTTCTAAATTATGATGCCGAAAACGACATCTGGACGGCGACCTGGGAATTGACGGCCGGCAATTACGCCTATAAGGCAGCCCTCAACGGTACTTGGGATGACAATTTTGGCCTGTTAGCCCAATATGACGGGCCAAACATACCCCTCACTGTGCCCGAAAACATGGCCGTCACATTCACCTATGATCACAATACAAGCCTGGTTACGGATAGCCTGAACAACCATGTTTTGGGTGGAGCTAGCGACGGTCCGGTGGAGGTGGTCAATCCAGATTTTGTCACCATTCCCGGCACCATTCAAGAGCAACTGGGCTGTTCTGGTAACTGGGCGCCAGATTGCGAGGCGACCTTCCTGACGCTGGATGAGGATGATGATATCTGGCAGGGGACTTTTGAACTGGTAGGCGGTGATTACGAGTACAAGGTGGCGATTAACCAGGACTGGGGTGAGAACTATGGCGGCCGGGCGGACCCAGGCGGCCCTAATATACCCTTAACGGTGCCGGGCGATAATATGCCAGTAAAATTCTACTATGATCACAAGAGTAAGTGGGTAGCCGATAGTGTTAATAGTACTATCGCGACGGTGAGCGGTACCTTCCAGGATGAAGCAGGATGCATGGCCGATAATGACCCGGCCTGTCTACGATCGTGGTTGCAGGATCCGGATGGGGACGGAATTTACACCACCCTGGTAGCCACCGAGCAGGGCGACTATGAGGCCGTTGTGGCCATCAATGAAAGTCTGGAGGAATCGTACGGCCTTGACGGGGTTGCAGGGGGTGATGCCTACACTTTCTCTGTTGATGGCGACGTTGCCGCCATATTCTTTTCATATAACGCGGAGGACCATCTATTGACCATCGGTACGACCGGACCACCCAAAGGAGATATCAGTAACCGCAGCGCTTATTGGGTTTCTCGAGAGACCATCGCCTGGGACGTGGACTCTTATGGGGCTACCAACTTCAGCCTGTATTACTCGATTAGTGACCCCATAAGCCTGGACAATACCGGGGTGACGGCCGAGAACGAGATCCCACTCACGTTGGATCCCAATGGTTTGGACGAGGCCGTCACGGCCAAGTTCCCTCATCTGACCGGCTTCGCCGCTCTAAAGATCGGCGATGAAAATCTGAATAAAGTGAGGATTGCCCTTAAAGGCCAGGTGGCCGTTGGCGCTCGGGATCAAGATGGCTCGCCGGTCAACGCCGCCGGTCTGCAGATCCCCGGTGTTTTGGATGATGTTTATCCCTACGATGGACCGTTAGGAGTCACCTATGATGGGGAGATCCCAACCCTGACAGTCTGGGCGCCCACGGCACGATCAGTGATCCTGCATTTATTCGACAATCCAAATCAGGGGCAAGCGTCTACGACGCTGGTTCTGCGACCGAATCCCAACACGGGCATATGGTCGGTAACCGGCGACGCTTCTTGGACCGGCCTGTATTATCTGTATGAAGTCGAGATTTTTGTACCCTCGGAGGGCAAGGTTGTGCGTAACCTGGTCACCGATCCCTATTCTGTGAGCCTTTCAATGAATAGCAGCCATAGCCAGATCATCGATTTGGGGGATCCAGCGTTAGCGCCTGATGGCTGGGAGAATTTGAACAAACCGGCCTTGGAGGCACCAACAGATATCGTGCTTTACGAATTGCACCTGAGGGATTTCAGCGCCCGGGATCAGAGCGTGCCGGCCGAGCTACGCGGTACCTACCGGGCCTTCAGCGAGACCGATTCAGATGGAATGGCTCATCTGCGAGGACTGGCCGAAGCAGGTTTGACCCATATCCATCTTTTGCCCACCTTCGACATCGCTACTATCGAGGAGGACAAAAGCACCTGGGAATCTGTTGATTTCGCGACGCTGGCCTCCTTCGCCCCTGACTCAGAAGAACAACAGGCGTTGCTTAATCCCACCCGCGACAGCGACGGTTTCAACTGGGGCTACGATCCCTTCCACTACAATGTTCCAGAAGGAAGTTATAGCACTGATGCTAATGGCCCGATCCGGATTTTGGAATTCCGGCAGATGGTGCAATCTCTCAACGAGGCAGGGTTAGGTGTTGTGCTGGACGTCGTCTACAACCACACCAACGCCAGCGGTCAGGCAGAAAAATCAGTACTGGACAAGGTTGTGCCCGGTTATTACCATCGATTGGACGCACAGGGGCAGGTAGCTAACAGCAGCTGCTGTGCCAATACTGCCACCGAACATGATATGATGCGCCGGCTCATGGTCGATTCTGTGGTCTATTGGGCCACCCAGTACAAAGTGGATGGCTTTCGCTTCGACCTGATGGGACACCATATGGTCGCCGACATGCAGGCAGTCAGAAATGCCCTCAATGCCCTGACACTGGAAGAACATGGTGTGGATGGCTCCCAGATCTATATTTATGGCGAAGGCTGGGATTTCGGCGAGGTGGCCAATGGGGCCCGGGGTGAGAACGCTAGCCAACTTAACATCGGCGGCCTGGGCATTGGCAGCTTCAACGACCGGGTACGTGATGCTATACGAGGCGGCAATCCCTTTGGCGGATATCAGGAGCAAGGCTTTGCCACCGGCCTTTTCACCGATCCCAACGAGGTTGAGGATCGGAATGAAGAGGAACAACAGTCTCGTCTGCTGCATCTAACCGACCAAATCAGGGTGGCCCTTGCGGGGAACCTGGCTGACTATCGTTTCATCGGGGCCGATGGCAACGAAGTCGCCGGCCGCGCAGTGGATTACAATGGCGCCCCGGCCGGCTATACGCTTTCACCTCAAGAGCATATCAGTTACATCTCCGCTCATGACAACGAAACCTGGTTCGACGCCATTCAGGCAAAGGCGCCAGTGAACTTGACTATGTCTGACCGCGTGCGCATGCAAAACCTGGGTCTGAGTGTGGTTATGTTTGGCCAGGGCGTGCCCTTCTTCCACGCCGGCAGTGACATATTGCGCTCCAAGTCCTTTGACCGGGATAGTTACAATTCCGGCGATTGGTTCAATGCCCTTGATTGGACCTACAATAACAACAACTGGGGTAAGGGCTTACCACCGGCCGACAAGAATCAGGATAAATGGGATATTATGCAGCCGTTGCTGGCTGATCCTACACTCGCATCGGACCAGTTTGCGATAATTGAAAGTAATAACGCATTTCAGCGGTTACTGCGCATTCGCAGGAGTTCACCCCTCTTTCGCCTACAAACGGCCGAAGAGATTCAAGCGCGCCTGGCCTTCCTCAACACCGGTCCGCAGCAGATCCCCGGCCTCATCGTCATGAGTTTGTCCGACGTGGGCCAGGCTGAAAACTTAGATCCGCAAGCGGATATGATCCTGGTGTTATTCAACGCCACACCTAAGGAACAGGAATTTATCTTGCCGGACGACCTGGCGGAGATCGACTTTGGTTTGCATCCAGAGCAGGCGTTGCTAAGCGATTCGACGCTGAGGGGTGAGGCGAACGGTGGCGTTGTCCATCTACCGGCTCGTTCAACGACGGTGTTAGTGGCTCTGGAAGGCGTTTTCTCTCAGGTGCAGGATACGATCGAGACCGCCAGAGAAGTTGAACCACAGTTAAACGAAGAGGCTGCAATCGAACCAGAAATGACGGCGGCCGTAGCTAAACATTCTGGTACATCGGCTGTGGTTGATCCCGAGGCTGAGGCCGAAAGCGATGGCAGATTTCCTGTATGGCTGGTTGCTCTGATACCAATGGCGCTTGGGATTGGCGGTTTTATCATTTGCCGGGTACGCCGTACCCATAACTAAAGGAAAGCCGACCTCTAAAAAGTACCCTTGGAGATAACCGGCTGTTCGATCAACTCCTTTTGTTTCGAATGAATACCTTGCCCGGATTCTAGTGTATAATGATCAATAGATCGCATCAGTTTGGCGATTTCCCTTTGTCGGAAAAATGATCGAATCACAAAAACCGGCAGGCAATAATTACTCTCAAACGGTGGATAATAGTTGAGGAGATTTGGATGAATCTTTGGGCTGTTCTCATGATATTGTTTGGGTTGATTGGCGTTGTGTTACTTTTCCTGGGGCAACGATTTTCTTTGGATATTTTAACTTACGTTGGATTAGGATTAATAGGTCTAACGAGTATAGTCATTGGATTGCAAGCGGCAATTACCCGGAGGATGGTACAGGTGTCTCGCTATGATAGGCGTGCTAACGAGACCTATGTGGGAGTCGCGGCTATAGCCCAGGGTATCCTTTTCATCCTGCTGGGTTTGTTTTTCATTGGCCTTGCCCTGGCGGCTTATAAAAATAGCGGCCGCGAACTTTTTTTATATTTTGTCCGCCATCCCGGCCTGGCCTTGCTCATCATTGGACTGATCTTATTGATGACGGCTATCAGTGCTCTTGTAGGGACCGTTGAAGATAAGGAGGGTGGGCGATTTGAACGCTATTTAACCCTCATGACCTCCCGTCTTCTACCAGGAGTGATCCTGATTGTCCTGGCCTCCGGTGCTTTTGGATTGGGTGTTTTAGAGATCGCAGCACCCCAGACATTCGACCAGCTGGGTGGCGGTTTCTTGGAGGTCTTGTTTGGCGCTTGACTCTACCTTACCCTGGTGGTGGTCCAAGATGGGAGCAGGCGGGTTAACCGGGCGATTTTTTTGTTGTCCAAATTGACAACCTGACCGAGTAATTTTCACAGCCGCATTCTGATAGCAAATGGCCTCTGAAATCTAGTGACTGGTTTCTGTTCGCTGCGGCCGATTATCTACCATCCAGGACAGCCGAAGAGAACTTAGAGCGATAGCCCTTAAACAATATTCGGTCTCAACAAATTCCCGGTTCTATCTTTTTAAGCTATCCGATCTGGGCCAGGTTGACAACCTGGATCCGCAAGCGGAAATGATCCCGTTATCAATCAACATCACACCTACAGCACAGCAATTTGTTTTGCCGGCCGACCTGGCGGAGATCGTCTATGCCTTAATTTCGGAGCAAGCCTTGTTCGGCGACTCGACACTAAGGGGTGAGGCGAACGGTGGCGTTGTCTACCTGCCGGCGCGATCGACGACGGTTCTAGTGGCCCCGGAAGGCAGGTTCCCTCTGGTGGAGGAATCGACGGGGCCGGTTGAAGCTGATTCTGTTGAAAGCGAAACAAATGAAATAGCTGAAGCTGCGCCAGCATTACTTGAGGAGACAGTAGAGGTAGAAATAGAAGCCGCTGCGGCCGTCTGTGGCCGCAGCGGCTTGCTTTGGCTTCTTGCCCTGGTACCCGTGGCCCATGGCGCCGGGGCTTTTGTTTTTTACCGGGGAGGAAAGCGTTCAAAAGTGATCGATCCAGATGGTTAGCACCTATTTCGCTCACCTTCACCCGTGGAGACCATTGAAGTTCGATTACAAACCAAACTCCTCGGTGAAAGCGTAAAAGGTATCCCATGGATCTTTATCCAGGATACGCTTCAAGTGCCTACCAGCGTTATCTTGTTCATTCAAGGTGAATTGCCACCACAATTTGACTACCGTCTGGTAACGATAAAGATTATTATGGCCAGCATTTTGAAGGACTGCGTATAAGCCGCCGTGCTCGTTGGTTTGTACTGCTTCGAAGACGGGATAAGTTCAGGATTCCGGCGTAACGTCATCTTCAGCGCCAGTGATAATCATGATAGGCCCGTCCTGGCTGTCGACATTTACCCAGCCAGGGCCATAAGGATTCATGGCGACGACAGTTGTAAAATCAAACCCGTTCGGCTCTCCGTCACCGGCTTTGACAACAGCTCCGGCACCTTGACTGTGCCCGGCAAGCCCAATTTTGCTCGTGTTTACCACGCCATAATAATCGCTGCCTGGTTCATCATTTCGATCTACCATCCACTGCAGGCAAGCCAGCACATCACTTTTCTGGGCTGACCACTGGTTTGCGGCGATGACGATGTAAGGACCATCAAGGGCCCATTCAATCAGGTATTCTTTGTAATAACTTGTAGTAAATTCACCGGCAACATCATTACCGCCCCAGCCATTTGCCCATACGATGACCGGTGATTATGATGACGAGACAGTAGAAGACGCAATGGGTGAGGTCCAAAGCTATCTGGCTGGTGGACGTGGGGGCCGGCCGTTGTTGGCTGAATCACGATTAGCCTCTATTGGCTCACAACTGGTTGGCGCCTGCCTGACCGGCTGGTGGGATGAAAGATAGTTTCCGATAATCGCCTGCGTGATGACCCATGGGGTGTGGAAAAATCGGGGCGTAGGTAAACAGCTGGTTTGGTCAGTGCTGTCGGCGCTTCGCAAACAGGGCCTTTTGGAAGTGCGCGCCGTCATCACAGAAGGCAAAATGCCTTCGGAGCGATTGTTCGGCCGCCTAGGTTTCCAAAGAGTAGGTATTGGACCGAGGGCATCATCCAATCTTGTTGAAGTTGATTGACCAGTCGGCGGAGCGGATATCCTCAGCCAGGGCAAATTGTCCAAATTCAAGGAAATTACAGTGAGTGATGGTGATTACGAATATCGGGATTTAGTTGCCAAAAGTTGGGATTTTCCGCGCGGGGAAACCTCAGGTTTTACTGATAGGTAATTCTTTCAAGAGGCGATCAATTATAGTGGTGAACCGTCCTGGACGTGGGCTGCGGCACCGGCCGTTTGCTCCTTGAGTACCGGGCAAACGGTTTAGATGTAGATGGGATGGATGTCTGCCCGGAAATGCTGGCGATCTGCAAGGAGAAGGCCAGCGAACAGTCATTACAGGTCACTTTATACAACCAGACTATGGAATCGATGGCCATACCTCGCCACTACCAAACGATCATCGTTCCGTCTTATACATTCCAACTGATGCCTGATTTTGGTCAGGCAGAAAGCGCCCTGAACCGATTCTTCAATCATCTCCTTTCCGGAGTTACGCTGGTCTTATCCAACTGGCATTGTAAGCGAAAAGGATTGGCGGAATGGGGTGATTGGTGGTTAGTGTCTGAAAAGGATGGCTTCGAGGACGCTAAAAGCATTAAGCATTGGGAACGATCGATATATGATCCCAATACGCAGCTTCGCCATGCCGAAAGTTGTTACGAGTTGTTCGAGAACGGCGAGGTTGTCTATACAGAGCTGCATCGCCGATCTCCTGAATTGCGAAATTATTCATTGAGCCAGCTTACCTCAATGCTGGAGAACGCGGGATATGTGCAGGTCCGGGCTGTGTCGGAAAACACCAGTGATCCGGCTACTGAGGAAGATGGAACGTTCTACATAATTGGGGGGAGAGAATAGGGATAGTTCTGGCCAATCACCTGAAGCAGGCTACTATTTCTGTTGTTATCCATTGTGGATAGAGCGAAAAAAAAGACTAACCTTTGCCTCTGGAACAGAAGGCCCAACTTTGTGATCGGCGTTCTGGGTTAATCGTGTTAGCATTCCGGCATTATGAGACCAACGCTAAACATTATCTCAGACGAATTAATCAACGAGATCCTGGCCGAATCCAAGCGGATCTTGAGCGAAATCGGAGTTGAGGTCAGGGGAGCGACTCTCCGGCACCGTCTCTTAAAGGACGGTTTAAAAAGTGATCCGGAAAACGGCCGGATATTTTTTCCGGCCGATACGGTCGACAAAGCCATCGCCACTGTCCCTCGTTATTTCACTCTCTACGACCGGTCTGGCAAGCCTCATGCTGAGCTTGGCGGCGATAAGGTCCATTTCGTGCCCGGCTCCAGCGGCTTGAAGGTTCTGGATCATCGTAGTGGTGAGACCCGCCTGGCCAACACCAAAGATTTCGTTGAATATGTACGCCTGGCCGACGGATTGGAGCACATCTCTTACCTGGCCACGGCCTTTTCCACCAATGACGATATCGAACCAAAAGTATCCGATGCCTGGCGACTTTATCTCTGCCTGACCCACTCTCTAAAGCCCGTAGTTTCTGGCGCCTTTACGGAACATGGGGTGCCCCGGATGGTCGAAATGATGCGCCTGTTCCGGGAGGATGCGGCCGACTTGATCAACCGGCCGATGTCCATTTTCACTATCACCGCTACAGGCATGTTTCGTTACGGTGAGGACTCCTGCCAGAATATGATCGATTGTGTGGAAGCCGGTATTCCTATCGAAATTGTGCCGGTTACGCTGATGGGCTTGATCGCCCCGGTTACTCTGGTCGGAGCCACGGTATTTCACACGGCCGATGTCTTAGCCGGCCTGACTATGAGCCAGATAATCAAGCCTGGAGCGCCGGTATTATTTGGCGGTGCCCCGGCCACTTTCCATATGAAAGCAGCCACATCACCCATGATAGCGATAGAAGCGCTGCACCTGGACCTGGCCTATGTAGCTGTCGCCCGTTCCTTTGGGTTGCCCACCCAGGCCTATATGGCCTTGAGTGATGGTAAGTACCTTGACGCCCAGGCCGGCGCCGAAAGTTTTGGCAGCGCCTTGCTGGCTGCCCTGGCCGGCGTAAATTCCATTTCTGGACCAGGAATGTTGGATTATTTGCTTGTCTTCAGTCTCGAGAAGCTCGTCTTTGATAATGAATTGTGCGGTCAAGCCTTGCACCTAATTCGGGAGATGAAACCCCAGGAGGATTTGCCAACACTGGACCTGGTAAAAGAACTTCTTGCCGAACAACACTTGATCACGGCCGGACATACCAATAAACATTGGCCACAAGAATTGTACTTGCCAGGGCCGGTGATTGATCGTGCTAATCGAGAAAATTGGACCCTTAGCGGCGCCGTTGAACTGCTCGGTCGAACCAGGAACGAGCTCGATAGGCGTCTTACTGCTTATCAACCTGTTGAAACAGATCCGCTGATTGACATTGAACTTCGCCGCCTGGTGCAGCTTGGAATGGTTGGTGATGAACCGCTTCCACAACTCCCGGCCTACGTTGGTCGATCGACCCCTCCCAGCCCAGCCCGGCGGGCACGGAAATATTCCCGGCGCTCAGGCTAATCGATAAGAAGTTCCTACCCGTTCGCCGCAAATGAAGCCCGACAGAGGTTATTGGCTCTCAAACTGCATGGTACTGGTCGATCCCGCCAACGAGGGCCAATGGTTAAGTAGATGTTTGCCAGTTCGTTTTGACTTTGAGATATTTGCCAGGATTGCTATACTGGGAATTAATATTTTGAAACCTGATTTCATATTATGAAACAGTCCACATGCTGGTTATCCAGGAGGTTGATCGATGGAGAATAATGCCCTAACCACGACTGCTGAAAACGTCTATACACGGGCTCCTTATTGGAAAGACGTGCCAAATGAAAAGTGGCTGGACTGGCGCTGGCAAATGGCCAACCGGCTCAATACGCTCGATGAGCTGGAACAAGTGATAAACCTCACGGAGTCGGAAAAGAAAGCTATGGGAACCAGTGGCTTGTTCCGGGTTGACGTTACACCGTATTTCGCCAGTCTAATTGACCCCGACGATCCTAATTGCCCGGTGCGTAAGCAGGTGCTGCCTACCGCTAAGGAAATGGTGCCTTTCCGCTCTATGATGGAAGATTCGCTGGCCGAAGATAAACATTCCCCAGTGGCCGGATTGGTGCACCGTTACCCGGACCGGGTATTGATGCTGGTTACGACTCAATGTGCGACCTATTGTCGGTACTGCACCCGAAGCCGAATCGTTGGCGATCCATCCCAAACTTTCAGCCGAAATGATTTCGAAGCTCAAATCGACTACATTGAAAACACGCCGCAGATTCGCGATGTTTTGCTTTCTGGGGGCGACCCAATGGTCCTCGCTCCGAAGTTGCTGGACATGATCCTTGGCCGGCTACGGGCCATCCCACACCTGGAGATTATTCGTATAGGCTCCCGAGTGCCGGTATTTCTACCCATGCGAGTAACCCAAGAATTTGCCGATACCCTGGCTAAATACCATCCCTTCTGGTTGAATATTCATGTAAACCACCCCAAGGAGATCACTCCAGAGTTGGCTGTCGCCTGCGATCGCCTGACGCGAGCCGGCATCCCTCTAGGAAATCAGAGCGTCTTGTTGGCCGGCGTCAATGATTCAGTTCATATCCAACGGAAGTTGGTCCACGACCTGGTAAAAATCCGTGTGCGGCCGTATTACCTGTACCAGTGTGATCTGGTTGAAGGCGCAGGGCACTTCCGGACCACTGTTAGTAAAGGCATTGAGATCATGGAAGGCTTACGCGGCCATACTTCTGGTTATGCCGTGCCCATATATATGGTTGATGCTCCTGGCGGTGGCGGCAAAATACCTGTTCAACCCAATTACATTATTTCACAGGCACCAGGCAAAGTAGTCTTGCGCAATTTTGAAGGCTTCATCACGACCTATAGTGAACCCCTGGATTACGATGCGGACGAGATCAAGCCACAAGAAGCGCTGATTGATCCTCGTCCTGAACCGGGCCAGGAGGGCATTTTGGAATTGCTAGAGGGGCAACGGTTGACAATTGAGCCCGAAGGATTTTCCCACACACGATCGAGAGGTGGCGCCGAACACCGGTTGCGTAGCGGCGAGGATAGTCACAAGTGGCAGGCATTAGGTGTTGGCGCTTTAGAAGGGACACAGCTAGCGGATAACCGGCAAGCGATCGGCGAGCCGGACCAGGATTCAGGAGATTCTGATACGGCCGGTGAGGTAGAAGAGTAAAAATGCCAGGGCCATCCAACACCTATCTGGCCGAATAAAGCATAGGATTAACGATGATTGGCAAACCTTATCCAGGCACCCAATCTGTGCTGCGGGCAATTACCTTGTTGAAGGCTTTCTCCGACGAGCATTCAGAATGGTTGCTTTCTGACCTGGCTCAAGAGGTTAGCATGAATAAAACAACCGCCTACCGGTTGTTGACGGCTCTTGAAAGCGAAGGATTGGTCACGCGGGATCCAGGCTCGAACGCTTATCGGCTGGGTTTCGGGATTGTGGCTATGGGAGGTCTGGTTCTCCGGTCAAATGAAATCCGATCACTTTGCCATCCTGAGCTAGAAGCACTGGCCACCTCGACCCAGGAGACTGCCTCCCTGGAGGTACTTTCTGGCTCCGAAACCTTGATCCTGGATGAAGTGGTCGGCAAGCATGTGATGCGTGGCGCTCAATCCGTGGGTACTCGTTGGCCGGCCTATGCAACTTCTACAGGCAAGGCTATATTGGCTTCCTTGCCCGCCGATGAGATCAAGAAACGTCTGCCGGAAAAATTATTGGCGCTCACTCCCCACACCTATTCCTCCCTGGCGATGTTTGATCAGGAACTCGAGCGGACGCGCGTCCGCGGCTATGCTGTTGCCAACGAGGAATTGGAGTTGGGGTTGGTTGCCGTGGCCGCAGTGCTCAGGAATCATGATGGTGAACCTGTGGGCGCTATTAGCCTGTCTGGACCAACATTACGCCTGACGCCAGACCAGATACCAAATATTGGATTATTGGTATGTGCGAAAGCCCGCCATGTTTCCGTTCAACTCGGTTGCCGACCTATTTAAGGTCTTGACGAGTTAGGACAATCTGCCCGTCCGGAGTAATGCGCAGGCTACTTCTTCTCTTTACAATTGATGGGCTTTCCGATGAGTGTCTGATGCTCGCGCGAAAGCATGTCAAATAATACTCATCCACCAGCCATGGTGGGGAACCCTGCAAGTCACAACCGAAGGAATAGCGTTAACCAAATAGCTTCGTCTGGTCGATCCATGAAAGGCGACCAGGTGAAATAAGCGTTGTAAATTATGTGGAGAAATATGATGAGCCAAGAGATTTATGAAGCAATTACCAACAGCGTTATTGACGGCGAGGTTGAGGATGCCGCCCACTAAGCTCAATAAGCTTTGCAGATCGGCATGGACCCTCTAGACGCCATCAACAAGGGCTTTGTAGAGGGGTTGGAGGATATCGGTGAAGCTTTCGGGTGCGGCGAGATGTTTTTGCCTGACCTGGTATTAGCCGCAGAAGCCATGAAAGTAGCGATAGCCGTATTAGAACCTGAGTTGGAGAACCAGGGTTCGCAACGGGAAATTCTGGGAAAAGTCGTGATCGGCATTGTCCAAGGAGATATTCATGATATTGGAAAGACGCTGGTGGCAACAATGTTGTCGGCCAGCGGTTGCCAGGTATTTGATTCGGGCGTCGACATACCTGTGGCCAGATTGGCCGAGAAAGCCCACGAAATGGAAGCTGATATCGTCGGCGTCAGTTCTCTATTACCGACGACTATGCTCAAGAAACGGGCTGTGATCAAAGCCCTGGACGATATCGGCCTCCGTAATTGAGTAAAATTAATCGTTGGCGTCGCCCCAGTCACCCAGAGCTGGGCAGATGAGATCGGCGCCGACGGTTACAGTGAAGATGCGATTAGCGCGGTGAAACTGGCCAATCGAATGCTCGATGTGGCCTGAGAAAATTAGTAAGGAACAAGCCAATGAACGAAAAGATCAAATCAATTAGCAATCCCCGACTGAGTATGAATATCCTTGATGAGCAGGAGGTCCAGCGAATACACACGGCTACTCTTGACGTGATTGAGAACACGGGTGTCCGCTTCCCGTCGTCCAAGGCGATTGAAATTTGGGCAGCAAATGGAGCAATCGTTGATCATGAAACGCAGATCGTCAAGGCGCCTGGTCACCTTATCGAGAAGGCCCTGAAGCAAGCGCCTCCGGCATATAGCCTGGCTGCCTTGAATCCGGATCTAGATTTACCCATGGATGGCAATCATGTGTTCCTGGGAACTGACGGCTGTGGAGTGGAAGTCATCGATCTCTACACCGGGATTCGTCGCCGGTCTGGACTACAAGATGTGGCCGATATTGCAACCGTGGCCGATTTTTTACCTCAGGTTGCTTTCCATTGGGTGGCGGTCTCAGCCCAGGACTATCCCGCTGAAAGCAGGGGCCTGCATGAGTTGAAGGCGATCTGGGAAAACTCCACCAAGCATGTCCAGACGGAGAGCGTCTATTCCCAGACGGAGGCCCGGGCGGCAGTAGAGATGGCATCGGTCATGGCCGGCGGCCGGGAGAGATTGCGCCAGCGGCCGCTCCTCTCAATTATGCAATGTACTACGCCGCCGCTCGGCCATGATGGTGGTAGCCTGGAAGCGGCGCTGATTGCCGCCGAGGCAGGCCTGCCGGTAGGCTTTATGACGATGACTTCTTGCGGTACAACGGCTCCGATGTCCCTGGCCGGCAATCTGGTAGTCGGCAATGCCGAAGTCATCAGCGCCCTGGCTCTCATTCAGCTCGCCTTCCCCGGCGCACCGGTCTTTTATGCCGCGGCCCAAACAGTTATGGATTTACGCACGGGCGGCTACACCGGCGGCGGACCGGAAGATTTCCTTTTTGGAGCGGCAACTAATGCGCTGGCCGACTTCTATAACGTACCCTTGTCCATGGGTTCGTTCGCCACCGGGGCTAAAGAGCCGAATTGGCAAGCCGGTATTGAAAATGTGATGTCTACATTCATGGCTTCGGTGATGATGTCTGATATGCTGCTTGGCGTCGGTATGCTTCACGGCAGTCGTATCTGGTCATATGCCCAGATGCTGCTGGATGTTGAGATATTTGACCTGGTCCACCAAATGATGCGGGGTATCGTAGTCGAAGAAGAATCCCTGGCCATGGAAGTGATCCACGCGGTAGGTCCCGGTGGAAATTACTTAACCCAAAAACATACCAAACAGCATATGCATGACTTATGGTTGCCGAAATATATGGACCGTCGCCCCTACAACGTTTGGGAGGAGAAGGGTGATAATGCCCGAGATTGGGCTGCTGATGAGGCGCGTCGAATTTTGCAGACCCATCGCTCAGCGCCGCTCGATCCCAGACAGTCGGCCGAATTATCGACCATTATAAGAAGTACCGAACATTCCTAGATTATAGGGGGTATTATGCAAACAAGAATTGAGTTGCTTACGAATGAAATGGTCCAGCGCATCCTGGATGAATCGTTCCAGTTGTTGCGGAACACCGGGGTGAAAGTGTTGGCAGCCGAAGCGAGGGAGCTTCTGATCGGTGCGGGGGCGCTGGTAGACGAAGGCGAACAGGTTGTGAAAATTCCCGAAATCCTGGGCCGTCAAGCTCTCGAGAGCGCCCCTTCTCACTTTAGTCTATACAACCGCCAGGGCAAAGCGATGGTTTCCTATGGTGGCAACGCGGTTCATTTTGATCCTGGTTCATCGGGCGTAAGCATTTTGGACCCGGAAACATTGGAACACAAGCCTGCCTGTACAGCCGATCTCGTTCGTCTGGTCAAGGTAACGGAGATGTTAGACGCATATGACGCCCAGTCTACGGCCGTGGTCTGTCACGATGTACCGAAGGAAATCGGAGATATCTACCGGCTCTATCTGCTATTGCTCCATTCTGCCAAGCCGATTGTTACCGGGGCCTTCGCCACCGCTAACACGCAGCGCATGTTTGACATGCTGGCCATTTTCGCCGGTGGTCGTGATGCTTTAAAGCAAAGGCCCCTGGCCGTGTTTGATGTTTGCCCCTCACCACCGTTGGTTTGGACTGATTTTGCCGCACGGAATCTCCTGGATCTGGCCCGAGCCGGTGTGCCGGCCGAGATCGTTTCGATGCCCCTGGCCGGCGCAACCGCACCAGTCACCCTCCTGGGATCGGTGGTACAACACGCGGCCGAATGTATTAGTGGTATTACCATCCACCAACTGGCCCAACCCGGCGCTCCCATTGTCTGGGGAGGGGCGCCGGCGATATTCGACATGCGCCATGGCACGACGCCAATGGGAGCTATCGAAACGGCCATGATTGATGCTTCCTATGCCCAGGTAGGGAAATCCTTGGGCCTGCCGACTCACACCTACCTCGCCGCCAGCGACGCGAAGGTGGTGGATGCCCAGGCAGGAATGGAAAGCGGTATGACTGCTTTGGTTGGCGCTTTGGCAGGGATCAATATGATCTCCGGCGCTGGCATGCTGGATTTTCTAGCCTGTCAAAGTCCTGAGAAGCTGGTTATCGACGCCGAAGCAATCGCCATGGTCAAACGCTTGTTAACCGGTGTGCAGTTGCATACTGAGACGCTGGCCATGGAACTTTTCGCCGGCATCGATTTTAAGGCGGATTTCTTACGGCAAAAGGTGACCCGCCAGCTATTCTCCAAGGAACAATACCTACCTTCGGCAGTAATCGACCGCGGATCTAATCGAAGCTGGGTAGAGGACGGGCAGTTGGATATCTTCGCCAGAGCCAAAAGGCGAGTTGCCGAGTTGTTGGATGGTTATTCGCCACCACTGATGGCGCCGGAAGAGGAGCGCGAACTTCGCCAGATGATGGCTGCTATGGCTCAATCGGCCGGTATGGACCGCTTACCGGCACAAAGCGGCTGATCAGCCTATACATTCAACATAGCATTGGGAGTAGACAGATGGACCATAAAGCATATTCTGAAAAGGCGTTCACATATCTAGCGACATTGTGCAGCGTAAAACCGAATCGGCGTACCGGTTCCCCAGGGAATCGAGAGGCGACGGATTTCTTCGCCATTGTCGTCGGCAATCTCGGCTATCAGCTTGATACGACGCCCTTTCCCTGCCCGGACTATGTAAGCGGGACATCGAACCTAATAAGCGGCGACGACCCCTATGAAGTCTATATTAGCCCTTACTCGCTGGGTTGCGATATCACTGCCCGGTTGGTTGTCGTCGAATCAGTAGAGGCCTTAAAAAACAGCAGTTGTCAGGGGCAGATCCTTTTGATGGAGGGTGGGATCTGTGCTGAACAGTTGATGCCCAAGAATTTTGTCTTTTATAATCCCGAACATCACCAACAAATCTATGGCCTGCTCGAGGACAAGAAGCCGGCCGGAATCATAACGGCAACTTCACGAAACCCGGACCTGGTAGGTGCGTTATATCCCTTTCCCTTACTCGTCGACGGCGATTTTGATATTCCGAATGTCTACTGCTCCGATGTCGTTGGTGAAAGGCTATCAAAGAAAGTGGGAGAGCCAGTTCACCTTTTTATCGAGGCGCAGCGGATTCAGGCGACGGCCAACAATGTGATTGCCCGGAAGAACCCTGAATCGAAGGGAAAGATCGTTTTAACGGCCCATATTGATGCCTACGAAGACAGTCCCGGCGCCTCGGATAATGCTTCAGGTACCGTGGTTTTGATGCTCCTGGCAGAGATGCTGGCTGATTACCGCGGACCGCTGGACATTGAGATCGTCGCCCTCAATGGCGAAGACCATTATAGCGTTGCCGGTCAGATGGATTATCTGGAGCGATACGGCAGCACATTTGACCAGATTGTCGTCCTTATAAACATCGATGATGTGGGTTACAAAATCGGCCGGGCCGCCTATTCTTTCTATGGTTGTCCGCCCGATTTACAGGATAAAGCTGGTAATACTTTCAAAAAATTCCCCGGAATGGTACAGGGAGAACCATGGTACAATGGCGATCACATGATTTTTGTGCAGAATGGTGTGGCCTCCATCGCCATCACGGCCGAGATGGTAATGGAGTTAATGGCCACCATTACCCATACAGCCCAGGATATACCCGACATAGTAAGCCCGGCCAAACTTGTCGAGATAGCCCAGGCCTTAAGTAGCTTTATAAATTAGCCAACAAACAGGTAGTGAACCACAACCATGTTTGAAATGAAGACGAAACGATTGTTATTGAGAGACTTTCGCGAAGAGGATCTGATCCCGTTCCGGAAAATTGGAAACAACGATGAGGCTCTAAAGTATTATTCGCAAACGCCGGCGGAATGGGGTCCCCACGTTGAATACCTTGTAAAGCTATTCATGGAATCTCAGATTGAGGTTCCCCGGCAAAAATATACCCTGGCTATCATAACCGGGGGTTCGTTCATTGGCACAGTTAGCGTTCGTATTGATTCACCTGAACATCGCCAGGGATCCATTGGCTGCGTCCTCGCTTATAAATATTGGTCTCAAGGTTATGCTTCGGAAGCGATGACTGCGGCGCTAAACCTGGGTTTTGAGAAGCTTAAATTGCACCGGATCTATGCCGAAACGATATCTGAAAATCGCGCCGCGCTGGCCTTGGCAGAACGCCAGGCTATGCGGATAGAAGGTGTACTCAGGGAAAATCAATATTTCAAAGGGCGTTGGTGGAATACAACTATCCTTGCTTTGCTCAGAACCGAGTGGCGAAATAGGGCGGCCGGATAAAGGTTGTCCGAAACATGACCACTCAGGCCAGCACTTTTACAGATCATATCACCCAGGTTCATGGCCAGGCCGGCCGCGAATGGCTGGAAAGTCTCCCGGGATTACTGGTTGATTGCGCGCACAGGTGGACGCTTACCCTCCAGCCCCCCTTTAATAATTTATCCTCTAACTTTGTGGTCCCGGCTTTCCAGGCAGGCGGCCATGAAGTCGTCCTGAAAGCAGGCGTCGTGAAAGCCGGCGTGCCAGACTGTGAATTTTTGAATGAGCACGCTGCACTTTCCCACTTTAACGGGCAGGGCATGGTCCACCTGCTTGGGGCCGATCTGAAGGCAGGGGTCATGCTACTGGAGCGACTGAATCCGGGCACACCGTTAAAATCGATGGCGGATGATGAGCAGGCAACTACGATAGCCGCCGGAGTCATGAAGGCGATATGGAAACGGCCGCCGGCAAAGCATGCCTTTCCCTCGATCGCATATTGGGCAAACGGTTTACAGCGATTGCAGGCCCAGTTTGATGGTGGATACGGCCCATTTCCGGCGCCCCTGGTAAAAATGGCGGAATCACTCTTTTCCGAACTTATCGATTCCTTGGATGAGGTAGTGCTGTTGCATGGCGACCTGCATCGGGACAACATCCTGATGAGTGAACGCCGGCCGTGGCTGGGGATCGATCCCAAAGGCGTCATTGGCGAACCCGCCTATGAAACAGGGGCGTTTCTACGTAATATCCCGCTTCGGGTCGACGAGAAGCAGGCAAAAAATCAACTGGCCCGGGCAATCGATCAATTTGCCGAGCAACTGGTGCTGGACCGTCAGCGCATAGTCAAGTGGGGCATTGCCCAGGCTGTACTATCGGCCTGGTGGAGCTATGAAGATCATAACCAGGGGTGGGAACCCGCCTTAGCCTTGGCCAGGCTTTTACAGACTTTGGAGTAGGGGGGTTATCAATTAGTCGCAGAAGGACGAAAAAAATGAATACCGCCATAAAAAGCCGATCTCAGGTTTCAGCCTAAGGCTATCGGCCGCTCTGGGTCCGTAATCCACTCGCTCCAGGAGCCAACGTATAGCCGGGCATCACCCAATCCAGCATAAGCCAGAGCAAGTAAATTGTGCGCCGCCGTCACACCCGAGCCGCAATAGAAGACGGCCTGCTCAGGTGGCACACCATCCAGCAAGGTCAGAAAACGTTGGTGGAGCTGTTCCTTGGAAAGGAAAAGATCGTCGGGACCGATATTTTCTTGATACGGAGCCGAGATCGCCCCAGGTATATGCCCGGCAACCGGATCGATAGTCTCATTAAATCCAAGAAAACGATCGGCCGAGCGAGAGTCAAAAACCCTGCCGTCAGGTGTTGCTCGTAGTTGATCTACCTCTTGCGTGACAGATATCATTTGGACTCTTGGCAGGGGGGTGAAGTTCCTTGGTTGATACGTTTCCGTTCCGGAACGGGTCGGGCGTTTCTCCGCTATCCAAAATTGCCAACCACCATTCAATACGGCAACTGGGCTGTGCCCCAAAAAACGTAGCATCCACCATAAGCGGGCCGCAATGGCCCCACCTCCATCATCATAGAGGGCCACCTGAATATCTGGACCAACTCCCCAGCGGCTGAGGCTGGCAGAAAACGTCTCGATATCGGGTAGGGGGTGGCGGCCGGTTTGACCCGGAATATGGGGGCCTGATAAATCTGTATTCAGGTGGGCATATACTGCGCCAGGAATATGGGCCTCTTCATAGTCTCGCCGCCCTCGATCGGGTTCGGCCAATGAGAAACGGCAATCAATTATCACCCAGTCCGGATTGTTAATCTGTTCGGAAAGTGCCTGGGCCGAGATGAGCGTCGAATAGTCCATGATCACCAGTCGCAGATTGATTCCAGGAAGGCAGCCGAGCCATCGCGCAGCCACCCGTCTAGTTGGGCCGGTTCTTTTATTTGCTGTCCGCGGAAACGGGGAACAGCGATATAGCGGCATTCGACATCGGGAAGAGCGGTCATATCACCCCAAAGTTTCTCAAACTGGGTTACAGGATATATATCTTCCTGCCCTTTACCCCAACGTTTCTTGACATCTTTAATCGTTATATAAGTTGGCATCTTAGAGGCCAGGCCACGCACGGCCTCAGCCACGCGCATGCCATCAGTCAGGTCGCCTTGGGTGAGGCCAAAGATAGACATTATCTTATTGATATCGATCCAGGTTGTACTCGAGTTATAGTAAGAAAGATTGAATTCAATTTCTTCTCTCGGCAGGGCTAGCCCTTCAATCAGGCGCAGATGCCCATCAACCCAGGCCAGGCCACCGCCACGGTCCACAATTCGCCGGGGCACGACTTCGGTTGTAAGGGCTGCGCCTTGATCAATATGAAAACCAAGTATGCCTGGATTGACATCGGCGCCCACTGTATCGATATTGTGAACCATTAAGTATTGCAGTTGGGGTCGTTGAACCAGGAGCTGGGCTAAAATCCCGTTTCGAAACAGATTTGGGATTTCATACCAATGGCCAACGGGATGAAGACATTGCATCGGTAAATTATCAGTATAATCATCCCCTTCACCCATTTGTTGAGCCCAGCCAATCAAGGCGGCATGCAAGCTGTCCTGCATTTTTTGAGCCTGCTCATCCAGAAGCTGTTGAGGCATTTCCTCCCAAGCGTAACGCAAATCACGGGCCATGGGAATGAGACGTAGACCAACAATCTGGCCGGGTGAGAGAATGAGTGGTCCCGGGTAACCGAAATTATTGACCATTTCCAGGTAAGCCTGGATTGGCTTGTGGGTCATATAACTGGTAGTAAAGATATGGGGCAACTGCTTCCCGCAAAGACGGCTTATCCGCCGGCTTTTGGCCAGATGCACCTCGACAAAGGAACGGTGTTGGCCGCCGAGCATGCCAAATGGGTTTAACGCTTTGACGACCCCGGCCCCCTTTGTCCAGCGGCTGCCGGTGCCGCCTGCCAGAGATACTACAGCCACTGATCCTGAAGCCAGAGCCTCCATTCCCAGTCGTTGCAGATCCTCCGGCATCGCCTGCAAACCGTTATAAATGTCTCCGGCCGCGACATCTTTAATTTGACTATTGACCGGCAGACGATTTTGGGCTAACCCGATCCGGCCGCTGCGCAAATCGGCCCGAATCTCCTCGTGTTGGACCTGATCGAATCCGTACTGGCTCAGTAATGATTGCAGAGTTGCCCGCTCAGCTTCTTCGCTACCATTGTAGGGGAGCAGACGATCAAAAAGTTGCTGGACCATACCGGACAATTCAGGGTCAGTCCGGCAAGCTTCACTGAAGCGGTCTATTTCTGCCCGGCGAAAAACGCTCAGGTTTCGTGGATCCATTCGTAGAAGTGACGGCAAGATCTGGGTGTAATAACCTGGCGGCATCAGCGCATCCTGTTCTGTGAACAAGCCAGCCTTTGTGCCATCTTCATTAATTTTAAAATCATACACCACCGGTTCCATGGCAAAGGGGACAGCCTTTTCAAGGCGGCTTTTGGTCTCGTTCATGATAATTTGTAGGCGGTGTTGGGCGATCAGCTTCTGTGATGGGTCAAAAAGAAAGCCCATGCCGCCCCCGGCCATGCCACCCAGCATCCAGAAGCCCCAGAAGCTCTCACCGAATTCAGCACGAACTTGGGCGATTAGCTGTTCTGTATACAGGTTCCCGGCCCAAGGAATGATGGCTTGAATCGGACCGGCAAAATTGCGGTGGGTGGCCGCACCAATAGCCTGGATGTCTCCTTCCTGTAAACGGAGAACGATTTCGTCCAGAATCTGCATCGCTGCCTTTCGGCCAGCCCATTCTGATTCAGAACGGAGCAAGTACTTTTCGGTTACCATTTCTAAGATGGGACCGACGTCCTGGGCCATACCGCCGTGGACCAGAACCAGGCTATCCTGAAGATCGCGCCGGGTCTTGGCCGAGACATCATCGAGAGAGAAGATGTGGTGGCTGGGCAGCAACCGGCCGCGACTGACGCCGAATTCCGGATCGCCATCAGCAGCCTGCTCACCCTGAATCAATTTCATACCGGGCCATACGCCGCCTGAATCCTGCCAGCCACCACCTGAGCCGGCCAGCCATTCCCCGAGGATCGCCCGGGCCGCTACCAGCCGACGCTCATCCTCGTTCAAAGGACCGGTCAAGGAGCTGGCCTGACTGGTAGCCCGCATACAGGCGGCGATGAGGCAGGCCAGCAGGCTGGTAGAAACGGCCAGCCGAGAACCCTTTGGGATGCCATTCACCTGGCTAACAATCTCAATCCCGTGACCGGGCCGCGTGAGACGGGCGAGTAGCTCGGCCAGGGGCTGATCGGCGCCTTCCATCCCCGGTGGCACGATGCCTGAAGCTATCACAGCCGCTTTTAGCAAACCCAGGTAGTCACGGGCAAAATCAAACAGTTCGGCCAGAGTGGTGATCTCGGCGCTGACGCCCAAATCTACACTGGCCAGGCGTAATACCGGGCGATCGATAACCCGAAAATAGGCTTCAACAGGTGGCCTGGGTTCATGAGGCGCATCGGAGCCATCCTGGCCCCGGACGCTTAAATCGATAGATACATTGACAACCCGGGCGCCTTCAGGAAAGTCCATACCCAAAAAGAAGATATCGCTCCAGCCACTATGGGATAAGTCCATACGCACCGGTGTCGTTTCGCGCAAGATAGGAAAGAGGGGCAGGGTTGACGGTTGCCTCAGTAATTCCGGCCGGATTCGTAAAGGGTGATCGGCCGGATGTCCTATGCGAAACATCCACTGGTTACCCTGGACTGAGCGGACACTGCGCCGCACCTGGTTGGCCAGCGTCTGAAAAGCCAGTCCATGGTAGGCTGCAGCCAAGGCACTGGAAATCGCATCGTTGGGGCCGAAGCCTTCATGATCGGTGAGGAAAATATTGATGGCTTCCTCAAACCTTCTCCTGAGCAGGTTATTATAACCATCGTATGGGACATGTCCGCCAACTTCGAACCCCTGTTTCAAGGGCAGGTGAAAGCGATGGATGGCGTAGAGGAAAAATAAGGCCCGCACTCTTTGATAAAGATTGTCATTTTCACGCCTGAACTGGTCCAATGCACGACATTCGCCGAGCAATACTTGAAGCGATGATTCGCGGCAGAAGGCATCAAGCGGGCTGTCTCGATGCTCAGGATCGCCGGTGGTGATGATATTAACCAATTCACTCATGGCTTATCCTTGACCCTGGTTAGAGCCAAACTCCCGCGAGGCAAAAAGCTCCAATAATAAGGCCAGGACCTGGTCCCGATCCTGACCGCTGAAAGCCAGGGCCAGTTGCGCCCTCAACAGACCATATCGTGCGCCGATATCGTAGCGCCAATCGTGTTTTCGTAATGCCAGGTATTGTTCCCGATTGGCTAATTCGGTCAAAGCGTCAGCCAGCCAGACGCCAGCTTTTTGATCTGCGTCCCTTATCAGCTTATCCAGGATCTCCATGACTGTTGGCGTGAGAACGTGCATGCCGAAAAAACACAAATAGTGACCGGCGCGTAAACCGGGCATTATCAGGTTACGTTCGGCTTCGGTCGGCGTCGGTTTCTCGACGACTGTCTCGATGCGGTATAGATCTTTTTGGCCATGTACGGGCTGCCCACCTACCGTGCCATAATAGGGCAATAAGGTTTCCCGGGTTTCTTGGACGGCCGAGACTGCACAGGCATTTGATGCGGCGACTTGAGTTAGGTGCTCAGCACAGCCCTGGGCGGTGCGGCTGACGTAGAGGTGGTCACCCACCAGATGAAGGAATGGCTCTCTGCCGACAAATTCTCGGGCGCAGAAAATAGCGTGACCGTAGCCGAGGGGCTTTTCCTGGTGGATAAATTGAATACGGCCGCCATATTCTTTGGTCCCTTCAGCATAGGCAATTTCATCCCCAGGTCGGACGACGATGCATATTTCCTCAACCTTGGCTCGTAACACCTCTTCGACTATGACATTGAGGACGGTTTTTTCTTTCCCATCACGATCAACAAGTGTTTGCATGGGGAGGGATCGTTGCCCGCTCCCCGCGGCCGTGATGACGGCTTTGTTGATTACCATGAATCATCTCCCATTTGTCTAAGGTAAAGTAATAGCTTTGATCATTCGAAGAGAGTACTGCCCCCAATAAATTCACGTAGGACGGATTCGTGGGGGACGGCCGATTCATCCTCGACAGGGATGACACTCCGCAACATTCTGTGAACGCGGTCGGCGCGGAAAAAAGCATCCTCGCGTAACGGGTCGCCCCGATATTTATCGGCCCATTCGCCAAAGGAATCGTATAACCGGGCGCGATAAAAGCATAGCTCATAAGGCATTGCGCTATTGATGATGAAATCTGCGCTACCATTGTAAGGAATAATGTTGCGTAACTCGCTGGCTCGAACATAATGCCAGTGTGCCAGGGTCATTTCCGGATTATATGCCCTGTGGGCTTCGTCGCGGAGCATGCGCCGGATGAGACGCAGATCGGTCCAACGGAGATAGCCGGCGTCACCTTTCATTTGCAATAATGGCTCGAGGTACAGTTTAAATTTCCTCTCTTCTGCAATATCTGAGGTCATTGGTGGGTAGAGCCCGTGCAGACTGTCAATAAGCAGAATCTCAGCCCCGGTCAGGCGCATAGTGGTCCGATCAGCATGGCGGGTGCCACTTTTAAAGTCGTAGTATGGAACCCGTACTTCCTCGCCGGCGATAAGGCGTTGCAGATGATCGTTGATCAGATCCATATCAAGCGCCTGGGGCGTCTCAAAATCGTAATCACCGAATTCATCCTTCGGATGCATCGCCAAGTCAAAGAAGTAATTATCTACGTTTAGGGTCATGAATCGAAGACCTACCTGATATAACCGCTGTTCCAGCTTAAAGGTTGTCGATGTCTTGCCGGAAGAAGAAGGCCCGGTGATTAAGACCATGCGTAACTCATCACGTCGTTCGATAATAAGGCTGGCGGCTGTCTCGACGTCCTCTTCGTAAGCGGATTCTGACTCATGAACGATTTGGGGAAATTCGCCCCGGGCAATACGTTCGTTCATTGCCGATATGGAGTGCAGCGAATGAGAAGTGGCCCAATCGAGGACTCGCCAGATTTTGGCCCAGGGAATATTGCCCGAAGGGTGAGCTGCCCGGCTGGCCGCCACCAGCCGCCGACGCGACCGCTCATCCCGGTACAGAATGTAGGCTTTGGCTACCGCAGCATGACCATTCTCGATAAGTATTTTCTCGACTGCATCCTGGATTTCTTCGATGTGGGGCACTTGATCAGCCGGCAAGGTTGCTTCCAGATATTGGACTACCTGTTCGGCCAGCCACTCAGACCGCTCCCGGTCCCGGCCACCAACGGCCACGGCCGCCCGGTAAATGGCGTTGCTTATTCGTTCCTGGTTAAAGGGTACGATCGCGCCGCTACGTTTAACCACGTGAAGAAAGCGGCTCATATGAACCTCCCATGCTGGTTCGACGATATGTGGCCATCAGTGTACGCAAAGGTCTGGCGCCTGTCAAAATGAATACGATAGCATATCCTTGTTGACCGGATTTGAGCAGCCAACCTACAGCGTCAACCTTCTGGCGAATATCGCTGCTGTTTGCGATGTCGGAAAAAAATTGTTGTTCTTATCCTCCACAATCTCCACTCTGGTCAATATCCACTACCTAACCTACAATCCGTGATTATTCATTAGTGTGGCTTTTCTGCTGGACAATGAAAGGAGACAATAATGCGTCTGGGACTCATGCTCGGTTACGCCGCTGGAAGAATTGACCTACCCATCGAGATGGTCCAGGAAGCTGATCGCCTGGGCGTGGATGTGGTTTGGACGGCCGAGGCTTACGGTTCCGACGCTGTCAGCCCCCTTGCCTGGCTAGGGGCGTTAACGACGCATATCAAACTAGGTACGGCTATTATGCAGATGCCCGGCCGGACACCGGCTAATGCGGCCATGACAGCGATGACCATGCACCAGCTCTCCGGTGGGCGATTCCGGCTGGGTCTTGGTCTATCCGGGCCCCAGGTGGTGGAAGGGTGGCATGGCCTCAGCTACGCCCGACCACTTACCCGTACCCGGGAATATGTCGACATTGTGCGGACTATTTTCAAACGGGAAGAGCGCCTGACCTACGACGGGCAAGTATACCGATTGCCCTACGCCGGGAGTGACGCCACCGGATTGGGCAAACCGCTTTACAGCACTCTGGAAGCGACGCCTGACATTCCAATCTACCTAGCCGCCATTGGCCCGAAGAATGTCGCTCTGGCGGCCGAGATCGCTGATGGCTGGCTGCCCATTTTCTATTCGCCCCAGAAATTTGACGAGGTATACCGGTCCCATCTTGAGGGCGGTTTCGCGCGAGCCGGCAATGGGAAAGGTCTGAATGATTTTGATATCGCTCCGATGGTATCTGTCGTTATGGATGACAACCTGGAGGTCTGCTACAACAGTCTACGGCCGATGCTGGCCTTGTATATTGGCGGAATGGGTGCAAAAGACAAAAATTACTACAAGGATCTGGCCAGCCGTTATGGATATGCCGGCGCCGCAGCTGAAATCCAGGAGCATTACCTGTCCGGCCGTAGAGGTGAGGCCATGATGGCCGTGCCTGGCAGTTTAATTGACGAAGTGGCCCTGGTTGGTTCTAAAGAGAGGATAAAGGATCGGCTATCGCTCTGGCTAGACGGCCCGGCAACGACTCTCAATCTCACAGTGGCTAATGTTGAGACATTGCGGATGATAGTGGAGTTGGTCGGATAACCAGTATTTGCCTTCAACATACTCTTTTACGATGACAGAAAATCCTAAGCAGATCCAACTGGATCCAGTTACTGAGAAACTTTGGCTGGCGAACCACCGTTCGGTCGCTATAGACGGCAAGCAGCTGGCGTTGGTTGAACTGATCGAGGAGCTGATCGCTCACAAGCCGCTCAAGGGGGATGCTTACAGCAAAATCATCAATAAATCGACCCAAAGAGGTTTGCCCTGGTTGTCCAAGAGCCAGGTCTTAAGGGCATACCAGGAACTATGTGATAGCGGTTGGATGGCTTTTGATCCGGAGGTTGTTACGATGCTCCAGGTCAAACCTACCCGCAGTCAGGCTGGCGTTACTGTAATCACGGTGTTGACCAAGCCCTACCCCTGTCCTGGCAAATGCATCTTTTGCCCCACCGATATTCGTATGCCCAAAAGTTACCTTCATGATGAGCCTGGGGCCATGCGTGCCGAGCGCCATGCCTTTGATCCATATGAGCAGACTAGCGCTCGTATTGAAGCGCTGGATCGCATCGGGCATCCATCTGACAAGCTCGAGCTCTTGATTCTAGGTGGGACCTGGTCCAGTTACCGCCGTGATTACCAGGAGTGGTTTGTTAAGCGCTGCCTGGAAGCGATGAATGGCGAAGATGCTGCCTCCCTGACTGAGGCGCAGCTAGCTAACGCCGCCGGGACTAGGCGAAATGTGGGTCTGGTCGTGGAGACCCGGCCGGATCACATCGATGCCGAAGAGTTGCGCTGGTTTCGTTACCTAGGTGTGACCAAGGTACAGATCGGCGTGCAAAGTCTGGATGACCGGATATTAGCCTTGAATAATCGCGGTGAGACCGTGGCGGATATGCGAAAGGCCATGCGTTTATTGCGTTTGGCCGGCTTTAAGATTCAGGCTCATTGGATGCCCAATCTGCTGGGCGCCACACCGGAAAGCGATGTAGAAGATTTTAGCCGTTTGTGGCAGGACCCGTCTCTGCGACCTGACGAAATAAAAATATATCCCTGCATGCTGGTGGAGAATGCTGAACTGTACGAATATTGGCAGCGTGGGGAGTACCGGCCATATACAGAAGAAGAGATCACTGAAGTGCTTATCGCCTGCAAGGTTCAGGTGCCAGCCTATGTGCGCATCAATCGGATCGTCCGTGATATCCCGACCACCAACGTGGTGGCCGGTATGAAAAAGGCAAACTTAAGACAGATCGCCCAACAACGAATGGCGGATCGGGGTTTACTTTGCCGGTGTATTCGTTGTCGGGAAGTACGTCGCATGCAGGTCGAGCTAGGTGACCTAAGCTTAAAGAGAGCATCCTATGAGACAGACGCGACAATCGAGCACTTCGTAAGCTTTGAGACGGAGAAGCATATCGCCGGTTTCCTACGGCTGTCTATACCCCACGCAGATGTTGAATTGCCTATCCCGGAATTGGCCGGACAGGCCATGATACGGGAGTTGCATATCTACGGCCCGGCCGTGCCCATCGGCGAAACCAGCCAGGGAGATGCGCAACATATCGGTCTGGGCGCCCAATTACTTAGCGAGGCCAAGCGTATCGCCCGGGAAGCCGGCTATGATCGTTTGGCTGTGATCAGTGCTATCGGTACCCAGGGCTATTATGAACGCTTTGGCTTCGAATCTGATGGTCTTTATCAGAGTGCAAAGATCTGAATCAGCTAATATTAAGCCGCTCTTTCAGGGGGAAATTCAGCGTTATTCGCAGAAATGACTAATGGAATTATAGTGTCTGCTGGAGATTAATTTTGCAGATCATTTTGAGATGCCCCGGCCGTAACCTTCTCCATTTCCTTTAGAGCGTCGAAAGCCGGGCGACGAGAACCATCTGGCAGCGTGATAGCCCACCACCACTGCTCATTCTCTTCAGGCGTCCAGAAAAAATCGGCAATGTATATCGTGAACATAGGCCCGATCCAGGGCTGCCAATGTTCATCCGCGTATTGATAAGCTCTGACCAGGTAATCGGCTTGTTCTTCCTCGGTGACGGAATGCCAAGCGTAATCCGGGTTTAGTATATCAGTCGTCCAGCCCAGCTCCAGAATGGCTATTTGTTTAGCCGCGTCGCCGTTAGCAACCATAATGTCCCGCATATCCTCAACATGGCGGAAGGTGAACCAACGACCGCCACCAAATTCGGTCGTGGCTTCAGCTTCTTCAGGCGATATCTCGGGTGGCGCCTTATATCCGGGGGCATTCAAGCCCAGGACGTCGAAAAAATCGGCTGCTCCGGCATCATACATCGCTTGCAGGAAATCCGTATCGGGTATGGCAACTGGCAGCTCCGTTCCCGTTGGAGCCAGGCCGGCCGAGACGACAATGGCTTCAGGGTCGGCCGCTTTGATGGCTTGATAGCACACTTTAAGTAGTTCCGTGTACTCCCGCGGATTGGGCGGCTCGCCGCCCCATTCCCGGTTCAAATTGGGTTCGTTCCAGATCTGATAAGCGGCTATACGACCCCGATATCGCTCGGCCATGGCGCCGCAAAAGTTACCAAAATCCTGGTAATCATCGGGTGGGGCATTTTCCAGCGGAGGCCATTCCTCTTCTTGAGACCAAAATGGCTGGCGGTCAATGCGGACCAGCATCTTGAGACCGGCTTTTTCAACCAGGTCCACAATCAGGTCTGGACGGTACCAATCATGCTTCCCTTTTTCCAGCGTTTCGATATCGCGCCAGGGGAATGATTGTTTTACCCAGCCGAATTCCATCTCCTGGACCAGGGCCAGGTCGCGCTCGGCAATATCGGGTAGCCACCACATGAAAGTGTGGACGCCATATTCAGGAGAGTTAAAGGGAGTAGTTAACTCGATGGCTGAAACCGTGGCCGGCTGTTCTGTCATAGCTGGCGTGCGTGTTGGCGCTGCTGTCTCGGGATCAGCAGCCGCTATATCAGTTGCTTTAGGGGTCTGAGTAGGCGTGTCCTCGGTGGCTGTCGCCGCGCTAGCGGAACCACGGACACCAGGGGCAGTCGGCGCTGGTTCTATCTCACTGCTACAGGCAACCAGGAAAGCCAGCATTGTCAATAGCGCCAGGAAAATAATCTTTCTAAAGGAACTCAAGATTCAGTCCGTTGCTGCCTGGTTGATTGGGTTAGTCACTCGAGCAGAAAGTAGATCTTTCGCTCAAATCTTGCCGATCTGCTCGAGCCAATCGCTTCTACCTACTAATCCTTGGCCATCTCGCTGACGGCGCTAAAGGCCGGCCGGGGGACCCCATTCGTGTCAATTATGCTATAAGGTACTGGATCGTCCGTCGGACCGCCGCTTTTGTTCCCAAAGTCATAGTTGAATAAGAATGCCAGCCAGACATTACCCGAGTCTCGCATCTGTTGGTAAGCCTGCACGATATATTGGGCTTGCTCTTCCAGGGTATTGTCCTGGGCAAATTCGAAACCTGTTGGGAAAGTGTCATAACCCTCGCTGCTAGCCCATCCAAACTCGGTCACGCAAAGTTTTTTTCCTGGATCAATTGCTTGGACTTTTGCGGCGTAGGTGTCTACCGTCGACCTAAAGCTCCAGCTATGGTGCGGATTATCAAAGGGTCCTCTAAAAATAGCCGTCGCCGCTTCTGTCTGCGCTCCGGCTTCCTCAAAGGCTACGTCAGGACCAATATTATAGCCATTGTGGTGAACGCCAACACAATCCGTGTTGTTCAGCAAACCGGCCGCCAGGGCTTCATCTAAATAAAGAAAGTCATCGTATGAAGTGATCCCGTCATGAACACCAGTTGGTGCCAAAGCGCCGCTAATGACTATGACATTTGGGTCGACAGCCTTAATTGCCGCGTTGGCTTGCGAAAGAAATTGTACGTAATCGGCCGGACTGAGTCCCTGGGTTGTGGACCATTCGCGGTCGATATTTTGTTCGTTCCATACCTCTATGGCGTGGATTTTACCCGGGTATTGGTTGAGTAGCGCGGTCAAGAAATTGGCGTATTGGGCGTAGTCGTCTGGTGGTCCATTGTTGCCACCGGCCGCCCTTGTCCATTCGGGCGAACCGACAACGCTAAATAAAACGTTGAGACCTTTGGCATTGGCATCATTCACCGCGCCATCGTAGTGGTACCACTGAAACGTTTCCGGATCGGGCTGGACCAAAGGCCATTCCATCTGAATCTTGACCCAATCCAGACCAAGCTGATTGCTTATGACGTCCATGGCGTAGTTAGGATCGCCCACGATAGCATGGGATTGGGTGCCATAGCCGAAAGCATCGGCCGGCCAGGGGTGGGTCGGCAATTTCGCGGGAGGTTCGGCGGGTGCCTCCTCAGCCGTAGTCGCTTCTTCCCCAGCGGCATCTGACGGTTGGCTTCCGCTTTCCGTATCGCTGACGATGACCGGCGGCGGCAACGTCGATGTTGGCAAAGCTTCGGCCGCTTGCTCAGGCTGGTTGTCGGCCGTTTGTTCCGGTTCCCCTTCGCTGCCACAAGCAACCAAGGTCAATAACAATAACAGTAGGAATAAGACCTGTATTTTTCTCATTATTCATTCCCCTTCAGTAATAAAACCAGGCCCCAGTCCGATAAGCTATTTCGGCAGGCAGCCTGGTTTCCAAATTTCATCATTAGTTTACCAGCCAATAAACAGTCGCGACGATTCCTATCGGCCCTAGCCGATTCCTATCGGCCCATGACTTGACCCAACAGCCCGCAGGAGGGGCAACTACCGTCTTTACGTAGCATGGCATAACCGGCCTGGGGATCTTCACCCCACTGGGTAAAGTCAACATTAAAGATAATCATCAACCGTACTCTTCCACTGTTTGCCGATAGGCTGGCTGCCTCGGCAAGCCATTGGGCATGCTGGGCAACCGTTGTGTTCGATGCCCAGGAGAAGCGTGACGGAACACCGCCGTAATCTGTGCCAGAAAGGTAGCCTAACTCAGTGAAACATACCGGGCGGGAACCGCCGAAGGCATTGTAATACATATTCAGGGTCGGGCCGAAGTACCAACTGTAATGATTGTTACCGGCCGGGTGACCTGAACTGGCACTCGGGGAGGTAGCGCCGGCATTATAATGGACACCAATGCAATCCATATAGTTAGCCCCACCTGCGGCGGCAACCCCGGCCATGTAGCGATCGTCCGCCCAGGCATTGGTGCCGTTGTCAAAGCCGGTAGGCGCCGGAGCACCGCTAATAACCATAACACTGGAATTGGCTGACTTGATTGCATTATAGGCCGGGGCCAGCATGCTGTTGACATAGGTCGTCGGATTAATTTGCCCGGCCGGCCATTCGAAATCGATATTTTCTTCGTTCCAGATTTCGATGGCGTTAGGTCCATAGGAAGCCACGCCGCGTAAAAACTCAACATAACTGTTGAAGTCAATGCTGCCTGGGTAGGTGCTACCACCGGGAATGCTCAGAAGCACCTTAAAGCCATTGGCTTGAGCCTGCTGAATACGACCGCCCACGCCATCCGGCGAATCACCTGGCCCCCATTTGTGCTGAAACTTCACCCAGTTCATTCCGGCCATCTGCATAATGGTAGGATTGGCCAGTGTGTGTGTCTGCCCACCCAATTCAAAACTACCACCACCTGCTGGGGCAAACACAGGTGGGGCCGCCCCGCCACCGGCAGCCACGGCCGGCGATTCTACTTCGACAACAGCCAGGGCTCCGGTATCGACGGAGGAATTGACAGTTACTAACTGGGCGAAAATCCAACCCTCGGTGTCATCTCCCAACCTTACCTGGTACCACGATTTATCATTATTACGGCCGATTAGTGAGAATTTTTCGCCGGTTTGGACGCCGCCAATAATCCCGTAATTCACTCCTGGACCGCTGCGAACATTGGAGGCTATGTTGGCGGCCGCGTCAGCATCGCCAGGATTGGCCGCAGATGGTTGCGCGGCGTCAGGAGTTGCTGTTGGCTTTTCTTCGGCTTCGGCTACCTGTTTTTCTTGTGTGGGTTTAGGGGTGGGTTCGGCCGCTTCAGCAACGGTCACCTCCAGGGAGCCAAGACTGGCGATGCTATCTCCATGGGCAAATTCCGCTCGGACAACATATTTGCCCGGGACTTCGCTACCTTCCCAAGAGAAGGAGTTCGTATCGCCGCTACTGCTGGCGACAACGCCGCCGGTTTCGTCTTCAACGGTCCAGACAATGGCGGCGCTTTGAGGTTGCGGGGCATCAGCCAGGCCAAGCAAACTTTCTACAGCTGTAGCGTAGCCTGTGCCATCATCGAGATAGCCCAACCCACGCACCGTCAAACCGTTAATATGATAGCGATTGGCGAAGCGACCTTGGTGGCCCAGAATTGCCTCACTTCCCAACCAGACTTCATGCGGTTGACCGCCTTGTTCATAGGTATATTTATAAGTTAACGCTTCCGGGTCCCAGACCAATTCGCCGGCCGTACCGGACAAAACAACATCAACCGATTCACCAGGTTCGATACCGGCCGATCCTTTGACAAAATCAAGCTCGCCAAAGTTCGCCAGTGCTTTGTCATCCTCAACTTCTCTCCGTGCGTCACCGACAGCATCGATAGCATTAATCGAAAGCAAGCCTGACACTTTGCTCCGCTCAATCTGGCGAGTAGCCCATTCAACGATCGCCTGGGCATCTCCATTATCTCCATAGGCGGTCGGGTCCAGAGGCATCTGCACGTGGATTGCATCGGCGATGGCGCCCAGCGCCGCCCAATCCTGGCCTGCTGTATCCCACTCGCCATTCAGCAGAAGCGGTGTCTCCAGGGTTAAAACCAGATCGAGTCCTTCTTTATGAAGGCTCTCAGCCAAATCTTCCACAAATGTGGTAAACGCTTCAGACTGTTCCAGGGGGACGCCCTGGTAATCCAGATTGACCCCTGAATAACCGCCACCGTAGGCTTTATCTACTAACATCTGATTGTGGGTCTGTTGCGCCTCGGGACTGCTGAGTAAAGAGGACAGGGTAACCGAATCTACAATGACGCCGGTGTTGGTTGCCCGTAAAAATTGACGGTAGCTGCCACTGGGCACAGTGACCAACTCGCCCTTTAGTTGCCCATTATCCGCCAGGGTTAAGGTTCCAACAGAAATTTCGGTTAGGTAAGGGAGGATAGCTGCGGGTAATACCTGCGCCGGCAATGCCTCGGCGCCAATCGCTAACTCGGCCGTCGGCAACGTTTGCATCAGGGCCAGGGCTAACGGAAGCGGCTCTTCGGCCGAAATCAACGAGCCGGGATTACTACTTACCTGGCTGGCGATGAAAAACCATCTTTGACCGTTCCAACCATACAGATCCAATGTCTGGAATGGTTGGGCGGAGGCCGGGACAGCTATCTTAGCGCTGCCTGAACTGCCTTCGTCCTTCTGGTCTAGTTCATAGACATCTCCGGCGAGCTGAAGATTACCAGGGATGGCCTCTAGCGCGGTTATCCAATCATTTCCGGCATCTCCGGCCAGGAATTTTTCCTGGCTGAGAGTCTTGACCTTAACCCGAGAAGATTCGTCTGTGAGTGTCAATTCGATGCCCTCAGCAGGGGCAGATTCTTCCAAGTCTGCTGTTGCAGCCGTCGGATCAGCCTGACCATTGTTGCCATTGTCACCACCGATACCAAGCCGCTCACCCAACGAAATAGGCGGCAGAAATAGACCGGCGACAATTAACAAAACGACAATAATAGTACCGCCGACGATTAACCTGGTGTGGTTCTTAGACAAACCATTAGCGTCAGCGCCATTGTTTGATTCCGATCCGTCGTCTGAAGCTGACGAATCAAGCTCGTTGTTCGCCGATGACGAATCGAGGTCGTAGTCCACTGCTGGCGTATCAAGCTCAACAGCTGCTGACATCGCATCAAGCTCCTCAGCCTGATTAGAAACGATTGTTTCATCCTGACCCGCGGCCGGTTCAGGGCTATTGTCAGTGGCCGGTTCATGCAAATCCTGTTCAAGCGCCTCGCGGGCATCCTTAATGGGTCGCTCTTCGTTCATACCGTTGTTGTTCCTCCTCCGATTCAGCCAAATAAGGTACTTTGACCAGTCGATATTAGTGGCAGCACCACGAAATCGACTGGTAGGTCGTCAACTTAACGTTTGGCCAACCTCGGATTTTACGTGGTTCTTTTAACTCAGCATTATCGTTAGGTTCATATTAAGCAATGGCTCATCTCGGTCTTCCAGGTTCCTACGACGATTTCAAGATTTAAATACCGAATTATTGACCTGGCCATTGAGACAAACAAATGGCGGTCGTCTTCCAACGCCGCCATTTTTTTCTTTATTATTAACCGACGTTTACGCCAGTGGATGCGATTCTAGCACAAGCAAAATAGCGCGCCAAACTTACTCATCGAACGCCGAGCAATCGTTGGCAAGTCGTCGGATAGGGCAAGTCTGGGAGAAATTACAGCTAACATGGACGAGATTTTCGGGTTTTGGATTGTAATTCTGCCCATCCTACCGGCGCGTGATGATTACCCTGCCTACTGATCCGTTTCGAGGAATGACGGTCCTCGTCTAATAGGCGCCGCGTCCCGCGATCACATAGGGGATGGTCTGCAACATAATTCGCAAATCAAGAGCCAGCGACCAATTTTCAATATAGTAGATATCAAGCAGGCACTGCTCATCAAAGGTGAGATCAGAGCGACCGCTCACCTGCCAAAGTCCGGTAATGCCGCCACGTATTTCCAAACGCTGCCTGTGCCAGGTTTGGTAGCGGGCTACTTCATCGGCGAGAGGTGGGCGAGGGCCTACAATACTCATGTCCCCTATCAGCACATTAAATATTTGGGGTAACTCATCCAGGCTAAAGCGACGAATGATCCGGCCGACCCGAGTCAATCGTGGATCGTCGCGTATCTTGAAGATCGGTCCGTCAGCTTCATTCATCGCTTCCAGCGCTTGTTTCTGATCTTCAGCGTCAACAACCATTGATCGAAACTTCGCCATCCTGAATCTTTTTCCCTGGTAGCCTACCCGTTCCTGTAAAAAAAATGCCGGTCCAGGGGATTCCAATTTTACGGCCACAGCGGTGATCACTGTTATGAGCCCAACTGGGATTGCCAAAATGGCTACGGTGGCCAGATCCAGTAGTCGTTTTACGGTTTGGTTGGCCGGACTCAGACGAGCTTCCCGAGTGCTGAGCATCGGTATACCGGCCATGTTATTAAACTCAACCCGGTTCAGGCTTAACTGGAACAAATCGGGTACGACTTGAGTGCTTACGCCATACTGCTGGCTTATGCGTACTAAATCCTCGATCTGTTTGTATTTGTAGTTGGGCATAGCAACGAAGACAGTATGTACGTTGACGTCAGACTCGAGGATCTTCTGCAGGTCTGACCAACTACCCAGGTGGGGTATTTGTGCAGAGCCGATGTTACTGGCTGCAGATCCTTCATCCAGGTACCCAATAGCGCGAAACCCGAGGTCTCGTCGGGCCAATAGTGTTCGAATAACGCCACGCCCAACTTCCCCCGAACCGACAATAAGGGCCCGGTCAACACCGATTCCACGCCTGTAGAGGATCTGGAGAAGGAAGCGCCTTAATAATCGAGCGATGGCAATAAACAGAATAGTGAAAATCAACACCCAGACCAGCAACAGCCGTGAAAAAGCCAGCGGCCGGAAGAAGAAAGTAAAGGCCATCATAAGGGCGATACTGGTCGCAGTTGCGAAACCGACCCGCGAAACTTCATCGATCCAGAATTCTCCGCGCCGGCGCACCCACACCTTATTTTGGATAAACATGATGACCAATACTATGGTCAGTAATATTTGTTGACCGAGGTATTCTTGATAGGGGACAATCAAAGTGGTTGGCAGAAGCCACTGGAATTGGTAACGGGCCACATAGGCAAAAGCAAATGCCAATGTTATCAATATCAGGTCCGTGATAATTGTTATATTTCTTACGGTGCGATGACCTAACTGATTACTCATTTTCTCTGAAGTATGGTTATTCGGTGGTGATGGGACGGCACATATAAGTGACGCAGGTAACAACCCATCTTTTATGCGCCTTCGTCCAGAGTTTTTTGATAAACCTGAACCATCTTTTGACCGGCATTTTGCCAGGTGAATTTTTTTACCTGGGCTAACCCTAATTCTCGCATTGTAACTGTTATCTGGGGATCGTCTAATACGGATGTCATATGTTTGCACAACGTGGTCACATCATGCGGGCTGAAAAGAAGAGCTGCCTCACCGGTTACCTCGGGAATCGCGGAGATATTTGAGGCAATCACCGGCGTGCCGCAGGCCATAGCCTGGGCAGCCGGCATGCCAAAACCCTCGTATATCGAAGGTAGTACGACCATCTCAGCGCCGTTATACCACAGGGGTAAATCGGCATCTGTTACATAGCCCGCAAAACGAACGCGTTCCTTCAAGCCCAGTTCATCTACACGGGCGAAAATGTCATCATATAGCCATCCTTTTCCACCGGCGAGAACCAGATCTAGCTCGGAACTTTGCAGACGGTTGAATGCTTCAACCAGGGTCGGAATATTCTTGCGCGGTTGTAAGGTGCCAACATGGAGAATATAAGGACGTAAAAGAGCTTGCCGGCGGCGAAATTGCTCAATCTCCTCGACCGGTCGTGGGAAAAAAACCACGTCTACACCAGGGTAGACTACATCGATCCGGTCGAGGGGTACACCTAAAAGTTTATGGACATCCTGGCGGCCGGATTCTGAAATCGTCACCACGCGCCGGGCCTGTCGGCAAGATCGTCTTGTCTGGCTGGACAGGTACGCGCGTTGTAACCGAGGGAATCGTTCAGGGAAATGCAAAAAACTCAAATCATAAACGGTCACGATCGTGTCGCGGCCGTGGAGAATGGGGCTAACGAAAGCTAGGCTATGGAGCAGATCGACCTGAAGTCGGGCTGCCGCCAGGGGCCATACCAATTGTTCCCAAAAAATACGAACCAGGCGCCCGGAGGTTGGCCATCGCGAGGTCACTATCTGCAGCGATTGATTCAACGATAAACTACTCTGGTCATTTGTAAAAACAGTGTATCTAAGTTCATCATTTGATAAGGGTAAATGCGTAAGCAACTGGCTAATGTAGTGGTGGATGCCTGCCCGGCGATAACCAAAGGAATTGGCTAATAGGTGAGCGTTGATTCCGATGTGTTTGGTTCCTCTGGTCAGGCTAGCTTTCATATGTATTGATTATAGCCCAACTACTTCTCACCGTCCGTCCGGTTTCCCAGTAGGTAAGTCAGACATTATCAACTTCTGTTGTGTTCAAGGAAGAAATCACCTTTTGGATCATAGGGTGACATTTTCACTGAACTGATAGATAGTGACACTTTCACTGAACAATAACAAATCATTATCAACTCCTTGACATTAAGAGGGTCTGCCCTATAATGAAATCATCAACATATAACAAAGCAGTGACCGGGACGAGTAGTTGTCGAGCCTGTTCCAGAGAGTAGATGGCCACTGGCTGCGAGCCATCACAACAAAGACGGCTTCGAAAACCCCCCGGGAGTGATTTCCTGAACGCCTGAATTAGTAAGGAGATCCGGTTCGCCCCGTTAAAGGCCTCAATGAGGGCATCAGCATAACCTGAATGCCGAAATTGGGTGGAATCGCGATTGAGCGCCATCGCCCCGATAATGGGTGATGGTGTTTTTTATTTGCGTCTATATAAAAGAAGGTGACGTTTTGAGTGAAAGCACAGGATCATATCAGGAATCTGATCTCTATCGTATTCGACATTCGACCGCCCATGTGATGGCTGAAGCGGTCTTAAGCCTGTTCCCGGAAGCAAAGCTGGCTATCGGCCCGCCAATCGAGGACGGATTCTATTATGACTTTGATTTAGGCCTTGATGAGGATGGCAAGCCGGGCACCTTCACGCCTGAAGACATGGCGGCTATAGAGAAACGATTGAAGGAGCTTCTCAACCAGAATGCCAAGTTTGAAAGATCGACCAAAAGTATTGAGGCGGCGTTGCAATTCTTTGCCGATGAGCCTTACAAGGTAGAACTTATCCAAGAATTGGCGGCCGGCAAGGTCGATGAAAATGGCAATCCAATAAGCGAGCCGGTAACGGAGGTAGGCATATACCAACATCGCGATTTTGTTGACCTTTGCCGGGGCCCGCATGTGGCCTCGTTAAAGGAAATTCGAGGCAACGCGGTCAAACTGCTTCGGACCAGCGGCGCCTATTGGCGCGGGGATGAGAAGAGAGCGCAATTACAACGCTTATATGGCACGGCCTGGCACAACCGTATTGAGCTGGATGCCTATCTTAAACGATTGGAAGAGGCCAAAAAACGAGACCATCGTCGGTTAGGCAAAGAGTTGCGCTTGTTCCATATATCACCCATTGTAGGCTCTGGCTTACCGCTGTGGCTGCCAAAAGGCACGGTTCTGCGCGATACTTTAGAAGGTTTCTTGCGAGAGGCGCAATTAGAAAGGGGTTATTTACCGGTAATTACCCCGCATATTGCCAAGATCGACCTCTATATTACCAGCGGACACTATCCTTACTATAAAGATAGTCAATATACGCCCATCGACGTAGATGGGGAACAGTTCATCCTCAAACCGATGAATTGCCCCCATCACATTGAGATTTACAAGAGCGAGCCGAAGAGCTATCGAGACCTCCCTTACCGGCTGGCCGAATTTGGAACCGTCTATCGCTACGAGCAAAGCGGCGAACTGACTGGTCTTACCCGCGTGCGGGGATTCACAGTGGATGATTCGCATCTTTTCGTAACGCCTGATCAGCTTGAAGACGAGTTTGTCGATGTCGTTCGCCTGATTCAATATGTATTCGAGGCCATGGGTTTCGAGGATTATCGGGCCCGGCTGGGCATAAACGATCCAGAGAGCGACAAGTACGCCGGTAGCCCGGAGATGTGGGAGAACGGTGTCCGAGCGATTCAAAAAGCGGCCGATCAGGTAGGCATCAACTATACCCTCGAGTTAGGCGAAGCGGCTTTTTACGGACCGAAGCTGGATTTCATCTTTAGAGATGTCCTTAAAAGAGAATGGCAGTTAGGAACGGTGCAGGTTGACTTCTGGTTACCGGAACGGTTTGACCTGGAGTTTACCGGTGAAGATGGCCAGAAACACCGGCCGGTCATGATCCACCGCGCACCTTTTGGCAGTATGGAGCGATTTGTTGGCATCTTAATCGAACATTTCAACGGTGCATTCCCTTTGTGGTTGTCTCCTGTGCAGGCAATCGTCATTCCCATCACCGATAATCATGTTGAATATGCCGTTCAGGTTGCGGCCGAGTTGAGACGAGCTGGCTTACGGATCGAAGTCGATGACAGCAGCAATCGTATGAATTCGAAGATTCGCGATGCTCAACTCCAGAAGGTGCCCTATATGCTCATCGTTGGCGATCGAGAGAGTGAAAACAATACGGTTGCTGTTCGTACACGCAACAATGAAGATCGCGGCGCGGTCTCCCTGGTCGATTTTATCGAACAGGCAACTACCTTGATCAGCACCAAATCATTAGATTTATGAGTGACCAGCCACATTGTCAATACTGGATGATGTAGATGGGCCGCTCTCTTGAGCGGCCTTTTATTTAGTCTCAACACCTGGCTAATTATACGAGAAGCGAAGATGTTAAGCCGAGAAATCAGAATTGGAGGCATTTGTGTCAAATAAACATGCCATACCATACGAAGAATCCGATCTCTACAAAATACGTCATTCGGCTGCCCATATCATGGCCCAGGCGGTGCTGGAACAATATCCAGAAGCCAGGCTGGCCATCGGTCCGCCAACAGCCGATGGATTTTACTATGACTTTGATCTGGCGAAGGACCAGAATGGCCAGCCTGAAACTTTCAAACCCGAAGATTTAAAAGAGCTTGAGAAACGGATGCGCCAGATTATTGGCGAGCAACATCCCTTCATTTATCGAGAAGTAACCATGGAGGAAGCCAGGGATCTTTTTCAGGATCAGACTTATAAGCTTGAGCTGATTGCCGGGCTGGCGGAGGGAAAAATAGATGAATACAGGAATATTAGAAACCACCCGGCCATAATCAGCACCTATCAGCAGGACTTCTTTGAGGATTTGTATGGTGGACCCCACTTGGCCCATACAGGCCTGGTGCCGGCCGATGGTTGAAAGCTCATGTCTGTTGCCGGTGCATATTGGCGCGGCGACGAAAAAAATCCGATGTTGCAACGGCTTTACGGTACGGCCTGGACAAATCGCAAGGACCTTTAAATTCATCTACAAATGCTAGAAGAAGCGAAAAAGAGGAATCACCGTCGATTGGGCCGTCAACTCGAACTATTTATGTTCGATGAGGAAATTGGTCCAGGGTTGCCTTTGTGTATGCCCAATGGTCAAATCATGGTCGAGGAGCTAGAAAAGCTGGCCCAAGAAATGGAAGCGGCGGCCGGCTACCAGCGGGTGCGCACGCCTCATATCGCGAAAGATACGCTTTACCTTCGAAGCGGCCATCTACCTTACCATACCGAAGGTATGTATGCCCCAATGGAACGAGAGGGGTCCCGATATTATTTAACGCCCATGAATTGCCCTTTTCACCACAAGATATTTGCCAACAAACCAAGAAGTTATTGGGATTTGCCTCTACGTCTGGCTGAACACGGCATGGTGTATCGTTACGAACAAAGTGGTGAATTGTTCGGACTTATGCGTGTGCGAGGAAACCGGCAGAACGATGCCCATATCTACTGTAGCGAGGACCAGTTTGATAGTGAGTTCATGGGTGTTATCGATCTTTATCTAAAACATTTTAAGCTCTTCGGTGTAGAAAAGTACATCATGCGACTCAGCAATCATAGCCAGGCCGGCCTGGGGAATAAGTATGTCAATAATGAAAGGTTATGGTTAAAAACCGAGGACATGGTTCGTCAGGCTATGCTTGAGGGGGAGATCCCTTTCTTTGAGGCGGATCATGAGGCAGCCTTTTATGGCCCCAAAATCAATGTGCAGATCTGGAGCGCTATCGGTCGAGAATTTTCATTAGCCAGCAACCAGGTTTACTTCGCCGTTCCTCCACGATTCATTCTTAGCTTCACTGGTCAAGACGGCCGCGAACAAACACCGCTTTGCATCCACCGGACTCCTCTAGATAGCCATGAGCGGATGATTGGTTTTCTTATTGAACATTATAACGGCGCATTTCCGGTTTGGCTTTCACCTGAGCAGGTCCGGGTGATCCCGATCACCGATGCCCACAACGAATATGCCGCCAAGATTCTCTTCCGGCTGCATGAAGCTGGCATTCGAGCCGAGGTTGATTCGAGCTCTGGTCGGGTAGGTAAAAAGATACGGCAGGCCCAAATTTTCAAGCCACCCTATATGATTATTATCGGTGATAACGAGCTGGCTGATGGCAAGGTATCACTGCGTGTTCGGGATGGCCGGCAACTCAACGATTTATCAGTGGAAAACTTTATCGGCCAGCTTGGCCAACTAATTTCTGACTGGTCGCCAGATTTGTGGCAAACGGTCTAGCTGTCGGTCCTAATCCGGGCCCACACTTGACGCAGTCGATCGGAACCCTAATCTTTACCGGAATCACTCTGTTGCTGTCGCCTGGCCTCTAATAATCGAGTAGCCAGGCTCGTTGCGGCTTCTGTGGCATTTTCATCTGGTGGTTCGTGCTGAGGGATTTCGGGAGGCGCCTCACTGGTTTCATGTGCCTGGTCTGCCGTATCAAACGCCTGAATCGGTCGTGATGCCGATGAAGGCGGATCTCGCAGGTCGGGCTCCGTGGTTCCGGCACGCAGCTTTGCCTCAAATAGGCGCGATACTTGTTCGCTGCGTTCGACGATCGACCCTTTGATGGGCCAGAGCTTGCCCAAGGTAGCCGCCCAGGCTATTTCCAGGTCATGACGGGTTATTATCAGACGACGAATCGCGATATCTACTGGAAAAAGAAAGACGGCCAAGCCGATTAACCAGGGCCACATTGGCCGGCTAGCCTGATTTACAGGTAGATCGTGCTCAAAAACCCGGGCGCTTTCTGCGTCGTTTTCAGGGTTAAGCTGGCGACCTCCTGTAGCTTCGGCGATTGCTTGCAGCAGACCAGGATCATTTTCCAGGGAGCGATACTCTGGTGAATAGCCTAATACCCAGCCACTGATCTGGCCCAATGTTGATTCCTGGTTTTCACCACTTCCGGAGATCCTTATCAGATAAGCTCCTTCCTCATCGGGAAGAAAGCTACTCGCATATCGACCCGGCCCAACCTGGGGAAGGCTAATAATTTGCACATCGCCGCCAGGGTTGATGACATTAGCTTTAAGATCCAAATCATCAAGAAACTGACTCTGTCCGTCTTGCGCATCTATCTTAAGTTGTACTTCTCGACCATCAAAGATGATATCGGTTTCTAAGGTGGACTCGCGACCATGTACCAGGGACCAGCGGACGATCGCCGACCAGAATTCAGGAAATCCTTCCCATGCGATCCAGGCAGAAGCCCACCGACCGGTCGCGTCTGAAGTCCAGGCAACGCTCCTCCCCAGGCCAAATTCCCATGCTGCCAGCAGGGGATCGCCGAGATGGGTCTCTAAGATAATTTGCGCTGTCGTTTTTGGGCTGGTCCCCACGTAACCCGCCAGTGACGGAACACGGCTAACCCCACTGTTGGCCATGGTTCGGATGATGGGATGGTTACTGGCGAAGGGTGATGGGGCAAGGGCAGGGAAGAAACGTTCCTCAATCAGGTAGGAGCGCTGAATAGCCGTCGTCTCTTGGGTAAAAATTTGGGGTAAGTTTGCCGCGCGATCTGTGAAATGAAAACGACCCCCGCCTAAAGAGGCCATTTCTTTTAGCCAGGGTACATCAAGGCCCGCGCCAATGCTAACCGTGGAGATCGTTATCCCCTTTTCGACCAGCGCGCCGATCAGTTCTGGTACCCCTTCCTTTTGCTCAGAATCAGCGCCATCGGCGAGCAAAATAATGTGTTTGACCTGGTTTGGGCTCTGAGCCAATGCGGTAGCTGCGGCTTCCAGACCGGTCCGCACATAGATGCCTCCCCCACCGGCGCCAATTAACCTGATCTGGCCAATTAATTGCTCTCGGTCGACGGCTGATGCCGGCCCAATGGTTTGAACAGCTTGCGTATCCACGGGGATTACGGTGATTTCGTCAAAATCGTTCAGTAGTTTTACGACGCGGACGGCGCCTTCGGCCGCTAATTGGATTTTGGCCAAGCCACCTTCGTGGGTCGCCATACTGCCAGAACGATCCATGACGATGGCCAGACTTACGGATGGAAACCGTTCCTGATCCTTTATTTGCATGTCAACCGGCAGGATCTCCTCCAGGGGTGTACCGAAATACCCACCCATGCCATAACTCTCCGGACCTCCTACATTGACGAGACCGCCGCCCAAATCACGCACGTAGCTCCGCAAGATTTCCAACTTGCGCGTTGATAGCTCTTTGGCATTTACATTGACCAAAATGATGCTGGCATAATCGCCTAAGTCAGCCAACGCCGGCGATAGTTCGGCTGGTGTAATGCGATCGATAGCCAATCCGGAAGCCTCCAGGGCGGCCGCTAACTGGGCTGAATCATCAGGGATGGGCCTGCCCTCGTCATCTAAACCTTCTTCAGCGCCAACCAACAACACCCTGGGTGGGCCGACAATATTTGTATAAGCCGTTAACTGGTTGTTTTGGTAATAGGTGTCCTCTTCTGGATTTAAATGCACCGTATAGCGGGCAAATTCTTGAGTGATTCCTTGCAAGCGCAATGTGAAGTGGTTTGCACCAGGTCGAAGCGTGACCCTTTCCTCATGAACAACTTGCCCACTGGCCAAGACGCGTAAGATCGCCGTCATATTGTCTGAGCTTTCCGCAGATATATCGATAGTAAATGATTCCCCTTCATTTACCTCGGAAGGCGCATCAACCTCCGTTAACATTGCTTCCGTTGTCCCCGTCGACCTCCTCATGGGAAAGACATTGATTTGCACCCCGGAGGCGGCCGCCAACTGGCTGGCTTTGTTCACATCCCCGGTTGTAGCCAGGCCATCACTCAGCAACACCATTCGCCGGGCGGTTCCTGTTGGAAAAAGAGCCAGCGCAAGTCTGATAGCTCTGGCTATATCGGTATGCAATGGTTGGGGGATGGAGGCGATCGGGCCCAATTCGGCCAGGCCGCTCATCGGCCGGTCTACAAGGGCATCAGCGCCAAATACAATGACCGCCGCCTGGTCAGCAGGATCCATCTGCTCGATAGCCTGGCGAACAAACATCTCGGCCCCTTCAAGCTGTTCTTGCTGAATAGAATCAGAGGCATCGACAAGAAAAACCACTGCCAGATTATCGGCCGCACGCACCAACTGGGCCCCGGCCAGCCCTAAAATCAAAAGGACGACAATGAGGAGGCGGAGGGCCAGGCTACCCCACACCCTCCAGCCTGCCCTGGTTGTTTGCGGCCGACCTAACCAAATGAAATATGGTATAAACAGGAGCAGGATGAAAAGTGCGGGGGCTGTAAACTTCATAATTATCGCCGCAGGTCCATATTCCCTCTGATGTCAGCTTATCCCAACCCCAATTTGGGATATATTTGGGATATAGCGATCACTTCATAATGTAGTATGTTCCCTTCTTAGAACCGATTTTCAGCATCAAACCACGTTCCACAAGGTCTACCAGGTCAAGCCTTATCGTCTCGCTGGAGACATGAGGGCAAAGATTCTGATACTCCCGATTGGTTATGCTGCCCCGGTCACGCACATAGGTGATCGCTCGCGTTTGGCGCTCATTCATGCTTCGAGTCCAGCGCGGGACGGCCAAACGTTTGCGCTCGTTTGATAGCTTAACGGTAAAGAGATGAGGCGTTGCCTTGAACTCTGGCGGCGGATGGCCTGCCTGGACCATTTCCTCAATCATGCGATCGATACCGAGTCCTAACTCCTCGATATAACCCCACTGGAAAAGCCCGCTGACCAGACGTGGATTTCTTGAATAATGCTCTTCGACGATATTGTCTACCGTCATGTAGCCAGGAAGCCCGCCCGGGCTAATCACCTCCATCCGATCACTGTACATACGGATTTCGATTCGCCGGCCTCGTATTCGGTAGTCACGGTGGGCGGCCGCATTCACCAGCGCTTCGCGAACGGCAAAGGGTGGATACTCCGTTAATTCTTCACGCTGGAGATCATTCACAACAGCCCCGACTCGCATCTCTTCCCAAATAATATTCCAGGTGCGCTCGACTACCCGGGCCAGGGGACCACTTATTTCATCGCGACGGCCATAACCGGCGCTCCCATCATCACTTCGTGGTTCTACACTTGGAAATTTGACAAAGACGATGCCGCTTTGGGGTAAAAAAGCCTGCGGGTTCCGGCCGAATAACAACATACCGGCGACGGTCGGCTTTCCCTGGGTATCGACAGCGCCGATCTCAAACAGAAGATCTGACAGGGGGCCTATCCTTGAAACACCCCTGGCTTCTCTCTTAGCCAGATATTCATCGAGAATTTCTTTGTCAAAATCAGACTGGGTTGCGCCGGGGACGACATCGACCTCGAAATCGGCCGTTGTCTTACTGGCGGCTAACCTGCTAATTTCATTGCCACCCAACAAACGATTCTGGGAACCACTCCGGATGAAAACCCGGCCATCATCCAGGCTGTGTAATTCGACACTACGATTAACCTGGATACCAATTAATACGCCCTGATCTGTTTCAGTTGCCTGCCACTGGCTGGTAACGGGTGGGCGACAAAGACCGGCCGCGGCTCGAAGTGCGCCTTCGGCCTCTTCCTCCCAGATCGTCTCCCCGAGATTGCCATTCTCATCGAGACCCAGGATAATCATTCCACCATCGCCATTTGCAAAAGCGATGAGGCATTCAGCGAGCAACTCAGGATTGGCTTCGGCTAAGAAGGCAAGCCGCGGTCCCGGCGATCGATTCAACATCGGATGTTGGACCGCCATTTTTGAACCCTGGCACGTATCATACTAGGTCCCTACCGGATGTTTTCGACTGCAGCAATCGCAGCCCCGACAATACCTGCCTCATTGCGCAGTTGCGCCGGCACCACTCTGGTTTTCACAGTTAGATGAGGAATGAATTTGTCATATCGTTTACTGACCCCACCCCCGAGAATAATCAGAGTTGGCGAAAATATAAATTCAAGGTGGTGTATATATTCATCCAGCCGCACTGCCCAGTTTTTCCACGTTAATCTTTCGGCTGCCCGGATGCGGTCGGAGGCATAATCTTCAGCATCAGCCTTGCTATTTCGTAAAAAGAGGTGACCTAACTCGGTATTTGGAACTAGTTTGCCATCAGCAAACAGCGAGCTACCAATACCGGTACCCAGCGTGAGAACGATGACCACGCCTCGCTTCTTTTTGCCGGCTCCAAATCGCATCTCGGCAATTCCGGCAGCATCGGCGTCATTTAGCAGGGTGACCTGGCAGCCGGTGGTTTTGCTCATAACTTTTGCCCCGGGATATCCGATCCATTCCTCCGCAACATTCGCGGCCGATCTGACGACACCATCCTGAATAATGGCCGGAAAGCCCACGCCAATGGGTCCATCATATTTATGGTTTTTCACCAATTTGCCGATCTTATCATTGATGGCGTCAGGTAGCGCCGGTTGGGGCGTTGGGATACGAACCCTCTCTGAACTTAGTTTGCCTTTCTTTACATTTACAAAAGCGCCCTTGATGCCCGAGCCACCTATGTCTATTCCAAGGATATCCATCTATCCACCTCAGATTATTTCGATCTGTTTTCTTCAGAATACTCTTCGGGAGCGTTCATCCGTGCGGCCAACTCGCTCAGTTGTGGCTCTACTGCCTGAGCCGCCTCCCGGCCGGCAGCGATCCCTTCATCCAAACGGTGAAAATCAAAAAGGCCAATCGTTGCCATATTAGGCCGCAGCATGATGTCTGGCTTTGATTCCTCCAGGTGATCATTCACATTTTGGCTAGTAAGAATATCGGCCAGCGTCGAAACCGCCTGATATATTGGATCTCGTTGCGCCCGAGTCAATAGTCGAGTCAGGAAATTATTTGGTGTTGGGTACGGGAGTTCGGTGCCGAATGGGGCGCTATTGGCCAGGTCGACGGCCAATACGAAGTCGGCTCCCCATTCCTGGGCAATGTTAAAGGGTGTGTTGTTTAGCACGCCACCGTCAATAAGGATTTGGCCATGCCAATCCACGTGCGGTAATACCACCGGAAAAGCCGTTGTCGCCAGAACCGCCTGGACAACATCACCTTCTTTCAGGATGACTTCTCTGCGGGTCACCAGGTTTGTTGTAACGACCGCCAGGGGGATTTTTAGGTCGGCAAAGGTGGGCCGGCCGAGGCTTTTCTCCAGGAGTTTTTGCAACTTGTCGTTGTTCATGAAAGCAGGTTTTAGCCAGGGCGGGGAGTATAATTTCCCGAAGCGCATACGCCGAAACACTTGGATTATCTGAGTTGAATCCAGTCCGTCTGCTATTAATGCGCCTACCAGACCACCTATTGAGGTGCCTGTAACGAAGTCTGGCTTCAGGCCCATATTCTCAAGTTCAATCAATACGCCGATATGGGCGGCGCCTCGCGCACCGCCGCCGCCAAGGGCTAATCCAAATTTCATTTTAACTTGCATCCTTGATCGGATTGTCGGAGAGTACAGCATCCATCATAGCGAGTTTCATCACCTCACATGATCGTGTCATAGAAAAGTGGTAACGCAGGCACCGGCTGGTCCGACCAGCTAAACGAAGCTATCAAATCTAAACAGGCCTGGTCTAGCCTTTGGGCATCATTCGCATGAACCGTACCCAATAAGTCGCCTGTTTCAACATGATCGCCAACCTTCACCGGTATGACCATGCCTACCGCATGATCTATAGGCTCATTTTTGACTTCGCGACCTCCTCCAAGGGGAATACAACTCGAACCAATGACACCAGCATCTATACCGGCTATGTATCCACTTCTCTCGGCAAAGATTGGTTCAACCAACGAAGCAGCAAGGAGTTTATCGGGATTATCTACCATATCAACTTGCCCACCTTGCCTTTCAACCATCAACCTGAATTTGTTCAGAGCTCGGCCGTTGTTCAAAGCTGCGGCCGCCACTTGTTTGGCCTCGATCAATGTGCGTGCTTTTCCGGCAAGCGTCAGTAGATGGCCTGAAATCTCCAGACAATGAGCGGTAAAATCGGCCGGACCTTCGCCTTGAAGTGTTGCAATAGCTTCTTGTACCTCTAAAGAATTGCCAACCGCATGGCCCAGAGGCTGGTTCATGTCAGAAATAAGGGCAACTGTTTTCCGATTGGCGCCTTTGCCGATGTCAACCATCAGCCGGGCAAGTTCGCGGGCTTTGTCAAGAGTAGGCATGAAGGAGCCCAGGCCTACTTTGACATCGAGAACGATAGCATCTGCGCCGGCAGCCAGCTTCTTGGACATGATCGATGAAGCTATAAGTGATATGTTGGCTACTGTACCTGTAACATCTCGAAGCGCGTATAATTTTCCATCGGCTGGGGCCAGGCTGGCCGTCTGTCCGGCAAGAGCCAGGCCAATCTCGGCTAGTTGTTCCTTAAATTGTTCCAGGGTCAGTTCGGAAGACCAACCAGGGAAAGATTCCATTTTGTCCAAAGTGCCGCCGGAAAAACCAAGCCCTCGGCCGCTCATTTTACCAACAGGTACGCCGCAAGCAGCAACGGCGGGCTGGACGACCAGGGTTGTCTTGTCACCCACTCCCCCAGAGGAATGTTTATCGACAACAAATGGTACCACATCATGTAGATCAAGCTGTTCGCCAGAATTGGCCATGGCCAGGGTTAAATCTACCGACTCCCGGCGATCCATGCCCCGCAAGTAGATGGCCATCAACAGAGCGGCAGCCTGATAGTCAGGGACTTTATCGTCGGTGTAAGCGCGGACGAACCATTCAATCTGTTTCGTACTCAGCTTGCCACCATCTCTTTTCTGCTCGATCAGCTCAACCATGTACATTTTCTGGGTTTATCCTCCGCTCTGAGTTCTTTTTTTCGATGTTGTCACAAAATAGCGTGCCAGGATGTCGAATTCTTGTGTTCACCCTCGCTGTGGTTGTGGCGCTAAGAAGCTCAAATATTCATTCTTTGGTCAGGCGCTTCATTATAACATCTAGAGGTAAACACTGAAACCTAGTATAATCCCCTGAATAATAGCCCACTTTCGAGGAAGGATACGATGACGGAACAGGTAGATATTTTGCTCAGCGGGGGAATGGTGGTCACCATGAATGGCGATTTTGATGTGTTCCCCGGCGGGGCGGTGGCGGTTCGTGATGAAGCGATCGTGGCCGTAGGACCGGCCGAGGAACTTTCATCTAAATTCGAGGCCAAAGAGCTGGTAGATTGTTCAGGTCAAGTGATCATTCCCGGTCTGATCAACGCCCATACACACGTTCCTATGACGCTGTTTCGCGGCCTAAATGATGATCTGCGTCTTGATGTGTGGTTAGGATATTTGATGCCTCTGGAACGCCAGTTTATCACCCCTGAGTTTGTCAGATTGGGCACTCAAATTGCCTGTGCGGAAATGATCCGGTCCGGCGTCACCAGCTTCGCCGACATGTACTATTTTGAAGATACCATTGCCGCGGCAACTGCCGAAATTGGTATGCGTGCATTGCTTGGCCAAACGCTTATCGTTTTCCCATCACCCGACGCCGAAAGTTATGAAGATGGTTTGGTTTCATGCCGCCGCTTCATCGAAAAATGGTTGGGCCACCCTCTGATTACGCCAGCAGTTTCTCCCCACGCCTGGTATACGGCAACGCCTGAATTGCTTCGGGCTTGTGCCGATCTGGCTCGCGCCTTTGACGTACCTGTGCATACCCATATCAGTGAAACTGCCCTTGAAGTAGAAGATTGCCGGGAAAAAAACCAGATGGCGGTTGTGACCTGGAACGCCCAGCATGGTATCTTGCAGACAAAGTTATTGGCTGCCCATTGTGTTCACTTGAGCTATGAAGAAATGGTAGATTTGAAAGAAGCTGGCGCCGGCGTAGCCCACTGCCCGGCAAGCAACCTAAAGTTGGCGAGTGGCATCGCCGAAACAGGAAGGATGATAGAACTGGGCATTAACGTCGGCGTGGGAACAGATGGACCGGCCAGCAACAATGACCTGGATATGTTTGAAGAGATGCGCCTGACCGCCCTACTGGCCAAAACGAAGAGCAATGATCCGACAGTTGTGCCGGCCAGAAAGGCGCTAGAATTGGCGACTATCGGCGGAGCCAGGGCCATCCACCTCTCGGACCAAACGGGGAGCCTGGAACCAGGCAAGCGGGCAGATATGGCTATCGTCGATATGAACCGAATTCATAACTGGCCGCATTTCCATAGCCACGAGGATGATGTCTATTCTCGATTAGTATATGCCGCCAAAAGCACCGATGTAGCCCACGTGCTGTGCAATGGAAAATGGTTAATGCGCGAGCGAGATTTGCTAACCGTCGATGAAGAAGCCGTTAAGAAAGAGGCTGCCGTCGTTGCCGCCGAGATCGACGCTTTCGTCGTAGAGCGGGAATCCAGCCCTTATAATAAGCTGGTTCTTCTTGCTGGCGTCCAACGATTGATGAGTTTTGAAGTCCAGGTAAAAGTTCCATTGGCAGATGACAGCCAAGTATTAGCCAGCCTAACAGGTGAAGAGATCGAAATCACGAAAGAGTCCCATTACCGGCAGTATGACAGTTATTTCATCTTTGAAGACGGCGACCAGGATGCAGCCCGGCTTAGATACCGCGATGATGAGTTTATTGATGCCAATGGAAAGATATCAGAGAGTCGATCGCGATTGACCCTTTTGGGAGAAGCTTACGAACAAGAATATCCCAATGCTGTCACCTTGTCCCGATCACGCTGGCTGGCCCCGGCCGAACAGAGTCTCCGTTTCCTTCGCGAATATTTCGAGCCAAAAGATGAGGTGGAAGTTCACAAGGATCGCCGGCGGTGGCGAATCCTTTACAAACGCACTGATTTTGCCGTGAACATCGATCAGGTTACCCGACCAGAACTTCCCGGCCGTTATTTAGAGATAAAAACTCGGACCTGGTCACGCAGCGATGCCGAACGGAAGGCCGCACTCATAAGCGAACTTCTGGTCCTCTTCGGTGTTGATTTGGAGACAGTCGAGCCAAAAGATTACCACGAGCTTGCCCTTGACCTGAATAAATAAAAAAATACCGCTCTCTTTTGAGAGCGGTATCTGGTTATGATCAGGAGTTATTAGCAAACGGAGGGGTGGGTTAGTCAAAGAGGTTTTGGAACTTCATTACCGTATTGAGATCGCCCTCGACGCGGATTTTCTGTTGCATAAAGGCAGACATCGCATTTAGTTCACCAGCGACCAACGCGGCGTAATCTGAAGCCTCCATTCTGATGGTCGCGGTTGGCGATTCCTGTACACCTTCCTCAACCTCACATTGGCCATTGGCCACGACCACATACCACTTGCCGCCGCCTTCTCCTGTTAGGTCGAATTGCACGGTGGCGTCCAAATCGCCAGCTTTTTCCGCATTAAATGCGTCAGGCATGTTTTCAAATATTTTGGTCACTGAGGTCATTTATCACTCCTATAACTTGGGACTGGGGATAATGATTGCCAATCTCCCTCTTCGAAAAAGAGTATATCAGCGAGAAGGAGGGTGTCAATATTACCAACACAGGCCTTTACACCTGATATGATCCCCTCCCGATTGAATGAATTGTGAAGACACATCCAGGTAAGGGAAGTGGTGGATTCGAGGTGTTTTCACTTCGTTTCAAGTGTCTTAGCTTTGATGATTGTTGTTCTTTTATTAACAGCCTTAACCCAAACTATGTCTGGTTTTGATGGAGTGATCTATACCTCGCGTGCCCTCTCAAAGATTAATTTGATCCCGCTGTGGAGTTCGACCAAATCGTCAACGATATCGTTTGTGACGTTAAGATCGCCGTCCTGCTTGTAACTGGGGCAGAAACCCACAGCATTTTGGATGCGTTTACTGGTGAAGCGATTAACGGCTCATAAACCGGTCAAAGTCTGGACCAGGTCAAGATCATGATTTTTTTCTGGTTTTGTTGGAAAGGCTACTATCCGGCTTCCCTGATTTTTGGCATGAATACAGGTTAATTAGCTGTTACGAATCGTAGTCGTCAGGTATCTCCGGTTGATCCATTCGTATGACTTGACCGTGAAGATCAATGATGATTCTGAAACCCAGCATGCCCATCATATTTCGGGCTTGTTCAGGTATTCCCTGGGCAATAATCTGATCCATATCGATATTACGCATTGAAGCGTCGATGGCTGCTTTGGTAAATAGATCGTCACGACCCATGAATTTTAGCGCCTGCTCGACAGCCAAATCTTTGTTTTCCTGCAACTGCTGAATAAATACGCCGAGAATCTGGCGATCGACCTCTTCTGCATCGATATGACGCAGAAAGCCGTCATCATCAACAACATAATGAGCCTCTGACCCAATGTAGGTAGTCTCCACAGGAAGTTCTCGCTCATCGTAGATCAGTCCAGTAAACAGCGCTTGTCGAGCCATGATATCTACCTCTCTTTACCGACAGAAAACATAGGAAACAAAATTCTCCATTGTCACATCTTACTTATTCCATGTTCATCTCAGTCAGATAATACTTTCCAGCCGCGGGATGACAAGTTTGTTATATCCAGGATCAGACTAGTAGTCTTGGGGAATGGCCCTAACTCACTAATCTCTAAGTATTGATTTTCTCTTTGATCTTGTCACGAGGGACCGACCAAAAATGCCAGGGAATATCCATCTTGCTTCCCCTTTTTATGACTTTGAATGAAAAAGACCCCATAACATAGCCAGACAAGTTGACGGGTTTCGGCATGTTCAATTGATGATCTAGCAATTCCGCCTGTCGCAGGGCATTTTCCTTGTGGTATAATCGATTCGTTTGGCTAGCATTGTGTTAAAATAATTCAATCTAAGTAGGTATAGAAAATTGTTAAGACCGCTCGATTGGCTACTCGGTCTGTTATCACTTGACATTGGTATTGATCTGGGTACAGCTAACACACTTGTTGCAATTCGTGATCGGGGAATCGTCATAAATGAACCATCCTGGGTCGCGATAAATAAGCGAACGCGCCGTCCATTAGCTATCGGAGCTGAAGCCCGAGAAATGGTCGGTCGCACCCCGGCCGATATCGTGGCCATTCGCCCGCTTCGTGATGGCGTAATCTCAGAGTTTGAAATTACAGAAGCCATGCTCAAGTACTTTATTGATAAAGCGCATGAGCAGATGATTGTTCCTTTTCCTCGCCCACGAGTCGTCGTTGGCGTGCCAAGTGGTGTTACAGAGGTTGAGAAGCGTGCTGTCTATGACGCAACCATCTCTGCTGGCGCCAGGCAAGCCTACTTGATTGAAGAACCAATGGCTGCGGCCATCGGAGCCGGCTTGCCAATCATCGAGACCCGCGGGAGCATGATAGTCGACATCGGTGGTGGTACAACAGAAGTGGCCGTATTCGCTATGGGGGGCATTGTTGTTAGCCGTTCTATACGCGTAGCTGGGGACGAGATGGATGAAGACATCGTGCAATACGCTCGCGGCAAATATAACCTGCTGATCGGCGAACGGACGGCTGAGCGCGTTAAGATCGGCATTGGCTCGGCATTCCCACTCCCTGAAGAAAAGACAATGACCTTGCGTGGGCGAAACCTGATTAACGGATTGCCCCAGGCAGTCGAAGTAAGCAGTATCGAGCTGCGCGAGGCCATGGCTCCGTCGGTAAACATTATCGTCGATACAGTTCGTGATGCGCTGGATGAGACGCCCCCAGAGTTGGTGGCCGACCTGATGGAGGTTGGCGTTTGCCTGGCCGGCGGCGGTGCCATGATCCAGGGCCTGGCTGAGCGGATCGAGGATGCGGTAAAAATGCGAGTCTGGATTGCCGAAGATCCGATGACCTGTGTCGCCCGCGGGGCAGAGAAGGTTCTCGAAGACCTGGATAACTATGAAAGGGTTCTGGTTGGCCTGGATCGTGGCAGCACTCATCATTAGAGTTCTGCCAAGCGAGCGGCCGATCAGGGAAAAGCAGGCCGACCAGGCGTATTTATTATCTGTTGACGGTTCATGAACCCGAACGGGACACGTGACAGGGTACGCTGGGTGACGCTTCTTGTGTTGGTTGGCGTCACTATTTCATTGGTTATCCTGGATAGCATTGGTAGCTTGGATTCCGCATTTGAATTCATTGAGAGCCCATTCTCATCGCTTCTGAAATGGACAACGGTCCGCACTGATGCAGTCGTGGATACCTTTACAGGTCCGCAAGATTTACAAGCGGTACTAGCTCAAGTCGATCAGTTGCGCTTGCAAGTCGATAGCTTGCAACGCGAAAATGAACAATTGCGCGAAATCCAGGGCGAATACCAACTATTGCAGGATCTATTTGACCGGGCGCGAGAAAGTCCTGAGTTCGGCCGCCAAACAGCCGCTGTAATTGGTTACGATACCAGCCCGCTGTTCCGGAGTATCATCATCGACAAAGGCTCTGATGATGGCGTATTTGTTGGAATGCCTGTTGAAAGCGCGCGTGGCCTTGTAGGGCAAGTTTTTCGAACGACAGCGCACTCCGCGATGGTTATCCTCATAACCGACAATATCAGTAGCATCCCCGCTCGGCTTGATGCATCACGAGCAACCGGTATTGTCCGGGGCGGGGGGTTAGGCGGATCCATGACAATGGACTGGATTGGCCTGGAGGAGCAGGTCGCCATCGGCGAGGTTGTTCTAACCTCTGGATTAGGTGGCAAGTTTCCCCAAGATATGGTTATCGGCCGGGTAGTCGAATTAGAGAAGCGCGAGTCCGATCTCTTCCAGCGCGCTGTGATTCAGCCGGTCGTCGACTTCAACGCGTTGGAATTGGTTTTCGTAATCACAGATTTTCGGGAAATCGATACCAGCATCTTTGATACTATCCCAGGCGACCTGGTTCCTTCCCCATGAGCCTGGGTTTTTATCTGGTAATTCCCTTGATGATTGTGCTAACCATCGTGCAATCAACCCTTTTACCTCAGTTCCCCATTCTTGGTGCGACGCCACAGCTATGGCTGATAGCGACAATTGCCTGGGCTTTGTTGCGCGGTTGGCAGGAGGGCATCATCTGGGCTTTTGTTGCCGGCATATTTGTGGATTTATTTTCTGCCGCGCCTCTGGGAGTTACATCTCTGGCTTTAATGGCTGCCGTTGGTGTTGTTGTTTTCCTGCAACATCATCTGCCGGAATATCGAGTTGTTATTCCAGTCATTCTTACGGTGATCGGGACCCTGGTTTTTTGGCTGGTCTATCTCATTCTATTACGGATTATCATGCCAATTATGATCGAACAAATTCAGTTCTTAGGCATTAGCCAGTTGGTCAGCGGTACTCGAGCCACAGATTTGATGGCAGATATTACACAGGGATATGCTTTTCGAGGATCGCTGTTGAGCCACGTTCTCACAACGGCCTTCCTGCACAGCTTACTCGTCTTACCCTTATACTGGGGCCTATCGAAGTTGGAGCAAATGTTCCGGCCGAAGCAGGTGGACCTATAGGAAGCCGGTCCAGCCCATATTAGTAATCAATAAGGGTAGCCACTACTCGCGGCCTGTTAGTGCATAATCATCCCAATAATTAAGGTTCAAATTCGCTGCTAGAGATGTCAAGAATAGGCTGGGATAGAGTCGAAGATGGTGAGGCACCGCAGGAGGACACGGGAGTCCGCGGGCGCCTGCTGCTCCTGCGTGGCCTGATAATCCTCGTGCTGCTACTGCTTCTCTATCGAGTTTACTGGCTCCAGCAAACACGAGGCGATGAGCTGCAAACTTTGGCTGAAGAGAATCAGTTGGCTCGCGTCCTGATTGATGCGCCGCGTGGGGTCATGTTTGATCGTAACGGCAAGTCGCTTGCGGTGAATACACCGAGTTTCAATGTCACGATCACGCCTGCCTTTTTACCCACCAATGAAGCAGAACGACAGGCTATCTTTGAGAGAGTGTCTCTGCTTACGGGCGTACCGGTGACTAATACAGTCGAGAAGCAGGCATTAATCGAATCGGCCGATCCTGCCCTTCTCAGTGCATATAGCCGGCTGGCGGAGCTGTATGACGAACCTTTGGAAGAGACTTTGGACGTTACTGGGATCGTGCCGGCATTGCCTGATAGTATCGAAGAAATCGTTGATCGCTTCAGTTTTGCCCCTTATTTACCTGCGGCGATTAAAACGAATATTCCTATCACCCTGGCCTATCAGATTGAGCAGGAAAGCATGTTCTTGCCTGGGGTCAGGGTGGTCGAGGACCCTATTCGCAGCTACCCAAGCGGTGAACTTACCTCTCATCTAATTGGTTACATGGGACCCATCCCCAACGAGAATTGGTTAGATTTGGGCTACCAACGTGATGATCGTGTTGGTTGGGCTGGACTGGAATCATCGATGGAGATAGAAATGGCCGGCCAGAAAGGGGAACGTCAAATTGAGCAGGATTGGACCGGCCGAGAATTACGCCAACTTGGTCCAACGAACGATCCGGAGGCCGGGCTTAACCTGCATTTGACCATCGATGTCGATCTGCAAGAAAAAGCCTTTAATATTCTCAACGATGTGATTGAGCGACGCAGAGATACCGTTGATCCCTTCACCGGCAACCCGGTGGAAGTGGAACAAGGTGTGATAATTGCCATGAATCCGAATACGGGCGAAATATTGGCGATGGTCAATGTTCCCACATTTGACAACAATCGTTTTTCAACCGAGGTGCCTGTTGACTATTATCTAGGTCTGGCCCGGAATGATTACACGCCACTCGTCAACCATGCTATCAGTGGTCAATACCCCCCTGGATCAACATTCAAGCTCGTGCCTGCCTCAGGCGCTTTGCAGGAGGGCGTCGTATCCCCCAACCGGTTGCTGTTCGATCCTGGCCAAATAACTATTCCTAACCGATTTGCTCCTAATGATCCAGGTCGAGCCCAAACTTTTGTTTGTTGGTTCCGCGAAGGGCATGAGTATATGAATATGTTTACGGGATTGAGTAATTCCTGTGATGTTTATTTTTACAAAATCAGCGGTGGGTTTGACCAGGATGGCGAAGTGGTGGATGGATTGGGAGTGGATCGCTTGCATGAGTACGCCGATCAGTTTGGCTTCGGCCGAGTGCAAGGGATCGAGCTTCCACTGGAGGCGCCCGGCAATAATCCAAGCCAGGCCTGGAAGCGTCAGACCCAAGGCGAACCATGGTCAACCGGCGACGACTATAATATGGGAATTGGCCAGGGATTCGTGACTGCAACGCCATTGCAGGTTGCCCAGATGGCGGCCATTGTGGCCAATGGGGGTTTCCTTTATCGGCCAACAATTATTCATCATCTCAGCGATGCCGATGGCAATATAGTCCAGCCTTTTGAACCAGAAGTATTGAACTCTATCGATGTGGATCGCCAATGGCTGGATGTTGTTGCCGAAGGTTTGCGAGGAGTAAATCAGGAAGGTGGAACGGGAACTTCCTTCACATTGTGGTTAGATGATTTTGGTATAACCACGGCCGGTAAGACCGGGACGGCTGAGTACTGTGACAATATTGCTATTGAACGTGGATGGTGTGTGGAAGGTCAAATATTGCCTACCCATTCCTGGTATGTTGGCTATGCGCCGTATGAGAATCCAGAAATTGTCGTGGTTGCTTTCATTTTTAATGGTGGCGAAGGCTCCCAATTTGCGGCTCCGGCTGTGCGCGAGGTGATGGCAGCTTACTTTGGAGTAGACGCTTATGGGCCCGAGATTGAAACGGAAACGCCTCCAGACAACTCAGGCGAACAACCACTTGAGCCAGAAACGGGAGAACAATCGGCGCCGGGGGAGACACCGTAGAAGCCTTGCTTTACCCTTTATGGCTGATTGTGTTATCATCCGCCCATGACGGTTATTCTCCTGATTCGCCATGGACAGAACGACTGGGTTGACAAGAAACGACTGGCTGGCTGGACTCCTGGCGTTCACTTAAATGAAGAAGGGCAGAAGCAAGTCGCCTCGTTAGCCGGACGCCTGGAAAAATTACCAATAAAAGCCTTTTACAGTAGCCCCCTGGCACGATGCGTGGAAACGGCCCAGGCAATTGCCCAACCGCGTGAGATGGACGTGCAAATACGGGAATCTGTCGGCGAGGTCCGATATGGTCGCTGGGAAGGAAAGAAGATAAAAAAATTAGCCAAGAAAAAGCGCAAATGGCATGCTGTCCAACATTATCCCAGCCGTTTTCGCTTTCCTGGCGGTGAATCTTTTCTCGAGGTTCAGTCGCGGGCAGTATCCACCCTCGAAACACTTAACAATCACCATGCCGAAGAAATAATTGCCGTTGTTTCCCATGCCGATGTTATAAAATTATTGTTGGCATATTACATTGGATCACACATTGATCTGTTTCAGAGAATTATCGTGTCCCCTGCTTCAGTGAGCGTCCTGGCTTTGGGCCAGGATGGTTCAGGTCGGGTGCTGCGCATTAACGATGCTGGTCCGATTCGATTGCCTGAGAATCCTAAAGCGGTGAATCACGAAGGCAAGGGACACTAGGCTTCAGACAGGCCGGTTAAAGATGGGATTGAAGCAGATAAGTCATCTTTTTCTGAAATAGTAAGCACCGCCGATCCACCGGATCGGCAGATACGAGAAGAGGAATAGACGCGAATATGGCCCGCCAAATCGAACTAAACCCAGTAACTCATATAACCATTGGAACAGTTGGACCTCCTGGCGAGCGCGTTTTTTATTTACAGGGCGGTAAGCATCCCGACTTAATCACTCTCAAAATAGAAAAACAGCAAGCGATATTGCTGGCATCTAGCCTCGAAACGTTATTGGAAGAACTGGGTGACAGGTTCCCCTCCGAAGATGATAGGGAACCAGTATGGACTGATATGCGCTTGCACGAACCGATTGAACCGTTGTTTAGGGTCGGTAATATCGGCCTGGGATTTAGTGCGGAAGTAGAACGGGTCGCCATCGTTGCATACGAACTGGTTGATGAAGAAGAGGAGCCGAATGCGGTGAGTTTGTGGGCTAACCGAATCCAGATTCAGTCTCTGATAAAACATGCTCGAGATACCGCTGAGGCAGGTCGACCAATCTGTGGAAACTGTGGTCAGCCTATCGATGCAGATGGACACTTCTGCCCGAATCGTAACGGTCATACCCACTGATTTGTTATCCTTTCCCACCATCGAAGTGACCTCATCCAATCAACCACCTATGATCATTCACCGCTACAGTGCTTATGACCAATGATGCTACAATGGTCGCCATGCTCAACACCCTGGAACAGGGTGAGGTTGCCATGGAGGGGTTGGTCCCATGGGGTTCAAATTATACTTTCCTGGTCCGAGTTCGGTTCTCTGACATTGAAGCGGAAGCGATATATAAACCAGGCAAGGGTGAACGCCCTCTTTGGGACTTTACCCGGGGCACGTTATGCCTGCGCGAACGCGCGGCTTACCTGACTAGCGAAGCGCTAAACTGGGGCCTGGTTCCCCCTACGATCTTACGAGAAGGACCCCATGGCTGGGGGTCTTTTCAATATTTTGTAGATCACGATCCGCAGCAACATTATCTGACAATCCAAGGTAAATATCCTTTGCAGGTGCAGCGAATTGCGTTTCTCGATGCCTTGATTAATAATGCTGATCGTAAGAGTGGTCATGTATTGATCGGTGAAGGGGACCGCTTATGGGCCATCGATCATGGTGTCTGTTTTCATCAGGAATATAAATTACGTAGTGTAATATGGGAATATGCCGGAGAACTGATACCCAAAACCCTTATTGACGATGCGATTGCCTTCCACGACTGGTTATGCTACCGTAACACACCAGAGTATGTAGAATTGAGCCAATTGTTGGATAGTGTAGAGATGGATGCGCTTCTGGAAAGGCTTGAGCAGCTTATCAAAAGGGGTACATTTCCTGTGCCAGGACCAGGCCGACCCTACCCATGGCCTCTTGTCTGATCTATAGGGCGGCCGACGAATAAAGATGACAATGCTTGAGGTTCAGATCGAACAAGCTATTAATCTGCTTTCACAATCGGAGCGGACGATGGCCCTGACCGGCGCCGGGATTAGCACGCCATCCGGCATACCCGATTTTCGTAGTTCTAATTCTGGCTTGTGGGAGAAAACGAATCCATTCGAGGTGGCGTCTATCTATAGTTTCCGCCAGCGTCCGCAAGATTTCTATGACTGGATTCAGCCACTGGCCAGCCAGACCCTTGAAGCCCAGCCGAATGCCGCTCACTACGCCCTGGCTAAACTTGAGTTGCACGGTCCTCTTGTTGGAGTGATCACTCAGAATGTGGATATGCTCCATGGCAAAGCCGGATCACAAACAGTATATGAAATACATGGCCATTTTCGTGAAGTAACTTGTTTGAGTTGTTATGCTGTTTTTTCAGCATCACCTCATCTTAATAACTTTATTGCAACCGGGGATGTACCACATTGCAGCGACTGTGGCGGCATACTTAAGCCCAATGTGATCCTCATCGGTGAGCAGTTACCCGTCAGAATTCTTAATGAAGCCAAGCGACAAATCAACACCTGTGATCTGATGCTGGTTGCTGGCTCATCTCTTCAAATGGCTCCGGCCTGCGATATTCCGTCGCTGGCTGTGAATTGTGGTGCGCGGCTACTTATTGTAAACTTAGAGCCAACACATATGGACGAGCGTGCAGATATTGCCATTCATGCTGATGTTTTAGACGTATTACCCAAATTGGCGGCATACTTTCAATAGATATGATCGAAACAAATGAGGAGCCAGTGACCAGAGACATCCCCCAACAACTGGAAGCGATTAGCCCAAAACGATTTCTCATGTTGCTTGAGATCAGCAAAACATTGAGTTCCACCTTGGATCTCAGAATATTGCTAGAGAGGGTTATTGTGGCTGCCAGTGACTTGACCGGTACTGAATATGCATCTATCTTGCTCATTGATCGGGTAAACGGGAAGGTACATACGGCTGCTTCAACCGGCCCGGGCCCGATAGATGAAGCGGCTGTTCCTCTGGAAGGTAGTGCGGCCGGTCGCATCTTAAGTGAAGGACAACCTCTGATAATCAACGGCGAAGCTGATCATCGCTATGATGATTTTGCCGGAGGTGGCCAATCTTCATATCGGAACATGCTCGGAGTGCCTTTGGTGACAAAGGACAGGGTTATTGGCGTTCTGGAGGTATTAAACAGGCAAGCGGGTAGTAGTTACAGTGATCAGGACGTAGCTGTCCTTCAATCTTTGGCTTCTCAGGCGGCAGTGGCCATCGAAAACGCCCGTCTTTTTCAACAAACAGATCTCATCAGCGAGTTTATGCACGAAGTCAAAACACCTTTGATGGCTCTGACGGCCGCGAGCGAACTCCTGGCTCGCGAGGATCTCGGCGAAAAACCAGGAGAGTTGGTTGATATGATTCAAAACGAAACAAAGCGCCTGGCCAAGATGGCCCAGGATTTTCTGGATTTAGCTCGTTTGGAATCAGGACGGACTCAATTTGCCCACGAACCCGTCGACCTGAATTTATTGATTCAGGATGTCATACGGGTGCAAAAACCAGAGGCGGCAAGGCGCGACATAGCCCTCTCCGGAAAGATGTCAGAAGAGACGCCAATTGTTCTGGGTGATTATGATCGATTGAAACAGGTTTTATTAAATCTGACCAGTAATGCTATCAAGTACAACGGCGAACAAGGTAATGTGAACATTACTGTCTGCCTGGTTGACGACGAGGTCATCGTTGAGATCGCCGATACTGGACCAGGCATCGCCAAAGAGAATTTGCAGCATTTGTTTGAACGATTCTACCGCATTCCCGATAGTGAAGGATTCACCAAAGGCACCGGGCTTGGGCTGTCGATAAGCGCCAGGATTATTAAGGAACATGGTGGTCGCATCGACGTCGCGAGCGAGTTGGGGCAGGGAAGTACCTTCCGTTGCTATTTGCCTCGCCCATAAAAGGCGATCGGCAGCCATACCCGGTTAATAACCACATGCAAACCGAGCATATTGTTGTTTGGCTTACGGACGAAAGGCCGGAAGTCGTTTATGCTTCGCTTATTGTTTGCCGAAACTGCGTAAGATACAATCTTAGACGGTATATCAAGATAACATCGAACCCTTAGCAGCAATGTGATTTTACTGATTGTAGTCACTGGGTTTATAGTACGAATTCTCTGAGAGTAATTATCATGCAAAAAGAACGTGTTATTGTCATAGGGTCAGGACCGGCCGGCCTTACGGCCGCTTTGTATACAGCTAGAGCTACCTTAAAACCCCTGGTTATCGTTGGGAACCAGCTAGGTGGCCAAATATCCATTACCGCAGAAGTGGAGAATTACCCTGGCTTTCCAGAGGCCGACTTGACCGGCCCCGAACTCGTTGACAAGATGTTCCGGCAGGCGGAACATTTTGGAGCGCGATTTGAATATGATGAAGTAATTGATGTCGACTTTTCAAAAGGATCGCCTTTTTACATTAAGACTAATGGTGATGAATTTGAAGCCGAGGCCGTGATTGTCACGGCCGGGGCCTCTCCTCGCCGGCTTGGTATCCCAGGAGAGAATGATTTTATCGGACGGGGCGTGAGTTTCTGCGCAACGTGTGATGGCTTTTTCTTCAGAGAAAAAGAAGTCGTGGTGGTGGGTGGTGGTGACAGCGCCCTTGAAGAAGGTTTATTCTTAACAAAATTTGCCAAGAACGTTCAGATCATTCACCGCCGAGATGAACTCCGCGCCGGTCCTGCCCTCAAGAGGCGCGCCTTAGCTAATGATAAGATTAATTTCACTTGGAATACCGTCGTCGACGAAGTTGTTGGCAACGGTATGGTTACTGCGATAAAGACGACTAATCTCGAGACCAAGGAGTCAGCCGAGATAGCCACTGATGGCGTATTCATTTATGTTGGCCATTACCCTAACAGTAAGTTCCTTGAAGGAAAACTTGCTATGGATGAGCATGGTTACGTTATCACTGATGAGAAGATGCGAACCAGTGTCCAGGGCGTATACGCGGCCGGCGAAATTCAGGATTCAATCTTTCGCCAGATCGCAACATCAGTTGGACAGGGATGCGCTGCAGCAATGCAGTGTGAGAAGTGGTTGAGCGAACGCGAGTGACCGCGGAGACGACAAAACAGATTATATACGCTTAAGAAAGCCTTAATCTTCCGGGCGTGATGACAATCAACTATGTGGCGAGTCATTTGGGCGCGTATACTCTATATGTGGGGGAGTCTACACCGTAACTTTGGCAATAGAAGCAGTTTCAACCGCGAGCATCAACATGCTGTCCGTCGCTTCAGCCAGGCTTATGAGATAGACCCAGAATTGCGCGAGGCGCGCCTGGATCGGGGCATCTTGCTTTATCGAGAATTAGGCTTGCTCGACGAAGCGAAAGCGGACTTTGATGCTTTGTTGGAGGACGATCCTGCCTATGGACCGGCTCTATTAAATAGAGCCTTGCTGCTTCAGGAGCGTGGTCAATATGCACTGGCCCTGGCCGATCTTGACGCATATCTTCTCTTACCTGGGGAGGAGGATGAATATATGCTCTTGGCCAACAGGACGGCAGCCATATTACGGGATGTCGTTGCCGACCTGGAGGATTCGAGAGGCAATCAGGCCGGTTAACTACAAAGGGTTGGCTTCTCTCTCAAATATCCTTGTTCTCCGCTACCAACATCTCCAAATCTGTAAAAGATGTGACTGAACCGATCTTGTCCATAAAATCGCGTAATGAAACGCTACCGTCACGGACCGCCAGCACGGCCGGTCCAACAGGATCTGATCCCCGCCTTCCAGGGGTATCGGCATAGGCCCCATAGAATGCAAAATAGGCCTGATTTATTTTTCGTATTCGATATCCGTTATCCCAGAAATGTTGGCGACGTGCTTCCATATAGCTTTCTGCTTCTTCGACCTTGCCGCCGGCTAAAAGTTCATCAACTCGAACTCTCGTTTCCCTCATCTCAGCATTAAAATCGAATTTGGCCTGCAGATCGGGATCATTCTCTGGTGGTGGGGTTGTTGGCTGGGTTGGCTGACGGATTAACTCTGGATAATATTTTTCGATTACCTTTGCCCCAATTTCCTCGCCAAGAATGCTGGCGACGGTTTCGTTGATGGTGCGCATGACTGGATTTGCCGCGTATCGAATACCCAAGGGATGCAAACTGAGCCAATGATGAGCCCACTCATGGGAAACTGTATCCATCAAATGATTAATGTCGCCGGTTTCGACCACCATGGAGGGATAGATTCCAACGCCGCCTATGGGTAAAACAAGCGCCGAGAGATCGACTGCTTCGTACAAGGATGATTCTATTTTTTTCTGTTCAGGAATGGTCAGACCATGTTCGAGGGAAAGGCTGTAGACCTGGCGAATTTCCTCTCGAGGCGAAACAACAAGAATGTAGGGTAGGGTGGTAACACGCATTTGAACTGGGGGCCAGGCCCAGTCAAACAAATCAAATCCTTCGTTAATTAATACATCGGCAACCTGCTCTTGTATGATCGACTCAGCAATAGGTTGCAATTTACTTAACTGAGCGCGCTTCTCTTCAATTTGCTGTTGAAACTCACGAGCTACATCTTCGGGATTGTCAATCTCCGGATCAGTGTAGATGATATTTACCTGGGCATTTAATTGTCTGACCTGGCCCATGGTGTCCAGGTACTCTAGCACCACCGCTTTCCGCGAATCGGCCGTCAAATAATTCTGGCTTCCGTTAAGTGATGCTTCGCCTTTCGCCAGCAAGGCCTTTGCTTCCCAGACAAAATAATCGAAATATTGTTGATCCAGAATCGAGTCGATCTTAAACCGTTCGTCTTGGAACGCCGGCCATTCAGGAGCGACCACGATAATAAAGAAGAGGCTGCAAATCAATAACTTTAGGACGGTAATCAGGCGATTCCAAAACATGGCCTTCAATTATGCAATTCTGAATGGTAAATGCCAGCGGGGAGTATGGTACAATTGTCTCTCCTGGCAAGCGATTTTTCTCTGGAAACAATACCGATTGATTATGGTGATAAAATAAACCTTCACCATCTATTATAGACTCGTCATCCTGATAAGAAACTTAAAGAGGTCTTATGCGATTCTTAATAACGGGTGGGGCTGGATTCTTGGGTTCATTCTTAGCCAATCGTTTGGTAAGTGATGGACACCAGGTACGAGTCGTAGATGACTTGAGCAACGGTGATCGCCTGGAGTTGTCGCCAGAAGTCCGTTTCAGCCGCGGTGATGTGAATAATATTCCATTATTATGGTCGATGCTCCAGGATGTGGACTGCGTTTATCATTTGGCGGCACGAGTTTCTGTGGCTCAATCCATCTTGTACCCCAGAGATTATAACATGGTCAATGTAGGGGGCACGGTTAGCATAATGGAAGCAATGCGTGATGCGGGAATTCACCGGGTCGTTTTAGCCTCCTCGGGGGCGATTTATGGCCAACAATCAAGACAACCGGTACGGGAGGATGATACCCCTCATCCTGATTCTCCTTATGCCGTGAGTAAATTAGCGGCCGAACAATATGTGCACACCATCGGAGAGCTTTGGGGTATTGAAACGGTAGCCCTGCGAATCTTTAATGCCTATGGGCCCGGCCAACGATTGCCGGTATCTCACGCTCCGGTCGTTCCACGTTATCTCGAGGCAATTTTAACCGATGGTTCTATTGTTATCTATGAAGATGGCCAGCAAAGTCGTGACTTTGTATTTGTTTCTGATGTTGTCGAAGCCCTTGTCAGAGTGGCGACTGCACAGTCGGTGAATCGCACCGTTTTGAATATTGGCAGCGGCCGGGAAACGACGATTCGGGACCTAATTACAGAACTCGAAAGGTGTACGGGAAAACACGCCTCCCAAGTCTGGAATCGCGAGAAATCTGGAGGAGTACGGCGCCTGGTAGCTGATATTAGCCTGGCAGAGAAACTGCTGAATTACCGACCGCGGGTATCTTTGACCGATGGGCTTGGACTAATGATGAATGACGATCCTAGATTTGACCTGACCCTCCAGGAACCAACAATCACGGATTAGGTCAGAGGGCTTTGTCTGGTTCTCAATGTTGGTATAAACACAAAAAATGCCAGGTAACAGCTTTCTGTTTCCTGGCGTTACAATGCCCTGGAGAGGACTCGAACCTCCACGCCCAAAAGAGCACAGGCCCTCAACCTGCCGCGTATGCCAATTCCGCCACCAGGGCAATATCAACATAAATTATAGTCATTGAGAGCCGTCCGTCAACGCCAGGATCAAATCTGGTCTGCATTTTCGATGTGGAGGGTCGAAGTGAAGAATCTGAGGGGTCGATGATCACTCCCAGAAGTATTCTTCGGCGACGAAGCGACTACATCAAAGAAAGTTAAACTCTGGTGCTAACAGAAAATTACCGAACACTCCTTTGAATATTGGCTTAAGCAAATTACTAGGAAAGGTTAATGATTTTTACGCCAAAAATCGATTACAATGTACTGTGTGTACAATGAAATTCGGGTTCTTTTCCAGGGAAGATACCTTCAGTGGCAAATATTGCTCCCCCCCTTGACTTTTGTCTCCGAATTATGCTAGACTGCACCGTTGATTTGTACTGAAAAGTACAAGCAGTGGGTAACGAAGCCCACACATTTTTTTGATGGGAGATAACAGATTAATTAATGAGCGTTAATACGGACCATTACGATGAAATAGAGGTAGTAACCGTCATGTTGGCTGAGGCTACCGATAAGGGTTACATTACCTACGATCAAATTCTTGAAACACTTCCGGAAGTGGAAGATAACTTGATGTTGCTGGAAACGATTTTGGAAGAGATCCAATCGGCCGGCGTGATGATGTATGAAAACGAGGAAGAAGCAGAGTTAGCAGTCGCAGAGAGCATGCGCGAGAATATCACTGATGTGACCTTTGTCGACGATGCGCCCCATGCTGCACCGATTTTTGATCTGAGTAATGTGCCGATTGATGACTCGGTAGGTCTTTATTTCCGCGAGATGGGCCAGCAACAATTGCTGTCGGCTGATGAAGAAGTACAGTTGGCCAAGGAAATTGAGGCGGGTCGATTAGCGGATGAAGTCATTGACAGCGATGAGTTTATTGAAGAAGAGTGGGGTGAATATTGGCGGATTAAAGAAATCGGTGACGCTGCCCGAGCCCATCTTATCCGAGCAAATACCCGGCTCGTTGTTAGTATTGCCAAGAAATACCGTGGCCGTGGTTTGCAATTTCTTGATTTGATTCAGGAAGGCAATGTTGGTTTAATGAAAGCGGTTGAGAAGTATGACTACCGCCGGGGCAACCGTTTTAGTACCTATGCAACCTGGTGGATCAGGCAGGCTGTGACCCGCGCATTGGCCAACCATGGTCGAACCATTCGAATTCCGGCTCACCTGGGAGGCCGTATTAGCAAACTGTACCAGGTAGCTCAAGAGTTGGAGCAGGATCTGGGTCGCCAGCCATCGGCCGAGGAAATCGCGGAGCATATGGATTTGCCAGCCGATCGCGTGCGCTGGATGTTACGAACCAGCCGCCAGCCCGTTCATCTGGAACGACCGGTGGGTGACGAGTCTGATGCAGAACTCGGAGACTTCATCGAAGATGTCGAACTGCCGCAGCCAGCCGAAACGGTTGCTCAAAATATGCTGACCGAAGAAATCGGGGATATTTTGGACCAGCTAACACCTCGTGAAGCCCGCATCCTGCGGCTGCGCTATGGACTTCAGGATGGGGAATCACGAACGCTCAAAGAAGTGGGCGAAATGTTTGGTCTGTCGCGCGAACGCATCCGCCAACTGGAGAAGGAAGCGCTGCGCAAGTTACGCCATCCAAATTTTGCCGGTCATTTGAGGCAATATCTTAGCTAATATTGAAACGTATTGGCCCTCTCTCTGAAAGGTTCCTCTCAGGAGTGAGGGGACCCTTTGCCAGCGAAGAGTATTGACTAGGTTGAGGCATCCGGCTTTTCACTTGAGGCGGATGCCTTTCTTTATGTATCCACTATAATACCTTGGCGATTCCGATGGAATCGTTGGGTATAATTGACAGAAGCCTATGGCGATTCTTACAGCTACCAATCTGGGCCAATCATTTGGCGCGTTAGATATATTTAGTGACATATCCATCAGTATCCCAAATGATGGCAAAGTAGGGCTGGTCGGACCTAATGGCATCGGCAAAACCAGCCTGCTGCTCATCCTGGCCGGCCTAAGCAAACCGAACCGGGGGACCGTTTACTGGGCTAGGGGGAAACGACTGGGTTACTTACCCCAAGAATCCGCCCAGGCATTTTCCGGCCGAGAGCATTCTGTCTACAAGGAGATGGTCACCGTCTTTGCCGATTTACGCCAGAGAGAATCGCACCTGCGCCAGCTGGAAGAATTAATGGCTCGCGGGGATTCCTCCGAAGCGGTTCTGGAACAGTATGGTTCGGCCCTGGAACAATTTGAAATGTCCGGCGGTTACGATTATGAAGTGCGAATCAAACAAGTCTTGCAAGGTCTGGGGTTCGCCGAAAAAGATAGGGAGTTACCGCTAAATCACCTCAGTGGTGGTCAAAAAACCCGGGCTTTGTTGGCCCGATTGTTGCTAGAAAAACCGGAACTGCTCATTCTGGACGAGCCCACCAATCACCTGGATGTTGGCGCTTTGGAGTGGTTGGAAGGTACCCTCAGGGTTTGGGAAGGGGCGATCTTACTGGTGAGCCATGATCGCTATTTCCTGGATCGGGTCATCAATACAGTATGGGAAATGAACCGACAACATATTGAGGAGTACCGGGGGGATTACAGTTCCTACGTCCGGCAACGACAGGAACGGTGGGCGCTGAACCAGCAGACTTTCGATGCGCAAAAAGAGCGCCTTGAGAAAGAACTTGGTTACATTCGCAAGAATATAGCCGGGCAAAGAACGCAAATGGCCAAAGGAAAGTTGAGCCGAATCAGCCGTGAGCTTGATGCCATTGGACGAGGTGGGCTGGAGGCTACGAAGGACAAGTCGTGGGCAGAAATTAGCAACGACCTTGGCGGCACTTCCCGACACTCGATGAGTGTGGCCGAGGCAACCGAGGCCATAAGGCGGCTGAAGCGGCCGGATGGTCGTGCTCACACTTTTGACGTTCGCCTGAAATCGGGGCAACGTAGCGGTCAAATTGTCCTGCGGACCTCAAACTTAGGCATCGGTTATCCTGGCAATCGGTTATTCACGGCTGAGGATATCGAATTACATCGCCAGGAATGCGCCGCTTTGATAGGACCCAATGGCAGTGGTAAAACCACCTTTTTAAAAACTCTCTTAGGCCAATTGACGCCCTTGGAAGGTGAGATTTTCCAGGGCGCGAGCCTGGATATTGCCTATTTCGCCCAGGCTCACGAACAATTGAATCCCGAGAACAATGTCATTGATGAATTGATGAGCCATCACACCATGTTAATTAGCGAGGCTAGAAATTACCTGGGGCGCTATCTGTTCCGAGGCGACGACGTCTATAAGCCGATATCTGCCATAAGCGGCGGCGAGCGGGGGAGGCTGGCCCTGGCAATTCTCGCTCTCCAAGGAGCCAATTTTTTGTTATTGGACGAACCGACAAATCACCTCGATATACCGGCACAAGAGATGTTGCAGGATGTTTTGGAGGAATTCGAAGGGACCATCTTACTCGTTTCGCATGATCGCTACCTCGTCGACCGTCTGGCTACCCAACTGTGGTATTTGGATGATGGCCAGATGTTAGTTTTCAAAGGCCCATACAAGGAATACATCGCAGAACGAGAAGCAGAAGCGTTGTCCGCCAGGGATGAAGCCGCGGAGAGCCGGGCGAACGGTCAGGAGAAAGAGCGGGTCTCCAGGCAGACAGAAAATACCAACCGTAGACGGATAAAAAGATTGGCGGATGTGGAAAGTGCAATTACTGAACTGGAAAAAACCTTTGAAGAACTTGGGCAGGAATTACAGGAGGCCAGCGCGTCAGAAGCCTTTGACAGGGTTCAAATCCTCGGCAAGGAGTATACAGCAGTGGCAGAGCGCCTCGAATCATTGTTGTCGGAATGGGAGAATCTAGCGCATGAGCAAACGCTGGCCCGATAAGTATCTTGTCGGTTTGACCGGCAATATTGCTACTGGCAAGTCAGCTGTATTGAAATTGGCTGCCGAACGAGAGGCTTTGATCCTGGACGCCGATCAGATCGTGCACCACCTCCTCGATAGTGATCATTTTGTCCAAGAGGCTGTTGTGGCGCTATTTGGTCCTGATATCCAGTTCCCTGGCGGCGCGATCAATCGGGCGTTAGTGGCCAAGAAGGTCTTTAATGACCCTGATGCGTTGTTGGCCTTAGAGCAGGTTATCCATCCGGCTGTACGCCGGCGTCTTTTTAAACAGATTGATCTTAGCCCCAATCAGATTGTATTCATCGAAGCGATCAAATTGAATGAAGGAGGGTTGGCCAGCGAGTGCGAGGAAATTTGGGTGACTCGCTGCCCACGGGAGACCCAGATTGAAAGGTTGGTCGCTTTTCGGGCCATGGATCGGGACGATGCCATTACCCGAGTTAACTCCCAGTCGTCCCAGGTGGAAAAAGTGGCCCTGGCTGATGTGGTAATCGATACTGCTGGAACGATGGCGGAAACCGAAAGTTACTTCGACCTGGCCTGGCATGGGTTGAGGCGTCGAATACGTCTTGCTGAGCAAGGACCGACAGAGGACATGGGAAGTTCAGAGGGGCAGGAACCGGTGAGTGTTGGTCCGCTACCGGTCGGCGAGTCTGATCCTTCCAAAATTACCGCAGGACAGACAACCAGCGCAGAAGACCCGAGCTTTACCGGGGTAACCGTCCGGCGGGCTCAAATGACCGATGTGAATCAAATTGCCCAGCTTATCGGCAAAGCGACAGATAGCGCTGTGGAGATGAGCCGATCTGAATTGTTGTTGGCTCTGGGCGAACGAGGATATCTTATTGCCCAACAAGATGATGAGACCAACGCTGTGGCCGGCTGGAGCGCGGAAAACCTCGTCGCAACCATTGATCAAATCTTTCTTTATCCCCTGGAAGCTGCCGCAAAGTATGGCGGGGCCGTCCTGCGCGAGATCGAAAGAACGGCCAACGAGCTAATTTGTGAGGTCATCATGGCTTTTCCCCAGGGAAAAGATCCTGATGAGATCCACCACCTGCTGATAAATTGGGGTTTTAACTATGTAGATCCCAGATCACTTCCTCATAATTGGCAGACGGCCGCTGCTGAGTTGGGATCTGAAGATAGCCTGGTCATGATAAAAATATTGCGTAATACGCGTCAAACAAACATCCGGTACCTTCATCAGGTAAGGACTTTTCGATCACCCTGATAATGTCGTTCCCACCATGGGGAACATTAGTTATTGTTGCTCGACTTGGTAAAAGAGTTTAGACTTCGGTTGCTGTTCGTGAAAGGAATTATTATGAACTCGATCAAGAATTGGATAAGCGCTCACCCAAATCTGACAGCCTGGTTTGTCCTGGCTTTGGGCATGGTTGCCATCCTGGTATTTGAGGCCAGGGACGTTGGCTTGGAGTCGATGCAATGGTTTTGGTTGATTGTTGTAACCATTCTGGTTGCCGGAGCCTGCATCTGGATAATTAGTTGGGGTGATGACGAAGAAGAAGAAAGCGAAGAGCCGGCCGCATAAGTCAGCCCCCCTCAGATTGCTGGCTCGATTACCAAAGGTCCGTCATTAGTCACCGGACGCCACAATACACCCCTTCCATGACCCAATAATATGAACGAACCAGCCACATTATCGGCTACATTTGAACAGGCTGACGCGCTCCGCCAAGAATTGGCCGGACTATTCATCGAGGAAAGCGTTACCCTTGACCGGCCGGAGATGGGCCACATCCGTTTCCGTGGACGATTCCTATGTGATCTGGCCGACTGTTATGATCAATTACGGGAGCGTTTCGAAGATCATGGATTTACGCCGTTTGTTCGTGACGAGGATGGACCCTCTCTTATAGCATCCCCGATTATCTTCAACCCCAAGCCCTCGCGCTGGATCATCAACCTGGTCTTACTCCTGGCTACGATCCTATCTACTTTGTTTATTGGGGCATCGATCGAATTTTCGATCAGAGAACTGCACGGAAACCCTGGGATTGTGGACCTAGTTCTCGGAATTCCTTATTGCCTCAGCATCATGGCCATTCTGGGAGCCCACGAAATGGGCCACTATTTTGCTGCTCGCTTCCATAAAGTGCCGGTATCGCTACCTTACTTTATTCCTTTGCCTTTTTCACCGATTGGTACTCTAGGTGCCTTCATTCGTTTAAAAGCGCCACTCAAGAATAAAAGAGTCTTACTCGACGTTGGAGCGGCCGGCCCGCTAGCCGGATTTGTAGTGGCTTTGCCGCTACTTTTATATGGATTGTCTTTGTCAAACATCGAACCTTTGCCCACTGAGATGTACTCTCTAGAGGGTAATTCAATCCTTTATGCCCTATCCAAGCTATGGATCAAAGGTCAAATGTACCCTAGCGGTAATGAGGATGTTTTCCTGGGTCAAATTGCCTGGGCTGGATGGGTTGGATTGTTTGTCACCGGGCTTAATTTGATTCCGGTCGGCCAATTGGATGGCGGGCATATCGCCTACGCCCTTTTTGGCTCGCGCGCGCGCCTACTCTTTTGGCCTGTGGTTGTTGCATTAATAGCCCTGGTATTTCTCACCCAGGCTTACACCTGGATATTGTGGGTGGTCCTAATCATCATTCTGGGAAGAGTTTACGCGCACCCGCTCGATGAACTAACAAACCTGGACGCTTGGCGAAAATGGGTGGCGATCGCCTCATTAATCCTCTTCCCCCTTGTATTTGTTCCGATCCCCTTCCTAATAATTAGCCCCTGACATCATCGATGAATGGGATAGCGGACGGTATTTTCGGTTTGGCGACCAGTAGTGAGTTCGTTATAATTCGAGCCGTATCAAATGGCGCCGTAGCTCAGAGGCAGAGCAAGGGACTCATAAGCCCTGGGTCGGTGGTTCAAGTCCACCCGGCGCCACCAATACAATCAGCTAATCAGGGCCACCCAACCGGGCGGCCCTGATTTCCTGGGGACCCCAAAATGGAAAGCCCGATGGACCAAACCAACGCGCGTAAGAAGCCATTCTCCGCCCGCTACGATTATAGAATATTATATTGGCTTGCTTTCTTGTTGGGGTTGGTGCTTCTTTTAGCCTGGGCCTGGCAGCGGGGATGGCCGGCGCCAATCAGGGCCGACGATCTGCACCAATTGCGGGCGAACACGACGCTTCCAACGCCTGGAGAAAATAGCCAGATCAAGCAAACGTTCAGATCAGAACGAGATGGATTAGCCGAAGTTGAAATTCTGGCCGCCCGCGCTGGCGACGAAAATAGCAACGGCCGACTCATAATTCAACTTCTGGACCCGGCCGGTCGGATTATAGCGAGCCAGCGGGTAGATTCGAACGCCCTGGCTCACAATCAGCCAATCCACCTGGTTTTTTCACCCGAAGTATTTTCAGCTGGCCAGAATTACACGCTGCTTATTAGCGGTTCGGCCGATAACAATGTTACCGTGTGGGGTTATGATCTGGACGTTATGGAAAATGGTCAGGTAACCGTTCTTGGCCCGGCCAGTAATGCCCAGGACCTGCGGCTGGTTACCCGATATCAGCTAATGCCCGCGGCCGCCATGAACTACTTGCTGCGGGTACTTCGCCAGGATGGCGCTCTCATCTTGCTTTCACTGGCACTCATGTTTCTGCCCGGTTGCCTGGTGCTGGTAGTCGTCCGAAAAATTACACCGATCTGGGATCCGGCCGCCTGGTTGGGGACGGCCCTGGCCCTTGGGGTGAGTTTATGGCCGCTGTTATGGTTATGGCTGTCGGTTGTAGGTGGCCGTTGGCGAGAATATTCTTTGTGGACTGTGCTGATATTGGGTTGGACACTAACGGCGACTTTGTACATGCTCTCGCGACGAAAAGAGGGCCGTGGTTCGGCAATCGCGGCTTCAGCCGGAGATCAACCTGCTCAAGACCAGCCAACGTTGGCAATTCATTCTCCACAAGCCAGGGAAAGGTTAAGAGCGGAGAGAATTGCCTGGCAGCATCTGTTTCTTCTCCTAATTCTGTTCGTTGGTTTAGCCGCGCGCCTACTGGCGGTTCGGGATATTGTATTTCCACCCTGGGTCGATTCCAGCCGCCATGCTCTGATAACGGCGGTTATGGCGGATAGTGGCCAATGGCTAAAAAGTTATGAGCCATTCCTGGACATCGACAAATTCCCCTACCATGCGGGATTTCACAGCCTATCGGCCGGGCTTTACCTGCTGAGCGATACGGAACTTCCCCAGTTACTCTTGATCCTCGGACAACTAATCAACGGGCTGGTCCCGCTGGCAGTTTATGCTGGGGTCTATATTATTACCAGGCGAAAGAATGTGGGTTTGGTAGCTGCGTTTCTGGTTGCTTTGCCATTCTTTTTTCCGGCTTATTATGCAACTTGGGGCAGGATGACCCAATTGATGGCCATATTGCCGCTGGCCCTTACTTTGGCGATGACCTGGAAAATTATAAGGGGCGGTCGGGGCTGGCGGCGTGCCTGGTGGCTTCTGGCGGTTCTTGTTGCCGGACTCTTTCTCATTCATTTTCGGGTCTTTCTTCTTTATCTGGTATACGCAGCCATTGTCTGGATATTTAGCCGTGGTCGCCACACCCGCCAGATCCTTGGAAGCGCAATTCTGGCATTATTCCTGGTCGGGCCGCGGGTGTTCAGCCTGCTCCGGGATAGTGAATCCGTATCGATTAGCCACGTAATTCCTGGTTACAATGACTTCCCAATTGGATATATCAATACGGGATGGGAGCGAATCTACATCTATCTTGGGCTGCTCGCTATTTGTTTCGGTGTGCTGGGAATGCTCCTCAGACGTCGCCAGGCAATATTCTTGTTATTCTTAGCAGCCTGGATTGGCCTGGTTGCCCTTCTTCTCTCTGGCGAGAAGTTGGGTTTACCAGAGTCGAGCCTTCTAAACACGAACAGCGCCTATATCGTTCTGTTTCTGCCCTTATCGTGGATGCTGGCTTTGGCTTTCAGTACCATCTGGGATTGGTTTGAGCGGCGGTCTATCATATTACGAGTACTATTTGCCGTGGCGATGGGTGTCGTGTTCTCTGCTGCGTTGTTGTTTGGTCTCCGCCAACAGATAACGATTTTGAATACCCAGACAATTTTGACCGAAAGTGCCGATCAGGTTGCCATCACCTGGCTACAACAAAATGTACCTGATTCGGCCAAGATCGCGGTTAACAGTTGGCTTTGGCTGGGTGGTAGCTGGGCGGGCGCAGATGGGGGCGCCTGGATTGTGCCCCTGGCCAACATGGAGAGTACAACGCCCCCGGTCGATTATATCTATAGCCGGCCCCTGGCAGAGCAGGTCGTCTATTTTAATGAAACCGCAACGGCCGTTGAAAATTGGTCCGTTCCTGAATCGGTGGATTGGTTGCGTGAGCAAGGAGTAACCCACATATATGTTGGGGCAAAGGGTGGTTTTTTCGATCCCGCGCTCCTCGACCGAAACCCGGATTTAGAACAGATCTTTGCTCTTGATGGCGCTTTTATCTTTTTTGTCCGGCCGGAAAATGGCTAAATGATTTAACCTGGCCCCTCAAGCATTGGACGAGGATTTTCCGTACGTACCAAGTTATCGAATCTCTGCCTATGAACATTAACCTCACCTATGACGCACAGCGTTATGAGTATTGCCCGGCCCCTCTGAAAAAGTTATAATCCCGTCGAATTATCGGCCGTTTATCTCTATGAGACCAGATCAATGATTAACTTCTCCCTTACCGACGAACAGACAAAAGTTGCCGATATGGTCAAAGACTTCGCAGAACGCGAGGTCTATCCGACGATAAAGGAATATGATCGCCGCCAGGAGATGGATCCGGCCTCACTTCCGCGGATGGCTGAACTCGGCATTCTAGGCATCTGTATTCCGGTCCGTTATGGCGGGCAGGGATTCGACTATGTTACCCTTGGGCTTGTCTGCGAGGAACTGGAGTGTGTCGACACAACGCTGCGGGTCGTCATGTCCGTCCACATGGGTCTTAATAGTATGGCCATACTCCAGTGGGGTAATGAGGATCAGAAAAAGCGATTCTTAATACCCCAGGCCCAAGGAGATCACTATGGCGCTTTTTGCCTGACAGAGCCTGGCGCCGGAACCGATGTGGCTGCCATTCGCTCAACCGCCAGACGTGAGGGTGAAGATTACATTATCAACGGCGAAAAAATGTGGATCAGCCTGGCGACCAAAGCCCATCATTTTTTATGGTTTGCCAAGACCGATCCCACTGCTGACCCGCCCCACGATGGGATAACTGCCTTCATGGTTGAGGCGAATATGTCCGGAGTAACCTCCGGCGATCTTCACGGCAAGCTTGGCGTTCGTGCCGGATCAACAGGTTGGGTTAATTGCTCCGAAGTGCGTATTCCGGCGGCTAATCGTATCGGTGAAGAGGGAGAAGGCTTCAAAATAGCGATGAGTTGCCTGGATAACGGCCGTTACACAGTTGCTTCAGGGGCAACCGGTCTCATTCGAGCCTCTCTAGAGGCATCGCTTCGATATGCCCAGGAGCGCCATACTTTTGGCAAACCTATTGCCCAGCACCAGTTGGTACAACAAAAGATAGCCTGGATGCAGCAATGGTATGATGCCGCAAAATTATTGTATTTGCGGGCCGGCTGGCTAAAAAATGAGGGGATCCGCAATACACGCGAAACCTCGATGGCAAAATGGTACGCCACGGATATGTCATTTAAGGCGGCTCATGAAGCCTTGCAAATTCATGGCGCTTATGGTTATTCCGACGAATACGATGTGGAGAGGTACTTGCGTAATAGCCGGGGCGCCATAATCTACGAAGGTACAAGTGAGATCCATCAATTGATGCAGGCCGGATATGCCCTTGGCCTGCGGCGGGATAAACCGCTGCGTTGCGAGTTACCGGCGTATGATCCCCTGTTTTGGCAGGAAGAATAAATTTGGCCGGAAACGACTCCGTTTTCTGGGAAATGCCGCTGTGTCAGTTGGCGCCTCTTGGCCAACTAGATCAATTACCAGGATATGCCTTATGAGCCCATCGGTGAAAGTCAAGATCCGTCCGGAAAATGACCTAAACTTTCCCGGGATATGTGTCCACTGTGGCCAACCAGCCGGCGAGTGCATGAGAATCTCTAAGCGTAAGAGAAGCATAACCCGGCTTATCGATGTCCCAGTGTGCACGAACTGCTTCCAAGAGATAAACCGTCGTTCCTGGGCTGAAGAAAGGTGGCAACGGATTGGATTATTGGTTACCGGGGCTGTGGGAGTCACCGCGATTCTACTGGGCTTTTTTTTGCTGCCGTCAGCATTGCCAGTGTGGCTACGATTGTTAGCCGGCATCATCCTTGCCGGATTGGTTGTCTTGGGCTTGCGGGGAATATTTAGGCAGAGATCCGCAGAAGTGGCTCGACCGGAAAAGTTAGCAATTTTGGCGTCGGCTCGAATGGATAGTTTTACCTGGCGGGCGACCACTTTTCACTTCAGTAGAGAAGATTTTTCAGAGCAATTTTGCCAACTCAATGAACAACAGTTGATGGAAAATTGAGAAGTTTGTGTTGGCTGAAATCTGGTTATACCGGTTAATAGGCCAGGACACCAACTCATTTTCCAGGCAACATTCAAAAGGAGGTTCTGCATATGAAAGTCGTTGTTTGTGTTAAACAAACGCCAAGTACAACGGCCGAGTTCACAGTGTTGAACGGCACTGTGAGTTGGGAGGATCCAGGTGGCAAGCCGAATATTCTCAACCCTTGGGATGAATATGCTATAGAGGAAGCGCTCCGCATCCAGGAAAAACATGGAGGAGATACAGTCGCTCTAACCATGGGGCCAGACTCTAGCGAGGAAGCCTTGAAAACGTGCCTGGCAATGGGCTGCTCAGAAGCGATTCGCATATCAGACAGCGCGTTTGAAGGCGCGGACACCTTGGGAACAGCCCGGGTTTTAGCGGCCGCCATTAGAAAGATAGATGATGTGCAAATCGCCGTATTCGGAAGGCAGGCCATCGATGGTGACACCGGACAAACTATCGTGCAGACCGCTCAGAAAATGGGCTGGACCCCCTTAACTTTTGTCTCAAAAATTACTGCATTGGATCCCAGTAGCGGAACGATTACAGTCGAACGGCTGGTTGATGAAGGAAAAGAGACAGTAACGGCAAATTTGCCGGTAGCCATTAATGTCGTGAAAGAAATTAATGAACCCCGCTACCCGTCATTCATGGGAATCCGTAAGGCGAATCGGGCGACTATTCCAGTGTGGACGGCTGCCGATTTAACGGTTGATGGGGGTACTGGAGCCGCGGCAAAGAAGGCGGACTGGTCCAATGTATACGCCTTGCCGCCACGGGATTCGAGCGTTGAGATTATCAAAGCCGACACGGTCGAGGAGCAGGCCCGAATTCTCGTTGACCGGCTTTTTGAGGAGAAAGTAATATGAGCGGCGTATGGACATGGATCGAACATCATGATGGACAGATCAGACCGATCGGCCAGGAGCTACTGGGCGCCGGTCGGATCGTTGCTGATGCTCTTGGCGAAGAATTAACAGCCCTGGTTTTTGGGCAAGATGTCGAGGACGTTGCCCAGGCGACATTTGCCTTCGGCGCCGATGTGGTGATTGCTGCCAATGACCCCTCGCTGGCCCATTTCCGCGTCGAAGCGTATGGCGCCCTGGTCGCCCATTTAGCTCAGGAGCGAAGCCCAACAGCACTGCTCAGCGGCGCAACAGCCCGCGGACGTGACCTGGCGGCATGGGTGGCTGCCGCACTGGATGCCGGCCTCGTGGCCGACGGAATTAACCTGACCGTTGAGGATGGCACCCTTAAAGTGACGCGACCTGTCTATGCCGGTAAGTTATTAGGCGAAGTCTACGTTTCCGAAAACCCACAGATAATGACTCTGCGAAGTCGCGCCTTTGCCCCGGCCGAGCTTACGGACAAGGGTGGTGAAACAGAGTGGGTTGAACCTGTTATCAGCGAAGAAAATATCAATGCCAAGGTTATTGGTTTTGAAACCAGCCTGGGTACTGTAAGTTTGTCTGACGCAAATATCATAGTTAGCGGTGGTCGCGGTGTCAACGGTCCCGATGGCTTCGAGCCCATTCAAGCGTTAGCCGATGTATTGAGCGGAGCGATGGGCGCATCCCGGGCGGCCGTTGACGCTGGCTGGATCCCCTACGATCACCAGGTCGGCCAGACCGGAAAAACAGTCAGCCCCGACCTTTATGTGGCTTGCGGAATCAGCGGGGCTATTCAGCACCAGGCCGGCATGCGGACATCCAGGGTGATTGTCGCCATCAATAAGGATCCCGATGCGCCAATATTTAAATTGGCCAATTATGCGATTGTTGGCGACCTGTTTAAAGTTGTCCCGGCATTAACCGCTGAATTCCAAAAGCGACTTGGCACCTAGGATCCAAGTTCGTTTTGGTCTCAATAAAGCGATACGTCTTAATATAGTTGAACCACGCTAACTGGTTTATAGTTTGACGAAAACCAAATATTAAGAGAGGTGCCCCCTATCGGAGGTCATGGGCTGATCGTTGACCAAAACGCCAGGGGGTTCCTTTTGTTTAAAGGGTTATAGAGCTAAGCGAACAAAACAGTTGGTGATTAACCTGGTATCATAATCAATTGATTTAGACTATAATGATTGTTGAAACTGTACATGTAGGGTCGAGTTATCACCTGACCCGCATATTTTGTATGGAGGTGTTAATCTGAGTCGATTGGTAACAGGCCTGGTGGTCAAGGCCCAAAGTGGTTTTTTTACTGTCGAAACCGAAGACAAACAACGGATTGTGTGCCAGATTCCCGGCCGGCTGAAAAAGGAAAGGCTGGATACGGCAATCGTGGCGGTTGGGGATAGGGTGACTATCAGCCTTGATGAACCTGGAAAAGGCGTCATTGAGTCCGTATCAGAACGAATAAGTGTTCTCTCCCGAGCCAGACCGGGGCGGGATGTCCGAAAAGTGCTTTCCGATCAGGAGCAGGTACTGGTTGCCAATCCTGACCAGGTAATATTCGTTTTTTCTATCCGTCGGCCGAGACCAAGTTTGCGAAAACTAGACCGGTTGCTGGTTGTCGCCGAGATGAACGAGCTTCCGGTGTTGATATGTATCAACAAGATAGACCTGGCCTTATTGGATGAGGCGAAAGAGACATTTAAGATATATGAGCAAATCGGGTATCAAGTCATTTATACCAGCGCCGTACAAGGTACAGGAGTAGACGAACTCAGAAGGTTATTGAGGGGGAAAATATCGGTCATGACAGGGTCATCAGGCGTCGGTAAAACCAGTTTGTTGAATGCGATTCAGCCTGGACTAGGATTGCAAGTTCGAGCGGTATCCGGGGCTACCGATAAAGGCTTGCACACAACTCGTCATGTAGAGCTCGTTTCGTTGGATGTGGATGGGTATGTAGCTGATACGCCTGGCATTCGCGCTGTGGCCCTATTTGACTTAGAGCCCGGTGAAATGGATGGATATTTTCGGGAGATTGCTCCATTGGTCGTTAATTGCCAATTCAGCGATTGTACGCACCGGCATGAACCAAAATGTGCAGTGCTGGCTGCCGTAAAAAGCGATCAGATTTCTTTTGAGCGATATGATAGCTACTTGCGCTTGCGTGAAGAGCACGAATCATTGGAGGAGCAGGCATACTAAGCGGCCGGCTAAAATCGGGTTATACAGGAAACGGTTGAGCTTACAGTCAACCACGGTGGGGGTACCGAGTTTGTGGAGCTGAATGAGTCTGGTGGCGCTGGAGACACGCAAGCAATTTTAAACCTGGATAATGTCGCCCCGGGACAGAAGGCCATGGCGCTGGTAAACGCTTCTGTCCCGGGTGGATGGACTATTGAAACTACATCACAATCTTTTCCAACCTACTTGCAATTTTCCATCTTCTTTCCCAATCTGAAAAACCCTAGTTGCATTAACTGCTTCCGGCCCTTTATTTGGGTTGTGGCCAGCGTCGTTTGCCGACCACGAGAGCCAATCCGGCCATGAACATGGGGGCGATCAAAGCCGAGGCGCAAATTCCGCTCTTCGATTCTTCTACTCTGTTATTTCTTTCTTCCGATAGAGTTGGTGATTGGGTGTCTACCTGTGGTGTTGTTGTATCATTATTTTGTGGCTGTCCATCTGGTGCCGGACTTTTACCAGGTTGTTGGGTGTCAGATGGCTGGATTTCAGGCAATGTGACTGTAGACTGCCCATCGCCTTCAACGATTTCATAGGCCATCCCATCAAAAACCACTATCAAACGAGGGCCAATGGCCAGGTACTGGCCTAGTTCGGGCGTGGCTGAGAGTAACTCGAAGTAGTTTTCACTGGCAAAACCAACCTGTTGCGGTGAATAGCGGCTGGCATCAAAGGTCGTGTCAATCCATCGGCCCTCACGGAATACGAAGGTCTTACTGCCAATGCTCTGAACGACATCGTTGATCGTGCGCACAGATCCATCCCGGCTTATCATCGTGGCTTGCGGCTCGGCGAGTGGAGCATCAGCAGCGGCCATCTCGGCCTCCTCAACAGCCTTCTCCACGGCCAGTTCGCCGCTGGCTTCGGCCGGAGCAGCGAATTCCACCATGCTGTCTTCGCCAATCATATCCCGGCCGCTTTGGGTAAATATGTCATCTTCTTCAATTAAGTAGCTGGTATATGGTGTGATAATCCCATAGCGAATGCTCAGATCAATCACGCTTTGAACCAATTCGGGATTTTCTCCATGCAGCCGGATCTGGGTCAGCAAATTGCCAACGGCCCGAGTAGCCCAGAGACGGGGGATGAAGTCATCACCGCCACTGTTGCGAAAGAAATTATCCTCAAATACAAAGGATTGATTTTGACCATTTACATCTCCGCTGAGGGTGATTGAAGCCGGCCCACCATCGCGATAACGACCGGTGAGCACTAATTGTGTCCCGGCAAAGAGGTCGGGAAGTTCCTGGGGATAGAGGCGTTCAACGACGATATCCTCAAAATCCAGGTCGATATTTGCCAGTACCGGGGTGCTGACCTTGGCGTAAAATGAACTGACTGCTTCGTCAATCTGTTGCCCTGGTCTCACGTAAGTTGTCGCACCCCCGTGTTCTTGGGCCAGGCTGTCCAGTAACAATGTGTCCACATCATCGCCGACTCCGAAAGCGAAAATGCGCACATTATCTGGAGCCTGGGCGTCGACCGAGTCCAGGAGTAGCGGCGTGTCGACGATTCCTTCGGTGGCCAGGCCATCTGTTAGGAAGAGAATGGTTGTCGGCCGTTCTGGATCGGCCTGAGCTATCGCTTCCAGAAGGGCGCCACTGATATTCGTACCACCTAGGGCTTCAAGATTGTTAATGAAATTTTCGTAGTTACCGGGTTCACTTGCTGGAACCAAATCCCGGGCGAAATTCCGTAAACCCGTGCTGAAGGCAATGATGTTGAACCGATCTCGACTATTTAAGCTGTCGACCACAAAAGCGACGGCATCCTGGGCCTGGGCAAGCTTCTCGCCGGACATACTGCCGGATGTATCGAGCACCAAAATCACATCTTTAGCAACGACCTCGTCAGGATCTGTCTCCATACTTGGGGATACCAGTAGCAAAAAGAATCCATCTTGACCTGATTCTTTGTAGCTTATCAGGTTCAGGCCGATATCTTCAGGGGCAACTGTGTAATACAGCTCATAATCTTTGTCCGGGATAAGGTCCGTTGCTTCGTAACCCACTATAGCCCGGTAGTTACCGTCGCGATCTATGGCCACGGGGTGACTGGGGGAATATATGGCCCGAATTTCTTCATCAGACAATATTTCTACCCGGATACTCTGGTTATCCAGCGGGGTATTGGTGTAAAGGTCGGTCGATTGGGGGTAAGTGTAGTGAATGAGACCATTCTCGGCCGGTAGTATCTGGCTATATTCGATTTCAATCCGCCGTTCATCATTAGGAGGTATTGGAAATACATTGGCCTGAATAGCTGAGGTGCCGATATATTCCAATAGAGCCGGATCGCGAAGCTGGCGAACAATCTCATCATATATCTGGCGTGCTTCGGGCGCTTCCAAGATCTTGGCTTCGATTGGTTTCCCATCTACCCACATCGTTAGCTCGCTGACGGCCGCACCTAGGGGTAGTGGAAAGAGATAGGTTCCCTCCAGCATCCAATCATTGTTGTTGACAAACAGCTGATCGATATGCGTCGTTGCCACTTGGTTTTCAATCACAGTATCAACGCGTTGATATTCGATCGTCAATTCATGTAAATCCCATTCTGGCGGTAGTATGGGTGGCAGAGGCGGATCCGGCCGGATCGGTTCTTGTGCGGCCGCCGATAATACGAAAACGAACAGGAAAAACAGTATGGCTAGTGGAAATGATATTCTCTTCTTCATGGTAGAACCTCCGATTGCGTTAGTCAAGCTGATTGACTGTCCATACCTTGATAACGCCAGACAGGCTGGAAAAGTTCCCGGGAAATATCGGAGGGTAATGACTAATGGGCGAGGAGATGGCCCATGAGGCCAGAGGAGGCGTACAGGTGACCGGTTACTTCTGTTTCAGTTCTGGAAAATCATTGGTTTCGGCTATCAATTGACGAACAACAGCCTTCATATCACCGGTTTTCTGTAGTGTGGCGAGTTGGCGGTCGGCGCTGGTGCCCTGCTCCAATATCTGATAGGCGTAAGCAACCTCTTTCCGGCTATCAAGCTCGTCGACCACATCGTCGATGAACCAACCGATAAGTTCGCCAACTAACTCGCGGGCCGGCAGTTCTTCTTGTTTGCCGAAGTCGATGAGCCGGCCGTCGAGCCCCTGACGGGCAGCCCGCCATTTATTCTCTTCTATGACATCGTGCGGGTAGACTCGAAAGGTCATGTTATCGCGTCTAAGTTTCCATAATTTTGCAATGATGGCCTGGAAAATGGCGGCGATACAAACCGCTTCTTCAACCCGGGTACATACATCACAGATACGGAACTCCAGCGTTGGGTAGGTCCAATTCGGTCGAATATCCCACCAAATGTCCTGGCCGTCTTTTATACAATTGGTCTGGGCTAGCATGTCGATCAATTCGGTGTAATCAGACCAGGAAGAGAACGCGCGGGGAATACCGGTGCGCGGGAAATTTCGCAAGTGGACACTGCGATAGGATCTGAACCCGGTATCACGGCCCAACCAAAAGGGAGAACTGGCTGAAAGGGCCAGGACATGGGGTAGCAGATACCTCGAGACATTCATGGCATCGATCAGAAATTGGCGGTCTTCAATCGTAATATGAACATGGGTGCTAAAGGTCATGTGTTTTAGAGCCAGATCCCCGGCTTCGTCGCTGCCTCCTATGAAAGGCATTTGTTCGGCTCCAAGCCCAGTATCGGCCGGCGCGTAATAAGGGTGGGTGCCAGCGGCCAGAATTCGCAGGCCATTTTTGGCCGCCAATTCAGCCACACCACGGCGGATCTTGACCAGTTCAACCGCTGCTTCGGCCGGTGTCCGGCACACTTTGGTACCGATCTCGATAATGGATTGCCGCATGCGCGGTTCATAGTCAAATTCGCGAAGCACCCGGTGATCTTCTTCCAAACTTTGGGTAATATACGAACGCAATTCCCCGCTAGCGGGATCAACTATCTGATATTCTTCCTCGATACCGATGGTCAACGATGGGCTTCGCATGCTTACCTCTTAATATTCTTTGCCAGAGCAACTATCTTTTTTGAATGACGAATGTAGGAACTGAAGATCCACCACCGGCCGTAACATTTAGCAAGGGATCCGTTCCCAGACGTGAGAGACAACCTTCCATGTATGAACCATAAAAGGTAAAGGGGGCTGTATCTAGCATGCGGTTGCTAACCTGTACCCGGCCGCCAACTAAACTGGGGAATGGTTCCCAGGGGATGTCGACCCGTTCTTGCACGATAAATGGGGATTCCATAGCCACGGTAACGGATCGTTCCCACTCAGCTTGATCAACCAACCAGCCTAAGACGATGCCCTTGCCACCGTATTCATCACTGGGTTTCAAGACAAATTGATCCTTATACTTCACAATAAAGGGGATTAAATCGACAGGTTTATTATCATGTAACGTGTGGCGTTCTTCAACTGTTCTGGTCCAGGGTATGGTTTGATCAATGGCCAGCAATTCAGCTCTGTCGAATAAGTGGCGATTTTGCTCGTCACTCAGGACGGCCAGGCTGGTCTTTTTATATAGAATTTTGCAGCGAAAGGGATTGACCATACACACCGCTTTGTCTCGCACAGCCTGGATAACAGGATGGTTCAGGCCGCCCTCTTTCACCAACTCGGTGATGAGTACACGTTTGTATATCAGGTCGACCCGAAAGTTGCCGGCGTAAAGCTTGCCATTACGATATTCCATTTCCCGGGGATCGGCGATGATGCAGTCAAGCCCTTGGGAGTGGAAATAATCCAGAAACAGGCGAAATTCACTGTAGGTGGGCACTTCCCGCCAATCGAGGATGATTAGATTAGGTCTTTCACGGCGGCCCAACCATTCTTCATAAGCACTCATAAGGGCATGCATGACATGCTGGCGAGTCGGTAAGCTGATGACTTCATAGCGATGCATAAACTCGCGCATAACCGGCAGGCCATAAAATAGTTCGGTGAAGGCGTCACCATATGCGCCGGCGGCCGGCACTTCAGCATTATATTCTGTGAAACGTAGTTCATCGCGGTTGGTAATGAAGAAAGCATCAAGCCGGGAAACAGGCGTTGGGCTGTTAAAGCCGGGATCATCATTGACCAATTCCAATTCCCAATCTTCGAGGAAAAACTGGCTTAAAAATGATGGATCGGCGATGGCCGTGCGATAGGCTTTATCGAACGCACTCAGAATGACTTTAACCTGACCGCGCAGGAAGCGGTATTGCCTGGGGGTAAAAAACCGGGGTCGCAGTACCGTGCATAACGGCCGATCGCCAAAAAAAAGGCCGCGCCTTCGCAGTTGCTCGTCGAGTTGTTCCTGGGAATCCTGAGCAATCTGATCGCTCAATAGATCATGGTAAGTCTGGATGGCTTCGTGTAATAACATAGTCAGCTCCTAACTGTTAAGTGAAGAGTACTGACTGTCATATGTTTCTAGCACATGAAGCATTGCGGGTTCAGGCAACATGGATGTTCTTTGCCTCAAATATTTGATTACTCTACCCGGCCGTTGAATAAATCATTCCATTTCAACTCTTGAATCTGCGGTCGGGGGGCTAGAGCCAGTCGAATACACAAATTGGCCATGTTCTGGATGACCCAATCGAAATAGAACGGGGTAAGCGAGTTTACATCCATGTCCGGAGCTGGATTCATAAAGTCGATTGCGTAGGGAATGCCGTCCCGCACAGCCCATTCAACCGTATTCATGTCGTAACCCAACGCCCGGACCAACTGCAACGAATCTTCGACGATACGCGCACCTATTTCCGGTGTCAGGTGATCATGTTCAACATAGTAGCGACGTTCATGTGGATTGTACTTGATAGGTAAGACCTGCTCCTGGCCCAGGCACATACAACGCACGTATTGGTCCCATTCTATGAACTCCTGCACGATCATGGTAAGCAATCCGGTCTGGTCGTAATTGTAAATCAACTCTTCCTTTGAATGGCAGATATATACTTCTTTCCAACCACCGCCATGAGCATCCTTGAGGACACAGGGCAGCCCGAGATAATCTATGATTCCCTGCCAATCAAGAGGCGCCCGCAAATTACGCAAACTTTCTGGATGGGCGATACCGGGTACGTACTCCTTGTTTGGCAGAACAATGGTCTTTGGACTGGCTATGCCTAGCTTTGTTGCCAGGGAAGCTTCAAAGAATTTATCATCTGTCGTCCACATGAAGGGATTATTGATTACTGTGACGCCCTGGAGAACAGCATTCTTTAGATAAGAACGGTAGTACGGCACCTCATGCGATATTCGGTCAATAATGACGGCATAAGGATTGGGCTCATCCATCTGTGTACCACCCAGCATCACATACTCAGCGGTTACTTCGTCGTCCCGCTTATGCACTTCTTCGATAAATGCGGGTGGGAACGACCACTCGCGCCCTACCAGCAAGCCAATTTTTTGGGTCATTTCATCCTCCTTCGGGTTGCGATCAAATGCCTAATCTCCTTCAGCCTGCAAAGAGAGGTGGCGAAAAATGTGTCGCGAATTTGGGTGATAATAATTAGCGGCGTCCGACTTTAGTCAGAGCCACCGATATATTTAGCGATCATCTGCCGCCACCAGGGCCAATCATGGGCCCAGCCATCCCAGATTCGTTTTGCATTGCCAATGCCTTTGTTCCACAAAACGCCGGAAAGTTCCTCGGTACTTGAACGCATCGGATCATCTGCGCCAGTTACAAGAATGATATCCATGCGTTGAAGCGCTTGTAAACGATTCAAATTGTGCTCATTAGGTATAAAGGCCATGGGATTATTATAGTAAACATTGTCGTCACTGTGTCCATCCGTCCAGCGATCGATGCTATAGACGCCGCTCAGACCAATGGTCCGGCCGACAACATGCGGGTGGCGGAAGGCAAAATTAACTGCGTGATACGCGCCAAAACTGGCACCGGTGGTAATCATGAATGGATTGGCGTTCACCTGCCTAGAGAGGGGAAGGACTTCATGAAGGAGGTAATTATCGTATTGCACTTGCCGCCAGGCGCGGTCGCCTGGATTTTTCCAACGAGCATACCAACTCTCGGCGTCAACGCTGGATACACAAAACATCTGGATCCAACCTTCTTCCAAATGTTGTTCTAATTCAGCGATCATCCCGCGATCTTCCCACTCAAAAAAGCTACCCAGCGAACTGGGGAAGACCAAGACCCGTGCGCCAGCATGCCCGAAGACTAATAATTCCATATCTCGTCCCAGCGAGGGGCTAAACCAACGATGATATTCTCGGTTCATCGATATCTTTCGCTTCCTCCAATATTGTCAATGCAGCCACCCCTTGACGCAATTTCGCGTCAACGCTGCTCGCACTAAGTTGGCTACAGTTTTGAAATCAAGAGTCCCGGTATTGTAGCTTTCAGAGAGGATAGAGCAACCTCATTGTGGAAACTCAAATATCTGATTTACTCCAACCAAAGGGGTGTAACTATGCGAGCTTCCTCTCCGGGAGTTTATTTGCAGTTGGTGGAATGGTGTTCACTCCACCGTTTGTCCATGTCGCTCAGCTTGACGCACCCCTGGCTACCGCTATAATCCAAACTCCTGTGCATTTAGCAGGTTTGTTTAATCCACGCTGGAGCCTCTATAGAAGGTTAATCTCAAAATTTAAATTGTAGTTGTAAGGTAATATGTTAGAAAAGATTGCGAAGATCGTAGAACGTTACGATGAAATTGAACAAGTTATGGCCGATCCTGAAATACTGGCGGATTATCAGAAGTTAGCCGAACTTGCCCAGGAACGTTCTGAGTTGGCATTGATTGTAAAGGCTTATCTTGAACATGAGGCCATTACGCTGGAAGTAGAAGAGACTCAAGAATTGTTAGCGGCGGCCGAAGATCCCGAAATGATCGCCATGGCCGAAGAAGAGATTGAACTCCTGGCAAACCGGCAAGAAGAGCTTGAGCAGCAGATGAAATCGCTCCTCATTCCGAAGGATTCGCGGGACCAAAAAAATGTGTTGATAGAAATCCGCGCGGGTGCTGGGGGTGATGAAGCGGGTATATTCGCCGCCGATCTACTGCGGATGTATTTGCGGTATGCTGAAGATCGGCGCTGGAAAACCAGCGTGGTTGGTGAGAATCGAACTGGTGTTGGCGGCTACAAGGAAGTTATTTTGTCGGTCAAAGGAAAAGGCGCCTTTTCTAGATTGAAATTTGAAAGCGGGGTTCACCGAGTACAGCGAGTTCCTGTTACCGAGTCTCAAGGGCGTATTCATACCAGTACGGCCACCGTGGCCGTCATGCCGGAAGTCGATGATGTAGAGATTACCCTTGACGAAAAGGATTTAGAGATAACCGCCACCTTCGCTTCCGGCCCCGGTGGACAACATATGCAGAAGAATGCAACGGCCGTTCGAGTCGTTCATACACCTAGTGGGATTATGACCAAGGTTCAATCGGAACGAAGCTTATCCCAGAACAAAAGGGTGGCTTTTGGCATCATCCAGGCCAAGCTTCAGGAACGGGAAGAAGCGAAACAACATGCCTCTGTGGCAGCTGATAGAAAAGCTCAGGTTGGTACCGGAGATCGCAGCGAGAAGATTCGTACATACAATTACCCTCAAGGACGAGTTACCGATCACCGGATTGGCTTTAACAGTTATAATTTGCCGGCGGTTATGGATGGCGATCTGGACCAATTTATTGACGCGTTGACCATGGCCGATGAAGCCGAGAAAATGGCCTCAAGTATATAGTTATCTACCTGATTTTAACTATTTGTTATATCGCCTGGAGCAAGAAATGAGCTCATTAACATTCCGGCCGAGAGGCCAGTACTACGAAGCGTTTGAAATCGGTCAGACCCTGGTAACTGCCGGTCGGACTATTACTGAGAGTGACATCGTGAACTTCGCCGGCATCTCAGGCGATTTTAACCAGATGCATGTTGATGCCCAATACGCTGCAGCCGGCGAGTTTGGCCAGCGTGTAGCCCATGGTCTTTTGGTCGTATCTATCGTCACCGGCCTGATAGTCCAGACCGGATTGATGGAAGGAACCGTCCTTGCTTTTAGAGAGCTAGACTGGAAATTTAGCCAGGCCGTATTTATTGGCGACACGGTTCGGGCTAAGATTGAAATTACCGGTTTAAAGGCTTTGCCCAGACTTGGCGGAGGCAGTATCAACGCCAAAATCACCGTTCTCAACCAGAACGATCAAGCTGTTCATCGGGGTAATATGGTGCTCCTCATGCGCAGCGAGCCTGAATGAGCAGCTTCGGGAGTAGCATTGACCGGAGCGAATCTAACCAATCGGATGTTCAATCATTTAGTAGATGCTTTGTGGATCTGTTCGGAGCAGTTAAACCCTTTCCCAGGCAATGACGAGTTGAAGGGATCTTTAGTGGCTTCAATACACAACTCTAATTGAGAATTGGAACTTCCTGAGGGGTTTTGACGTTTGAATAGTGATTAGCTAGCTGGCCAATATTTACGATTTTCTTACTATCGAGACGACCTGATGCATGACGAACAGGATGAACCAGGACGAGATTCTGGGGACGAATCGGGGAAACCGGCTAGGGGGGCAGACCGTCCGGAGGATCCCGCGCATCTGTCTGAAGAGAACATCAGCCCATCGGTAGAGGCTCCAAAACGTGGAGCCGGGGAAGCGGAGACGGTTTCGTTGCTTGACTTGATGCGCGAAATTGGCGAACCGTACCCAGGGGATGACAGCAATCTACCCGAAAGTACAACTCCTAAGCCTATCATTCACGGCGAACAAGCGGCGCCTTCGCTGAATGAGGAGGCCACGCCGGCCGACACCTCAGTCCCATCGATAATTATCCGATCAGAACCGGTCCGTTTGCCCCTGGCGGCTAAGGATCTAGCGCCAGCGGAATTACCGCCCCAAGAAGATAGTGACGCTACCCAGGTACAACCAAGGAGCGCATTTCCCGGCCGTACCCAACTTACCGAACCACCGCCGCTACGACCTGAACCAGTACCCATATCAGAACGACCTACACAGCCGCCACAACCCGTGCCACGGGTGGCAGCCCCCGTGAAGCCAACACCGGCCAGCGTGCCGATACGCCAACCCCGGCGAGAGTCCATCAGGGTCGTAATTCCGGAGCGCAAGAGCCAACAGCAAACTCGCTCACGACGTCAGTGGACCGGCTGTATGGGCCAAATGGCGCTGGTTATTCTTATATTGTTTGCAGTTGGTATCTTGTTGGCGGCCGCAGGTGCCAGTATTGGATATGTCTTGATCGCCGGACAATTGCCGCCACCTAGCGAATTACGAAAGAGAGCCAGCACTTTTGAGACGGCCCAGATCCTGGATAGAGAAGGCAATATACTTTATTCGTTGGCCGATCCGAATACCGGGAATAGGACCCGGGTTTCTCTGGATGAAATTGCGCAGGATTTGCAGGACGCTACGATTGCCACAGAAGATGCTCGTTTTTATAACAATCCTGGGTTCGATCCCATCGCCATTACCCGAGCCATTTTTCAGGCTGCTCGGGAAGGTGAGGCTGTTTCAGGCGCCAGTACCATTACGCAACAATTGGCCAGGGCTTTGCTGTTGGACGAAGATGAACGATTTGAGCGCACATTTAGCCGGAAGGTAAAGGAGATTATTCTGGCGGCCGAGCTATTTCGGACGTACGAGAAGGAAGAAATTCTCGAGTTGTATCTGAATGAGATCAATTACGGTAATCGCGCCTATGGAATTGAAGCGGCCGCCCAGACATATTTTAACAAACCGGCTGCGGATTTGACTTTGGCCGAGGCCACTTTATTGGCAGGATTGCCCCAGGCGCCGGCTCTGTGGGACCCTTTTACGGCGCCCGAAAGCGCATTGGCCCGGCAACAAGAAGTCCTGGGATTGATGGTTTCAGAGGGCATAATCACGCCGGCTGTAGCCCAGGCGACCATTGAGGAATCGGCCCCGGTGGTCCGATCGATGCAACCTCCCGATGTTAGCATCGAACACCCTCATTTCACGGTAACCGTTCTTCAGCAGCTTGAAGAGCAATTTGGCGCCCAGGCCATTTACCAGGGTGGCTTGCGAATCTACACGACCCTGGATCCGGTTGTTCAGGGACTGGCTGAGGATACGATAACCAACGGCCGGGCTGAGATTGTAGCGGCCGGAGCCAATAATGCGGCCATGGTTGCCCTTCATCCGGAAACAGGTGAAGTATTGGCCCTGGTCGGTAGTGTCGATTTTAACGATGAAAATATAAACGGCCAGGTGAATATGGCCCTCTCGCCGCGACAGCCTGGTTCGTCGATAAAGCCGTTGGTTTACCTGGCGGCAATGGAACAGGGCTGGACCCCGTCTACCCTCATCTGGGACGTGCCGACAGAATTTCCAGACGGTGTGAATCCACCTTATCAGCCGAAGAATTATGACGATCAGTTCCACGGTCCTTTGCTTTTGCGACCAGCATTGGGCAACTCTTATAATATCCCGGCCGTTAAGGCTTTGGAGTTTGTCGGCGTCTGTAATTTCATCGACCGGGTTCAACAGTTGGGACTGAAGTCGCTACAAGATGCCGGTTGTGCTGAGACGAATTCGCCACGAGAACATGGTCTATCCCTTGCCTTGGGGGGAGGGGAAATCTCCCCGCTCGAAATGGCCGGCGCCTTTGGCGTCTTAGCCAACGGTGGTCACTACAATCAACCTTTTACCATTAGCCGTATCGAAAATAGTACCCAAGAGATAATATTTGAGCACCAGCCGGCAGGTCCGGCAGCCAGCCAGGTTGTTCGTCCAGAGCATGCTTACCTGCTGAGTAACATTTTGTCTGATAACAACGCTCGCCAGCCCGAATTCTCTCCGAATAACTTCCTGGTTGTTCCCGGCCATGAAGTCGCGGCCAAGACCGGCACCTCGGGCACTAATCGCTTTGATGTACGTGATGGCTGGACGATTGGTTTCACACCGGAGATAGTGACGGCGGTTTGGGTAGGCAACACAAATAATGAGGTCGTCAATGAAGGACAGTCAGGCTATCAGATGGCTTCTCCTCTATGGAATCGATTTATGGGCGGCTATTTGGCCGGCAAGCAGGCAGCCAATTTCAATCGCCCGCCAGGTATTGCCGAAGCGGAGATATGCGCCGATTCAGGAGCAAGACCAGGGATAGGCTGCGGGCAGCGTATCGTTGAGTTGTTTGCCGGAAATCAATTACCACCAGGAAGTGACCAGGATTTTATTAAGCCACTTTTCGTTGACTTGTGGAGCAACCTGGAAGCGAATCAGTCCTGCTCAGAATCCGTCTACGAGGCCAACTTCTTCAACCTCGTGACTAGCGGCCGGCAGGAGACCAAGGATCGCGAGCAGCGGGGCGCCAGAGCCTGGCTAGAGCAATCCCCCGCCGGTCAAGGCTGGGCCGCAATGCGGGATATTAGCATACCGCTCCGTTTGCCACCGCCCGCGGCATGTGATGGGAACACTCCACGGCCGCTCGCGGCAATTACTTCCCCCGGGGTGATGGAATCGGTAACCGGTGAGATCGAAATCCGCGGGTCAGTGAAGGGACCAAACTACAGCGGTTACCTGGTTGATTTTGGCCTATCTCATGACCCTCAAGGTTGGGCGCCCGTCCAGGATTTGCGGACCCATGTCGTGGAAGATGGCCTATTGGCTCGCTGGGATACAACGGAACTCCAGGGCGGGCCTGCCACAATTCGGCTGACGCTATTCGGTCCGGATAACCCCTATACCAGCGAATTCGACCCTGTGTCCATCGAATTTCGCGTGTTAATAATGATTATAGAGCCGACCCCAACGCCAACCCCGACGCCGACTTATACCCCTACACCAACGGATACGCCAACACCCACGACGACACCTAGCCCTTCACCAACGGGCACTTCGACGCCAACGCCGACGGAAACACCGATACCGACAAATACGTCTGAAGCACCTCCCCCAGCCACGGCAACCTCGACCCAAACCGTACCGGCGCCTCCGCCGGAAACCGCCACAGCTACACCTACTTCAGAAGGAACTCAAGGACAATAGGTGGGAATCCGGGCGGTAATCGATATTGACCCCCGCCAATGCTAACGGACCATTGTTGGCTGTCCAACTCGTAGTTTCCTCACTTTCGTGATAAAAAACTGCTATGCGTATTGCCATGGTCGGTCCGTTTGGTTTTCACCCCAATAAGACAATGCGGAGTCGGGCTCTTCAGTTGGCCAAACCCTTGGTCAGGCGAGGCCACGAGGTGATGATGATCATGCCGCCCTGGCAGACGCCTGATGACGCGGAACGGATATGGACAGAAGAAGGCGTCGAGATACGTTATATCTCGCTTCGAGGGGGTATCGGCCGGAGAACGATGCGTATGGTCAGACAAACCCTGGCCTGGCAACCTGATATCGTTCACTCTTTTAAGCCGAAGGCTTATAGCGGGCTGGTTGCCTGGTGGTTGTGGTATTTTAAGCGCCGCCGTATTGGACTGGTCACCGATACCGATGATTGGGAAGGATGGGGTGGTTGGAATGAAATAGCGCCTTACACTCGGCTACAAAAACGTTTTTTTTCCTGGCAAGAGCAGTGGGGATTGGGCCATAATCACGGGCTAACAGTAGCCAGCCGCACATTGCAAAGCCTGGCCTGGGCCAATGGCAAACCGCCTGAGAAAGTCTATTACTTGCCCAATGGCCCTGGAATTGGGGTTGGAGCAACCGGGGAAAGTGGTCAAATCAGGGCAGAACTTGGCCTGGCTGACCGGCCGGTGGTGTTGCTTTACAGTCGCCTTTTCGAATTTGATTCAGCCCGATTGTTAGCCATAATGCAACAAGTTCAGGTTAGCCTACCTGACCTGGCCATATTGGGCGTGGGATCCGGATTGTACCAGGATGAGGCAACGGAATTCAGGCAACTTCTGGCGGATTCAAGCTTAAACCAGGCATTTGTGGATGTAGGCTGGTTGGACGAGGATAAATTGCCAGGATATTTGGCGGCGGCCGATGCAGCGTTATATCTGATGGAAGATACCCTGCTGAACCGCGCAAAATGCCCCGTCAAGTTAGCCGACATGCTCTCGGTGGGTATTCCTGTGGTCGGGGAGGCCGTCGGCCAGGTCCCGGAGTATATCCAACACCGGCAATCAGGCTTGTTACGACAAAGTGGCGATAACGAGGGGTTGGCCGCGGATTTGGCCGAGTTACTGCAAGATAGCGAACTCCGGACACGTCTTGGAGTAGGAGCCAGGGCACACCAGACGAAAAACTATTCCTGGTCAGTATTGGCTGAAACCGTCGAGAAGATTTACGAAGCCTGTCTGATCTAGGTCGCAGCCAGAAACATACGCTTCAGCGAGCCAACGAACCTGAGTGGTGCGATCAAGATACCGGAGCATTTATTGACCGGCCTCGGGTTCGGTATCATCCACCCATCGAACGGATGAAAGGGCATAAAAGAGCGGCCGGGGCGAGCCATCTGGTCGGAGTGCACTATAGGCCGAGAAAGGAAATTCCGGTCCCAGTGTTGGACCAAAGTTGAGGTTCCATAAAATGAGGGGTCCAAGCCAATCTTTATCGTGGGCTGCTTCAAAAGCCTGTAAGGTGTAGAGTGCTTGTTGCTGTTCGTCGACAAAAGCCATATAGGCAACCTCGTCTGGAGGCGGAATCCCCAGCCCATCATAGCTACCCCAACCGAATTCCGTCACCCAGATAGCCATGTCAGTCCGGCCGGCCTGGTCCAGGATATTCCGATAATCCTGCAAGGTATCGCCAAAAAAGAAACTGGGATGGTCATTGTGGCTGGGAATGGAAAGATCGGGGCTGGTCATGCTGCTGTCTGGTGGATTTGCCCAACCATAAGGATGAGCGCCAATGGCATCGACAATATCGGTGATCCCGGCGGTGATCATCTGGCGCAGGAAGATGCGATCGTCGATAGCGTTTATACCATCGTTAATCCCAGTTGTCGCCGGTGCGGCGCTAATGAGGATGGCCTCAGAATCGGCCAAGCGGACGCCGATAGCCCCGGCCCGTATAAGTTCTACCAGTGTATCGGCGTTGAGGGGTAAACCATTCCATTCCCGTTGAAGATTGGGCTCGTTCCAAAGTTCGTAAGCAGCGATCCGACCTCGATAGCGGGTGGCTAATACCTCCATAAAGGCCTGGTAGTTAGAGAAATCCGTTGGCGGTCCGTCCAACTCCGTTGTCGGCCGGCTCCACTCTGGCGCTTTGGCCACGCTTAGCATGACCTTGATGCCCGCTTCCCCGGCAGCTTCTATTAGCCGGTCCAATTCCCCCCAACGAAAGTCATCAAATCGATCTGGCTCCGGTTGGTAAAGTTTCCAAGAGACTTGAGTTTTCACCCAGCCGAGGCCAAGTTTATTTAGGTGGGCCATAAGCGTCCCGAGATCTTCCCGGTGGAGATGAATCTGGATGCCGGCATCATCCCGGTTTAACGGCGGGCCAATGTACGGCGGAAAGATGACCGTCGCTGTGGGTAAGGGCGTTGGTGGCGATGGCGTTAATGTGACAGGGAGTGTCGCCTCTGGGCTTTGAGTTACGATTGTCGGATTTGGCAGGTCAGTCGCACCGGTGCCAGTAGGCTCAGGAGCGTGGGTTAGGGTTTCCAGGGTGACAGGCGTTTCCAGGTTCGTCGGACCTGCTGTGATCGGTGTTGCAGGTGGTGTAGACGACCCGGCCATGCAGGCGGCGAAGAAGGGGGTCATAATGAGCAGAAGATATAGATAGACAGCTCGTGGTACAAACATGGTTTCTTGGGGCGATACAAGCGAAAGAGCATGCGAATTGTAGTGGCTACTCTTTTCTGGAACAAGCTCTTCTCATAATCGAATAGTGGGTTGAAGCTTCCTCGGGATAATCGGGCCAGCCATCTTTGCAGTAATGGCAATCCGGCGATACAAATTAAAATATGCCCACTAACCTGATTCCGGCCGAGGAGACACGAATTGAAATGCGCGTGGAGAATTCCCGCTTTATTGCCACAGTTGCCCCGGCATTTAGCGTGGATGAAGCCAAGCGTTTTATCCAACGTATCAAAGCCGAATTTTCCGATGCGTCGCATAATGTCCCGGCCTTCGTGATCGGCCATGGCCCGTCCACAATTGCTCATTGTACCGATGATGGCGAACCGTCTGGAACGGCCGGCCGGCCGGCACTGGCCGTCTTGCGCGGCAGTGGGTTAGGGGATGTCGTGGTTGTTGTAACACGCTATTTTGGGGGCACGAAACTGGGCACAGGTGGCCTGGTCCGTGCTTATGGTGCTGCGGTAAGAGAAGTTCTATTCGAGTTAACCCGGGCAGAAAAAGTGCCAACCCAGGTGGTGACGGTGGCCATACCATACAACTTATATGAGCAGACTCGGCAAATAGTTGCGGCTCATGCTGGCGCCGTTCTTGACGAACTTTTCGCCGCTGATGTAACCCTGACGATTCAATTTCGAGCGACGCGATTTCCTGAATTTCAAGAAGCCTTACAGGAACTAACCCATGGCGCTGTAGAAGCGACTCTTGTGGAAAGCAATCCAGATACAATCATGCCCCTGGAAAAATAGGTCGCCATTCCAATCACCGTTTACATCGATTCAATTTAAGATCTGTCGTAGTGCCTCGACTAAGAGGGTTACATTTTCTCGCCTGCTGTTGTAGCCCATTAGACCAACCCGCCATACTTTCCCCGCCAGCGGACCAAAACCACCGGCGATCTCGATGTTGTACTCATTTAGCAACCGGCCGGCGACCATTTTAGCATCTACTCCGTCAGGTACTTGAACGGTGGTAAGGCTGATCAGCCGAATACCCGGGTCGGGTATAAAGCAAGAGAGACCTGCTTCTGCCAGGCTACCCCATAACAGTTCCGTCGTCTGCCGGTGCCTGGCCCATCGTTGGGCAAGCCCTTCCTCGACAAGCAGGCGTAAGGCCTCGCGCAAGGCATAGTTAAGGTTTATCGGGGCGGTATGGTGATAGACGCGATGGCTACCCCAATAACTCATCAATAAGGTCACATCCAGATACCAATTAGCCACTTTCGTTTTGCGGTTCTTTATCTTATCGATGGCCCGTGGGCTAAAAGTTATCGGTGACACGCCGGGGGGGGCGCTGAGACATTTCTGGGCGCCACTGTATACGATATCTACCTGCCAGGCATCGGCGTAAAAAGGCACGCCACCGAGGCTGGCCACCGTGTCGACCAACAATAAACAATCGTACTCCCGGCATAATTCGCCGACGCCTTCTAGTGGCTGGCAAGCGCCGCTCGACGTTTCTCCATGAACCAGGGCCAGGATGGCTGGCCGGTGTTTTTCCAAGCCGGCGCGTAATTCGTCGAGGGAAAACACCTTGCCCCATTCCTGTTCTATAAGCCGAACATCCGCTCGATAGCGGCCGGCCATTTCGGCGATTCTTTCTCCAAAGTAGCCAATGATACCGACCAGGACCACGTCGCCAGGTTCTATCGTATTGGCCAGGCTGGCCTCCATGGCCGCGCTGCCCGTCCCGCTAATGGGCAGGGTTATTTCGTTGTCTGTCTGGAATGTGTATCGTAATAGTTCCTTGACTTCTTCCATCAAGGAAACAAAGGCCGGGTCTAGATGTCCCACCAAAGGCGCTCCGGCCGCCTGCCGAACCCGGGTGTGGGTATTGGATGGGCCTGGACCCAACAATATGCGGGGCGGCATGTTAAGCTGGGGAATGTTGATTCTATGTGCTTCATTGATGGGCAGGGTCACGATGGATACTCCTTATGGATTAGGTTTTGATACGCTATAAACCACAGTATTAATATGCCACTGGTATCTGACTTACCCAGGCAACTTGGTTTGAAACCGGGATGGGCAAGAGACGTTTGGTATATTAAACAAGAATCACCAATGATCATATGGCAGCTTGACCGATGTAGCAAAAATATTCTAGCTGATTCTACGTTAACGGTTCTCCGCCTAATCTGGAAAGTTAAGCTGGAGCGACTGTTTTGCAGATCAGTTAATTGAAGTTCACGGGCCGCCTCCTGGAAGCATAGATTGGCCCCTATAGCCGGCGGGAGTATCCAGGAGGCTTTCATATTGCCATAACAGCCTAAGTTTCTCGCTCGCGGTTGAGATGGTGTGGCATTCTTCCGAATATTCCACCTGACTTTCAATAAATTCTTCAAGCTTGCTGATCGCTCCATTTCTGGGGAAAAGTAAAATGTCGCAGACCTGGAAATTCTATTAAAAGCGAATCCGGTAGTGACTTTTCTGATTGCCTGTAACCTACCGAAATGATATGCTGGTAGATATCAAACGACCTGGCGCAGGAGAGAAATGCTCACTGAAAATATCCTACATGGTCTAAGAATCAAAATGACCGCGATAGGCAAGACGGATTTGCCGGCGATTTCTGTATGGTATGAAGATACCTCCTTTAGCCGGATGTTTGATGCGACCCCAGCCTTACCAAAAAGCCAAGCCCAACTGGAAAAATGGCTGGAAGGCGTAAATAAGGCAACCGATTCTTATTTATTCGCTATCCGACCCTTGGAGGATGAAACCTTGCTCGGCTTCCTTGAGCTTGATGGCATTTTGTGGCCCCATCAAAGTGGTTGGTTGAGTATTGGTCTGGGTAATCCTAAACATTGGGGTCAGGGATTAGGCCGGGAAGGCATGGAACTGGCCTTAAGATTTGCCTTTAATGAGCTTAACCTGTACCGGGTCCAGTTGACCGTTTTCAGTTACAACGAGCGGGCTATCAATCTTTACGAGAAATTGGGTTTTAAGCGCGAAGGCGTTTTCCGGGAGCATATTCAACGGGACGGCCGCCGTTATGACATGATCCTCTTTGGATTATTACGACCGGAATGGGTTGAACATCTGAACCCTGTGATAAATCCAGTATGAAATGGCTAAAAAAGCAACCGAATAGTATTCCGATTCACCAATATGCCAGGCGGCCGGGGGAATGAGTACAGCGCCAGCCAACTCGGCCATTGCTTGCGCTACCGGTGGTTTCAAGGGCGTTTTTCTTCATGGGGTGCTCTCCGCTTTTGAGCTGGCCGGTTTTCGAGCCGGAGCCTATGCCGGGGCATCCTCATCAGTTCTACCGGCTGCGGCCGCCGCAGTGGGTAAGAGCAACAATCTAGGGCTCGATTACTGGTATCAAGGTCGAAAAATATTAGAGCAACCCGGCCTGGGCATGAGTCAAATGATTCTGAGTGGTCTTGAACAGTTTTTACCCGACCTGTTGCCACTCTTATTTAGAAAGGTAGCGCCTAGGTTCTTCATTACTGCCAGCGAGGTAGATCCGGCAGTTGCCCAGGAGATCCAAGGCAAAGGGGCGCGGCGGCGCGGCCGGAAACTATTACTCGAAGCCGCTCGCGGGGACAGGGGATGGGTGGCTGCGCATCTGACAGCCCGCTTATTTGATACAGAATCTGAGGACAAGAATTATTATCTCACGGCCGAGAATTTCGCCCAGGTTGCCTATGCTTCGTCGCGCATGCTCCACGCCTGGGACATTCCCGCCTGGGTAGGCTACCGGCCGTTCGTCGACGCTTATTATACTTGTGCCTGTCCGGCCATGGAGTTGGCTGAAATCGGCTATGAGCGCGTGATCGCCATAGGAACTGAACCGGTCTTATACCAGGACATCTTCCAATCCGAGATTATCCCAGGCCAATGGCATCACGCGACCATCGAGGTAATCGGACCAGATTTTGATCCCGGCGAATTTGGGGTTAGCTATACAACGGCCGATGACCAAGGTTTAAAAACTGTTTATTCCCATGGGATAAACAAAGGAGTTGCCTTTTTACACCATAATGGTTGGCAGTAATCTTCACCTATCCGGCAACCTTTACTCGTCTTCGTTCCCCTTTTTGACGGATCTTACGTTGTCACTATCAATCACAACGGGTAAAATGATGACTCTCTCTAACAAACAATTTGGCCGGAGGAAGAACTCGTGAATACCACGATCCCACCCTGAGCGTTTCCCGACGCAAATTGATTACTCCTGGCCTTTGCTGCACCTGGATGCCAATCACTGACTCCCATTTGTTACCAAAATGCCACCAAGTTGACATTTAGTGTAAACTACTTTACAATCGCGATGGTGTTTAAGCTCCAGTCATAGAGGGTTCTGACTCCGGGCAAAATTTCAAGGAGTTGTACCCAAGAGGAGTGAGTGGAAAATGCACCCAGACCAGGACTAATGCAGGCGATAGCGGCAAACGTACTAGACAAGCGGACCAAGTGGTGATTATTCACTGTAGGCCGCAAAGTTTTTGAAGACCATTCGAAGGATAGAAATGGCCCGATTACTTGACGTTACTGACCTTATTACCAGGTTTTACACTGAAGATGGCGTTGTTCACGCCGTAAATGGTATTTCATATTCATTGGACGAAGGGGAGTCCATGGCCCTGGTGGGAGAGAGCGGCTGTGGCAAGTCGGTCAGCGTTTTATCAATCATGCGCCTAATCCCCAGCCCTCCGGGTCGAATCGATGGCGGCAAAGTCATCTATAATGATCGGGATTTGCTGGCAATAAGCAATGAAGAGATGCGGACGATCCGCGGCCGTGAAATTGCGATGGTCTTTCAGGATCCTATGACCTCCCTTAACCCCGTTCTCACCATCGGCCGGCAGATGACGGAGGGCCTAAAATTACACCTGGGGATGAACGATTCCCAGGCTAAAAGTCGGGCGGCCGAGATGTTGGAGATGGTTGGCATACCCGGCGCTGCAGACCATTTAAGCGACTACCCCCATCAGTTTTCAGGCGGCATGCGTCAGCGGGTGATGATCGCCATGGGTTTGTCCTGTAACCCATCCTTATTAATTGCCGACGAACCGACGACAGCCCTTGATGTAACCATTCAGGCCCAGATTGTCGAGTTGGTCAAACAGCTACAAGCAAAATTGGGCATGGCCATTATCTGGATCACTCATGATTTAGGCGTTGTGGCCGGCATGGTTGAGAAAGTGGCGGTTATGTACGCCGGCTACATCGTTGAGATGGCCCCGGTCAATGAGCTGTACAAGCACCACCGGCATCCCTATACAATGGGTTTGTTGGATTCCTTGCCCAAGCTTGACCAAAAACACCGCGAGAGATTGGCGACAATCAAGGGTCTACCCCCTGATCTACTTAGTGAGCCAAAAAGTTGCCCATTTGCCCCCCGGTGCCCGTATGTCATCAATCAATGTTGGGAGGAAAATCCGCCCCTTATGCCAAGCGGTCCGGACCATTTCACTGCCTGTTGGCGTTTTGAAGTGATGCGCGATGACATGCACTTTGGAGATAAGATATGAGCGAGGCAAATGGCAGAGAGATATTGGTTGAGGTTAAAAACCTGAAGAAATACTTCCCGATAATGCGGGGCGTCCTCCGGCGACAGGTCGGCGCTGTGCAGGCCGTGGACGGCGTTACCTTCAATATTTATAAAGGTGAAACTCTGGGGCTGGTAGGCGAAAGCGGTTGTGGTAAATCGACGACAGGCCGTACGATTTTGCAGCTTCTTACCCCCACAGCAGGGCATGTTAAATTTTCCGGGACGGATCTGACAACGCTCAATAAGAGCGATATGCGGAAAGCCCGGCGAGATATGCAGATGATCTTTCAAGATCCCTATGCCTCGCTTAACCCGAGGCTAAGTATCGGCAGCATTATCGGCGAACCGCTACAAATCAACAATATCGGTGATACAAACAGCAGAAAGGAACGGGTCAGCGAGCTGCTGAAAATCGTAGGCCTGAACCCCTTCTTTATCAACCGCTATCCCCATGAATTTTCCGGCGGGCAACGACAGCGTATCGGTATTGCCCGGGCTTTAGCCACCAATCCGTCTTTTATCGTGGCCGATGAGCCAATCTCAGCTCTGGATGTTTCTATCCAGGCCCAGGTCGTCAACCTGCTGGATGATTTAAGTACAGAACTGGGCCTGACCTACCTGTTTATCGCCCACGATCTTTCGATGGTCCGCTACATCAGCGACCGCGTCGCTGTTATGTACCTGGGCCGGATTGTGGAATTGAGTGATCGCGATGGCATTTTTGATCTCCCCTTACACCCGTATACCCAGGCATTGCTTTCGGCTATACCCATCCCGGATCCGGAGAAGGAAGGCAAACGCCAACGCCTGATCCTGGAGGGCGATGTGCCCAGTCCGGCTAATCCGCCAAAAGCTTGCCGGTTTCACCCGCGTTGTTCTTATGCGACAGAGATATGCTCCCAGGAAGATCCGGAATTTCGCAATGCAATTGCCGAGGGTCCGGAGCATTGGGTTGCCTGTCATCATGCGGA
>DATLAB010000037.1:0-8662 GCA_035527655.1 Patescibacteria group bacterium | reverse complement strand
AACTCCGAACCAGACGGCCGTTGATGATTTGTCTACCAGGGCATTCAAGTCACGTATATGTTTTACTGTGGATTTATTGAGTTTGGTCGCGCCAAGCGGAATCCCGCTTATTATGCTTTAGACGATTCACATATTCAGCGGCAATGCGGATGAAGTCAGGTGCCACTCAGACCAATTTCTCCTGCTGTTTACAATAATATGTATACTTTGAACGAAAATGGCCAGACTAATCCGTAAACCAGTGTGGCGTAGTTTACCCGAAATTGCGGAACGTCACCAATTATCAAGAAGTTTTTAAGAACTTGGTTGGCGCCTTAGACATGGTTCAAACCTAGGCCATCCTGATGAATTATCCTGAAAGGAGAACCATCCCCCCAAGTAAAAAACCTGATGCAATGATCCACCGGGGTAGGAGCACCGGGCGAACCAGGAATCTTAGTGGACCATTAATATCTAAGTAGCGATGGTTGTGACGGCCGGATACAGCTTGGCGGTTCGGGCTCTGGCCGGCTAACTATTGTAATCTACACCAGAAAGCACATCCCTGGCATTCGACTTAAGTAAAAATTCCAATTTGCCAGGAGAGATCTCCTTCTCGAGGATCTCTGGTTAATTTCAAACATCTTTTGGGTTTGAATCTCAAGTGCCAGATGTATTGGGCTAGCCAATCGTCTGTTTTCATTGGACAATCAGCCTGGACCCCATTAGAATTTGACCATGAATGAAGAATCTGAACGTGAAGCAATGGTCGAACATGTCTGGCGCACCTACCTGACAACAGGGGAATTCGTCAAGGAAGCGCGCCAAAGGCGGCTATTCAGGATGCTGCCTGGAAACCCGCGCTGCAAAAATTGTTACGTCCCTTTTTCGGGCGTCAGTAGCCGGCTTGTGCGATTCGTCTATGGCAAACGCCCTTCAAACCTGAATCCCCAAATGTGTAATGAGTGCGAGAAATTCGCCCGGGAATACCAGGGTGGTGCTGAGGTTGAGTTATCTTTGCTTTTCGCCGACGTGCGCGGGTCGACAGCGCTGGCAGAAACGATGAGCCCTACGGAATTCAGCCGGCTTATCAACCGTTTTTACAAGAAAGCAACCGAGGTCATGGTTCATTCCGATGCGCTAATCGACAAAATTATCGGCGACCAGGTTGCCGGCATGTATGTTCCTGGATTCGTCGGCCCCGCCCATGCCCGAAAGGCGATTGAGGCGGCGCAGGAGATCCTCCGGGTCACCGGTCATGGCACTTTGGAAGGGCCCTGGATATCGTTGGGGGCGGGGGTGCATACGGGTATCGCCTTCGTCGGCGCCATGGGCTCCGATCAAGGGACGACGGATATCACTGTCTTGGGTGATACGGCTAATACTGCGGCCCGTATCTCGACCAGTGCCGGCGTAGGCGAGATATTAATCAGTGAAGCGGCCTACACCAATGCAGGATTACAGCTTGATGCCCTGGAACACCGCAAACTCGAGTTAAAGGGCAAGATCGAGCCTTTCCCCGTCTATGTCTTAACCGATTATGCCACTGGTGTCCTTGGTCACCCTGGATAAATTGGCAGGATTCAGGTTTATTGCAATCGAACCTCAGCAACAGACACAACGAAACCGTGTATTATGGGCGAATCTGGACTAAAGTCGCCTATCTTTCTTCCGGCCACAAGCCCATCAGTTGGCGTAAGATCCCCAACTCCCCAGTATGATAGGCATTGTGGCTGGCGATGATATTGATCTCGCGTAAGATATTGTGTTCGTAGTTGCCGCTGTTAGGCAGGGGGGCATAGAGATCGCTGGTGGGGTCATTAATGATCTCCACCAGTTGTTGCCGGCCGGCTAAAAATTGTTCAATCGTGCTCTGCCAGCCAACGATATTGGCAGCGCTGGATTTGTCCGGCCAGTAATCATCAGGGAAGTTGGGCCATCGGTAGGCATCCGCCAGGATATACTCGATGATATCCTCCTGGGCAATTCGCATATGTTCAAGTAAATGCCAAAAGGAGTAGTCGCAATTGACCGGCCGGAGGTTAATTTGTTCCTCGGGAAAATCGGCCACGGCATCCTCAAAATCCATGTGCGCTTGCCGGACGGTGAGCATGCGTACCAGTTGGTTTCTTAATTCCTTACCATCATCCATTTTCTGCTCCTTATCTGGCAGCCCGCTAATCAATTCTTGTTAAGCGTCAAACGTCGCGGGCACGCGGCCGTTAAAACCCTAAGAAATTTACTGACTCATAACGTTCTAAACAATCGGCGAGCCAGATAAGGATCATAACACAATTCGCCACATCCTCTTTGGTGACTATGCTGGCCGAGAGATAACTGGCACAACACTCCTTTCTGGAAAGGAAGGCCAATCAACTGAGAAAAATGATAATGGAGACGATATCCACGGCCTTGATCCATATCATCCATGATAAGATTTCTCCCTATTGACAGCTGCTTATCTTCTTTGATAATCTAATTGTGTAGCAAGATTATTTTGGAATCCATTGCAAAAGTGCCTTGTTATGTTACTGTTAGAGAAAGAATCATTTTCGGCACGAACCCTGACCATAAACCAGCCTGGGGGTTAGTGAGTCCAGGTTCTATATCTGATGGTGAGTATCTCGCAAATGAAAAAGAATACACCCCAAGGTAATAAACAGGATCAGCCGAAAGCGCCTGCAAAACAGGATCAAAAGCAACCGGCAACCAGCGATTTTCAGGAGCAATTGGCTCGCCAGGTGTCGGCCGGGGGCTTCAACCTAGGTCCTTCTTATCCGTCGACTCAACCCGTTCGCCAGGACGCTGTTTTGCGGATGCAAGAAAAGATGGGCAACGCCTATGTCGCCCAGCACATTCAAACTATGCTCGCGCCAATGGGCGGTGACTTCCGCCTCGTCCAACGGGAAGGTGTTCCTGTCGACGATATTGAGGGTGATCCCACCGCGCCGGCGGACGCCGGCACGTCTCTCCATCCCACGATAAGAAGTGGGTCGAGAGGACCGGCCGTGGAAGAGATGCAGCAAAAATTGAATGCCGACGGCGCGACGCCAGAATTGGTCGTTGACGGCATTTTTGGCCCGTTAACTCGCGCGGCTGCCGTTGCTTTCCAGGGTAAATACACCCTCGACGAGGATGGCATTGTCGGACCATTGACCTGGGGGCAAATCGACAGTCTCGGCCTGGCCAGCGATGTCGGCCGGGTTGAGCGTGACTGGAGTGAAGAGGTAGGGGGGCAGACTTATGGGATGACCTCGAAATACACCTGGCGCATATTGGCCGATAGCATGCAAATCACGGTCAAATTAAGGTTCACCGGCGTCGACAGTCCTGAGGCCATTGCCACTTCCATGGCCGGGATCAACTCTGTATGGAATCGATTTACGGCCGTGAATACGACCTCAGGTACGAGATACAATATCGTCTTCAATGCGCAACAAGTTGGCTCCGGAGCAGATAATGTAGTCCGGCTTCGTCCAGGGAATGACCGCTCCGATGCTGAAAACTGGTATATCGGCGACCCTGATTTGGCCAACACAGCCGCCCACGAATTCGGCCATATGGTTGGCTTGGAGGACGAATACCAGCGCACCCACCGTGATTATGAACGGCTGACCGGCGAGGAGCCACCCACCGGCGAAACGGCCGAGGAAGGAGCAGCCACACCGGCTTCAGTGGCCGAGGAAATGAACAATGCGCTCATGGAAGATGATGAAGCGACTCGTGTAGCCAATGCCACCGGCGTGATCTCAACCCACAGCATCGAGCAGGGTGAATTTGCCCAACAGATCGCCACCGCTTACCAGCTAGCGTATGGGACCGGCATTGTCGATCATATCGTGGCCCGTATCCCCGACGATGATGAATTCTTCATTGTTGATCCCTTTACCCACTCCAGCGAGGGGATTATGGGCAACATGACTGATCACGATCACCCGGCCGAACCCCGTCACCTGCGCGAGTTCTTGGGCTACCTGGAAACAGCCAGGCCTGGCGATTATGAGGTGGAGGAAAGATGATAATTCGTTACGCTCGCAGCGGAGGCCAACCACCCCCCCCCGATAGAGAGATCCTGACCATTGAAGAAGACGGTTCTTTCACCATGTGGCGATCCATTGGTTCAGCCGTGCAGCCACCTTCTCCGGTCGGCCGCTTCTCTGGCCAACTCAATGATCAGAATCTGGTATCACTAAAAGCTGCTATCGAAGCCGTTAATCTCGAGGGCGACTTGGTGATTAAACTTAAGCCTGGTTCGGCCGTGGTGAATATCGATACGGGCCAGGTAAAGGCCCGGATGGGCAACCACGATGAGCCCGACAACTCATGGTTACAGTTGGCCGAATTACTGAAGGGGCTGTTAAAACAACTATCTAAATATCCGGAAGCGGCAATGATCTTAACGGTATCCGATGATGGGCAGAAAACTCGCCTGAAACATCTCGGCCGGCGATCCTTACAACTGGATCTTAGCCAGCTAACCGTACGCGCTGTTCTGTGGGAAGGATATAAAAAAGTAGATGACTGGACGCTTTCTGAGGGTGGCGCCAAGGAGGATGATCCCACTACGGCCGATATCGGTTGGCAAATGGATCTGCCTTTCGAGCACCTGTTCGAACCACGCGACGGCCAAAGCGTGGTTGCTTACGTTACTCTATCGATTTTTCACGAAGGTCGATTTATCCCAGTCAGATTAACTTCCACTTGATTTCTCTTCAGCTGATTCCGCCGGGTTGTCGTGTCGCAGTTGACGATTCTGGTAGTGTCAGGCACTTCGGTTGATCTATTTACTTTGTGTGAGTTAGCCTTTTTACTTTCAACACGTACAATCTACGTTCAAGGAAAAGGAATCAGGTTCATAACGATTCTTAGTTCGACACACGTAATACAAGACAACTAATCATTAGGAGCGATTACACATGCCAATCAGAAGATCTGAAGCGATGTGGCAAGGCAATCTATTAGACGGCAAAGGCACGATGACAGTAGGCGATGGCGTGTTTGAAGGCCCTTTCACCCACGCTTCTCGTTTTAAGGAAGGCGACGGCACGAATCCCGAGGAACTGCTCGGGGCGGCCCATGCCGGCTGCTTTTCCATGTTCCTGTCCTCATTGCTATCCAAGGATGACCACGTACCCAATCACGTACACACGATCACTAAAGTGCACATCGGTCCCATCGATGGCGCGCCCACCATACATACCATCGAATTGATCTGTACGGCCGACGTGCCCGGCATTAGTCAAGATGAGTTATTGGCGTATGCCGAGCAGGCCAAGGCCGGCTGTCCAGTATCCAAAGCGTTGGCGGCCGTCAGTGCGATTACCCTATCCGCGAAATTGGAATAACAGGCGCCTCATTACCGGCACAACCCGGTAATGAGGTAGTGCTTTTAGCCGTTTTTGGGCAGAGACCGGATCCCTTTCCCGGCCCGATGCTATCCATGGTACACGATCTGAGCCAGAGCTCTGTGGCACTTAGGGCTCAAGCTGCCATGAAAAGTTAAAGCTACCCCAATCATGCTTACCAGAGGAATCTTCAGCCTGACTACCTGGTGGCAAATACTGCTCCTTTGTCTTTATTTGCCTGATCATCCAATAATCCCCGCCATAAATTTTCCCGATTATCGGTGAATGAGAAGTGAGGTTATGGTAACGCCTCCATCTTTCTCGCCACAGTCAATCCAGAATTTGAATTCCCACAATTGCTCACGCAAGGTTAACTGTACTCGAAACAATATATTATCCGAATCTGCTAAACAGGTTGCCTTTGTTAACGCTCCGACCAACAGACCGTCGTTTCTAAATGTCCTGGGTTAAGCTTCTTGGATTAAGGGTTCTGAATGAATCTCCAATCTGACCAATTTGCGTCTTATACCGGCCCCGATTATCTTCTTCGGTGCCTTTTTTTCCGATGACATCGAACTCTTTTTGCCCCTGTAAGGCTATGGCAATTTTCGCTTCATACTTCTCTCCGCTGATTACGGCTTGATGGACGTCGGCACGGAAATCTAAAATCATCGAAAATCTGGCGATTGGCCAAAATTGGTGGTTGAGAATACCGCTTGTGGGTCGTCAGAATATGGAGCTAATGGACGAAGTTCTAATAATAGCTTCGTCAATCACAAGATATTAATATGGCTTCAATTCTCAATTTACCAGCATTTCTGTTTCAACGTTCTCTGCCTGACCGCCCCCGAATTTCTTCATCTTTCCGGCTCGGCCGAAGTGAACATCCTCCGGTGAAACGTCAACTCATGGTCAGGGGGATGAGAGAACGCCTGGCCCTGTTGTTGAATCTTGTCATTCACAGCCCAATATCGTTCCTTGATTGCCAGGGGATTAGAAACCCTCGCCTCTAAGGTCAGGTGAAAGAGCTTGGATTATTTGGCTGAACCTTGAGATTCTGAGCGATACAAAAAGCAATGTTTCTTCTTGTTCAGCCCATGAGTGCCAGCCCGCGAATGTTAGCAGCTCAGACATCTTCCCGGACAGGTTTATATTTCAACCTATATATTGTTTCTAACACAGGGATCGATCCCGTTCGCACTCACCTGGGCAATCGATTTCGACGCATAGTGGGAGCCGCTCTATTTCCCGCCTGGCCCCGTCACCTCAGATATTATTTTCTCGGGTGAACCTTTTATTTTAATAATGAGTAGCAGCAGTGAAGATCCTGCGAATGAATGGGTTTTTTTGCAGAACCTTATTCTGAAGTATCAAAGTACGGGGTACTTTGGTCCCGAAACCTTCGTCGCCGCGTACCAGAGAGCCTCCGTATGCTGATTACTCAAAATCTTCTGGGTTTTGGTTTATATTCAGGGGAGCTAGGAGAGTTGATGTCTTTGCACAAGCGCCCTCTTCACTACCAGGATAGTGGCCAGGCACTCGCTGAATTCGCCATCATGGTTGTATTTTTGTTGATGTTTATGTTCTTCATCACGGATGTGGCGCGCGTCGGTTGGGTCTGGGTGACTGTACAAGGTGCAGCCAGAGCTGGCGCCAGATATGCGTCTACTGGACAAGCCGATTGCGAAACTCCGCCCAATCGCCTGGATTGTGTCACCAATACCGTCTATAACTATCTGGATACCCTCAAACTGCACGAGGATCCTGAAGCCCCCTGGGAGACTGACCTTGCTTACCGGATAGAGGTCTGGGGTGTTGATAAAGATAATCAGGGTCCGTGGCCAGACTATGCAGGCGCCGCTGGTAAACCGGTGGTTGTTCGAACCTACCATTGGGTGCTAATTGTCTCACCATTCTTACGGCCGATACGTAAAAACATTGCCGTCTTCGGCCAGGTGACCATAACCAATGAACAGTTTGATTCGCTCGGTGGGGCCAGTGCCGGCATCGGCTTACCCCCACCGTTACCACCCCTTCCAGAAGTTCAACCAACGGCCACGCTCACACCTACAATGGTTCCTACTGCGACGCCAGTTGTAACAGCAACCGCCACCGCAACCCATACACCCACAGCCTCATCCACACCTGTACTCCCAAGATGCGATACCCATTTCGAAAGGTACCTCATAGCAGGCGAGGCGTACGTTGCCGTAACCGGTAACCTGGATGCGCCACCCTCCCTTGTTAAGATTTACGAGATGAGTGAGGTGGGCGGACCGCTATTGATCGGTACAGCAACCCTCGTCGGATCGGCCGGTGTCCATGACTGCGAAGGATTTGTTCTGGCGTCAAATAGCCCGCCACTTATAGCTGGTCATCTTATCATGGTCGAAAATGACATCGATGGATCCTTCGACACCGAAACTGTTCTCGGTGGGACTCCGACTTCAACTCCTTCTCCAACTCCGTCACCACCGGCAACGGCAACGCCTGTACCTTCGCCCATTCCATCCGGTCCATATATTCGCCTGGAACCCTCTTGCGGATTTGCCGGAAACGTCAGATTTGCCATCGAGGCTTACAATTGGACTAACACGACCAGCTCGGTGAATTTGTTCTGGATCGATGAAGGCGAAGCGCCACTATTGCAATCGATCATAGGTTCCGGACATCCCTCAGATTTCGTTCGCTATTGGAATATCTCAGATGTGATTACCGGCACTCATACAGTTGAAGCAAGGTCTGAGGATCCCCCAAAACAATGGACACAGAGAAGAGATAAATTGAGTACACTTGTTTTGTAAAGATCCCATTTTTAGTACCAGTCAGAAGTGGACTGCTACGGGTTCGGGAGCCTCGCTTTTTTCTTTGGTTCTTTCTTTTTTGGGCGAGTCCAAAAAGAAAGAACGGGTCGATTGGCGGGCCCAAGTCATCATCTCTCATAGACGGCCATTATTGATCGCCGCGTATTGATACGGCGACAAACCACCGAGCGAATCATGCTGACGGATGGCATTGTATTCCTCTAACCATTGCTCCGTGATTTCTCTGGCTTCAGCTAGGTTGTCAAACAAGTAAAAGTCCAGAACGTCCTCCCGATAGGTGCGATTGAAGCGTTCAATGTAGGCATTTTGCGCCGGCTTTCCGGGCTCGATGAAGTCAAGCTGTAGGTCATGCTTTTCGGCCCAGTTTTCCAGTTGCTGCGAGATCAGCTCAGGGCCATTGTCCATCCGCAGGCGGTGTGGATAGCCGCGCCAGGCGGCGATGGTATCCAGGACACGCTCAACCCGACCAGATGGCAACGAAGTATCAATTTCGATGGCCAGTGCCTCGCGATT
>DATLAB010000036.1:0-4905 GCA_035527655.1 Patescibacteria group bacterium | reverse complement strand
ACCGGCAACCAATAAAATGTGCGCTTTTGCGGTTCCCGATAATGGCGCCAGCAGTTACATTGTGGCCGACGCCGGTCAACTCTGGTTGGGAGATTGGATCAACAACCGTATTTTGGCCCTGGACCCTGTCGAAGAAGATTTCACTATCTGGCAATTGCCAGATAGCGAATCAGCAAATATCTACGGCCTGGCTGCTGACGAAAATCACGATATTTGGTGGGCTGACCAGAACCAACACTTCCTGGGCCGATTGACGCCACAACATAACCTGGTCACGACCTATACTCTCCCTGGACAATCGTGGTTTGCTCCAACTATAGTGTCAACCGGCCATAGCAAGGTATGGACAACCAGCGGGGTTTCAGATTTTATCGCCCGGCTGAATCCGGAGAAAGTTTACATCCAACCCAGCTCGATTATCTCAACCACGGAACCGGTAATTCCAGTTTGTGACAGTCCCGTGAATAGCAAGAAGTTGAACGTAACAGTGAATGGCCCATTTGTTACCAATTGGAGCGGTGGATTCTATAATCGTATAACCAGTCCTGACAGCGATCTCTGGCTGGTTTATCAGATTGGGTTCCTTGATGACCCACCTGGTAGTCCATGGGGGATTGTTGCTACCGAACATGAGGTTTTTATCGTCGATCAAGGCCGTCAGGTGTTGACACGACTCAGGCCCTGTTATCAGTTAACGCCAACCCACGCTGGCAACGGGGAAGACCCCTTGGCATCAGCAGATCCATCAGGGATCTGTCCTGAAGGAGAGTACTTGTCTGGAACGGTGGTAACCTTAACCGCCAGGCCGGCCGCCGGTAATATCGTTCTGAGTTGGAGGTATACAGATGATGACTCCTTCGTGGGACTGACCAATTCGATCACGATGCCCGATGAAAAGCATACCGTATTCGTCAAATATGGCACAGGTACCGTCCTCTTCCTGCCGCTCGTCAACCGAAACTAGACAACGCGATTCAATAAAGGGATTAACGAAAAGATAATATGTGGATATCGCGTTGATCCAGTATAACGGTACGATCCGATATGGTACTAAATCAAGAAGTCTGTCGATTTTATTGCTAATTGGGTGTATATTTTGAGGGACTAGTTCCCCTGTAATGATGGATCGTTTGTTTCCTAGGCGGGTGCTTGGCGCGGCCGCAATTTGATTTTCAACTTATGTCAACTATTCAGGATCGAAATCAGGTCGATGTTTGCCCTATCCTTGCCCCATGGGAGGAGATTTCCCTGCGTGCGCTGAGCAGTTTTATCCACACCCGGCTCCCTAGTAACAAACGAGTGCGAATGGATATTATTTATTGGTTCGAATGAGAATATAGGAGGAAAAAGACAATGAAAAATCATTTCAGGTTAACTCTTGTGCTTGTTTTGTTGGTGATTTTTGTTATCGCCATCTTTGGCACGGCCGCGGCTGTGGAGCCCGACGCAGTCATCAATGAGTTTGTTGCCGATCACATTGGTGCAGAAACCCATGAGTTTATCGAGGTCAAGGTTACTGTTGCCCGCGCTGAAGATAAGACATGGACTCTACTCGAAATCGAGGGTGACGGCGCGGGTGCCGGAAAAATTGACGGCGTTTGGCCAATTACATCCATATTAAGTGCAGGGGAATACTGGAGAACTGAATTCTCTGATGATCCTATCGGAAATGGCACGATAACGCTGATGCTGGTTGAGGGTTTCTCTGGCAGCCAGGGAAATGATCTGGACACCAACAATGACGGTGTCCTGGACAGTATGCCCTGGGACATTATCCTCGATGATGTTGGCGTCCATGATGGTGGATCTTCAGACCGCAATTATTCTGCCGTCGTACTGGCGGGGGGTTTTGACGGCGATAGTTCCAGACCTGGGGGCGCTTCACGTATACCGGATGGTGTGGATACTAATGCTATAGCCGACTGGATGCGCAACGATTATGACGGGGCAGGCTTACCAGACTTTCAAGGATCGCCTGCGTTCGGAGAAGCCTTTAACACACCAGGAGACGCCGGGGCTTTGAATGAGGCAGTGCCTGAACCTGAAGAAGCCTGTGGGGACGACTATACGTCCATCTACACAATCCAGGGTGACGGCGATTCCAGCGCCGTCGTGGGGGAAGAACATGCTACCGAAGGTGTGGTCGTTGGCCAGCTCCAAGGTTCCAGCAAGCTCGATGGTTTCTACCTTCAAGATCCTGATGGTGATGGCAATCCGGATACGTCCGATGGCATTTTTGTCTATGCCCCAGGTAGCGAAGCAGTCTCCGAAATGGATACCGTACGAGTTAGAGGTACCGTCGCCGAATTTAGAGACGGCACGCAGATTTCTAATGTCAGCCTGGTTATCAATTGCGAAAAAGACCCCGTAACTGTGGCGCCGACAATGGTGACGCTACCTATGACAGATCTAGGTGACTGGGAAAAAGTCGAGGGTATGCTCGTAAAAGTCACCAATGAGCTTTTTGTTAGCGATGTCTACGACCTGGTCTATCGGGGCGAGACGACTCTTTCGGCCGACGGTATCAACCTCAGCCCAACTAATGTTGTGCTTCCCGGTCCAACAGCCCCAGCTGCCTACCACCAGGCGAATCTGTTAAAAAGCATCCTCCTGGACGACGGGAGCACCTGGACTAACCCATGGTATCCAAGTGATCCAGTACCTTATACAGGCCCAGAAGGCACGTTGAGGGTGGGTGATACAGCGAATGACCTGGTGGCCGTTTTGGGCCAGTCCTATACTTATCGACTACAACCAACGACCAGTCATAACATCTCTTTTACATACAATGCCCGGCCAATGACCCCGGCCGATGTTGGCGGAACGATTAAAGTTGGCACCTTCAACCTCCATAATTTTTGGACGACCATAGGTGGGCGAGGCGCCTCTTCCGAAGAACAGCTTGATATTCAACGAAGCAAGCTAGCGGACGCCATCCTGAACATGGGCGTCGATATTATTGGCTTACAGGAATTGGAAAGCTTCCATATTGATACGGATAGTTCCAATGATGATGAGGCAGTTGCCGACCTGGTAGATGTTCTGAATACGACAGCTGGTTCTGAAATTTGGGCTTACATCTCGACGCCAGATACGTATTCCAACACCAATGCCATCATTAATGGCATTATCTACCAGATGGCCCGAGTTGAACCTGTTGGTCCTTCCTCATGGCTGGATGACCCAGCATTTGACAATGCCCGGCCACCGATTGCCCAGACATTTAACGCTGAAGGTGAGATTTTTACTGTAGTCACCAATCACTTTAAGTCTAAGAGCTGTACCGACGCAACCGGTCTTGATGAGGACCAGGATGACGGGCAGGCCTGCTACAATGCCACCCGTGTGGCCGAAGCCGAAGCGCTGGTTGGCTTCGTCAATGACCTGCAGATTTCTTCTGGGGACGATGATGTGGTTGTGCTCGGTGACTTGAACGTCTACATCATGGAAGATCCAGCCCTGGTATTGGGTGCTCCTTCCTCTGGAATCATGGATCAGGTAGGCGCCTTTATTCCTACGGATGAGCGACGTTCGTACAATTACTTCGCTGAAAGTGGTGAGCTTGATTATATTTACACAAGCGATGAGATGGAATATATCCCCACGGCGGTCTCGGAAACGAATCGTATAACGGGGGTTAACATTTGGCATATAGGACCGGACGAACCCCAGGGATTTGATTATTACCGCGATCCCCAGTTATCAAGCCCGCCTAGGTTCCGACCCTCTGATCACGATCCTGTGATAATGGGTTTCTGTGATGTCGTTGCACCAGTAGTTACCGTAACTGCTACACCCGACTGGATCTGGCCGCCCAACCACCGCTACCATGATATCGTGGTCACGGTTTCCGCGGAGGACAACTTCGCAGCCAGCCCGACGATCTGGCATGAGGCGGAGGGCTGGTACATGTCTAACGAGCCAGATAATGACACCGGCGATGGCAACACCACCGATGACATCATTCTCGTTAGTGAAAAAGATGGCATGTTCAAAGTCAGAGCCGAACGAGCCGGGCACGGCAGCGGTCGGACCTACACCTTTACCTATAAGGCCACCGATTCCTGCGGCAACGTAGGCACTGGTGAAGCTATCGTCTTCGTCCCTCATGATAGGGGAAATGACGATAAGGGCGATCGCAGCACTCACATGAATCTGCCCGGCCCGAAGTAACGTCGAGTCGATGATCTAAATCGAGATATCGCCGTCTCGGATTTATATCTGGGACGGCGATTTTTTAATTGTTTATGCAAGTAATAGGTTATGAGTGAACAAAAAACTTTAATAAGTCAGGCTTTCCGGACATTCGTGAGCGAAGCCCCCGAACACGCCAGAGCCTGGGGAGAATTAGTGCAATCCCTGAGCCAGGCCAGCGCCTTGGACCCAAAGAGTAGCTCGCTGGCCTACCTGGCCGTTCTTGCTGCGCTGAGACTTGAAAGCGGCATCCCTTTCCATGTCAAGGCGGCTAAAGGTGCCGGCGCCTCTCGGGAGGAAATTATCAGCGCCATTTTGATTGGACTGCCTGCCGCGGGCCATGTTGTCACCCAGGCTTTGCCGGCCGCGATGACAGCTTTTGACATGCCCGATTAGAACTTGGGGCTTCGTCGCTCCATAAGGATCACATCGCGCCAGTGGCCGTCCATTTTTCCAATCCGTTCTCGCCGGCCAACCTGACGAAATCCGCAGCCACGATGGAGGGCCAGACTGGCTTCGTTTTCGGGAAAAATGCCAGCCTGCAAGGTCCACAATCCTTGCATTTCAGATTGGTCACACAGTTCCATGAGTAACGCACGACCAACGCCTTGGCCCCTGACATCTGCGGCAACATAGATACTGACTTCGGCGACTCCAGCATAGACGCACCTACCGGAAACCGGGCTTAAGGCCGCCCAACCGATCACGCGA
>DATLAB010000035.1:0-8097 GCA_035527655.1 Patescibacteria group bacterium | reverse complement strand
CAAATCTCGGGCCAGAGATTCCAGGGCGGCCGCGCCATCGGCAACACAACTCACCTGGTACCCGGCCCGCTCCAAGTAAAGGGCGACCACCTCGCGAATGCTGGGCTCGTCCTCGACAACAAGTATTGACGCATTGTTCATTGTTATTCTCTTCTCAATAATCCTATTTTATAAAATTTTACTCCCTACCAGGATACCCCAACTTCATTACAGGAGCCTTACAGGATTCAGCGCCATTGTAAGAATCCCTTAAGTTCCAGGCAAGAGGGTTGTAAGCACTTCCCGGCAAACTAGAGATTGTACAAACTCAAACATGAGATTGTAAACAGCTTCCGTATTTTATTTACTGTCACATTTTAGAAGGAGATAAAAAGATGGCTAAGAAAGTTTCTGTTATTGGTTTGTTGCTCTTGTTAGGCCTGCTGACCGTGGTGCCTGCCTTCGCCAAGGGCCGAGGTGATGGTCCCGTCGTCTATGTATCTGGCCAGGGCCTTTATTACGATTCCATCGTTACGGTCTCTCCTGAAAAAGGGTTACCGATGCATGGGCCGTTCCAAAAGCTGGAGATGGATGGTCCCGGGGAGATGTTCCATTTGGAAACGGAATTTGGACCAGGCGATCCCGGCTATGTTGGCGGCCGTTGGTGGGTAGACGCGAATGGCAACAACGAGATGGATGCAGAGGATGTATATTTCCTCTGCCCCCTATTGGGGCCTGGTCGCACGACCGAACTAAAATAATAATATAACGAATCCCCAGTATGTGTAGCCAAGGCCGCCGGTTCGTTTGGACCGGCGGCCTTGGCCTTTTCTAAAAAGAGGACGCTGATGTAAAATCTTTTCCTCATGCCGCTGGAAGAGCGTTTTCATGATATTTAGAAAAGGCCATCATCGACTTGAACTAGCCGGGTTACTTTCCTTGTTGCTACTCCTTGTCATTTGGGCACAACCGCTCGCATCATCCACGAAGTCGGAGCCAGTAAAAAAAACAGCCTGGTCTGCCAAAGACTCTTATCTCACCTGGTCCCTTGAGTGCGCAGATTGCCCGTTTGACTACTTCATTGTCGGTGATCGGGGGCTTGCGCTTGATAGCGACGGATATCCACACATTATCTACGGGGGAGAACATCTATCCTATGCCTACTATGATGGCCTGAGGTGGATGGTAGAGGTTGTCGATGATGCTCCCGGAATTGATGGCCTGTATCCGTCAGCATCAAGCCTGGCTTTAGACGAAAACAATATTCCCCACGTCAGTTATTACAATCGTTACGGCACCGCTCTTAAATTTGCACTGAGGAGCGAGAATGGCTGGTTGATCGACACGATCGATAATTCTGGGAACGAGTACGGCTATGATACGGCGATAGCTCTGGATACAGCTGGCAAACCACATATTGCTTTCAGTACAAACGGTGACCTAAAGTACGCCAGCTGGACCGGAGGCGCCTGGGAGTTCCAAAGTGTGGACTCGGCCGGTTGGCTGGGCTGGCATATATCTCTATCTTTGGACAAGAATGATGATCCCCATATCAGTTATTATGATGACGCCTACGGAACGCTCAGGTATGCTCATCGCTCCGACGGCGCCTGGGAAATTCAGATCGTGGATGAATCCGCCTGGCTAGGGGAATTCAATTCTATCGCCATCGATAGCCTGGGGGTTGCTCACATCAGTTATCTCGATTACGAAAACGGCCGGCTCAAATATGCCCGAAAGGTAGGCGATGAATGGGCGATCCAGGAAGTGGCTACGGCCAGGTGGTATGGCGGTTTCACATCACTGACCCTGGACGGTGATGGTAACCCTTATATAAGCTACACGGACAATCGCGGTGGGCTCTATTATGCGACCTGGTCAGGCGACACGTGGATCATTCAGAATCTGGAGGACGGCGGTGTTTGGTTCACTTCCTTGGCCCTGGACGACAACGAAAACCCACACATCACTTTCTACGATTGGACCGCCAGAGGATTACATATCATGGTCCAATCCCCCGGTGGCTGGGAGAAGCAAATGATAAACAGTTCGCGAGCTGTAGGTCGTTATACTTCCCTGGCAATAGACAAGGACGATCACCCCCATATCAGCCACAGAAATTTCCTGACAAAAGATTTGCAGTACGCTCACAAAGCCACAGATGGATGGATAACCGAAACCGTGGACGGGGCCGAAGATGTGGGCGCTTACACTGCTCTTGCTTTGAGTGAGGTAGGCGACCCATTGATTAGTTACTACGATGCTAAGAATGGTGATCTAACGTTGGCCCGGCTGACAGGAAGTGGTTGGCTGACAGAAACCGTAGATAGCGCCGGAGATGTAGGTGCTTTTACATCACTGTCCCTGGATGGACTTGATCGTCCCCACATTAGTTACTATGACATCACCAATGGCAATCTCAAATATGCAAGCTGGTCAGGGAGTGGTTGGATCAGTGAAACGGTGAGCAGCCCCGGTGATGTTGGTTCCTATACCTCCCTAAAATTGGATGGTCTTGGCAATGCACTCATCAGTTACTACGATAGCACACATGCGGATTTGATGTACGCGAGGAGTGCTAACGGTGGGTGGATCACGGCCACTTTAGACAGTGCCGGTGATGTGGGATCCTATACTTCATTGGACTTGAATGGCGCCGGCTATCCCAGAATTAGCTACTATGACGCCACAAATAGAGACCTCAAAATGGCTGGTTGGACGGGGAGCGATTGGTCAATTGAGATCGTTGACAATGAAGGGGATGTAGGCGCCTACACCTCTTTGGCTATTGACAGCAACGACAATCCGCATGTGAGCTACTATGACAATAGCAATAGTGCTTTGAAATATGCCTACTGGGCAGGGAGTAGGTGGCTGATAACAACGATTGACAGTGTAGGAGATGTGGGCTCATACACTTCGTTGGCTCTGGACGGTGGCGACGGTTCACATATCAGTTACCATGATGGAAACAATTTTGATCTGAGATACGCACGGTCTTTAGCCCCATCTTATTATCTTCCGCTGGTACTGTCAGCTGCACCCTGAAATTAGACCAATTGGAAACCAGTCGTTACTATTACGAAATGGCGACAATAATCACCTCAACACCCTGATTATTGACACTAGGCCAGCGATTGCTCATGTTCTACACTGTCCATGATCATACAACATCGCCAAGCTACCTCCAGGACGCCGGTCTTCGTTGGTCACAGAAAAGAGGGTCAGGGCATCATGAAAAGAAAGGGAATCCCCGCATTATTTCTGACGCTTGGTTTGGTTCTTGTCTATTTTGCCGCTTACGCAGGCCAGGCCGGCGCATTCCAAAAATATCCGGTTTTCAGCGATCCTCCCCCCCTCCCCCCCGATCCGAGCGATGGGCCTGAGGCGGTCAGCGCGTCAGGTGGATCAACTGCTATGGACGAGGCCGGTGCTGAGAGTGCGGCCTGGACCCCTCTACCCGTGGCCGATGACCCGTTGTTACGGCTGCCGGGCACCCAGCCCGACCAGGGTGTCGTATTAGATGGTCCCGGGCAATGTATCAACTGCCATGCGGATTACGATCCCCTCACCGAACCTTATAACAACTGGCAGGGTTCGATGATGGCCCAGGCCGCCCGCGACTTTCTATATTGGGCCACGGTGACGGTAGCCGGTCAGGATTCAATTTGGGCCTTGGGCAACCCGAATGCTACCGACTTCTGTCTGCGTTGCCATATGCCGGGTGGCTGGTTAGGCGGCCGTTCTGATCCAACCAATGGCTCAGCGATGACCGGCATCGATTTTGACGGGGTGCAGTGCAACCTGTGCCACTACCTGTACGACCCCTTCTATGAAACAACCTATGCCGGCACCCGCGAAGGGAATGATTGGCCAGGCTATTGGGATGAGAGTAATGCCAGCGCAACGCCCTCCAGTTCGGCCGCATTGGCACTCTACAACCAGGATAGCAGCCTGGCGGCGGCTGTTACTAAGTTTAATGGCACATTATTTTACACGAACGATCTGTCCCCGGCCGGGTTTACCGAGAATGGCTCTGGGCAGATGTTCGTCAGCACGCTGAACGACAACCGGCGGGCCTCCTTCGCTGATGCCAATGCCAATCACGCCATCAATTACAGTCGCTATCACAAAAGTAAATATTTTTGCTCTACCTGTCACGATATATCCAATCCGGTTTTGGCCAACCTGGGCGCTGATCCGACCGCTATCCTGCCCACAGAAGCGAATTCATCCTCCAGTTATTACCATGTGGAGAGGACTTTCTCAGAATTCATGCTCTCCGATTTTGGTCTGCAGGGCGGCGTGGCCGGGATCGGTCCCTATGATCCCGCTGTGTTTGACACATCCCAGCCCGGTAACAAAATCGCCACCTGCCAGGATTGTCATATGCGCGACCAGGCAGGCAAGGCGGCCGACAAAAATCGGGCTATCCTGCGGCCAGATGGAAGTATCGAGCACCCAAAGAGCGGCGTACCCCAACATGACCTGACCGGGGGGAATATGTGGGTCTCTTATATTTTGGCCAGCGCCGTCTCCGGATCGGCCAACTACGATGCCACCAACGATGCTTTGTTAAACCAGGGCGCGTCGGTCCTGACGATGGATCTAACGTCCGGGGAAGCGTTTGATCCCCCTTCGCTGCTAGCCGGCGTTGCCCGCTCTGAGCAAAACCTGCACGATGCGGCCGCTATTCAGGGGATCAACTACAGTATGGCCAATGGCCAATTGTCCTTCCAGGTCCAGAATCAGACCGGTCACAAGCTGATCTCTGGTTACCCTGAAGGGCGACGCATGTTCCTCAATATTCGATTTTATTACGATGATGACCTGTTGCTGGAGGTAAACCCTTACGATTCGGCCGCGGGTACGCTGAAAGGGTTGAGCGGGTACGTTTACGATGACCCTAACGGCATTTTGCCCGATCCCACGGCATTGGGCGCCAATGAGCGCTATGTAGACGAATTAGTCTACGAGATGCACGGTAGTAGCTCGATAACCGGCGAAGATGAGACTTTTCATTTTGCCCTCAGCGACGGCCGTTACAAAGACAATCGCATTCCGCCTATGGGCTTCCGTATCGGCGAGGCCGGAGCGCGCCTGGCGGAGCCGGTGTGGCAGGGCAACCCGGCCCTGGATTATTTCAGCGCCGCCGAGTATGTCGGTGGTTATGACGAGATCGACCTGGGAGATTTTGGCGTGCGGGTCCCCGGCGCCGACAAGATTGAGATTTCGCTCTACTACCAGACAACCAGCCGTGAATATATTGAATTTTTACGTAATGAGATCAACGGTGAGGGAGAACTGACGCTGAGCAGTCCTGGCGTCAGCGGTGACCCGGCCTACCTCATCCAAACAGACCCCTTCTTCAGCCAGCTCAAGGCCTGGGGCGATACCATGTGGCAGTTATGGAGCCATAATATGAACCTGCCCGGCGCGGCGCCTGTACCGATGGTCACCAGCATATACACGCCATCAGTGAACAGCCCACCGGTAGCTGTTGGCGACCATTACACGACGACTAAGAACATCAATCTGGTGGTGGCCACACCCGGCGTGCTGGAGAATGATAGCGATAGCAACAGCGATCCCCTGACGGCCGAGCCGGATAGCTCGCCCAACCATGGCGCTGTTTCCCTGGAGAGTGATGGCTCGTTTGTGTATACCCCAACGCTCGACTATTTCGGATCGGATGTTTTTACCTATCACGCCGATGATGGACTGGACGGCTCAAATACGGTAGCAGTTACGATAACAATCAGAGCCAGCAATGCAACTCCAGTGGCAGTCAGCGACAAATACACGACTACAGAGGATATCCCTCTGGTTGTAGCTGCACCCGGTGTGCTGGATAACGACAGTGACAGTGACAGTGATCCCTTGACGGCCGGGTTGGATAGCGCTCCCAGCCATGGCGCGCTCTATCTTGATAGCGATGGCTCTTTTGTCTACACACCGACGCTAAACTTCAACGGCCTGGATAGCTTCACCTACCAGGCCAATGATGGCCAGCTTGAATCCAATACGGTGGTCGTCACCCTAACGATTACGTCGGCCAACGATCCTCCCATCGCGATCAATGATAGGTACACTACCACCGAAGATATCACGCTTTTCGTGGTCGAGCCTGGGGTGCTGGAGAATGACATCGACATTGAAGGTCATGGTCTGACGGCAACGCTGGGCAGCCCGCCCAGCCATGGCGTTCTGATCCTCGAAAGCGACGGTTCCTTCGTTTACACGCCAACGTTAAACTTCAATGGAATCGATAGCTTCACCTATCGGGCCAATGACGGCCTGGCGAATTCGAATACGGCCGTGGTCATGTTGACGGTGCTGGTCGCCAATGATCCCCCCATCGCGGCCAATGACAGATACACCACCACCCGAAACACCAGGCTGACTATCCTGGCGCCGGGCGTATTGGGTAATGATGAGGATATTGATGGGGACGATCTGACAGCCATCCTCGATACAGAGCCGCTGAGCGGCACGTTGCAGCTTCAATCGGACGGCTCTTTTGTTTATACGCCGACCACGGGCTTTTCCGGACAAGATAGCTTTACCTATTATGCCTATGACGGTGTGGCCTTATCAAACCTGGCTGCAGTGACGTTGATCGTGACAGCAGTCAATGATCCCCCGGTAGCGGTTGGCGACCATTACACGACGACCGAGGATATCACCCTGGTAGTCCCCGTTTCAGGTGTGTTGGCCAATGACCACGATCCCGAAGGCAATCCATTAACGGCGATCCTCAATGCCTGGCCCGATCATGGCAGCCTGGTCCTTGCGCTGGATGGCAGTTTCGTCTATACGCCTTCATTAAATTACCATGGAGTAGATAACTTTACCTATCATGCGAATGATGGCCAACTGGATTCGAATACGGTCGTGGTTACTTTAACAGTTGAAGCAACCAACGATCCGCCTATTGCGGTCAATGATAGGTACACGATCACTGAAGATATCACGCAGGTCGTGGCCAAGCCTGGGGTGCTGGGGAATGACTTTGATGTAGATAGCGATCCGCTCACAGCGGTCCTTGGTGTTAACGTGGCCCATGGAGAGCTGACATTACGGCCGGACGGCAGCTTTGTTTACACACCGACGCAGAACTTCAGCGGGATCGACAGCTTCACTTATCAGGCCAACGATGGCCTGGCGAATTCGAATACGGCCGTGGTCACCTTAACGGTCAGCCCGGCCAATGATCCGCCAATCGCCATAGGCGACGCATACACCACTACTGAGGACGTCACCCTGGATGTTCCCGCGCCTGGCGTGCTGGAGAACGACAGCGACCCAGATGGCGATACCCTGACGGCCGTGCTCATTGGCAACGTCACCCACGGCGACCTGGTCTTGAATCTGGATGGGAGCTTTGTTTATACGCCAACCAGGGGTTATGCTGGCCTGGATAACTTCACTTATCGAGCTCATGATGGCCAGGCCGGTTCTGAAACGGTGACCGGCCACCTGACGGTAGAGGCCAAGCCTGTATACCCAGTTTACTTACCCTTTGTGCTTAAACATTAGGTGCAAACACAAGATTCATTAACAAGCTGAAGGGTTTTTCGTTAGGTTTCGGTTTACCCAATGAGTAGATTCAAATGTCGCTGCGGTTTTAGCTTGCGTATCAGCAACGTTCCAGAACCGCATACCTGGATTGCCTACGCTGGCGATATCGAAGAAGCCAGCGTGGAGGCGGATTTTGAAGCAAACAAAGATATCATTCGCGAGAATGACCGGTTCGTGTCCGAGCACCGCACATTGATTTACGAGTGTCCATCTTGTGGTTGGCTCACCTGGTATCGCGGAAGCCCTGACGAAGCAACCCATTTCAAGCCAACTGTCGGTGACTCTTAGGTTCAAGTATGAAGTGCACCGTTGGAACGCGACCACTGACTTATCCCATATTGCGTTGATTTTTCATCTTCTTTCCACTAACTGAGCTCCCCAAGCGCATCCAGATAGTCGGTGTAGCCGCCCAGGTATTCGCTCAAATGACCATCGCGTAGTTCAATGGTCTGATCCACGATCTGGTCCAGGAAGTAGCGGTCGTGGGAGACGACCAGCACGGTACCGACAAATTCATCCAGGGTTTCTTCCAGCACT
>DATLAB010000034.1:0-51353 GCA_035527655.1 Patescibacteria group bacterium | reverse complement strand
TCTCGATCAAGGGCCGGGGCACGGTGGTGACCGGCCGGGTAGACCGGGGTGTATTGAAACCGGGCAGCGAAGTAGATATCGTGGGCTTGCAAGACACCATTCGCAAGGTTGTTGTCACATCGATGGAGATGTTCCACAAGATATTAGACCAGGTAGAAGCGGGCGATAATGCCGGCTTGCTACTGCGGGGCGTCAACCGCGAAGAGGTCGAACGAGGCCAGGTGATAGCCAAGCCGGGCAGCATTACCCCGCACCGGAAGTTCATGGGCGAGGTATACGTATTGCGCAAGGATGAAGGCGGCCGGCATAAGGCGTTCTTCCCTGGCTACCGGCCGCAGTTCTACATCCGGACGTTGGACGTGACCGGGGCGATCACCCTGCCTGAGGGCGTGGAGATGGTAATGCCGGGTGATTACGTGAATCTGCATGTAGAATTGATCACCCCAGTGGCCCTGGAAGAAGGCAGCCGCTTCGCGATTCGCGAAGGTGGTCTGACCGTAGGCGCAGGCGTCATTACCGAGATACTTGATTAAGGAATTGACATTTAGGTGGCGTTGTCCTAACGACAGCTCCTATTAATGAGGCGCTAATGACTCAGAAAATACGAATTCGATTAAAAGCATATGATCACCGAGTACTGGATCAATCAGCCAAACGAATCGTTGGCACGGCTGAACGCACCGGGGCCCAGGTTATTGGACCGGTTCCGCTGCCGACCCGTCTAGAACGTTTTACTGTTCGCCGGAGTCCTTTTATTGACAAAGACTCACACGAACATTTTGAGATTCGTACACATAAGCGACTCATCGATGTGCTTAACCCTGATTCGAAGACAATTGACACTCTGATGAGGCTGAATTTGCCGGCAGGCGTCGATATCGAGATACAAATTTAAAATAATTAGATGATATTGGAATGCGGGCAACAGAGGCTCGCATCCAATTTCCAACCGCATGGATGATGCAGCTCTAGCCTGGTAGCTGACAGTCCCGGGAGGTTGAAATGAAGAGTTTACTAGGCATTAAAGTGGGCATGACCCAGGTAATAGACGACGCTGGCGAGGTATCGCCGGTTACTCTTATCCAAGCAGGGCCATGCTACGTAACCCAGATAAAACAACAAACAACTGATGGCTACACTGCCATCCAAATTGGATTTGGGGATGTTAAAGAGAAGCGACTGACCCGCGGACAGAAGGGTCATCTGGGTCTATTGAAAGCTGATGGAAAGGGTAGGCGTCGCAAATCTGTCTCAGGAATTCCCCCTGTGCGGCATCTGAAGGAGTTTCGTACTCGTTCCGTGGCTGATTACAAGGTTGGCCAGGTGCTTACTGTTGATCAGTTCACAACGGGTGAGAGGGTGGATGTTGTTGGCAAATCGAAAGGTCGCGGCTTTGCCGGCGTAGTTAAGCGACATGGTTTTAGTGGCGGACCAAAAACTCACGGTCAATCGGATCGCCAGCGAGCACCTGGATCCATTGGTGCAACATCTGGTATGAGTCGCGTTATTAAGGGCATGAAGATGGCTGGCCGAATGGGTAATGCGCGAGTAACGTCCACAAATATTGAAGTCGTACGCATTGACACCGAACACAACCTGATTGCAGTTAAGGGATCTATTCCAGGCGCCAAGGGTGGTCTGGTGGTGATCCGCGACGCGGCAAAGAGTTAACGGAGAGGACGAGATGAAAGTATCAGTTCTCAATATGGTAGGCAATAAGGTCGGAGAGGTTGAGTTGGCCCCGAGCGTTTTTGAGGCGAACATCAGCCGTGAGTTGATGCACCAGGCATTGGTGCGACAACTGGCCAATGCGCGCAGAGGCACTCATAAGGCTAAATCACGCAGTGAGATTAACAGAACGACCAAGAAATGGTACCGGCAAAAGGGTACCGGGCGGGCCAGGCACGGGAGTCGACGGGCTCCCATCTTCGTGGGTGGCGGCGTAGCTCATGGACCAAAGCCACGTTCGTATCAGAAGGATATGCCGCGAAAGATGCGCCGAGCGGCCATACGATCGGCGTTGTCTGCTAAGGCAAGTGCAGGTGATATAGTCGTCCTGGATCAGCTAGAAATGGAGCGACCTAAGACCAAGGATATGGTCGAGGTTTTAGGTAGGCTTACAGGTGTTGATAGCACCCTAGTGTTAGTAGCAGATCGGAACGAAAACGTTGAGAAGTCAGCCCGAAATCTGACGAATGTCAAGGCGTTAAGAGCCAATTATTTGAATATAAGAGACATTCTGGGTCATCAGAAAATCGTTGTGCCTATTTCGGCGTTGGAGCTGATTCAGGGTTTCCTGGGCCAGGGAGACGCAATTCCCATGGTGACGGCTGTTGTTTCCACCGGGATCACAACGGAAGAGGAGGAGTAAACGATGCATTGGCGTGAGATTATTCGCCGACCGGTGATTACTGAAAAGAGTAACTACATGGCTTCCGAATTGAACCAGTACACATTTGTCGTAGATTCGCGAGCCAATAAAATGCAGGTCAAAGAGGCCGTGGAAATGGCCTGGCCAAACGTAGAGGTTGAGAAAATTCGAGTAGCAAATATGCCTGCGAAGCGAGCACGGCGGTGGCGTCAGACGACTATTCGAAAGCCAGGCTATAAGAAAGCCATAGTCACATTGGCTGCTGGTGGAAGAATTGATTTATTCGAAGGAGTATAGGAAAGCAGGGACGAGGTGCTGGCCAGTACGCAGGGTTATGTTCCTGGGCCGGTTAGCAATAGACATCCGCCTCTGGAGGTAATATGCCAATTAAAGTATTTAAACCAACATCTCCAGGCCGCAGAGATATGAGCGGCCAAACTTTCGAGGAGATAACCCATAGTAAGCCGGAGAAGTCATTGACTACTGGTTTGCGGAAACGTGCCGGCCGTAACTTTCGGGGCAAGATCACGATCCGCCACCGCGGTGGTGGGCACAAACGAAATTACCGTCAGATTGACTTTAAGCGAGATAAATTTGAAGTACCAGGGAAAGTTTCTTCGATTGAGTATGATCCGAACCGATCATCACGAATAGCCCTGGTAACATACGCCGATGGCGAGAAGCGGTACATTATTGCCCCGCTTGGTCTCCAGGTCGGCGACCAGATCGTCAGTGGAAAACGGGCTGAGATTAAACCAGGGAATACAATGCCTTTGCGTAATATCCCCCAAGGCACACTTATTCACAACATTGAACTCCAGGTCGGCCGCGGTGGCCAGTTAGTCCGATCAGCGGGCACCTCCGCTCAATTGTTGGCTAAGGAAGGCCAAGATTATGCAACCGTACGTTTACCCTCAGGTGAACAGCGGTTCATCCGCCAAGATTGCCTGGCCACAATCGGCCAGGTTGGCAATGTTGAACATGGAAACGTTAAACTTGGTAAGGCAGGTCGGAAACGTCATTTAGGTATCAGGCCTACCGTTCGTGGATCGGCGATGAATCCCAATGACCATCCTCATGGTGGTGGAGAAGGGCGATCCCCGGTTGGCATGCCAGGACCCAAGACACCTTGGGGCAAGCCGGCTTTGGGCAAACGAACCCGTCACAATAAGTCTACTGACAAGTTTATTTTTCGTCGTCGTTCGAAGAAGCGTCGGTAGGAGGCATAGGAATGTCACGATCATTAAAGAAAGGTCCTTATATCAACCCAAAGTTGTTGGCCAAAGTGGAAAAGCTCAATTCGAGTGGTGGCCGGCAAGTTATCCGAACATGGTCACGGGCCAGTACCATATTTCCTCAGATGGTTGGTCATACGATTGCCGTGCATAATGGCAGGAGACATGTGCCAATTTATGTTACCGAGAATATGGTCGGTCATAAGCTAGGCGAATTCGCGCCGACGCGAACCTACCGTGGGCATATGAGAGGATCAGAGAAACGAGGGGGTCGGTAATTATTATGGCGGAAGCATTTGAGGTCAGAGCAGTAGCCCGGCATATACAAATATCAACGCAAAAGGTTCGTCTAGTAGTTGACATGGTGCGCGGAAAAGGGGCCGGTGAGGCCCTGAATTCGCTGCGTTTTTTACCCAATAAGGCGGCCGAACCTGTATACAAATTGATTCAATCGGCAGTAGCAAACGCTGAACAGAACTATGGTTTGGAGATTGACGAGCTTTTTGTGAGACGAATCTTCGCCGATGAGGGACCGCGACGAAAGCTGTCACCTTTTGGCGGGCGATTCGGTGCACGAGGACGGTTTAAGCCTATTATTCACCGGTCATCCCACATCACGGTTGTTCTAGCTGAGCGAGATGTGACGGACTACGAAGTCTAAGGAGAATACGCATTGGGACGAAAAGTACATCCGATAGGATTTCGCCTTAAAATAAATCGCGATTGGAACGCCCGTTGGTACGCCGAAAGGGACAACTATCGCGAATTACTACAAGAGGATTTCGCTATTCGACGAATAATTCACGAGGAGTTGCCCCGGGCAGGTATCTCGAGAATCGAGATTGAACGATTCCCGAACCAGCTTCAGGCTATTATCTGGACCTCAAAACCCGGGATTGTAATCGGCCGAAAAGGGGCCACCGTGAAAGATTTGCGTACGAAGCTGCGGGAATATTCAGGCAAGGCAGTTAAGGTTGATGTTGAAGAGATTTCAGCGCCTGACCAGGACGCACAGCTGGTGGCGGAAAATATCGCCGGTCAGTTAGATCGCCGAATATCTCATAGCCGGGCCATGAAACGTGCGGCTCAACAAGCGATGCGGCTAGGTGTAGAAGGTATTCGTATTGAAGCAGGCGGGCGGCTCTCCGGTTCTGAGATGGCTCGGAAGGAAAAGATTTGGGAAGGCCGCGTTCCTAGAAATACCATCAGGGCCAATATGGACTATGGTTTTGCTGAAGCGCTAACTACCTTTGGGCGAATCGGCGTCAAAGTGTGGATATACAAAGGTGAAATTCTGCCGCAAAAAAGCGAAACGACGGACGTCTTTATAAGCAACTAAGGAGTATTACCCGTTATCGTTTTGGAAAAAGCCTGTGGGATTGTCTGTACCTGAGGCCTCTAAGTTCGGGATAACGAGACGGTTGGAGAATTTATTATGTTGATGCCGAAGCGTGTGAAATATCGCAAACAATTCCGTGGCCGAATGCGTGGCATGGCCAAGGGCGGAACGACTTTGTTGCAAGGCGACTTTGGCCTGCAAGCCCTGGAACCAGGCTGGATTACCAGCCGCCAAATTGAAGCAGTCCGGCGGGCAATGGTCCGCCACATGCGCAGGCGCGGAAAATACTGGATTCGCATTTTCCCAGATAAGCCGGTCACGGCAAAGCCTGCAGAAACACGAATGGGTAAAGGTAAGGGTTCGGTTGATCATTGGGTCGCTGTCGTAAAGCCAGGTCGGATCATGTTCGAAATTTCCGGTGTGACTGAAGAGACTGCTAGGGAAGCGCTAAATCGTGGTAGTTTCAAGCTACCGATCAAGACCCAGATTGTAAGCCGAGAAGGTGGCATCTGATGGCTAGTATAGTTGAACTCAGAGAGAAGAGTGACCGAGCGCTTGAAGAGATGATGGAGAACGCAAGGGAAGAGATGTTTAACCTGCGCTTTCAGAACGCCTCTGCTCGCCTGGCTGACGTATCGAGGATTCGAGCGGTAAGGCGTGAACTGGCGCAGTTAACAACTGTCCTGAAGATGCGTAGGTTAGCCATTGAATCGGCTGCGAAGCAACCCGAGATTGATTCGGTGTTATCCGGCCAGGAATGGTCTGCTACTGCCCATTTTAGTTATGAGGAAAGCGCCTGGAAAGTTGAATTTGAGGGTGAAAACGGTAAGGAGTTAATCTCGACTTACATCAATCTGAATAAGAAACGGGTGAAGGGTCGACGGATTCGTAGGCTGGCGCGATAACATTTTTTGGATCGGTCTGGCTTATAAATAGGAAGAGAGTCTATGAGAGAACAACGTAAACGTCTTGTGGGAGTAGTAACCAGCGATAAGATGGATAAAACTGTCGTTGTAGAAGTTGCAACTGCGCGCAGGCATCAGCAATATGGCAAAGTTGTAAACAGAGTCAAGAAGTATAAAGCTCATGACGAGAGCAATGAGTGTCGAATCGGTGACCGGGTACAGATAATTGAATCCCGGCCGATTAGCCGCCACAAGAGATGGTCAGTTGTGTCCGTCTTGAATAAAGCGCGTTAATAAGAGGCATAAGAGATGATCCAAAAGGAAAGCCGACTGAAGGTCACTGATAACTCGGGCGCACGAGAAGTACTGGTAATCCAGGTGGTTGGCGGCACCAAACGGAAATACGGGAGTGTTGGCGACGTCGTGGTGGCAACCGTGAAAAAGGCCGTGCCAAATTCTCCAGTAAAGAAGAGCACGGTGGTGAAAGCGGTAATCGTTCGCACCAAGAAAGAATACCGGCGCGAGGATGGCAGCTACATCAGATTTGATGATAATGCCGCAGTATTGTTGGACGCTGATACCAAGAATCCCGTGGGCACCCGTGTTTTCGGACCTGTCGCCCGGGAATTGCGTGATAAGGGCTACAGCAGAATTATGTCGCTGGCGCCTGAAGTATTGTAGATTAAAACGTTTAATTTTAATTCAGCAAACGATTGATTAGAGTCAATTAGCGCCGGTGAGAGAGACCGGTTTAATGGCAAATTACTTTGTAAGTAAGCTGGGGAAAGTTGTGATGCGTATCAAAGAAGGCGATGAGGTTGAAGTAATCTCAGGAAACGACAAAGGTGTTCGCGGGACGGTCCAAAGCATTGTCCCGAGGAACAATCGACTCGTGGTGTCGGGCGTAAATATTGTAAAAAAACATCAAAAAGCTCAACAGACGGGTGGACGGGCACCTGCCCAGGGTGGCATTATCGAGTTTGAAGGGGCTATTAATGCCTCGAAGGTGATGCTTATTTGTCCTCATACCGGGGAACTCACTCGCATCGGGTACCGCCGGGATGAGGCTGGCACCAGGGTGCGATTCTCGAAGAAGAGTGGCAAGGATATTGATTAGGTGCGTTATCCCACTTCGGTGGGTCATTAGCAACGTTGAGAAGGGATAAGAGATGGCACTAAAGCCAATGCAAGAACAATATAGGGACGAAATAATACCGGCTCTTACAGAGGAATTCGGATATACCAGCGTCATGCAAGTCCCAAATTTGACAAAGGTTGTCATTAACGTAGGCCTGGGTGAAGCTCTAGACAATGCAAAGGCTATTGACTTCACTGTCAATGATCTCCGGGCGATAAGCGGTCAGAAGCCGGTGGTTACTCGAGCAAAGAAATCTATCGCTATTTTTAAGTTGCGTGAAGGCAGGGCTATCGGTGTTACGGTAACCCTACGCGGTGATCGCATGTGGAGTTTCCTAACCAGGCTAATTCATGTCGCATTGCCGCGTACTCGAGATTTCCAAGGCATTTCCCCGGATTCATTCGACGGCCGGGGCAATTATACCTTGGGTCTGCGAGAGCAATTGATTTTTCCTGAGATCGAATATGATGCGATCGACAAGGTGCGTGGAATGGAAGTAAGCATCGTGACTACGGCCCGAACTGATGAAGAGGGTCGAAGTTTGTTAGCCCATTTGGGCATGCCCTTTAGGCGGCAAGCTGTTCAGGATTTGTATTAGGAGAGAAGCATGGCGAAGAAGTCTATGATTGCCCGCGAAACGCGCCGTAAATATAAAGTGCGAGTTCGAAACCGTTGTCAATTTGTCGATCCGCGAACAAATAAATCATGCGGTCGCCCACGTGGGTATTTACGTCGATTTGGTCTATGCCGCATTCATTTTCGGGAACAAGCCTTATGGGGCAATATTCCTGGTGTGGTCAAATCTAGCTGGTAGAGGAATTATATTATGTCGATGAGCGATCCAATTGCTGATATGTTGACGCGAATCCGCAATGGTACGATGCGTCAACAAGAAACTGTCTCTATGCCACATTCGCGAATGAAAGAGCGGGTGGCAGAGGTATTACGGGAAGAAGGATATATTGATGATTATCAGGTCTTGCCCGATAAGCCAAGTCCTGCCTTACGCATGCGGTTGAAGTATGTTGGAGACCGCCGGAATCGTCGCTCGGTTATCAACGGACTAAAACGAGTGAGCACCCCTGGTCGCCGCGTTTACGTCAGCAAGGGAGAAATACCCTGGGTGTTGAGCGGTATGGGCACAGCCATTGTTACCACCTCCAAAGGGGTGATGACTGGACAGAAAGCGCGCCGCCTGGGTATTGGTGGCGAAGTCATCTGCAAAGTTTGGTAAGGGAGATAGTGGTATGTCACGAATTGGAAGAATGCCGATACCCCTACCTGAGGGAGTCAAAGTCGATATTGACGGCTCTAAGGTAGTTGTTCAAGGCAATAAGGGAACACTGCAGCAATCCTTTCGACCTGAGATGAGCGTGCGCCTCGAAGCCGGCGTTGTCTACGTTGATCGGCCGTCTGATGGACGGGAACATCGCGCTTTCCACGGGCTCACCCGATCATTACTAAATAATATGGTCATCGGTGTCAGCGAAGGCTTTACGCGACGATTGGAGGTTGAGGGTGTGGGCTATCGGGCAGAGATGGAAGGTGAAAACCTTGTATTGCATGTTGGTTATTCCCACCCGGTTGTCATCGAGCCTCCCGGTAACGTTAAGTTTGAGGCAGAGAACCGCGGTAAGTTGATAATTATTAATGGAATTGACAAGCAAGTAGTTGGCGAGATTTCAGCCAAGATTAGGAAAGTGCGACCACCTGAACCGTATAAAGGGAAAGGTATTCGTTACGAAGGTGAACAGGTCCGCCGCAAGGCAGGCAAGACCGGAAAGGTATAATTTTAAGGGTAGCAATTAAGGGTTACAACTATGTCTGCAAAGAGTCGTATCGCACGCAAGAGACGTCATCGTCGAGTGCGAGTGAAAATATCAGGAACCCCCGTTCGGCCGAGGTTAAATGTTTTTCGTAGCTTGAAACATATTTATGTTCAGGTTATTGATGACACCAAAGGTATTACCTTGGCAGCTGCCTCAACTGTCGACCGGGAAATAGCTGCAGCGGCAAGCGATAAAACAAAAAAAGAGCAAGCTGCCCTGGTGGGTGAGGCAGTTGCTGAACGAGCCAAAGCGGCTGGCATAAACGAAGTCGTTTTTGATCGCGGTGGCTTCAAGTACCATGGACGAGTGAAAGCGCTGGCTGAGGCCGCTCGCGAAGCCGGCTTAAAATTCTAATACTGACTGGAGAAAAAGATGGGGCAAAGACGACAATCTTACACGGATCGAGATGAATTCGATGAACGAATTATTGACATTACCCGGGTTGCGAAGGTAGTAAAAGGTGGGCGGAGATTTGCCTTTCGCGTCGTGGTAGTTGTTGGTGATAATAAAGGCAAGGTTGGCTTCGGCGTCGGAAAAGCCCGATCTGTGCCCGATGCTATTCGCAAGGCACTAGAAGCAGCTCGCAAGGACATGGAGCCTGTGGCCATGGTAGGCAGCACGATTCCCCATCAAATAACGGGAAGACATGGTGCAGCCAAAGTGTTATTGAAGCCTGCGTCACCAGGTACCGGCGTTATTGCTGGTGGTAGCGTACGTGCCGTTATTGAAGCGGCTGGCTATCGGGACATTCTGGCGAAATCCTTGGGCAGTAATAATGTGCTAAATGTCATCACGGCAACCATGATTGGTCTACGGAATTTGAAAAATGTACGCCAGATTGCGGCTGATCGCGGGAAAGACGTTGCCGATGTCTCACCATTCTGGACACGGAAGTAGCAACGCAAAATAGGATGTTGGAGTTAGAAATGATGGCTAAGAAATTGCGCATAACTTATTGTAAAAGTTCAATTGGTTATCGTAAGGACCAGCAAGCTACGGTGCGTTCACTGGGCCTACGGAAATTGAATCAAACAGTCGAACATGATGATACGCCGGTTATTCGCGGAATGGTGAACAAGGTTAGCCATCTCGTAACCGTAGAAGAGGTGGAATAGATGAAACTGAACGATCTGCGACCATATCCTGGTAGCAAGAAGAAGCGAAAGCGAGTGGGTCGTGGTATCTCCGCCGGACAAGGTAAAACTGCCGGTCGTGGTACCAAGGGCCAAGGAGCGCGTTCCGGCGGCGGTAAAGGTCCCTATTTTGAGGGTGGTCAGTTACCGTTGGTGCGACGCCTGCCCTTTAAGCGTGGCTTTACAAACATCCATAAAATAACCTACAAACCGGTGAACGTAGGTAGCCTGGACACTTTTAAGAGTGGCACTGAGGTTGATCCCGAAATACTGGTGGCTGAAGGTTTGCTAAAGAAAGCCAGCGACCCGGTGGTGATCCTTGGTAACGGAGATGTATCCGTGAAGCTGAATGTGAAGGCTCACCGTGTCTCGTCTTCGGCAAAACGGAAGATTGAAGCGGCTGGCGGAACTGTCATTCTCATTCCTTTAAGTTAGGGCACAATGAACACTGATATCTACGTTCTGATGGAGAGAGTTTGATGATCAACTCAATGCGTGCAGCGTTCGCATTGCCTGACCTGCGGCGGCGTATTCTTTTTACTATATGGATCCTGGTAGTCTATCGCCTTGTGGCCAATATCCCGGTCCCTGGCGTAGATCTCGAGAGTTGGCTCTTGTACGTTGAATCAGCTGATACGGCGACCGGGTTGATTGCCGTTCTGAACCTGCTATCCGGTGGTGCTGTAAGTAGCTTCTCGGTTATGGCTATGGGGGTTTACCCATATATCACAGCATCAATTATTATGCAGTTGTTGCAACCGATCATACCGCAATTGGAAGAACTCGCTTCTGAGGGCGAAACAGGGCGCAACAAGATTAACAAAATCACATACTACCTGACTATACCCTTAGCGATGCTCCAGGCAGTTGGCCAGATACGGCTTATCGGTTTTGGTATCCCGGGTGGCTTAGAAACAATTTTACCTCACTTCGGATTGGGGGCTGGCGATATATTGCCAACCATGACAACAATCCTGGCGATGACCGGAGGCACAATGTTTGCCATATGGCTTGGCGAACAAATTACGGAAGAAGGGATTGGACAAGGCATTTCTCTGATAATCTTTGGTGGTATTGTGTCAAGAATTCCGGCTAACCTGATCGGATTAGTTAGCATACCAGAAATCAGCGGCCGAGTGTTCTCAATACTCAGCTTCCTTATCATTACTGTATTGACAGTCTTGGTCATTGTGATTATTCAGGAAGGGCAAAGGAGGATACCGGTCCAATACGGCCGTCGTGTCAGGGGGCGAAAAGTCTATCAGGGACAAAGTACACACATTCCTCTCAAGGTAAACACTGCAGGTATGATCCCGATCATCTTTGCTCAATCGATTCTGACTTTTCCGGCTCTGATTGCCCAGTTCTTCATAAACAATAGTGGAAGTTTTGTTGATACATCCGCCCAGTGGATAAGTAATCAATTGGGAACTCAACAAACATTCTTATATTGGTTCATCTACTTTATATTTGTTGTCGGATTTACATTTTTCTATACTGATGTGATGGTTCAACAGCAACGGCTTTGGGAAACCCTGCAAAAGCAGGGAGGTTTCATTCCTGGTATTCGACCAGGGAGAAAGACCCAAGAATACATCATGTCTGTCGTGAGACGGATTACCTTTGTTGGTGCGATATTCCTAGGTACTATCGCGATCTTGCCCGGCATATTGCAGGCTGTTGGTAGATTATTGCGTATACCAGGTATCGAACGAAGTGCCTTAGTCATTACCGGCGCCGGTTTGATCATTGTCGTGGGTGTTGTTATTGACACAATGCGGCAATTGGAAGCGCAATTGATTATGCGCCATTATGAAAGTTTCATCTAGTGGGCGATGCTAAATATTGTACTTATCGGAGGTCCCGGAGCGGGCAAAGGCACCCAGGCGCGTTTACTCAGAGAGCGTCTGGGAATACCTCAGGTCGCCTCAGGGGAACTGTTTAGAATACACCTTAATAATAAGACTGAACTTGGCAAACTGGCCAGATCATATATTGATGCGGGCGAGTTGGTTCCAGATGATGTAACTATAGCTATGATCCGAACAAGACTTCTTGAGCCCGATTGTGCTCAAGGTGTCCTGCTCGATGGCTTTCCTCGGACGATGCCACAAGTGGATGCTCTCAACGATCTTTTATGCGAATTACAGGCAAAGATCAATGTTGTACCTTATATACATGTTCATCCAGATTTACTATTAAAAAGACTGGCGGGACGATGGACATGTGAGGAGTGCGGACATGGTTATCACGCGATTTTTAGCCCGCCAAGCGAAGAAGGTATCTGTGATTTCGATGGCAGTCCGCTTTATCAGCGAGAGGATGACACCGAGATAACGCAAAGACATCGAATCAAGGTATATTTTGAACAAACGGCGCCATTGATTGACTATTTCCGAGAGCGAGGGCTTTTGGTAGAAGTAGACGGCGAACAGACAATGGATGAAGTTCATAGTGACTTGATAAACGCAATCACTGCGGCCAAGTCCTTAAACTGCTAGTAGGATTGGAGAAATTATTATGAAGGTATCGTCATCAGTTAAACGGCGTTGTCCAAAATGTAAAATCGTAAAAAGAAAGGGTGTGGTTCGTGTTATTTGCGTGAACCCAAACCATAAGCAGCGACAAGGTTAGTGTAAACAGAATCTGGGTAAAGATTTATGCAGACAAATAGTCTAGTTTGTGTTAAGCCTTATACTGGGTAAGTGGAGAAAAGATGGCTCGTATTGCAGGCGTAGATATACCTCGAGATAAACGGGTAGAAATTAGTTTAACCTATATATATGGAATCGGACGCAGCACAAGCACGTCTATCCTAAGATCGGCAGATATCAATCCCGATACACGCGTTCGTGACCTTTCGGAGGCGGAAGTGTCACGGCTCAGGCAATTTATCGACCGTGATCTAATGGTAGAAGGGGATTTGCGCCGTCAGAAACATATGAATATCAAAAGATTGACGGAAATTGGTTGTTATCGTGGCCAGCGACATCGTCGTGGACTACCCGTCCATGGGCAACGCACGAAGACCAATGCCCGAACGCGAAAAGGCCCGAAGAAGACCGTTGCTGGCCGTGGACGGCGTCGCGGAGCAAAGAAGTAATAGGAGAGGATGGATGGGACAACGAAGAAGAACACAAGGTGCGCGTAAGGCGAAGAAAATGGTGCCCCAGGGTGTGGTGCACATTTTCGCGACCTTTAACAATACGATAGTGACGGTGACTGATCTAGATGGCAATACGCTTGCCTGGGCAAGCGGCGGAAGTTCGGGATTTAAGGGCTCTCGGAAAAGCACCCCTTACGCTGCTGGCCTGGCTGCCCGAAGCGCTGTTCAAACTGCTATTGATAATGGTATGCAGGAAGCGGAAATTATTGTCAAGGGACCTGGTCCTGGACGAGAATCCGCGATTAGAGCCGTCTCTGGCGCCGGGTTAACAGTTCGGGCGATCAGCGATGTGACGGCTGTTCCTCATAACGGTTGTCGGCCGCCAAAGAAGCGCCGGGTATAGACATTTTATAGTTTAAAATTATCTAAATATTATTCTCGCTGAGAAGGGAAGAAAGGAAGCCAATCCTGTAAACCTCTCTCGAGGATGATGAGTAAACTGGAGGCATAAATTGGCAAGGTATACTGGTCCTGTATGTAAGCTTTGTCGCCGAGAAGGCGAGAAGCTGTTTTTAAAAGGATCGCGCTGTCTAACGGCAAAGTGCGCAATTGAGCGCAGAGCTTATGCACCGGGGCAGCATGGTCGAGAGCGACAATTTCGACGCGGTCGCGCGTCAGATTATTTGCTGCAGTTGCGCGAGAAGCAGAAAATGCGCCGTATTTATGGCGTCTATGAGCGACAATTCAGCAATTACTTTGGGAAAGCAGAGAAGCGGTCTGGTCTTACGGGATCTAATCTACTAACCCTCTTAGAAAGCCGATTGGATAATGTCGTCTACCGCTTAGGCATGGCCATGTCCCGCTCCCAAGCTCGACAGCTTGTGTCGCATGGTCACGTGATGCTGAACGGGCGCAAGACGAATGTGCCATCGGCTTTGGTAAGTCCTGGCGATTCAGTTTCAATTCGTCCTGAGAGTACAAAAAAAACATATTTCAAAGTGTTGCGTCAGGAATTAGACGACCGGCAAGTTCCGCGGTGGCTGCAGTTAGATGTTAGCAATCTGTCAGCTACTGTACTGCAACTTCCGGCCCGAGAGGATATTGACGTATCGTTAAACGAGCAACTGGTAGTTGAGTATTACTCCCGCTAACCGTATTGATGCAATTTTGCATCTGCGGGGACCCAGATTTACGGTTTCTGGGCCGGCGTTTTTAGTGGAGTTTGATACCGTTGGGGAGGTTTTACCTTGACCATTACGAATCTTGTCCTACCGAAAATTGAAAGTACGGCGATGTCACGCCAGTATGGTAGGTTTACTATTAGCCCCCTTGAAAGGGGATTTGGCACGACAATGGGAAATTCTCTGCGCCGTGTTTTGCTGGCTTCCTTACCCGGCGCAGCGATTACTTCGATTCGGGTTACGGATGTGCCGCATGAATTTTCAGCGATTCCGCATGTTCGCGAGGACATGATGGAGTTTATATTGAATGTGAAACAGCTGCGATTGAAGTTGGAAGGCACCGACAATGCCCGCCTTCGCCTTGAAGTGCGTGGTACAGGAATTGTGACTGCTGCCGATATCGTGGCCCCGCCCGAGGTAGAAATCATTAATCCCGATTTATACCTGTTCATGGTGGATTCGGAAGAAGCATTTCTGGAAATTGAGATGACAGCAGAGGCGGGTCGGGGTTATTCTCCGGCTGAAGAACGTGGTCGACTCCCGATTGGAGAATTACCAATCGATGCATTGTATAGCCCGGTTCAACGGGTTAGTTACCATGTGGAGAAGACTCGTGTGGGCCAGGTGGCTGACTACGATCGCATCATTATGGAAATCTGGACTGACGGTACTATTCAGCCAGAAGAGGCTTTAGCCCAGTCGGCCCAGATTATGGTTCAGCATCTTCGTCCTGTGGCCGGAATAAGCGAAGAAAGCTTGTTGCCGGTAGAGGTTGAAGAAGAAGCGGAGAGCATTCCGAATGAATTGTATGACACGCCAATCGAGCAACTCGACCTTAGCGTACGTGTGTTTAACTCTCTCAAACGAACGGGCATAACCCGAGTTGGGGAATTAATCGATATGCTTGACAAGGGTGAAGAGACGATGCTGGCTATCCGCAATTTTGGCGAGAAATCATTACAGGAGCTTAAAGCCCAACTTTACGCCAAAGGTTTCCTGCAAAATGGCGACAAATTTGTGATTGAAGCCGATTTAACTGAAGAATAAGAGGAAATAATAATGCGTCATAGAGTCCATGGACGAAGACTAAGCCGGGATACGGGTCACCGGCGTGCCTTGCGTAAGAATTTGATTTCAGACCTGTTTGCTCATGAACAGATCTTAACGACCGAAGCAAAGGCACGTATGTTGCGTCCAACCGCAGAAAAAATAATAACATTGGCCAAAAAAGGGATAACCAAAGGAGCAGATAATCCGGCTGCCGAAGTTCATGCACGCCGGATTGCTGCTGCCCGCATCAGCCGGAACCGAACTCAGATCGATGAAAGCGGTGATGAAGTCGCAGTCGATATCATCCAGAAGCTATTCAAAGATATTGCTCCGCGTTATGCCAGTCGTCCTGGTGGTTATACTCGCCTGGTGAAAATTGGCAAGCGACCTGGAGATAATGCCGACATGGCTGTCCTTATGCTCGTAGAGGAATCCTAGAGTAGGATTAGAATGTCCGCTATCTGGCACTGGCCAGACTTGTGATCAATACGATCAGCAGTTACCGGCGAATCATGCGATATCGGGCTAACATTGAGTATGATGGTACAGGCTATGAAGGCTTTCAGCGTCAGAAGGGAAGGCCTTCGATTCAAGAGACAGTTGAACTGGCGGTATCATCCCTCGCAGGTAAGGATGTCCGCTTGATTGCGGCTGGAAGGACCGATAGCGGGGTTCATGCCGAAGGCCAAGTAATTGTTTTTGATTTAGAATGGCGACACGATCCAAAGGATCTTTTACGAGCGCTAAACAGTAATTTACCAGCAGATATCAGTGTGTTCAGGCTCACTGAAACCGAACGAGATTTTCATCCGCGTTTTCAGGCAAAGAGTAGAATATATGAATACCACATTTACAACAGACCAATTCGAAGCCCCTTGAGGCGTTTCCATGCCTGGCATGTGGCTCGCTCTTTAGAGGTAAACGTGATGAAGCAGGCTGCGGCTTCAATTATTGGCACTCATGACTTTGCCACCTTTGGCCAACCGCCGCAGGGTGTAAATACTGTGCGGCAGGTGTTTGCGGCTGATTGGACACGACAAGAGGACCTCTTGGTTTTTTCGATTGAAGCAAATGCTTTCCTTTATCGAATGGTTCGCAGCCTGGTTGGTAGTATGAAGATGGTCGGCGAAGGAAGCTGGACGGTGATTGAATTTGTGGATGCCTTTAAGGCGCATGATCGCAGCAGGGCAGCCCAGACGGCCCCACCAAATGGGGTTTTCCTGAAGTCCGTAAGCTACGAATGAAATGTATTAGGAGATTAGATGATGAATAATACCTACGTGACCAAGCCGGCAGAGGTTGTACCAAGCTGGTACGTAGTAGATGCCGAAGGGCAGACCCTGGGCCGTATGGCAAGCGAAATTGCCAAGATCCTTCGAGGCAAACATAAACCTATTTACAGTCCTTCGGTTGATTGTGGCGATTTTGTCATCGTCATCAACGCCGAGAAGATTCACGTTACAGGCCGGCGATTAGACCAGAAAATGTATTATCGCCATTCAGGCTACATGGGTGGTTTGACTGAAATCAGTTTACGAAACCAACTCAAGCTTCATCCAAATCGGGTAATTGAGTCGGCTGTCCGGGGCATGCTGCCCAGAAATGCGCTGGGGCGCAAAATGATTAAGAAATTGAAAGTATATGCTGGGAACTCACATCCCCATAGCGCTCAGCAGCCCGTTTCACTGGAATTGTAGGAGAATTGCATAGATGGAAATAGAAAATCGACGTTATTACGAAGGTATTGGTCGTCGTAAGCGAGCGTCTGCCCGCGTGCGGATATACCTGGATGAACAATCTACAGGTGAAATAGTCGTCAATAAAAAGGATGGGAAGGATTATTTCCCACGAGTTGGTGACTACGAAACCCTTTATGGACCTTTGAATGATACCGATCTGGCCGGCAAGGTGGACGTGACCGTGCTGATTAGCGGTGGCGGCATCACGGGTCAAACAGCGGCCGTCAGGCTGGGTCTGGCAAGAGCACTCGTGAAGTATGATGAAACTCTGCGGAACAGTCTGCGTGGAGGTGGTCACTTAACCCGAGATCCCCGTATCAAAGAACGTAAGAAGCCTGGTTTGAAGCGAGCTCGAAAAGCGCCTACTTATACGAAACGATAGGCAGAATTTTCTTTAGGTTGGGTTGATTATGACCTGTTATTCGGATGTGATCGACGGCTGAGCGAGTATTCCAGACCTGATACATAGGTAAATCTTAAAGGCGAGTTGTTGTTACTCGCCTTTTATTTATTCACCTTGAGGCGCCGAGTAGGGGAAAAGTAATGACAATCATGATTGTTGGTCTTGGACCTGGGGATGGTCGTTATATCACCAGGCAGGCATGGGACATTCTCTCGGCGGCTGAAACGATTTATCTGCGAACCGAACGCCATCCGGCGGTGGCGGATTTGCCCAAGGGGGCGAGGATCCAAAGTTTTGACCACGTGTATGAATCGGCAGCGGATTTTTCCGAGGTATATAAGGAGATCACTGAAACGATCTTGTCGACTGCCAAGGAAACAGCCGAGCATTCTGGAATCATCGTATATGCCGTACCTGGCGATGCAATGTTTGGGGAGGCATCAGTAGCCGAGATCCGAGAACGAGCAGCCGAAGAAGGCATCGAAGTAATAACAGTACCAGGGATCAGTTTTATTGAACCGACGTTGGCGGCCGTTGGCATTGATGGACTGGATGGCCTGCAGTTATTCGATGCCATTGACATCACCCATTTCCATTATCCACCGATCAGCCCGGATATCCCCTTGTTGCTCGGTCAAATTTATGATCGCTTTTTAGCCAGCGAAGTCAAACTGACTTTGTCTGTTCTTTACCCGGATGAGCATGAGGTTATGCTCATCCATGGCGCTGGAACGGCCGACCAGGTGGTGGAAAGGACGCCATTGTATGGCATAGATCGCAGCAAGTTGCTTGCCCATCTGACAGCGCTATATATTCCTCCATTGCCTTATGCAAGCACACTGGCAGCTTTAGCTGAGACAATTGCCCATTTGCGTGGGCCGGATGGTTGCCCCTGGGACCAAGAACAAACCCGCCAAAGTATGCGGGCGACTCTTTTAGAAGAAGCAAGCGAGGTTCTAGAGGCGTTAGATGGCGATGATGTTCCGGCAATCTGCGAAGAGTTAGGGGACCTTTTATATCACCTGGTTATGCAGTCACAAATTGCCCTGGAGCAAGATGAATTCCGAATGACGGATATGATTGCCGGAATCAACTCGAAGCTGAAAAGGCGGCATCCCCATGTATGGGGTGATTGGCAGGTTGCCGACAGCAGTGAGGTAGTTCGGAATTGGGAAAGGATTAAGGCCGAAGAGCGGCAAAGTTTGGGGGTACGCCCATCCCCGCTTGATAATATACCGATTGTTCTACCTTCCCTCGCGCGAGCCCAAAAAATGCAGGAACGTGTTAAACGAGTTGGCTTTGATTGGCCCGACGTTGCCGGTGTTGTCGCAAAGGTGGCTGAGGAGATTAATGAAGTAAATACGGCCGACACCAGGGAGAATCGGGAACAAGAAGTAGGCGACTTGATATTTGCCGTGGTAAACTGGGCGCGTTGGCTCGGGGTTGATGCAGAAAGCGCCCTGAGAGTGGCTAACCAAAGATTTGAACGGCGTTTTCGAGCTGTCGAAAGATTGGCTGCAGAACGCAATAGCGAGTTGTCTTCCCTCGATTTGGATGTTCTTGATGAGATGTGGGAAGAAGCCAAGCGCTCGCTGGCGGAGCACTAAAGAGGCAAGTCATTTTTTAATATTTGTGAGGGTTCGAAATGACGTCGGTGCTCAATATCATCCTATTGATAATGGCCGGTCTAAGTATGGCGGTTGCCGTATATCTTATGGTCGCCGGCTTCCGCTACCGGAGTGTTGCATCCGGCTCTCCCTATGGTGTCAAAAGACAGGAAGCCCACCAAAGGGCTATTGTATCATTCATGAGGAGTATTTTTTTGGTTAGCTTTTCGCTTATTATTTTCGCGACTCTTGGTATAAGCAATTTACCGGCTAGTAAAGAGCTAGAAAACAATAAGTCGGTCACGCCAGATTTACTTTTATCACCCACTATGCCGGTAAAACAACCGACGGAGTCATCCACGCCGCGCCAGCTGGTGGGATCACCAACGAGTCCGGTAGCAACATTGACATCGTCTCCGACATTAACGCCCATGCCAACTGATACACCTATAGTCATCATTGCCGTCGTCAATAGTCCAAATGGCCTTTGGCTGCGCGAGAAACCTGGTGGTATCCAGCAACTAGAGTTGATCGCCGATCAATCGGAGATTATCGTTTTGGAAGGCACGGACATAGCTGAAGGTTTTGAGTGGAGACGTGTACGGACGCAATCTGGTCAAGAGGGGTGGGTGGCCGTGGAATTCATCGTTTTTCCTTAAGAAAGGCTAATGGCTTCAAATTCCTCGCAAAAGCTATTATCTTGGCAGCTCTCGCTGCTAGCGAACAATCAATAATTTACCCATGTTCCAATTTGCTTTGCCTTTAAACCGTTTCCAGTGGCCCAACTTCTGGGATGAAACCTTTTCCAGGTCAGGACTATTGACTGTGGAGGTTGGTTTTGGCAACGGCCAATATCTGGCTCATATGGCCGAACATCGTCGGGATGAGAATTTTGTTGGCCTCGAGAGATCTGTACCCTCGATTCGGAATGCCGAGAGAAAAATCGCTCAGGCTAAATTGCAGAATGTCTGTTTAGTTCGGGCAGCTGCGCTCTCTGCTTTGTGGCTCCTGTTTCGGCCGTGTATTATTAGCGCGCTCATTATCAATTTTCCAGATCCTTGGCCCAAATCAAGCCATCAACATCGCCGAGTTGTGAGTGACAACTTTCTTAATCTTGCGGCCTCCCGGATGCGTCATGGTGGCAGGTTGGAAATAGCTACTGACCATGGTGGATATGCTACCTGGATTACTGAACGTCTCGCCAGATCCCCCTATTTCGAAAGCGATCTATCCGCGGCATATACCACCAGGCACCAGGATAGAAGCCCCACCAAATACGAATTGAAAGCTATCAATGCAGGTCTTCAGTGTCATTACTTCAAGTGGTCACGGAACAGTACCTTGTCAGCTGAAACCTTTTCAGCTCCGGAGGAATATGTAATGCCTCATCTCGTTCTTCAAACACCAATAGATCTTGATGAGATAGAAAAATGTTTTGAATCACGACAGATCGAAGATGGAACCACAAAAGTTCGATTTATCGCATTGTATCATTCCGCTAAGGTTAATAGGTTGGTAGTCGATACGTTTATCCATGAAGAACCGTTGGAGCAACGCGTGCTGCTATCTGTTGCGCATCGGAAAACAGGGGATCTTATGGTCAGTTTACATGAGACTGGTTATCCCAGATCCACGCAAGGGATTCACCTGGCAGTTTATTGGTTGGCGGAATGGATAATGGGATTAGCTGAACCAGCAAATATTACCCGCCATAATCTTCAACTGGATAGTTTATTATGCAGGAGCTGATCAAACAGGCGAAACCGGATAGCACAAAGAATCTGACCCCCCCCCTGCTCGCTGACCCTTTAACACTCAACCAACCCCGATCCTCGGACTAATTCGGGAGGAAATCGCCTCCACCACCCGCTCGTCGTTGTGAAACGACTGATTGGCTCATCCAGAGATGCCCGCCGTTCGGGCTATCCAGTAGCTGTAGTATGTGACCAAAGGCATAATTAGTAAGATTGGGATCAACACCAATTTAAACATATCATAATCTAATTTCTTAAGAAATTCTCTAGGCGAAATGCCTATTTCCGTGGATTATTTGGCTAATTTTTCGGGAGTGGTGGGTGGTGGGCTGGATATCTGATTGATAAAAAAGGCGGGGAATTTGAGGAGAAATCTGATTTTTCGCACAGATGATAATGAACATTATTCTATTGATTCTTAATTGTCACCATCTACTAGATAGATACCTCTTGACCTATTCCCTTAATCCTCAAGGGCAATTACACCTTTTCGCAAAGCATAAAGGGTCAGATCCGCAATTGTATGTAAATCTAATTTCTGCATCAGGTTTTTTCGGTGAACTCTTGCCGTTTTTTCACTGATAACAAGGTGGTGGCCAATATCGTGAATTGAATATCCCTCTGCGATAAGCTGCAGTACTTCGCGCTCTCGTCTGGTAAGCGTTTCGTAACGGCCATGTTCCATGGATGAACCTGCATGACGGATATATTCTTCAATTACTGTCTTAGAAATCAGCGGACTCAGGTAGGACTCACCCCGGTAGGTGGTCTCAATGGCGTTTACTAGTTCCTCAGGGGCTGATTGTTTCACCAGGTAGCTTTCAGCTCCTGCCTGAAGACCTTGAAATATGTACTCGGCATTGGCGTGCATAGTTAATATGATAATCCCAGTTTCTGGCAACTCATGTTTAATCTGGCGTGTGGCCTCCAATCCATTAAGAAGGGGCATAGAGATATCCATGAGCACGATGTCGGGTTGAAGCAATCTGGTTTTCTTAACCGCCTCGTGACCGTTTTCTGCTTCATCTATAACCAGGATGTGATTGACGTCGTTCAACAGGGACCGCAAACCTTTTCGAACTAGCGTGTGATCTTCGGCAAGTAAGACACGAATTATTGTCATAGCTTTTCCCCAAATGGTATTTCAACATGGATACGTGTCCCATCACCATGGCATGAATGTAAATCAAAGCGACCATTAAGGGATGTGACTCTTTCTCGCATGGCTAACAAACCAACTCCAAGGGTCGGTGAATCTTTGCGGAGCACCTCTTGAACATCAAAACCAATTCCATCGTCCTCGATAGAAGCAGTAATCTTGTTGCCATTTTCTTCGAGAAAAAGAGTGATGCTGCTGGCATTGGCATGTCGCGAGACATTGGTAAGGGCCTCCTGAAAAATGCGGTAGAGAGCTATTTCAATCTCTTCGGCAATGCGCCCAGAGAATTTCGATGATTCAAAATGAACGACCATGTCGCGCCGATTTGCATAGGTATTTACATACCATCGCAAGGTTGGGGCCAATCCAAGCTCCTGAAGCATTGCCGGTCGCAATTCCAGAGACATCGAACGAACCTGTCCCATAAGTTGTTCAACCAACACCTTGGCATCGGCCAATTTGTCTTCAACCGATGAGATGCCAAGGCGTTTGACATCATTTTCAATAGCCGCCAGGTCAAACATGACCGCCGTTAATATCTGACCGATCTCATCGTGTAACTCATATGATATTCGTTTTCGTTCCGTTTCTTGCGCTGTAATCAGCCGGGCGGATAGTTGTTTTAGGTCGTGGCTATGTTGGGTAATCGTATCACGCAACCGGGCATTTTGTATCGCTAGAACCAGGGAACTAGCTACCTCTCGGGCAATATCTTTGTGTTCATGGCTGATTTCAGTTGGCTGATCATAGGCAATATTGAGCGAGCCGAGTAATTTTCCACCGAAACGGAGGGGAGCGCTGAGGACAGTAACCAATCCCTCAGCGTGTAGGTATTGGCCTAATGGCTTTTGGGGATCTAGATTGGCTACGTCCTCGAGAACCCACAGTTCACCTCTGGCAAGATCTTGGCCAATATCGCGCTCCAGCTGAAGATTTGGTGTATTGGATTTCGAGAATCGAGACCTTGTGTCGTAAGTGGCCAATACTGAAACTTCTGGAATATCAGGACCAATATTGATTACACTGGCCCGCACACATTGGACGATTTGAGCGAGACCTACAAGAGCCGCCTGGGCGATATCCCCAGGCGTCTCGGCAGTCAGCAGTGACTGGTCCAAGTTGTGAAGCAAACTTAGACGGTCCGCAAAACGGACCGCCCGTTCTTCAGCATCTCTGCGTTCAATTAGCTGTTGCTGTAAGGCGGAGAATAATTGCCCGTTTTCGAGGGTTATGGCCAGTTGTCTGGCTAGAATCGTTAAGATTTCGATGACGTTTTGACTATAATAATCATCTGGTTCTCTGTTCCCAAATAACCATAACCCGATTAATTCAGTACGACCCATTAACGGAATTGCCAATTGTAGCCAGCCATAATCACTTTGAATGAGTTCATTTGGCAAGCTTCCCTGGTTGATGTAGACGGAACTTACCTCTAGGATTTTGTCAAATTCACCCTTAGAGGTTAATGATGGATCTAGGAATACGCCATGTTTATAAATAAGAGCAACCCGCCCACTATCAAGAGATAACAATGCAGACTGGCGAATTTGAAGGATCGGGCAAATATCCTCGACCAGCAGTCTAACCAACTCATTTTGATTTAAAACCGCTGGTATCTGCCCGGAAAACTTGTTGACAAACTCATCTTGTTTGTAATAGCCACCGTACGCAAGCCGACTCATGGTCGCATCTGCAAATTCATGCAGGGGAAGTGCTGCTAGAAGAAAAGCCAATAGAAAGATAAGGATATAGTCGACTGTGCGACCTGCTAAGTCTGATTGACTGGTGGCAAGCAAGATGGCAAACGCGAAAATAATCAAATAAGAAATAAATAAGGCATATTTTGCCAGGAATTTATTAACCCGTCTCTCATGGAAACCAAGTCTCCTCTTGTATACAGCGTAACCATAGAACAGTGGTAGAAGGGGTAAAGCTAACATGGCCATCACTGTGGCGAAATAGCCCGGCTTTTCTGTGCCCAGCAAGGTTGGCATTATCCAGAGCAAAACGCCCGGACCAAGCGCCAGAACAACTCCTGCGAACATGATCCGGGCAGAAAGCCTTTCTGCTGATTGGGTGGTTGAAGCTGATCGGGAAGCTAGAATCGCTATGCTGCAGAGAAAAGCAATGATAATCCCATATAAATATGCGGACGATGGCAAGGCCTGGGAGAGCTCCAGAAAGGCGAGAAGCGCTGTCACGGTGAAGAGAATTGGTATTATCTGATGTTGGGATCGTTGAAAAATTGGGGCAGGAATGATGACATGGAAGTATACGAACACAGGGATTAGCAACCAGCTTAGTGCGTGTAGAATTAGCGAGGTATAGGCGTAGCCGGTTGCGGATTGCAGGCCAGCTGCTATCCACAGGGCCGTTAAGTAGTAGAAAAGTACCTGAAGACGCCAACTGGCGTCATGCGGTTGCAGGAAGAAGAGAAATAGTGTTCCAACCAGCCAAAAGGGGCCAAAAATAAAGAGCGGAACAACCAATAAAAGGGCTCGGGATACAAAGTTTGGATGGAGCATCTCCCAATCAACAGATAATTCCTCACCTGCGCGTTCGATTGTGATGGGAACGACATCACCTGGACCGAACTCACCAAACAAAGCCAGGCTCCGGTCGGCATCAAATTGCTCCTTGGTAAGGTCTCCAATCTTTGTTAATTGGTCACCAATCTGTAATTTGCCAGCGTTAAAATTGCAGGCAGCAAGGTCAGCGGTACACCCGGTAATATCGATAACTTCCGAATCTATATCGAGGGTAAGACCTGTAGCTAAATTTCTCGAGGCGGGATAGTAGGTGAAAAACAAACAGACCAAGAAAACCGCAGCCGATAAAACAAAAGGAGCTGCTGACCATCTTCGCCTAAATAAACTGGATTGCCAATTCATCCGAGTCTCCTGTTATATGAGGAAACTGTAAGAAAGCATTGTGACATAATATAGCGCAACTCTATGACCGGCAAACTGTAATTAAATAATGGGTTATCTTTAGCTGGGTAATAGGTTCATCTGATGTAGAATAAAGTGATGAAACGGCACCGGCAGGTAGGCCTCTTGATCATATTTCTGGCGTTGGTTAGCATCAGCGCAGGATGGTGGCTGACCCCAAAGTTACTGGCATCTTTGCCTGATCAAGTCCAAAGCCGATTGCCAGAATCGCTTTATGCAGTCATCCATACACCGTTGCCGAGAGCACTACCGGCGCCTGAAAAAACATCGAAGTTGATCTCCCCCACGAATATTGTCCCAATAAATGCTAATGTTCGTTCGGGTCAAACGAGTAATCTCCCTGACACAGACGATAATCGGGTTGTCTCTGTTAAGAGTCTGGAAGCTGAGAAAGTTGGCGTGCGATTGACAACAACTCCGCCCCAAGGCGAACAAAATAATACCCAACCATCACCACCTGTGGCTGCCCATATTCCAGGTTTGACGATTATCGCCCAGAAATTCAACAACTGCGGTCCGGCTAATCTAACCATGGTTCTCGATTACTACGGGTATGAAACGGACCAGGAGCTTATAGGCGACTCACTAAAACCAAATTATGAAGATCGTAATGTGTCACCTCATGAGTTAGTTAGTTATGTAAATGAGAATACTCCCTTTCTGGCAAACGCTTATCGTGGGGGAGATCTCCTGCTCCTTCAAAGGTTGTTAGCAGACGGCTTCCCAGTCATCATCGAGAAAGGTTTGTGGCTCGATGTAAAGGAAGGATGGATGGGTCACTATCTGACATTGGTTGGATATGACGATACGGAGCAATCGTTCTTGAGTTTGGACACTTTTCTTGGACCCTGGGATGGCGGCGGCCGGCTAGTCAGCTACGATGAAGTATCAGAGAAATGGCATCAGTTTAACAATATGTTCATCGTTATACGCCCGCCAAAAGAGGAAGAACGGTTCCAGACTCTATTACCTCCAGAATTTAGCAATTCGGAGGAAATGTGGCAGGGGGCAGCACTAAGAGCAGATAGTATGCTCCTGGAAGATGATGAGGATGCCTTTACCTGGTTCAACCTGGGAGCCAGTCTCACTAATCTTGGCGAATTGACAGGTAATATCAGTCAATTTGAATCCGCGACAATCGCCTTTGACCGAGCCCGGGAACTTGGCCTTCCGTGGAGAATGTTATGGTACCAATTTGAACCCTACCAGGCATATCTGGTCGCTGGGCGGATAGACGACGTGAAGTTATTGACAGAAGTTATCCTTATATATGAAGGTGGCCGTAATCTTGAAGAGACTTACCTGTATCGGGGGCATGCTCTTCTAGCTGAAGGTGATCGGGCCGGGGCGGAGGGAGCATATAAGAAGGCGCTTCGACTTAATCCATCGATGACCACAGCCCAAACCGCTTTGGATCTCTTGGAATAATAAAATTAACGATAGTTCAAGTTCTAGCCTGTTGCCTGCTTCATTTAGGGATTAAGTTCCGAGCTTATCTATTCCATAAAAGTTGCCTGTGTCATAAGTAGATGTGAAGTTCTTCGGCATCTTATGTGACTTTTTTCACTATTGCTTTTTGTAAATTCGTCGTATTATTTAGGTCTAGTTGTATGTCATACCAAAATAAACAAAGTTAATGGCACTAAGAGAACAAGAAATATTATTTTCCAGATAATTAGCAGGAGGACATATGAGCACCTTCGAACGAAAGTTCCCCGTTCCCTCAGACCTGGACATTGCCCAGGCAGCAAAGATCCGACCAATCACCGAAATAGCGGCTGATCTTGGACTGGATGAAGAGGATCTTATCCAATATGGCCGTTATAAGGCAAAGGTTCATCTGGATGTATTGAAAAAGCTTGAAGGCCGGCCGCGCGGCAAATACATTGATGTAACCGCTATCACGCCTACCCCGTTAGGGGAAGGCAAAACTACCACCGGCATTGGGTTGGTGCAGGGTTTAGGCGTTATTGGTAAAAAATCAATTGCCTGTATTCGACAGCCAAGCCAAGGGCCTACTTTTGGCATTAAAGGTGGCGCCGCAGGCGGCGGCTACAGTCAGGTTATCCCGATGGAGGATTTTAACCTTCATCTTACAGGCGATATCCATGCGATATCCGCAGCGAATAACCTGGTCGCGGCAGCAATTGATTCGCGGTGGTTCCATGAAAGCCGGCTAGACGATAAAAGTCTTGCCGGTATGGGTCTAAATCGGCTTAATATCGATCCCTACAACATAACCTGGAATAGGGTTGTAGACGTAAATGACAGATCGCTAAGGAACATTATTATAGGTCTGGGTGGACAATGGGATGGCCCGCCGCGACAGGCCGGTTATGACATCACTGTAGCGAGTGAAATAATGGCCATCCTGGCATTGGTTAACGGTGATGATTACAAATCGGCACTTCGAGATCTACGCTCGCGGTGTGGGCGAATTGTTATTGGCCAGAGCACAGATAAGAAACCGATTACGGCCGAAGAAATCGGTGTAGCCGGCGCAGCAGCCGTGCTTATGAAAGATGCCATTCATCCGAACCTGATGCAGACTCTAGAAGGTCAACCAGCATTTGTGCACGCCGGACCATTTGCTAACATAGCCCATGGTAATTCCTCAATCGTTGCCGATAAGGTTGCCCTGAGTTTGGGTGAGTATGTCGTGACCGAATCAGGATTTGGCGCTGATATTGGAATGGAGAAATTCTTCGATATCAAATGTCGCTATTCGAACCTAATTCCTGACTGTGTTGTATTGGTGGCCACAATCCGAGCGTTGAAGATGCATGGTGGTGGTCCGAACGTTGTTCCCGGTCGGCCTTTGGACAATGCATATACCGAGGAAAACCTGGAACTGCTGGATGCCGGTTTGGCTAATATGCGAGTGCATATCCGCAACGCCAAACTGTTTGGAATTCCCGTTGTGGTGGCAGTCAACAGATTTACTACAGATACACCGGCCGAAATCGAATTGGTCAAAAAGGCAGCCATTGAAGCCGGTGCAGAAACAGCGGCGATGACGGATCATTGGACGACTGGAGGTGACGGCGCGGCAGAATTGGCAGAAGCTGTCGTTGCCGCCTGTGACAAGCCATCAGATTTCAAGTTTCTCTATCCGCTTGACATGTCAATCAAGGAGAAAATTGAGACTATTGCCAAGAAAATTTATAATGCCGGGGATGTAGTTTATGAGCCTTTGGCTACCCGCCAAATCAAGACGTACGAGGAGAATAACTTCGGTGGGCTGCCAATTTGCATGGCCAAAACGCATTTGAGCATCAGCCATGATCCCAAATTGAAAAATGCCCCATCCGGGTATACCCTTCCGGTAAGAGAGGTGCGAGCTTCGGTTGGTGCCGGCTTCATTTACCCTATTATCGGAGCTATGCGAACGATGCCCGGTTTACCCAGCAAGCCGGCGTATATGAATGTTGATATTAGTGAAGATGGCGAGGTAATAGGCCTGTTCTAGTTATCTTGTCAGCGTATAAAGTAGAAACAGCCAGCGATTTTCGGATCGCTGGCTGTTTTTATTTGATCAAATGGTTGTTGCTCAGGCGGCCAGTTCTCCGGCGTGTTGAGGATTACGTCGAACGTATTCTTCAACCAACAGCAAATTGCTTCCGGCCAACTTTATCGTCTGTAACAAAGTTGACATGGTATCTAGTTCTTCAACCTGTTCTGTAACAAACCATTGGAGAAAGTTGTTACTGGCATGATCACTCTGGCTTATGGCCAGATCGACCAAGGTGTTAATCTCATTTGTCACCTTATTTTCTTGATCAAGGGCAAATTGCACAGCATCGGCCGGGTCATCGAATTCATTGCGCAATTCAGGGGTAGAGGGAATCGTCGGTTTGGCGCCGGTTTCCAACATAAACTGGACGAACTTCATGCCATGTATCCGCTCTTCTTCCGATTGGCGGAAGAAGAAGTCCCCGAGTTCTTTTAGGCCTAAAGCGTCAAAGTAGGCGGCGATCGCAATATATTGCGCAGAAGCTGTAAATTCGCTCTTGATTTGAGCGTTGAAGGGTTCAATCATTTTACTTTTGATGGTCATCATACTCTCCTTGCTGGTTTATCAAGCTGGTGTCACAGACCTAGATCTGAGATTTAATTGTGTATAACCTTACCTAATAATAACCTATTTATCTAAGAGAAGTAAGGAAGATTATTCTCATATCAGCCTTAAGCGACATGTTCAGAAAGTCATCACCTACCAGACTATAAACAGTGTTCGCATAATAGTCCTGACTCTTATACCCGTTCGATCTGCTGAGTCGGGTTTCAGAGTAGTAGACCGATAGAAACAGGACCATCGGATTCTATCGGGCGACAATCGGAGCTGAGTAGATCTAGAAGAGCAACCGAGTCAGCCCTGGTGACACTCAAGATATCGCTTTCGGCCGATTTGAGCTGGTTTGCCAGCTTGATGTTGTCTGTGGCCAGACAGATGCCTTTCATACCGGTTCCCAATGGTATCCCAGCCTTGCTTTTATAGCGTCGAACAGCAGTAGCTATTTGAACTAAAACTTCTCCGGCAAGCGAACTTTCAGCGTCAGCTAGGCGTGGGTCAACAACCGGCCAAGACGATCGGTGAATTGATGCGTTCGTTTTGGTAGTGGCATACAATTCCAGGTAAATTTCCTCCGTAATATGGGGAAGAAAGGGAGCAAGAAGCTTTATGGTAGTAAGTTGGGCGTGGTACAAGGCATATTTTGCCCCCTCATGAAGCACATCAATTTCATCATAAAGTCTTTTTTTTGCCATTTCCAGGTAGTTGTCGGCCAAGTCACTCCAGAAAAAAAGCTCAATATGACTTTTAGCCGTGGCATAGTCATACCTGTTAAATGCAGTGGTTACCTGATCAATCAGCTGTTGTGATCGAGACAGTATCCAACGGTCTGCAAGAGATAGGCCTGGCAAGCTATCTCCTGGTTGGTAATCGTCAAAAAATCGTTGGCTAAAACGGGCCACATTCCAAAGTTTATTGCTTAACTTGGCACCGGCTTGAATTCGTTCTTCGCTGATGATGGCATCTTTTCCGAGCCTCGTGCTGGCAGCCCAGTAACGAGCCGCATCGGCCGAGAATCGTTCGATCACCTCAAGAGGTGCTACGGGACCTCCCCCTTTGCTCTTGCTTATTTTCCCACTCCCCTTGGGACTTAAAGCCCAACCGGAGATGACGATGGCCGACCAAGGTATTTGGCCGAAATGGTGATAAGCTTTTACGATACTATAGAACGCCCAGGTACGGATTATTTCATGTGCCTGAGGCCGGAGATCAACCTGTGTGAATTCCTCACCGTCGAAACCGCTTTCTTTTAACCAATGACTTACTAGTTGGGGGGTCAATGAGGAGGTTGCCCAGGTATCCATTACATCGGTTTCAGGCGTGAAATGATTATGTCCACATGAACACGGGCGATCTGGTTGAAGTCGCAGCGGATCGACGGGCAAATCCTCTTCGCGGGCGAGCATTACCTCCTGGCAAGCTTCACAATACCATAGGGGAAAAGTTACGCCATAATACCGTTGTCTCGAGATGCACCAGTCCCAATTCAAATTCTCAACCCACCGGCGATATCTATTCTTCATGTGGTCCGGGAACCATTGCACCTGTTCGCCAAGATCTAAAAACTGTTGTTTGAAATCGAGTAGTTTGATAAACCACTGTCGCGTGACAATATACTCAACAGGCGTATCACATCGTTCATGAACGCGAACCGACTGGGTAGTTGGTTCTTGACTGATCAGAAATCCCTGGTTCGTTAAAAGCTTTTTTATTTGAGCTCTGGCTTCAGCGACCGTTAAGTTTTGAAGTTGTCCAGCTGCCTCTGTAAGCCTACCATCTTTGCCGATCGTTTCAATTAAGTTCAAATCATATTTGTACCACCAAGACACGTCTGTGACATCGCCAAAGGTACAGCACATCACGGCACCGCTACCTTTCTTGGGATCTGCTAGTGTATCAGCCAGAATTGGTACACGGTGGCCAAAAAGCGGTATGCGTACTCCCTGACCGATTAGCTGCCGAAAGCGCTCATCATCGGGGTGAACAAACACGGCTACACAGGCAGGAAGAAGTTCAGGCCGGGTGGTGGAGATCGGTAGGCATTTGCCATCTTCAAGCATAAAATTGAGAGTAACGAATTCGCCTTCTCGTTCCAGATCTTCCAAATCTGCCTGGGCGATCGCTGTGTGGCACTCGGGACACCAGATCGCCGGCGCGCGTTGGCGGAAGGCTAGCTTCTTTTGGTAGAGGTCGATGAATGAAAGCTGGGATAGGCGGCGTGGGTATTCGTCAATGGTCCGGTAGCTGTAGCGCCAATCAATGGACAAGCCTAGCCGTCTCCATAGTGTCTCATATTCCTGTTCGGCTTCTGCACTCACCCGCAAACAGTGACTAATAAACTCCTCGCGGCCAACGTCGGTTGCCTTAATCCCAAGCTTCCGCTCCACCAGGCGTTCCGTAGGCAATCCATTGTCGTCACTTCCCATAGGATAAAGAACATTGTGTCCTTGCATCCGTAGGTAGCGTGCGAAAAAATCAACATGGCTGTATGAGTATACGTGCCCTAGGTGGAGATTCCCTGAGACGGTTGGGGGCGGTGTATCAATGGCGAAGACGCGCGATGCTCTGTCTGGCTGAAAATGGTTTATGCCAAGATCCGACCAGCGATCCTGTAGTTTTATTTCGGTGGCCGATGGAAAGTAGCGTTTTGTAAAACTCATACTTTCCCCTCCTCGACATTTATTTGCTAAGTAATTTTTATTGCTGCCCAGATGAAAAATACTTCCATGCACAACCAGGAAGAAAGGTCTATATTTCCTTCTGCGGTACCGCCTCGCATCGCCGTATCGTAACAAACGGCGCTCTTTGTATCTGAACAAGCCCAGATCCAGCCATCATGAACCTAACCGCGCCGTTCTAATTTATGCCTGGCAATTTCAAGCCAATATCTTTGACAACATGCAGGACGACCATCGGCATTTGACCAACGAGGTTGACTATCAACCTTTGGTCAAACCTTATCTTTTGAGATCGGTTCAGATTACTCCTACCTGGAGGAAAACATGACTATCGATCCATTATAATCTGGGGATGACCCACGTCAAACTTGCTGAGGAAGGGATTTGCTCCTTAAATGATCCAAGGACGAAACAACTATAATTCAGCGATACCTAGCAGAGTGGAGTGGGACTCGTTCGTTTCGTCTGGTTTGCCCCAGTTCGCTTTATGCTAATCAGTTACCTTCTGGTTACCGGTCGTCTGTTTAAGAGGCGTTGACGCCCCGAGAATTTCTACGGAAAATAGGGTAATTCTTTTGAAATATGAAAACTAAGACAACTCATCAATTTCGTTCCACTTTTCTTGGCATTTGCATTTTGCTAGTTGCTGGGATCGCAGCCTGTCAGCAAGAGACTGTGACCATTCCGATTGTTGGCATTGCCGCGATTCAAGATCCTGGAACGATCGCACCAGATAAACCATCAGCAGAGCCAGAGGAAGTAGAAACGGGTACCAAGATCCGGACGCAGCCGCCAACGCTTACACCTCATCCGACAGATACGCGGCAAGTCACTCCGACAGCTGACCAAACAATATCGGCGACCGTAATCCACCTACCTACCGCCACGCTGACACCAACAGCCATATCATCCCTGATCTATTCTATGACAGCTACGGCCATCGCTCTGGCTGACCCTATCGAGCGAACATGCCCAGAGCCACCACCGGTCAAACCAGATTACAATCATTATTATCTGAGTGGTGCGGAATGGCCGGTCCCAGAGATACCGGCTGAAGAACATTTCTGGCTATCAAAACCGTTGCCTGGCGGCGGCAGATTTCTGTATACCGATTGGCTACCATACGGTTTTGACGCCGGCGGTCGTTATCTTCTCCATACCGGCGTTGATTCGGCCGAGCCAGAGGGCACACCGGTTTTAGCGGCCGCCAGTGGTACAGTGATTGTTGCCGGTGAAGATAAGGAGAAACTATACGGCTGGCGATGTGATTGGTATGGGCATCTGGTCGTCATTGAATTGGCTGATCGCTGGCGGAATCAGCCAGTATATGTATTATATGGTCATGTACTGAATATATCCGTTGAACCAGGGCAGCATATTTCACAGGGAGAGCAGGTTGCCGAAGTTGGTTTTGGAGGTGCCGCCACTTTACCGCATCTCCACATGGAGGTCAGGGTAGGTAGCAACGAGTTTGGATCTACGCGCAATCCGTTTTTATGGTTGACACCCCCGCCGACTCGCGGTCTGATCGTCGGCCGGCTAGTTGATCCAGAAGGCCGGCCTTGGCAAGGCGTCACCGTTGCGGCTGTTGGTCGATCAGAGGATACAGAAACCTACAGAAGCTGGACCTATTTAGATGATCCGCAACATTTGATTAGACCAGACGAGGAATATGCCGAAAACTTCGTAATCGCCGATATTTTGCCCGGCGAGTATGAACTATATATTGAGATCCAGGATGAAGTTTACCAGGTACCCATATCTGTGAGAGGCGGTGAACTGGCTGGGGTAGAGATTGTCACCTTACCCCTAAAAACCCCAGATTTAACCTTGACATTATCCCCGTCGACAAGTAACGATCCTGAGTGATAGAATAGCTTAAGAGCGATATATTTTGAAGGGGAAAACGATGAGCGATTCGCGGATAGTTACAGTTCTTTGCTTGGCAAGCTACTTCAAGGGCGGGTCTTTTATTAGAGCCTGTAAGAACTTGGGTTGTAAAGTCATCTTGCTTACCAAAGAAAAACTAGTTGATGAAGCGTGGCCGTGGGAGGCCATTGACGAACGATTTCTGATGCCGGACATTACCAAGAAGCCGGATATTATCTATTCAGTCAGTTATCTCGCCAGGTCCAGAAAGATAGACCTGATAGTCGCGTTGGATGATTTTGATGTGGAAACGGCTGCAGCGCTAAGAGAACACCTTCGAATTCCAGGTATGGGCGACACGACGGCACGCTATTTTCGAGATAAGCTGGCGATGCGGGTCCAGGCACAGGAAAAAGGGATTAGCGTCCCCGAATTTACCGGCGTGATTAACTATGAGGATATCTCGTCTTATATGCGTCATGTTCAACCGCCGTGGGTGTTGAAGCCCAGATCCCAGGCGGGAGCGATGGGTATTAAAAAAGTGCATTCAGAGAGCGAGTTGTGGCGCATCCTTGACGAACTGGGTGACCGGCAATCATTTTTTGTATTGGAACGTTTCATCCCGGGCGATATATATCACGTTGACACAATCGTTTCGGAGAAGCGTATACTCTTTGCTGAGGCTCACCAATACCGGCAACCGCCGCTGGCAGTTACACAGGAAGGCGGAATTTTTATGAGCCGAACCCTCCCTAGAAACCTGGATGAAGTTACCCAATTAAAAGAGATGAACAAGGAGCTGATGCAAGCACTAGGGATGGTGCGGGGCATCGCACACACTGAATTCATTCGAGGAGAAGAAGATGGGCGACTCTATTTCTTAGAAACGGCCGCTCGGGTAGCCGGTGCGAACATCGCCGAAATGATTGAGTTTGCCACAGGGATTAACTTGTGGGAAGAATGGGCAAAAATTGAGCTTGCGAGAGTATGTAGTAACGACTATCAGTTACCTGAAATGAGACTAAACTATGCTGGCGTTTTGATCTGTCTGGCCCGGCAAGAGTACCCAGATCTCTCTGGCTACGCAGATCTTGAGGTTTCCTGGCATTTGCATAAAAAGCACCATGCCGGTGTAATCGTTGCCTCAAGTGATCAGGGGCGTATTGAGCGTTTGCTCGATGACTATAGCCAGCGGTTTTTTTATGACTTCTTGGCCGTAGCGCCCCCATTGGATGAAGCGCCACTGTAGACAGACGATCACGCCCACATTTACTTCGCGATTAGGGGGAGAAAAAGAGATTGGCCAACGACAACACGGGCAAGATCATGATTATTATCCGAATCGGACTCAACCAGTTGCAGATCAACAGATAGCGTTATCGGGTAGGTAGCTCCAATTGTCGCAGTCACAGGTAATGTCGAATAAAGATCAAACTGGTTCGTTTCTGTAAACGGTTCCATGTTAGAAAAATTCCAACTAATCATGTTCCCATCTATTATGGGGTCAACAGGGGCTGTGTCGCTCACATAAACAAGGTTGCCATCTAGATCTACCGTTAGGGTCATGGCTCCGGATGCCAGGGTGCCCATGTTATCATAATTAATTATTAGCCTGACGCGTTCTCCTTTCTGCACAATATAGAGGGGATCGCTGAAGTAAGCTACCCCATCGATGAAGGCACGGGACGTACTGGCGTAGCCTTGGATATTAAGCGAAATCGGTCCGTCCAAAGCGTCACTATGATAGAAGGCGAGTGGTTCGGTCACGATTCTTCCGCGTCTGTTTACGAGTGCGTAGTACAAGTTGCGTCGATTTGATAAATCCTGGTCGGTCCAGGTAATAATTCCATTGCCATAGGTATCGGCAGTGACGGACACACCTCTATCGCCACCGGTGGCTACTCCGTCGACCTCCATACATCTTGGCTGCCTTATTCGTTGATAATTGCTGCCGAGAACGGCGAATCGGATCCGACCCGCATGTTCACCCTCAATACAGTCCCAAGCCTGCCATACGACCATTATCGAACCGTTTGAGAGTTCAATCGCATCAAAATTCCACCAGTCAGTGGCCTTCTCATTTTGCGAAAGGTTCGCCGGTCCATGGATCACATTGCCCAGATTGTCAATAACTTCAAACCATACATCGTCATTCTCCGTTTCACGGCGTACCCAGGAGATAAGTGCCCGATTTGTCGATAACCCTGTTATAGCCGGAGCAATGTTGCCGTACCCGCCTGGGCTATCATTCGTCATATTAGTCGGTGATATTACGATACCACCGCTACCATCTAGGGTGGCAAAGAAAATATCCTGTACAACGCCCTCTGTTTCCTGGTGTTCATGGTGCCAGGCGGCAAAGAAGCCACTATCAGCCATTGGCGCAATTCTAGGGGATTCGAAGTTAGGAACTCCAATGGTGTTTTGAACCCCCCATTGGGTGTTGTTGGTAAGATCTGTTTCACTTGCTATCGGGGATCCTTCACGATTGATGATTCGAAAAAACACATTGTTTTTGACATTCCAATTTTGATCAAACTGTAGCCTTTGCCAGGAGATGGCAATGTTCCCTTGTGGATCCACGGCAATAGCCGGGTCTATATCATGGATTGGTAACAATGCGCCGCTGTGGTCAGTTATCTTTGTTGAACCAGATATCAGGTTTCCTTGTTTATCCATCAAAAGAGATTCGATCTCGGTTACATAGATATTGCCCTCTAATCGCTGGTCACTCCATACGTAGGCGTAGCCAGAGACTGTTTCGGCTACGGCTATTTCAGATCCATTACCACTCGGTGTTAATATTGGCTGAGCAGCGTGGTTATTCGCTTGAGATACGAAGATGCCGGGATTATTCAGTCCTTCTTCACGGAACGCCAGCAAGAATGACGAGGGTACGGCTGACTGCATCAATAAAGTCTCTTCGATCAACGGGCTGTTAAATGAAGTTATAACTAGCGTGGTTCGATTATCCTGGCCAATGAATGCTGAATCCGGAGCGCTAATTCGAGCAAAAAGATAGATAGTTTGCCCGGGAAGGAGTGTGCCAGTGTCGTTCAGGCCATTACCATTGCTGTCATCTAACGGCGTGGTCCCATCACTTTGTAACAGTATCGTGGGCCAGGCCGAGGCTATATCTATTTCGAATACGTCAGTTAATGTATCACCTGTGTTTTCTATTGTGAAACCGAAGTCAACGGATGAACCCGCTGAAATAAAGCCACCTTGCCTGGCTGGATCGACAGAAAGTCCCGCGGAAGTTGACGTGTCCGGTTCGAGGGAGAAAGATAAGGCTGGATCAGCAGATTGGCGTGCATTCTCGCCGGCTCGTGTTGTGCTTTTCAGAATTGCTAACATCGTGATGACGGCTAGCAAAGTTACCGTAACCACGAAAATTGGTGCTATCCTTCGTTCCAAGCCCATCTGCTCCCATTGATCTGATCAAAGCAGAAAATCCTCAATAGTGAAATAATATCCGAAAATAGAATAGAATGCCCAAAGGTCTATCAATATGGCTATTCCTTTAATGTCCATCCTTGGTGATTGACATGCCTACGCCACTCCCGTAAAATCGCCCAATGTATTAAATTCTTTGAGGTAGAATATGACGCCAAGAAATAGCACAGAAATACGCCAGGCATTCCTAGATTTTTTTCTTGAGATGGGCCACGAAGTGGTACCGAGTTCGCCCTTGCCGGTGCTGGATAATCCAACGCTACTATTTACAAACGCAGGTATGAACCAATTCGCTGACACATTTTTGGGTAAAAAAGAGCGGCCTTACAAACGAGCGACCTCATCGCAAAAATGTATGCGCGTGCAGGGTAAACACAACGACCTTGAAAATGTGGGACCCTCTCCCAGGCACCATACTTTTTTTGAGATGCTGGGGAATTTTTCTTTTGGAGATTACTTCAAGGCCGGGGCAATTCGTTATGCCTATGACTTTCTAACCAAAGTATGTCAGGTTCCGGTTGACAATCTGTGGTATACGGTCCATATTGATGACGATGATGCCTACGATATATGGGTTAAGGAAATTGGTGTGGCGGCTGAACGAGTTGTCCGGATGGGCGATAAAACCAATTTTTGGATGATGGGTGATGTAGGTCCATGTGGTCCAACAAGCGAGATCCACTACGATTGGGGTCCAAAGTATTGTACTTGCCATGAAGAGAATTGTGCCGTTCTCTTAGACAATGATTGTGAACGATGGCTAGAAATCTGGAATCTTGTTTTCATGCAGTACAGTCAGGACGCCGATGGACTACGAACGCCACTGCCAAAGCCCGGGGTGGATACAGGCATGGGCCTTGAGCGTATTACAGCCGTTGTTGAACAACAACCTATCAACTACGAAACGGATCTTTTTGTGCCGGCTATGAATCGCATCCAGAAATTGCTCGGCGATACGGATGGCGAAAGAGAAAGGCACGTGACGGGCTATCGAGTCATCGCGGATCACGGGCGGGCAGCAGCATTTTTGGTGGCTGATGGCGTCTTACCTGGTAATGTGGGCCGAAGCTATGTTTTACGAATGATAATTCGCCGGGCGGCACGCTTCGGTCGTGGTTTGGGCTTCACTGATCCATTTCTAGCAGAAATAGCACAGGTATATATCGATCAGATGGGCGATTATTATCATGAGTTGAAGCGGCATCAAGAGCATATACGAGAGGTTCTCTCCCTGGAAGAGAAGCGCTTCGCCAGAACCCTTGATAGCGCATTGGCCCAAATGGATGAGATTCTGGCGAATCTTCACCATGTTAACCAGCGGGAAATTCCGGGTGACATTGCCTTTAATATGTATGCTACCTATGGATTACCCCTGGAAATTACGCGAGATGTAGCCAGCGAGAAGGGCTTTTCTATCGATGAGATCGGTTTTAATGTCGCCCGGGAGGCACACGCCGAGACCAGTGGAGCGGGGGCGTTTGGCCAGTATGATGTGACAGATAATATATTTGCAGAGCTGTTAGTTACTCTTGCCAGTCACGGTGTACTTGATCCCAGCGGCGTAGATTATGATCCATATTCGAGTGCCCGAATCGAGGCAGCGATTGTGGCCATCGTGAAAGATGGCAAGGGCATAGATCGTGCCAGCCATGGTGATTATATTGAGGTTGTCGCCTCAGCAACACCATTTTACGTAGAATCAGGCGGCGAGGTCAGTGATTCGGGTTGGATCATTATCGACGCACCTGCCGCGCGGATGCACGTGGATGACATCCGAGAACCGGTTCCGGGCCTGATTGTACACTCTGGTGAAGTGATTTCTGGCCACTTGAGCACAGGGCAGGTAGCTCGGCTTGAGGTGGACAATCAGCGGCGATGGGATATCCGGCGAAACCATACCGCTACACATATTCTACACCAGGAACTACGGTCTAAGCTGGGAAATCATGTAACCCAACAAGGCTCGTTGGTCGCACCGGAGAGGTTGCGTTTTGACTTCTCCTATGGCCAGGCGGTCGACGAAAAGACGTTGGCTGAAATCGAAAAGGCCATTAATGAGATCATATTGAGCAACCGGACGGTTTTAGCCAGGCATATGGGCCGAGAAGAAGCGATCAACGCGGGAGCAATGGCCTTATTTGGAGAAAAATATGGAGAAATCGTTCGAACTATCCAAATCGGAGATGAAAACAACCGATATAGTTTTGAGCTGTGCGGTGGCCTACATGTTCAGGCGACTGGCGATATAGGCCTATTCCAGTTCGTGACTGAAGAGGCTGTGGGTGCCGGACTAAGGCGGGTTGAAGCAGTGACCGGCCGTGGCGCCTATGCGCTGGTACACGAGAGAATCGGCATGCTGGCCGAGCTAGCCCGAAAATTGGGTTCGCCTGTCACAGAGATTGATACGCGATTGGACGCATTGTTAAACGGGAATCGTCAATTGCAGAAAGAGGTTGTTCAGCTTCGCCAGGAAAAAGCAAAAGGTCAATTTGCTGAACTTCTGGAGCGGATGCAAGAAGTTGATGGAATTCCCCTCTTGGTTGCTCAAGTCGAGGTTAGCGATATGAATACTCTTCGGGAAATGGCTGACTGGTTTCGCGACAGAGTTGATAATGGCGTGGCGGTCCTGGCAGCCGTACTCGATAGTCGGGTTATCCTAATAGTTGCTGTGGCAGAAGAGCTAGTACCCCGTGGAATCGAAGCTGGTGACATCGTTGGCAAGGTTGCGAAAATGGTCGGTGGGGGCGGTGGTGGGCGACCGACCTTAGCCCAGGCAGGTGGAAAAGAGCCTGGAAAACTCCCTCAAGCATTAGCGGCAGTCCCTGAGCTCATTACCGCTTCATTATCAAAATAGGTTTTTTGTTGAATACCAGGCGCAAGACGGTGGGCATCCAGGTTATTTACCTTGAAGAAGACGATGATAGCGCTTCCATTCGGGACCGGCTAGATTGGGTCAAGGAGTCCCAGGTGGTCCTCGTTCTACCGGTAAAGGGCAATGTGCTCACAAATTATCTGGATCTGGCATTACTTCAACGGCAGGCCGACGCCTTTCAGCTCCAGGTTGGCCTTGTAACGACTGATCATCGGATTGTTGGTCAGGCTAAGGCTTTGGGTGTTCCAACATTCGGTTCCTTACGATCGGCCAGAAATAACAGGCGGGGGTGGCGGCAGGCCCGCCATCGGCGGCAGTCATTCGGAAAACCTACTAGGTTGGATGAGGCCGATAATAGGGAAATAGCCAGACGCAAACGCGAAAAGCCTTTGTGGCAAAAGTGGACGACTCGTTACCTGGCATTGTTATTCTATCTGTTTACACTTGCAGTACTATTTTTAGCGGCTGTTTATATCATACCCGGGGCGACGATTACTTTAAAACCGCAAGTCAAGCCGCTGCAAGTGCGGAGGCAAATAGTTGCCGATCCCGCCTTAGAATCTGTCGAAAACGGTGATGCGGCGGTTGCTGGTCGGTTATTAAGGTCAATCCAAGAATGGCAGGCTGAGGTCGATACGACCGGGGCTATCGAGGTTGACGATGCACCAGCCAAAGGCAAGGTAGTGATAGTGAACCAGCTTGATCAACCGGTTACGGTCCCAGCAGGCACTCGGGTTAGCACATCGGCTGGTGAGAACACGGTATTTCAAACGATGAACGCAGTGGAAGTGCCTGGTCTTATAGGCGGGACAGCTGAAGTTGAAGTGGTTGCTATTCAACCTGGTGCCGATGGCAACGTAGGTCGTAACCGGATTAATCGAATCGAAGGTCCGCTGGCCTTGCGATTGGAGGTGCGAAATATGGAGGCAACGGAGGGAGGCGGCAGCCGGCTAGAAAATGCCGTAACGGAGTCGGATATGGAGCGGCTTAGATCCCACGTAATGCAGCAACTCCAAGTAAGAGCCCTGGCCGATATGGAAAATCAGCTGACTGAAAACGAATTTCTCGCTCGTGACTCATTAAGGGTTGTTAACATTATTCAGGAGACATACTCTAATTTTGTGAATGAACAGACTGATACGCTTATCCTGGATATTAGAGCAGAGCTACAGGCTACGGTTGTTGATGAGACAAAGGCGATCGGACTTGTTTATGATGAACTGGCTGGCGGCGTTGAGCCAGGGTATGAGCTGATTCCGGGGACACTTCTTTTCGAAAGCGGCGAAGTTGAAAGGGTTGATGATCAAGGGCGGGTTACCTTTGAAATGTATGGTGAGGGAATGACGGCTGCCAGCCTGGTCACGGATGAAATCCTCGACGAAATTGCTGGCCAGAAATCAGGTGTCGCTGTCACATATCTGTTTGAAAATCTACCCTTGCAGGATTATCCATCGGTTCAGGTCTGGCCCAATTGGTTCGGCCGCTTACCATTCTTACCAGTCCGGATGCAGACCGTAATTGAGAATGGCCATTAAGGGACCTTCCCCAACAAAGTATCATTAATGGCTCCTCAGATATCAATCATCGGAGCCGTTGTAAAGGCTTTCTCGTTTTCTTAAATTGCGTTAATCATTCGCGATCATTCAAGGCGCCTATCCCTATTTCCTCAGCTTGCTTGTCATATCTGTATAGGTCCAGTCGGTTAGTCGTAGGTGTAGAAACAATGAAGCTGTGCTAAAAACCGACTCCTGAGATAGGATCGTCTGTAGTGAAAACACGTAAGATGAACAATAATGTTACAAGTAAGCCAGCGAATCGGGTTTTAGCACTCGACCTGGGTGAAAAGAGAATCGGCGTCGCTCTGAGTGATGAAACATGGACAATTGCCCGTTCATATGCAATTATCAAGCGAACATCCCGTTCGGCCGATTTCACAAAGATTAGTCAGATAATAGAGGAACATGGTGTGCAATTGGTGATTGTTGGATTGCCCACTTTGTCATCTGGGGAAGAGGGATCTAAAGCCGCTTGGGCTCGAAGTTATGCCCAAGATTTGGAACTCCAATGCCACATAAGAGTCGAGTTATGGGACGAAAGCTTCTCGTCGGTGGATGCTATCAAGAGCTTGCAAGAACGAAGAGTCGGCGGCCGTCGAAAAAGGCAACACGTTGATGCTGTTGCCGCCGCTATAATCCTGCAATCATACATGGACTCACTTAACCATCTCTAAAGTATCTTTGAATAATTCGAAGAATTGGGTCCCGTTATGGAAATCGATAAGACAACTGATCATTGCTCAGTTGCGATGATGTAATCTAGGAAGTACGATGGCAAGGCGCTCGGTTGAACAATCTAAAGAGGTTGATAAACCAGGGATAGTTACCTGGGTTATCCGAATAGCGGTGTTTTTTGTTGTTTTGCTTTTCTGCCTGGTGGCATCTCTATTGCTTTTCTTTCGCTGGCAAGATACCCAACTTACTCGCATTACTCCGCCAGGGAGCGCTTCAGCCTCCCTAAACCCCATTGAAAACCTATATTTGCGAGCCTATTTGGCCAAGAACAGACATGAATTAGACTCACCATTAGGCTCTGGCGAAGAACCATTTGTATTTACTATTGAAACTGGTGAAAATGCAGAACAGATAGCCTCCAATCTGGTTAATGCAGGCATATTATCTGATTCAGAGCTGTTTCGTCGTTATGTCCGTTATTATGGCTTAGACAGTGGGTTGGAGGCGGGCACTTTTACGATTGAGCCACATATCTCGCTCTCCTATTTGGCGACCCTCTTAACTGACGCACGGCCCGAAGAGATTGAGTTACGGTTTATCGAAGGTTGGCGATCGGAAGAAATGGCCAGTTATCTGCGACAAATCCAGCCAGCAAATATTGATGCAGATGAGTTCGAGGCTCTGGTCGGGCGACAAAAGCTGTTTGATATAAGCCAATACGATTTTCTAGCATCATTGCCTGACAGAAGTTCGCTGGAAGGATTTCTATTTCCTGATACCTACCGGATACCGATCGATGCTGAAGCCAGTTACCTGATTGAAGCAATGCTAGCGAACTTTGGTCTTCAAGTAACTCCTTCACTTCGCCAGGCTTATGGTGCCCAAGGGTTTACCGTGCAGGAAGCGGTTACGATGGCATCCATCGTACAGAGAGAGGCGGTTGTGGCCGAGGAACGAGCTTTAATGGTAGGCGTTTTTATTAATCGTCTGAATCAAGGCATGTTGTTGCAAGCAGATCCTACCGTACAATATGCGGTTGGTTACCAACCTGGTAATGGTCAATGGTGGAAGTCACCCTTGACAGCTACTGATCTAGACACTGATTCGCCATTCAACACATATCGTTATCCCGGTTTGCCTCCGACTCCAATATCGAATCCTGGGCTTGGGGCGCTGGAAGCTGTAGGTAAGCCAGCCCAAACCGAGCATCTTTTTTTTGTCGTCGACTGTACCAGCAGCATCAATGGCGCTCATGTCTTTAGCCAAACCTTTGAAGAACATTTGGCCAATGTCGAACGCTGTCGCTAGACGTTTACGTACAAGGAGAGGAAGAAGTCCAGTTATTGGGCTTGTCTTTTTGTTGGCTTATTGCATGGTGGTTAGCGCTTGCGCAGCCTCCCCGCCAGTAGTTAAGATTGGATTGGTCGGTCCATTCACCGGCAGACACAGGGAAATTGGTTATGATGTGATATACAGTGCTCGACTGGCTGTCCGTGAAATCAACGAATCGGGTGGCATTGGTCCATATAGGGTCGCACTGGTCGCTTTGGACGACTTCGGCGATCCAGAACTGGCCAGGGAGAGCGCCCGGACCTTGTCCAGGGATCCGGCGATGGTCGCTATTATCGGACATTGGTTACCGGAGACGACTTTAGCCTCCGGCCTAATCTATGATTCCCAGAAAATCGCGTTTGTGGCCACTGGAGACGAACCATATGGTTATCAGGATCCCGATCAATTGTCACCCGAATTTCGGAGTGCTTATGCAGAGCTAACGCCTTTCGAAGAGGTCGCTGGTCCTTATGCCGGATCAGCATATGAAGCCATTCAGCTGATAATGTCTGCGTTCGAACAAGCTGAAGATGAAAGCGGTACGATTGATCGGAAAACGGTCCGGGACGCCCTTGAAAGCATAGTCAAAAAGCAGTGATTCGGTAAATAAATGATAGGCTTTTAAGTTGATTCAGAGCGAGGAGGAAAATGATTAAAAAAGTTCTTGGTGTTGTTATATTGCTCATAGCGCTGATTGGACTTGGCATAAGCGCTTTCGGGATCGTTACATCACGCCAATTATTCGAAGACATTGCTCTTCGTCTTGACAATACGCTCGGTCTTACGGCGGAAAGCCTCGATACAGTAACAGATACACTATTACTAACCAAAACCACTGTCAGCCAGGTTGAAAGTAGCCTCGAAACGGTTGGGGAAACAGCCGTGGAATTGTCGGAAACTATTAACAATACTCAGCCTCTGATGGACCAGATTACAACAGTAGCGACTGAAGAATTGCCGGATAGCCTTGTGGCAGTCCAGGAATCAATTCCAGATATCGCCGTAGCAGCCGGGGCCATTGATGACACACTGCGCCTGTTGGATTCCTTTGAAGTTGATCGACAGATATTTGGAGTACCGATACGTTTTGATTTGGGAGTTGATTACCAACCCGATGTGGCACTAGACGTGACAGTAAATCAACTTGGACAAAGTCTTGAGGGTGTTCCTGATTCGTTAAGGGGCCTGGAAGTCAATATGTCTGCGGTCAACCAAAATCTCAATAATATCGGAGCTAACGTCCTGACCATTTCTGAAGATCTCGAGCGGATCAACCAAAGCGTTGGCGAAGTCGAACCGCTAATTGATGATTATATTCAACTGGTAGAAGAGACTGATCTACTGATTCAGGAGGCCCAAGTAAGCATCGCTCAATTACTGGATGCGGTTATCCTGATTACGACAGCGTTATTTATCTGGATGGGATTGAACCAGATAGTGCCGCTGTATCTAGCTTGGACATTATTAATTGAAACGAATGACGAACAGCCAGAGCAAGTTGACCAACTTTTCACAGATCAGCCTGATATCGATTCTGCTCTGGCTGATTCTGTTGACAGCGTGTGACGCGGGCGAAGCGCCACAGCCGACTGACAATATTTTATCCACGCCTGCCCTGGAACCTACACCAACACTGATTCCTGGGCTGCCAACGAGCACGCCTCAAGTAAATAACGGCAATGACAAAGAAGGAACGGAAAATGCAACTCGGGTAATCCCATCAGCCACTCCAAGGAGTACACCAACCCCAACGCCAGTTCCGGCTGAAAGGCTGATCCTGGGCCAACAGTACATCCAGCAGGAAAACTTCGTTGCAGCGGCTGACAATTTTCAAGCCAGTATAATTTCTGATGAGCTGAACCAGCATGACCGAAAAATCGCGTTGTTTGGTCTGGGTCTGGCTCACTTGGCGCTTGACCAGCATGTTGCCGCAGGAGACGCTTTTGCCGAATACCTGGCCTCAACCGCCGACGATGCGCCGCCAGCTGATTTTGCACCTTCAAGATTCGACGGACCTATGGAGACCATCGCAAGTACTGATGGAGCTTACTATGCCCTGGCCCAATCTTATGAAGCTCAGGGGGATTGTGCCACCGCGATCAAAGGGTATGATCGCTATGTCGAAGACAATGTGGAGATGTCCGCTTATGTAAAGCCGCTAATCGCCAATTGTTACTTACTTCTCGGAGAAAGACAGTCTGCTATTGATGCCCTTGTGGCCGCCTTGGCAGGCGGAGCGCGTCCTGATTTACTGGTCGCTCTGAGAGAACGATTGGCTAATATATATACGGAAGACGGGAATCTTGAAGCCGCTCTGGAACAATACAAAATACTTTATGAGAGTGACTACAATGGGCAGATCCGCGGGCGAGCAACGTACATGGCCGGTACTCTTGAGCTATTGCTAGGAAACACAGAAGCAGGTTGGGCGCTTTATGAAACGGCTGCAAATAAGTATCCGGAAGCCTACGAGAGCTACCTTGCACTCCAGGAGATAGTGAATGCCGCTTTGCCCATTGACGACTATCAACGTGGCCTTGTGGATTATTATGCTAATGCATATGAGCCAGCAGTGGCTGCCTTTAGCCGGTACATGATCGACGACCCGGATCATAATGAGGAGGCGCATCTCTACCAGGCCTGGTCTTACGAACAGCTAGGAAATTTCGATGCCGCCCTGACCGAGATCGATGCCTATATCGCTGCCGCCGAAGCAAGTTCAGGCGAGGAGTCTGTTGATACGGATCCACGAGTGCGTAATGGCGACGATGATCAGCATTTGGCATCTGGTGCCAGGGGCTGGCTAGAAAGAGGAAAATTGCAGGTTCGCTCAGGGCTTGAGCAGGATGCAGTTATCAGCTATCTAACCTATATCGAACAATTTCCACAAGGCGAACAGGGCCCGTTTGCAGCGTGGTGGTCGGCCGCATTAACTGAAAGCCAGGGTGATATGGCAACGGCCGTGGATTATTATTTAGATTTCCTCAAATTATATCCGCAACATGAGGATGCGCCTGAAGCTCTATACCAGGCCGGCAATCTTTACTGGTCACTTGGCAACCTTGATGAAGCTGAAAGCAAATGGCGGGAAGCGGCAATTACTTACCCTGACCGTCGGTTTGGGGCCGCTGCTTTAGTAGCGCTAACGAATAACTTACCCGAAGAAGAGCTTCAGCAATTGCTAGATGACGCGCAACCGGTTCTTTTTGAGGATTACTATGCGCTCCGCGTGCGGGATATTGCCAGTAACACCATGCCCTTTAGCCGGCCGACTGGCCTGAACTTGACTTATCAGGCTAGTGAACAGTTAGCGGCGGAAGATTGGTTACGGGAACGGTTGAACATTGATCCGGAGGAAGATATTCGACCAATGTCTGCTGAATTAGTAGAGGATGGCCGGTTGGTTCGTGGAAAAAAACTATGGCAATTGGGCCGTAAGGAAGAGGCAAAGTGGGAGCTGGAAGATTTACGACTCGAATTCGTTGATGATCCCTTGATTAGCTATCAATTGGCGCTGTTCTATCGGGACCTGGGTCTATTTCGATCGTCGATCCTGGCGGCAACTTCAGTTTTGCGCGGGGCTGGTGTGGATGTCTTCGGCGCTCCTAAATTCCTTGGGACTCTGGCCTACCCAGCCTATTATTCAGATCTCGTTGTTTCTGAAACACAAAAATATCAGTTGGATCCTCTGCTGTTATTTGCCCTTATCCGACAGGAAAGCCTTTTTGAGAGTTTTGCTACTTCATCGGCCGTTGCGCAGGGCTTAAGTCAGGTGATACCAGACACTGGCCAATATATCGCCCAACTTCTTGACTGGCCGGATTATGATAATGAAGATTTGTATAGACCCTATGTAGGCATCGCATTCGGGGCATTTTACCTGGCTCAACAACTGGAGGCCTTTGACGGAGATGTTGCAGCAGCTTTATCGGCCTATAATGGCGGACCGGGAAACGCAGCCAGGTGGCAGGCAGAGGTAACCGGTGATATTGACCGGTATATTGAAGAAGTGGACTTTTATGAAACCAGACAATATATCGAACGGATCTATACAGGCCAAAGTATTTATCGATATCTTTATGGAGAGTAAGGTACTCACCTTGGCAGAATAAGATTATGTCCCAAAGATTCGATTGGCGGTCTGATGATGACGGGGAGTGGGAGGTTGAAGACGCCAGCGACCGGCCGGCCAAATCAACTCGCACACAGCGACACCGATGGTTACTGGTTGGCACAATTGCCTTCCTGATCTTATCGGCAAGTTTGCTCTCCTTTCGCCAGGTTGGGCGTTACCTTGATGAGACTGCATTAGAAGCGGACCAGGAGATCCTGGCTAGCAATAATCTTGTCCTCACCGCAGCGCGAGACGTCGATCCGGAGATATTAGCCAGTTTGCTATCTGGGCGAGATCTGATCTGGGCAGCCGGCCAACTCGAGCTATTAGAAGCAGGCTTGATGTTTGACCGAAAACCTTTCGGTATTGAGTGGCTCTCTGGACAGTTACCTATTTCCGAAGTCACGGTAGCACCGGGAATCGATCGCGCTGATGTGATTACCTACCTCAAATATACGCTGGCCTCTGGGCCAGGGAAATCTGAGACAATAACTCTTAAGCACTTATTGCATTATCGACGAAGCAACGATGGTTGGCTTTTGTCACCCCAGACTAAAGAATATTGGGGTCGGGCAATTTCAGAGGAAGGCTACTACCTGAACATTACTTTTCCGGAGGGCGATTCGATAATCGGAAAACGCCTGGCGATTGATCTCGAAGGTCTGCTTGCTGCGCTTTGCCATCTAGACCATGTGGATGCGTGTCAATTAGATTTCCCATTCCAACTGAAACTGGTGACAGATCCAACCTCTATTAACCAGTTTGGCGACCCAAATTCCAGATTAACCAGCACGCTTGCCCTGGAACTTCCAACACCTTCTATTATTGGCCTGCCAGAGGATGAAACAGGCTACCAGGCTTTATACCGAGCATATGGAGAGCGTGTCGTATCGGCCGTTGTGGCCGAGCAGATTGGCTGGCAATGTTGCTCGCAGGTGCTCATTTATCAGGCTTTATTGGACCAACAACTAAGCAGACTTGGGCTGATTCCTTCCCCGTTGACTGTTGACCACTACCGTCAGGCCCTAAACGAACCATTGGTCTTCAGTGATCTGATCTGGGCAGAATGGCATCCAACCAGAGAAAGAATGGGAACCAGGGAGGACATTTTTGCCCATCTACTGATCGAGTATGTGGTCAGTGAGTGGTTTAGTGGTCCCCTTATTGACCTTCAGCGAAACCTGTTAATAGATTGCACCTTTCATGATTACCTGGCACTTTCCATCCGGAATCTAGAGTTGCAAGCCTTTGAGGATGGTTGGCTGCCGTTTTTGAACAGGCGAATTGATTCATTGGAGAATCAGGATGCCTGAACGATTTGATTGGCAGACGGAGGAAGAAGGTGATTGGAATGATCAGTCAGACCACCTAATACCGGCAGCGCCAACCCGAAAACGATGGAAGAGGTGGGTGGCAACGCTGGTAGGTCTTATCGTGCTGCTTTTGGCTGCATCGATAATCTACCTGCGGGTTCAGAGTACTGTGGGTGAGGCTGAAGCCGGACGGATAGCCGATATATTATCCAGCTATCGTCTCATTGAGGGAGCACGCATCCAGGCCGATTTGGAATTATTTACAACATTTTTATCTGGCGCCGACCTTTCCTGGGCTGCTATCCAGCAGGAGCTATTTCAACGCGACTGGTTACTTGATCGGCGCGCTTTTGGTCTCGGCGTATCGCCATTTGAGGTTACGATGCCCAGCGTCGAGTTGTCCCCAGATCTAGATTCGGCAGTTCTATCAGAAATACGTCGATATAGGATTGTCGCTCCTGGCCTCGGAGAGGAAATAATTTCCCTAAGAAATGACTGGGTCTATCGTCACGGACAACGTTGGTTACTCTCTCCACCAAGAGAGGATTTTTGGGGAAGTGATGACCCGCAGGTAATAAGCGGCCGCATTCTGACGCTAAAATTTCCAGAACGAGATCAGGCGATAGCCAGTCGTTTATTTAAAGAAATTGATGAAACATTGATCGATGTCTGTCAAGCGGCCGACTTTATAGATTGCCCAGGCGATCTACGGGTAGAAGTTGAATTTAGCCGGGACCCCAGCTCATTTATAGCGATAATGGGGAGTTTTTTTGAAGATGGCTACCTGGGTGACTCTCTTCTGAGACCGGGTTCCAAGGTCGAACTGATACTCCCGACACCGACTCTGCTGGGACTTCCGCTCGATGAACCGAGCTATAAGGCGGTATTTCGAGCTTATTCAGCCTATGCGGCCGGCGCGGTTATGAATCGTTTTACCGATGATGCTTGCTGTGCCAATGACGTGCATCGCCAGGCGATGATTCGTAATCTGTTGACCAGCCGCGGAGCGATGCCCTGGCCAGGTCCAGTGATTAGCTCAACTGATCAAACTGCTCTAGCCGGGATAAATTATGATCTGGAGCTAATGTGCCACGGAACGGCGGCAAAGTCAGTAAACATTTTTCATCTCGATAGCAGCACCAGGACATGGCGTATTGAGCTCGCAGACAAAGAATTGGTGAATATGCAAGGCTTACCTGATGCAAGAGGGGTGGCCTTGCTGGAGAATCGAGATCTGGGCGAGAGTTACCATACTCAGCTTTCCATTCTAGCTGCCGGAAAAGAATGGGTGCTATATGAAGGTAATCTCTCTCCAGAGAATGCTAGGAATACCAGGTTCGAGGTTCGTGATAGAGAGCAACAACTTCTCCTGGAGATTCCGATACTGGAACTCGGATATAGTAATTATTCGTTATTTGATTTAGCCATTTGTGATGAGAGCGCCTGTCCGGCGGAGATTCATCATCTTGCTGGACGCCCTTATTGGTCACCCGATGGTCGCCAGTGGTTGATGCGCCAGGATGGTTTGCTCTGGCTGTATCAAGAGTCGATGAACGTTGTTATCGGGGACGGTTTCGCACCTTTCTGGATGGATTCCGATCGCTATGGTTATGTACGTCAGGCCGGAACCCAACAATTTATTGTGTCAAGTAGCACATTGAATGGTACGCCAGATACGATAACGACTGCTAGCTCCCTTATTGAACCATTACCGGAGTTTGATAGGGGAATGCAACTGAGAATCGGGCGTGTGCTCCCGGATCCAGTTCAGCCCTATTCCCATTGGTACATCCTGGCCTTCCTTGTCAACCGGAGCGGCCGTATCGACGAAGCGCTTATCATGGACGTCGATACTAATTCGGGTCGTAGAGCAGTGATCTACCAATCTAATTACTTGAATAGTATGGCAATATCACCAGGGGGTGGTAAGTTGGCGGCCACATACTATGATCCTGACAGACAAGGGTGGCAAGTCTTGATTCACGAGGCGGCCGGAGAAGGAGATCAGACCTTATCCATATCTGGCGAAAGTTCATTAAATGCGCCACCTACTATTTCTTGGTCACCGGACGGCAAGTGGCTGGGGATCTTGAATAACGGAGTGCTGACCTTATGGTCCTCAATTGATGGGACTTCTGCTGAGATTGTTCCGCCCACTCCGGGCTGTATTTCCTCTGCCTGGGTCCTGGCCCAGCCAGGTTAGTAAACTCGGAAACGATGTCTTCTGGATTTGATTGGCGTACTGAGGAAGAAAAAAGGTTGGAGGAACCACTGCTGGCTGAGACTGCGGCCAAAAGGAGACGGGCACGACTAAAACCTGGTCAATTGATTATCGGGTCAGCAATTCTGTTAGTTGCATTGATTCTCTTTTCCTTTTTATTCAAAAGCGGCTGGCGGTCAAATTAGAACAAAGGCTGGCGGATGTTTTGGTCAGTCATCAGATAATCATTGGCGCGGTGGCAGATAGAGATGGAGGTATTGTCAAATGTTGTGGATCGACGTCGATTTGGCGGCGT
>DATLAB010000033.1:0-67687 GCA_035527655.1 Patescibacteria group bacterium | reverse complement strand
CTGGTCCAGGCAGGCGTGAAGTTTCCAGACGGTAAGACGCGTATTCTGCCTGATGCCCCCGAACGGGCTAACCAGGCTGTTTTAAAGGTTCAAGAAAACGCCGCCAAATCGACGTCGATCCACAACATTTGACAATACCTCTCTTTGATGGTCAATATTGACTTTGATTCTAGCGTCTTACTGAAATTGGCGTTTTGATTATCATCCTGCCTGCAAGTACACTATAAAGCGCATCGCCAATATCAACTGACTCAAGAGACATTGGAAAGACTTTGCCTGTCCCACCCGTTATGATTAAAGAACGTTGATAATGCGTCTAAGTCGCTCGGCAATCCGATTGCCCAAGATAGCTTCAAAAAACAATGAACGAAATCCTCTATTTCTAAGCCAATACGGATCATTCAAAATGCAATTAAAAGTATCTGACAAGGATATTCCAGAGCCGTCAGCTGATCGCGATTTGAATGCCCGAATTGCGTAAACCTGGCCGGCAATTTGACTATTAAACCTTGGAGGAAGCTGGTTCATTTCTGAAAGGTCTATTTGTAAACGATCCGCGAATTGATTTGTTGCCTGATCATAGTCGCTGGCTATTACATGAGCAATCGTGTGAATGGCGTTCCTATGACCTTGTTCAAATAACCGATGCTTTATAGTCGCTTTTTTCAGGTGTTCTTGGCCCACCTGAACATCCCCTTCCCGATAACAGGCAATTGCGACACGCCAGTGCGCCATGGCGAATGCCTGATCATAAATATCATTCAAGGGATCATGCATCTCAATCTTATCGAAAAAACCCTTTAATACCACCAAATTTTCAATACAAAACTGTCGCGGATTTGACGTTGTCTTAGATCCTTTGGCAATACGAAAGTTGGCTGGCCAACCTCCATTTTTCAGAATCAGGTACTTTCGACCAATCCGTAACCAGAGGTCATAATCCATTACGAAATGAAGATCGTTTCGGACGAATCCAAGCTCTTTTAGGATGTTTCGTCGAACAAAAATGGTTGGCTGAGGTATTATATTTTCAGTAAGTTGCTTTTTTAGATCAAACGCGCCGGGTTCGAAGCGATCAATGATTTTTCCTTCCCCATCAATAATATGGCAATTTGCATAAGTCATACCAACATTGGGGTTGTTGGAGAGAAAGGTAACTGCGTCACTAATAGCATTGGCATTATAGGTGTCATCAGCATTTAACCAACCAATCACTTCACCTGAAGAAAGCCTTAGCCCCTTGTTTAAGGCATCAGATTGCCCCTCATCTCTCTCCGATAACCATGATAATGATTCTTGATAACGATTAAGTATGGAAATGGTTTCATCAGATGATTTACCATCTATGATAATATGCTCAATATTTGGGTAACTCTGAGACCGAACACTTCTAATTGTCTCTTCGATGTACTGGGCCGAGTTGTAGGAAGGCGTAATAATCGATACTCGAGGGTTTTCAATGGTCATAATCGGGTATCTTGAGAGGCAAGACTTGACAATTCAATAGGAAGATCTAGTTTGAGTAACAATTCTTAGGCTAGGGCTCTGTCATATGATTTATCGCCTTACTCGTCCGTTTATTATCAGAACGAAGGCGATGAATATAACTGATACCCCTAGGCCCACCACGAGTGGAAAATACCCTTTAGAATTTTCTGGTTCTTGACCCTCAAACGTTAATGGTTCCGAACTATCTTGCAAGCGCCCAGATACCTGCTCAACATTTGGCAACGCTTCAGTGTTAATCACATCTGCATTATCATCAATAATAATTGGCTCTGAAGGTAGCTCGGGTGCGTCAAGAAAACTGCTTGTATATTGAATGGCAAATGCATCATCTACTTCATAGGAATAAAATGTGACATGAAGTTGATTGCCATTGGAGATAGCCAGTCGAACTTGCTCCCCTCCGAGGATAACGTCTCTGTCGATAACAGATTCTGGGGCAGACCAGGACGATCCATCCCATTCAGTTGAGACGATGGTAGTAATTTCGGTTTTCCCTTCAACCAGAATCTCGTTTACCGCTGTAACAAGATGAAGATTTCCATTACTGTCGAACGCTAACTGGGGCCATCCAGTTAACCCATTACCTGGTCCAGGATTGAATATTTTCTTGGGGTCTCCCCAACTAATTCCTCCATCAGTCGAAATGCGATGCCAACGTCCTGAACTGGACCATATACCATGGGACCAAACAAGATGCAAAGTGCCTGATTCATCACCAATCACTGTAATCCACGTTCCCCTATCTGGATCACGCAGGGTATTTGACCACGATTCTCCACCATCAATCGACCTTGCGTACCAAACACCTGAAGCTTCCCAATTGGTTTCCTCCGATATTTCATTCCAAACGACATGCAAAATGTTGTTTTTATCAACAAACATACGGGGAATATGGAATTGTTTATCTGGACCAGGAATTGCGACAAAATGTTCTGAAATTATCGTGCTGAGCTTTTCATCCAATCTAAATACTTTGATTGCGCCGTTCTCTGACGTTGCCACATACACAGTACTATTCTTATCAATGGCAATGTCAGGCCAAGGATAGAACCCTGAAAGCAATTTTGAGGTTTCCCAGGCCTTTGGATCGCTTGCCTTTTGAGGATTGACCTTACTAACATATAGAGAATCATAGTCACGCCAGGCTACAACCAGATCACCTTTGGGTGACTGTACGATTCGGCCAAATTCGATTCCACCTTCACCCCCAGCAAGCAGAACATCGACTGGCGCCGACCAGTGCTCTTCCCCATGCCGCTTATGGGTATAATAAATAGTATCGCTGATCCACTCTCCATCAATTTCCCTCCAGTCTATCCACAGAACATGCACAGTCTGCTCGCTATCGACGACCATTATTGGGTCTCTGGACCGGTCAGTATTTGATAAAGTCAGCGCCTGTTCCCAATTATCGCCTGTTGTTTGCTTGGAAGGCATAGAATTATGGTACGAAATCAATATAAAAAAAACTGTGATAAAGGCCAATCGGCTCGTGAATATTACCATAAGGAAATTATCTTCCTGTTAAATAAAGAATTACCGATATCGGGAGTCATTCAGCAATAATGTATCTCGATTGCAAATATCGTGTTAATTTTTTCTAGATGAGGCAATAAGAACCCTATCGGTAAAAATACACTTTCTTTAATGCACTACCATTTATTGTTGGGCATTTTAGCCGGACTTAGAAGGGTAGTCGGTTTCCACATTCTTAGGATCTAATGGCTTTTCTGTAGATTTCTTCTAGCTCACTAACAATAATTGGCCATTGGAACCTTTCAAGTTGACTGTAGCCTGATTCAATAAGTTTTTGCCTTAGTGCACCTTCGACGGAAAGCCGGTTAATACAGTCAGCGATTTCCTGGTCGCTAAACGGATTAAAAAGGAGTGCCGCACCTCTGGTTATCTCCGGAACCGCAGATGCGTCTGCAGCGGTGATAGGGCAACCACATGCCATCGCCTCAATCAGGGGCATACCGAAACCTTCAAAAAGAGAAGGGAAAACCATCATGCTTGCACCATTGTACAATCCGGGTAAATCTTCGTCCGGGACAGCACCAAGGTCTATCACATTTTCTTCCACGCCTGCGGCGATAGCCAACGATAATATATCTCTTGTTTCTTCAGTCAGACGTCCAGTAGATACCAGTACCGGGGGAGTACCATATCTCTCGGAATAGATGCGCATGGCAGCCATCAACCGGGCATGATTCTTATGCTGCCATGGGTTAGCCGGATAATAGATATAATTGCGAGGAAGCCCATATTTACCTCGGATTGCGTCGATTCTGTCCTGGTTCAGTTTCTTGAAACTTGGGTTGAGACCAACGTAAAGTAAAGAAATCTTTTCGTTTGTGACTTGATATTTTCTAACAAGTGTATCGCGGGTAAACAAACTGGGTACAATAAGATGTGTTGCCTTCTCAACCGATGGATAGTAGAGGCTGCTTCTTCTCACTAACTCGCTTTCAGTGAAAAATTCAGGGAAATATTCATGTTGCATATCGAAGAAGGTAAGAATCGATCTCGTTTGGACATTCAATGGCCAAATCAAAGTCGCCGGGAAGTGAATTAGCGACAACCGTAGTCCATCTATCTGTCGCGCTGCAAATTCTGGAATATCTTGACCAGCTTCGCTAAGCCCAATTAGTCTTTTTACTGCCCAGCGCGCTTGAACCGATACACTTTTTTCATGTGTGACTTTCGCAATGCCTGCAATTTTCACGTTATCAGGCCAGGCTACCTCCAACCAATCTCTTTGGACCGCCTTATGCACAAGGATTGTGTATTTGTGTTTAGTTGCATATCTAGCCAATGCATTAACAAGATTCCACACGTATATGCCTGTCCCCCCTAATTCTCTGGGAACCACATTTAGGGCAGCAATACCGATCGATAGGCTTGGATCAGGATTCATAGGCTGGGCAACACGTCTTATTCATAACTCTTCGTTTGAGGCTCAAAGATATTGCATGAAACCTGCTTAAATTGAAATTCAACACACCTCCAGGATCGCCCGAAGCAGGGCGACATTTATTTCTGGCGAGCATTCAGTTGCAATCGTTTTTCTGGCAGCCGCACCTAACCGGCGGCACAGAGCTTGATCCTGCCACAGAACAATTGCCTGGCTGGCAAACTCATCAGCATCCTTCGCAACAAGGCCGTTGATCCCGTCTTTAATAGGAGAAGCCTCTGCGGCACTATGCAGGGCTATAACCGGTAATCCGTGGGCCATTGCTTCTATTATCTTAATCTGCTGCCCAGTACCGCCAAAGACTGGGCAAATCGCAAACCGAGCTCGCTCGTAATATTGCGTTAGATTCGGCACAAATCCTAGCAGCTCTATTCCGCGACTATTTTGTACTTTTATTTCGCTGCCTATGTGACCGGTAACTATCAAACGGAATGAGGGATCGCTCTTCAGGATTATCGGGAGAACCCGCCTAACAAAATAATAATAACCCTGCAAATTGAATATATTGGGCCCTGTCGTAAAGAGGGCTCCGTCACTGTAACTATTTTCGACAGAGACAACACCATGTGACATCTTCAGCAATTCAACGTGGGTGTTGTTTGTACCTTGGCTTATGATTCTGGCTTCATGCAAAGATATCGCCAATGTGCAATCGTATTTATCATAGATGGCTAATTCATGGGGATCAACAGCAGTTGGAAACGAATCATAATAATTTTCCTGCAACATATGATCACTATCTGCCCCCTTATTATCTACATCATTTTTAGCCAGTTCCTTGGTGAGCTGCCGCTTTCTGGCGCTATGAATTGAGAGTAGATCGAGAGAATCAATCAAGCGAAATGAACGGCGCTGCTTCCGGTGGTCAATGAGTCCGTCCCAGTAAGCATAATTCATAATAATCAGATCTGGCTGGATCTGATTGCAAAGTTTCCTGAACCACCGCCGCATGCCCAGTGGGCTATGTAAAGCGGAATTCACTGGAGGCTCAAGATTGAAATGGCGATAATAACGTTCCAGCAACTTCTCATGCCAGCGATCAATCGCTTGATTCTCATACACATGCACAGCAGTTACGTAGTCGCCCAATAACAAATCGATACTGCCTTGTGTCCAGGCAGTTTCAGATGTATCTATTGAGCTCGTCAGGGTTGCCTTGATACCTAAACTTCGTAAAGCAGCCAACATTTCCAGACCGCGTTTATGGGCGCCTGTTTTAGGAGGCATTGGATTATGAGGAAAAAACACTAATGCAGTATTTATCAATAGAGAGACCAAAAAAAGAATCGCCGACGAAGGGATCATCCGTAATTTGAGCGATCGTTACGCGCTAATTTAAGCTCGCCTCAAATCAAGAGTAATCTCCGCCAACCTATGAACACGAGGAATTTCCCCCCTATAATTTGTCGCTAATTATCCTACGAAATTCAATCAACGGAGACATTAATTCAGCAAATGACCCAACCATCACGGCTTTATGGGGTGAGAATGTCAATTATATCAAACCAAAATGATCAATTGTTATCTCAGATTATTCCGGTAGGTGATGCAAATAATCGAAACGCTTTTACCGAGATAAGCGACAACAAATGTTTACGTCGATTGAGAGCGTCGTCCAAATCTGCGCAATTCGTAGGTCCAGGATTACATATTTCCCACACCCCAATCACCCTTAACCATGAAATTTACTAATGGGTTGTCAGAGAAAAATCCTTTGCTTCCCGTCCCATAAAAATCCCCGAACTCAACCTGGAACGCTCCGGCCGGCTGCAATAGTCCGTCAGCCAGCTCGCCAAAAACATGAATTCTTGGATGCACAAGATAGCGACCAGGGGACAATGGAAGATCCGTTATCAGGCACTGAAACTCCCCTCGAACGTCCGAAACTCGTAATTTCTGTCCCATATATGAACTATATTGAGCGAATAATGTTTCGCCATATTCGTTATCTACCCAAAATCCCGCGTCAACATTCTTCAGTGTTTGTGTCGTATTCGAGGTGTAACCAAAACAGAAGAGTACATCCTCTCCACTCTCAATCGTATCCACACTCTCACCACGTTGGTTGCGCAAGGTAAAGTATTCTGTTCTCAATATTCCAGTTCCGAATCGATTGATGTCAGGGGGGATGTCATTCCATCCATCCTTCGCGGGTGAAACTAACGTCATGTAGCTAGCTATTACCCCATTTGAATCGCCTTCGGTTTCAATTGCACCACCTTCCAAGAGAATGGAGCTTGGGCAAAGGTTCTTAATTGCCGCTAGGTTATGGCTCACAAAAAGGATTGTACGATTTTCACGGGAGATATCATTCATTTTCGTGAGGCACTTCCGCTGAAAAGTGGCATCCCCAACAGCTAATACCTCATCTATCAACAAGATCTCCGGCTCTAAATGGGCAGCGACAGCAAAACCCAGTCGGACCTTCATCCCGCTGGAATAGCGTTTAAACGGTGTATCGATAAACTTTTCCACACCGGAGAAGTCTAAGATTTCGTCAAAACGGCGGTCGATCTCAGCCCGGCGCATGCCCAGAATGGCCCCGCTATAAAAAATATTCTCCCGGCCGGTCAGTTCCGGATGAAATCCCGTCCCAACTTCCAGCAGCGACCCAACCCGGCCGTCCATTTCCACGCGGCCGCCGGTCGGTTCCGTTATGCGAGAGAGTATCTTGAGCAATGTTGACTTTCCGGCCCCGTTGCGGCCGATCACCCCAACAACCTCACCTCGCTTCACCTTAAAGGAGACATCCTTTAGAGCCCACAATGCTTCATCGCGGGCATCGTGTTTGTTTCGTCGGAAGCGACCTGTCAACCATTCCCTCAAATTATCCGGCTGGTCCTGCTTAGCCCCGATATAGTAAAGCTTGGATAGATTCTCTACCCGAATGGCAATGTCATTCATAATTTTAAAGCAACTCTAGATAATATCGGCGAACGTCCGCTCCGTGGTCCTGAAAAAGACGATGCCGCTGATCAGCACGACCAGGGTAATGGCCATGGATATGGGAAATAACTCGTCAGGCGGGGCTGCATCGGCCAGGTAATCGCCCAAGAGCGCCCAGCGGAAACCGGCCACCACCCCGGTCATTGGGTTCAAGGCCAGCAGAAAACGGTAGGGTTCAGGGATCAGGTTGCTGCCATAAACCACCGGGGTCAGGTACATCCAGACCTGAACCAGGAAGGGCAGCATATAATTCACATCCCGGAAACGAACATTCAAAGCCGAGAGCCACAAGCCAAAAGCCAAGGCGGTCAGCATGGCCAACAGGATAAAACCGGGCAGAAACACGATATTTGGCGTCGGATTGATCTGATAGACTAGCATCAGTCCTATCAAGATGACGAAGGCAATGGCGAAGTCGATGAAGCCAGATAATACACCGCTTATGGGTATGACGAGCCGGGGAAAATAGACTTTGGTGATCAAATGGGAGCTGTTGACTACACCCGTAGTTGAGCGAGTCAAAGAGGTAGAAAAGTAGGTCCAGGGCAAGAGAGCGCTGTATAGAAATATGGGATAGGGCACGTCGCCCGAGGGCACGGCCAGCAAATAACCAAACAACACCGAAAAAACGATGATGCTGACCAGAGGCTGCAGCAAGACCCACAGGATGCCCAGGAAGGTCTGTTTATAACGCACCTTAATATCGCGCCAGACCATGAAATACAAGAGCTCCCGGTATTCCCAGACCAGGCCCAGCTTAAGCGAGGCCAGCCCATGGGTAGCTTCGATGACCACTTTTTGCGATCCGGCCGCTGGCAATAAGTCCTGCCCAGGCATCATATCAACTTCTGGCGATTCAGTCGAACCTTTCATACCTGGCTATCTGCTTCATGACCAGCCGCCCAACTCGGCGGCAATTTTTTAGGTATTTCAATCTCCTCAAAAGGTCTGCTCTTGCGTACACCGACCCGTTTAGCCCAGGCAGCCATGCGAGCTACGCCCTGTTCAAGTGTCACCGGTTCATAATGGCCCATGATTCGCTGAATCTTTTCATGATTGCTGATGGGATGCGAAGCTTCAAACCTGGCCGGTAAATGTTCAATATGTGGCTCAACACCCATCGCCTCGGCCACCACCGTTGCCAGCCGTATCACGGAATAAGCTTTTTCGGCGCCAACATTGAATATCTGGTTGGAGGCGGCCGGTATATGAATCGACTCGGCGATTACCGGGGCGACATCGGAAATGTAAGAGAAAGCCCGGGTCTGGCTGCCATCGCCAAAAATCGACATCGGCCGGTTCTGCATCACCTGGTTCATAAAGATGCCAATCACATTACGGTAGCGGTCACCAATATTCTGGCGCTCTCCGTAAACGTTGTGGGGCCGAAAAATGATGTAATTCAGATCAAACATCTCCTGGCAGGCTGCCAATTCAAGCTCCACGGCATATTTGGCGATGCCGTAGGAGTCCTTTGGCGCCGGCGTCAAATCCTCAGTCAATGGCGAAGGTGTATTGCCGTAGACGCCAATTGATGATGTAAAAACAAAACATTTTACATCATGATTTACCGAAGCATTGATCAGGTTCGTTGAACCGATAAGATTATTCGTGTAAATGAAGCGCTTGATATGGTGGCTGAGTACCTCCGCCGCGTAGGCTGCCAGGTGAAAAACGTAGGAGAATTTATAAGCCTCAAATAACGCGTTCACTTTATGCTGATCCACAATGGATCCTTGTTCGAAATGCACGCCCTTTGGCACACTGTCCCGATTGCCACCACTTAAATCATCCAGGGCTACCACCTCAAACCCGGCTTCAAACAAGCGCTCGGCCACATGGGAACCAATAAAACCAGCGCCACCTGTTACCAATACTGATTGGCCCATATTACTCCTATTCAAGAACACTGTTATCTAAAGCGTTTATGACTGCGGTGAAATTTTCCTGTCGGTCATCATCGCCAATATACCCATACCAAAATTGCCTCATGGGCAATTGCTTTTGGCCATTCTCTATTGTCCGCCATAATATAGCCCCTTCTTCGAGAGCGCCATTGGATATGTAAGCTTCTCCAAGCAACTGGCGGGTTGCATTGTCCTGTGGCGAGCGGGTATATGCTTTCTCCAAATGTGCCAGGGCATCTTCGTATTCGGCCAATGATAACTCAATTTGACCGAGTCGACGGTTTGCGCTGGCGTTATCTGGATTCAGTTGCAGGGCCCGCTCAAAACCGGCAATGGTCGTTTTAAGATCACTCTGGCGGCGGACCTCATCCTGAATAGGCCAATCAGGCCACGTATAAACGCCTAATTCAGTCTTACTCTGCTGGACGGCTGCCAGGTTTGCTTCGATCGTGGACAATAACGGCCGCCACCATATTGCGCTCAGGACGATGATGATCAGGGCGGCCGCTGATATTGTGTATAGTCTCTGTCGCCATGACAAGACAGCGGCTTTCTTTAAAATTGGGACCGAAAAAGCCAGGGGCAGGAAAAAAATGAGAAGAGCTCGCGAATAATAGATCGAGTCATCTACCAGGCCATGCAGCAGCATGACCATTAAAGACATTGCTGCGGCGCCCAAAACTACATTTTGGCTCCTAATTTGCCCTTGGCCTGAGCCCGAATGCCAGGCAGGAATACCGCCCCCCAGGGTCCTAGTTTCAGAGGACTGATCAGAGGTCTGATTAGAGGTCTGATTAGAGGTCTGATCGTTCACCCGTCTTCGCCTGGACCTGCGAGTCGGCTTGTCATCAAGGCCTCGCCAAACCGCCTCGCCCATTAATAACCACATCCAAAAAAGAGACGCCAGTGCAACAATGCCCTGGTCGATTATCAGATCAAAATACATATTGTGGCTGCTTGTATTGAAGCCTACCTGGATCAACAACGAATACGTTGAGTAGAGCATCATAAAGCTACCCAAGCCAGCGCCGATGATGGGATAATCATTCAATAGCGCCAGGCTGTTGGCGTACAATTCCCCCCGAACCATGCCCGATTCTGAAGCAGGTAGCCAAGCGATTAGTCGTTCAAAACCACCAGGCACGGCCGCTAAAATGAGCAGAAGGAAAAGGAGAAAGGCTAAAGGAATCGCGACGAATAACAAACGCCGACGTTGGCGATCTCGAGATAGGTATCGCGATAAGGGCCACATAATAGCCAACACCGTGGTCCCTATTAGACCGATCCAGGCTCCTCTGGCTGTCGTCATTAGCAGACCAAGGAGAATTAGGAACAGGAGAGAAATCGCGATAACTAATTCGATCGGCCTTCCCTTATTCCTTGACATCCAAACGGTTGCCCCAGCGAATGGGGCCATCATCGCTAAGATACTGCCAATGATATTGGGATGAATATATTCAAATGAGAAGGCTGGAAGGGGCGCCTGCAGAGCCCGACCAAGCGTTATGATGAATGGTACCTTGGCCGGAAAAGCTTCCCAATCATGGGTGGCTATAAACAAAATGGCTGTCAATCCTCCTAGAATCGCCAGGCTCCAGGCCTGCTCGTAACTGCCAGAACGGTCGCCGTAAACAGCCCAATTGGCGTAGGCATAAAATAAGAGTACCGCGCCTACGATCAACCAAAACTTTGCCCACGCGGCTTCCTGGTCATATGCCGACCATATACTTACGAGCGCCGTCAGTAGAAATATGACCAGGGGCAAATCATAAGCCGTTGCGCTACTAGGCCGGCCGGACAACAGCAGGCGTACCACCCAAGGAGTAAGCCCAATAAACAGCGGCCAGAAACCGAGTTGTGGTCGAACCAACCATAGCCCGCCGGCGGTGCCGGCACAGGCAACATCAAAATATGCGTACCATTTAGGTAAAGAGCGTGATCCGATGCGGTTCATCCAGCAGCCTGCTCAATTCCCTAGCGCCGGTCGCCTCGAATAATCCTGACCACAACAAAAAACGCTACCATAATAACGATGACGGCCGGTATGATTCCAACCAAGGGACCAATGAACGGGTTGCTCGTATCGATGGGAAGGGACAGCCCCCCATCCTCATTTTGCTCTATTGGAAAAAAGACAGTTGGCGTTGGCGCGGGCGTTTGAGTCGGTCTCGCAGTCACCTGTGGAGGAGGTTGAGGCGTTAAAGTCGGTAAAGGTGTTGACGAGATGGACGGCAGATGAAGGACTCGGCTACTACCGTAAATATCCATCAAACTAATATCGCTTGCCGCCTCTTCAGATTGACCGCTATACAATACTGCGAGTTTTCCGCCGACCGTAACGGCCGAAGCTATACTCTCGATACCACTCCCGGCGACCTCGAGGCTCTCCTCAATCACCCAGCGATCATTAGACCATATCCAATGCCTGATAAAGTCATCCTGGCTGATACCTGACTCTTGATTGCTATCAATAGCTACCACATGCGGCCGGCCCGCAGCGTCCAGAGTCGTATCCACAGGATTTGCTACATCTTGGGAACCTGGCAGGCGCTGCAACTGTCCCCATGTCAGACCGGAGTCGATGGAAATTTCATTCCAGATCCCGTCACCTTCTACATACCAAAACCGGTGTACAAGTCGGTCAAAGACAGCCAGAGGCTCACCCCACAATATCTTTCCCAGAGCAACCTCGTCTGGTTCTAACCAGGTCAAACCCCCGTCAGTTGATTCAGAATAATGGATTGACAGCGGAATGCTAAGGGGCGGTGATCCGTACCGTATCCACATGAGATGCAGCGTGCCGTCCTCGCCAATAGTTAACTCTGGATCATCCACCATATCCCACGCTGATTCGGCCGCATTAAAAACGCGAACTGGGTCAAGCCAGTTATCGTCCCCATCCACTGTTGCGGTTACATAGATTCCCCGATCTTCATTTAGCGGAACCGCATAGGCCACATACAACAATCCATTTTGGTCGCGGGCAATACTAGGATTTGTGGCAGCCGCGCGAGGTAAAGGCAAATTGATCGGTACAGCCCATTCAGCGGACGCCGAAGCATTAGCGGCGGTGGATTGGCTGAAGAAGATCTCACCCGGATCACCTTCCACCCATACGGCCGATAGCTTATCTGGGGTATCAAATATGACGGATGGCTTAACATAAGATAATCCACTGGGTGATGAAAAAATTTCCCGTACCGAAGACCACGACGTGCCATCCCAGCCAGCATAATAGATGCTATCACTTGAAATTAATTCCTTACTTTGCTGGCTCCAGAACGCGTGTAGTTGGCCATCGGAATCACCGATCATTAATAACCCGTCAATATTCCCCGCTGTGGTTAGCAAGTTCGTCGGTTGCCAAACAGGTTCCACCGAAGGGGCGATGCGTTCTACCAACGGGATCAGCTCGGCTGTTCGAAGCCAAATATCTCGATTTGGCTGGCTCTCACAGCCGACAATCGATATCCTGTAAGGAGACGCTTCTGTCCCGACACCGGCTATGACCGGCTGCTTGCAGGCCAGTTCGATCTCTCGGAAAGTTACAGGATTAACATATGAAGATATCGCTCCCTCTAACGATGGCTCACTCCATTCTTGTCCGTCCCAAGCTGCCAGATAGGTGCCACCTTCCGTCTCATCAATCAGGATCAAATTTCCAAACGGATCGTCAACTAACCATAGTTTGTTGGCGCAGTCAGAGATTAGGCCAAGTACCTCCTGCCTAGGTAACCAGATTTCTCCACCATCCGGGGATAGTTGATGGTAGATTTCACAGTTGACGCCTTGATGGCCGGCCTGCCAAATGAGGTGGACCGCATTATCCAATGAAGCCAAAGTTAGTTGTCCAGGTCCGTAGGAATCTGGTCCATCAGCTTCTTGGCGTCTATCCACCTCGATGACTGGATCCCAGGAACGACCACTGTCAGCGGAATGAATGACGAACAATTTTTCTTGTATCGGATCCTCCCACGAGACAACAACCTGATCGGTTTCTGTCGCGGTTACTTGGACATTTGCTCGGCCGGCGTCCAGAGACTGGAAATAGGGTGAATGATATAGTAGTTTCGGGACAGACCACGCTGCCCCATTATTGATAGATTGTCGATAATAAATACCTGCCGGGAATTGGAGAGACTCTAGAGGTCGAACATAAACTAGATGGATCAGGCCAGGATCGGAAAATTCAAGGTTCATATCAAGAGCCGCTTCGGCTAACTGCTGTGGAGCCGACCAAGCCTCAAATACCCCTAGCTCATCAGCCTCTACCCTGCTCTGGAATAACGTCCCTTCGTCATCTCGCCACAGCGCGTGAATATTCCCCTCCTGGTCCGCAAATAAACGCGGAATGTATAATGGTGTCTGTGCAGTTTCTCGTAATTCCAAATCATATCGCCGGGTACCAAATGGCAATTCAACCAATACCGGCTGGCTCCATCCGTCCTCATTTTCTCTTGAGTAAACGAAACTATTGGATGAATATGTCCAAATAACATGAGATCGCCCAAAGGAATCAACCACTATGCGGGGACTGTTAGCTCCTGCCGATTGAGAAATATTGATTGGATCTATCCAATTTTCTCCGTTGTTTTGAGCAAACACACCTGATATGAGGGCAAGGAGAGCACCCAGAATCAATGCGAACATCGCAAACTTTATCAGCCGTAATGAACTGTGTTTTTTCCTATATTCTAATTTCATATTGTCGCTGTTTTTATGATTTTGTTTCTTACAGTGCGCTAATGTCCAATTAGCTAACTCGGGTCAGCTTTCCCCCGCGAAACATGCTCCAGGCCAACGTTTAAGGCATTCTTTATCATTGACCAGACGGAAAATCGCATCGTCAAACTCCTGATCATTGGGCCTGCGCGAAACACCCACTCACGATAGGGGCATTTTTGTCGCCAGGGAAGTCGATCGGCCGGCCCACCCTGATATCAGAACACGGACCTCCTGTCGATATCAACTTGCTCCGTTCTCATACCCAAACGATACGATCCTTTCTTTTATGACGTTAAAGAAAAACGGGTAACCAGGATTAGACGTTGGGATGGGCAAAGCGAATTGTCCAAGGGTATTTCTTTGAAAAAACATTCGCTGCAGGAACTGTTGTTTCGATCTCGTCAAGTCGGCCAATGATGAAGTACCCCCAATCCATGATCCTGGCAAATTAGCCCAGCGAAGTGCCTCCTCCGCTTTGTCTGGATGAGGTCATTCCATGGCGGGTATTATAGGGAGGATATCCATGGCGGTCTCGGAATTTTCACCTTCATCTTCATACGCGAGCAAAACAGTCGACATGATGTCATTTGATATGTTTAATCCACTCGTTTAGATTGGCGACCGCCACCAAAAAAGATTTCCGGGCTACTCGCCTTCAATTTGTCAGCACCAACATTTCGAATGAACCGGGCCGGAACACCGCCGACAACCGTACCCGGGGCTACATCCTTGGTAACAACGGCACCAGCAGCCACAACAGAGCCTTTACCAATCGTAACGCCATCGGTTATAATTGATCCAGCTCCGAGCCAGACATCATCCTCAATTACTATTCCCTCTGCGGAGATACCCTGTTCGACAAAAGGTCGAAGCGGATCATCAAATACATGATTTACGGCAATAATCTGAGTATACGGTGAGGTATAAACCCGATCACCAATCTCGACGCCGCCCTGCCCACGTATCACACTATTCTCGCCTATCAAGCAATCACGACCGATGCTGATAACCGAATTAGGCAACTCGCGAAAATTATAAACGTGTAGAATTGCGCCATACATCACGATGGTATTAGCACCAATCTTTATGCCATTGGGACAAGCATGGAGATAAGCGCCTTTATCAATATAAGTACCGTGTCCCAACCAAATATAATTGCCGAAGCGTAAGCGAACACCATCTTCGATAGCCGCCCAACCATCGATATTGAGAATTATCTTGTAAAGCAATCCGCGAATACCGATTCCAACGATCGTTGGAACCCATCCAATCAGGAGGTAGAGAGTTTGTTCCAGGCAATAACGACCGAAGCTGGAAGCCTGTCTATTCAAATAAAGACCGAGTTCGCGAATATCAGTCAATAATGACACGCTTCCTTTTGCACCTAGCTAAGCTCCGCTCTACCGACACGGCCACTCATTAATCGCCTCACTAAAGTCACGTACTGAGACCTGGTCAATTATTTTCCAACTTAGACAGTCCACATCAATGTCTTTGAGCATTTGTTAGTCAGAATTCGTTGCTTGATCGTACTCTGATGACAATGATGATGCTCGTCTATATTGGATATAATCAAACGCCTGCTGGGAATGTATCCACCTCCTGCAACCCAATCTTGTTTGCAGGCCATCATCTTACTGGAGCTTCCCAGCAACCTATCAGGTCAATTACAACACAGTTCTCGATCCAACCTTTACACCGATGTGACGACATTCAACTTGGTGTTGGATTGTCCCGATAATTACAAATTATTTCAATTACGCTATGCAGTAGTGTGTTAGGCCGTTGAACTCTGCCCCATTTCCTGCTCGAAAAGGTTAAATACAAATAAAATCGAAAATTTGGTTCTGACGGCGCAACTATGATTTCATGCTGAAGAATCTAACGACGGGCTGAGATTTAGCCTTTGTGCTGCAATTGAAATATGCTCCATTTTAACGTTGGCTCCTGCATAGCGCAACAGAATAGAATATCTGATTCAATGCCAATAGAAGCGCTTTACGCCATGAGGTTTTCTGGATAGATTTTTTACACCTCTATATGTGGTGAGGTAAGTCGTTCGGCGGAAGTGGATAGAATATCATTCGCCAAGTAAAATCAGGTCTACTGATGATCAATCTTTATCGTGAAGTATTCCTGAAATATGCGCTATTGGCTCGATGAACTCTAATGCTTCAATAACTGCTCTGGTGGTGATCATCCTCATTGTAACCTTGATAGCCTGCCAGAACGATAGAATGCCACCGATCCAAACCAATCAATATGTAGCAACCTCTACAACGTATTCACCTACGATTGATGTGACGACGAATTCCATTAATAACCTTGTGACAACCGCATACGCTGCCCCGATGAAACCGCCGGCCAGTACAACTCCAAAGCCGACATCAACAACGTTGCCTGAACCCACCGCGACCGCGACTCGTACAGCCACAGCTTCCCCTACGCCAATTGGAGCCTGTATAGATAGGAATCCTGCTGAGGGAGAGTTAGCATTAGTAACCCTGGTTTATGGAATTTCGCGGGAATACAAACCGTCTGACCTGGTAAACCTGGGAGACCATATTCCCCTAAGAGTTACTTTAGGCTATCCAAGCCAAGTCCGGCAGAGTGTGATTGAGCCTCTCAGCCAAATGATAAATGACATGCTTGAAGCGGGTCTGGAGCCTCAGATTATTTCGGGCTATCGGTCCTTTTCTTCCCAAACCTTGGCCTGGAACAAATGGCTTGAACAAGTCGGTGATCGAGCATCAATCGTCAGCGCACCACCAGGACATAGTGAGCACCAGCTTGGCACAACTGTTGACTTTGGATCCCCAGAATTGGCTGCCATCGTTGGTGATGAGGATGTGGGGTTCCACACAGATTTTTACAAGACCAGTGAGAGTCAGTGGCTAGTAGAAAATGCATATAAATATGGATTTACTCTAAGTTTTACCCGGGAAACCTTCGATATCTCTGGCCTCTACTACGAACCCTGGCACTATCGTTACGTAGGGCCTGATATGGCCGGATTTCTCAGAGATAGTGGATCCACATTGATTCAATATCTACTGGAAAACCAGGAACCGCCATGCATCCCCGACAAACGATGAGGGGCGTTCCTGACAGGTCTTGGGCCTTATGGTGCGCTATATTATTGGCCATGTTGCTGATCGCTTGCCAGGCCAATGATGAGAACGACATAATTCCTGAGCAAATTGATTCCCCCCTGGCAGATAGATCAACGCCAATCATTGTCCCGACCGTTACACCCACTTCAGGTCCGATAGAACCACCGCCAATTCCTTCACCCACGTTTCCTCTACCATCGCCAACACCCAAAAAAATCGTTAGTGTAGCCGCGCCGGATCGTTGGGTCGACACCTTGTCGGCGGCCCTCGCAAGGCTGAACTCGCAAAATAGCGTATGGCACTGGCGACCGGTAACCAGTGAAGCAGACATATCCATTGAAGTAGGAGAACTCGGTCAGGTTTTTTCAAGAACCGCGTTGGCCCTTACTGTCGACTTCTCTTCTGATCTAGAATCCTTTACCTCTGAAGAGGCGTCTGACATTGTACTATCGGGCGATGATCGAATAACGGTAATGGAATGGCAAGGGGTTCCTTCAGATCGAAAAACTATTAAGATCGACGGCCTATTGCCTGATGAGCCCGGGTATACCCTGCAGCAGGCGTGGTCCCTTACCGGCGCCCTTGAGTTCGAGGAGGCGGCGAAAGAGCTTGCTGTTGCCCTCATTATGGAAATGCAAACCGATAACACCGTTAAATTGACGGCTGTTGGCGATGTGATGTTGGATCGAGCTCTCGGATACGCCATTCAACAAGGCCAAATTGACTACCCGTTTGCCCAGGTCGCAGGGATTCTTTCCTTAGCCGATCTAACTGTTGGCAATTTTGAATCCGCCCTTGGCGCCTCAGGGCAACCTGCTACCAAAAGTTACACCTTCCAGGCTCCGACAGCGGCCGTTGAGTCGCTCACTTTGGCCGGTTTCGATCTGGTCTCCTTGGCCAATAATCATGCTATGGATTTTGGGGAGGGATCATTACTGGAAGGGATCGACATATTAAACAGACACGGTATTGCTACCATTGGCGCAGGGACGAATAGTGCCACAGCCCGTAAACCTGTAGTCAAGAAGATCAACGGAATTCGCATTGCGTTTCTGGGTTATGTCAATGTACCGGTCGAGGTTTCCGGATTTGATACAAGAAGCTGGGAGGCAACGGAGTCTTCGCCTGGGCTGGCCTGGGCGAATCTCGATGAAATCATCCAGGACGTTCGCGCGGCTAATACGGATGCAGATGTGGTCATTGTCGTACTACATTCCGGGTATGAATACGTAGAAGCTCCAAGCGAACCCCAACAATTAGCCGCCAAGACCGCCATCGACGCCGGTGCAGACCTTGTAATAGGGCATCATGCTCATGTACTTCAAGGAATCGAATTTTATAATGACGGTGTTATCGTTTATGGTTTAGGAAATTTTGCTTTCGAAATTGACGGAGATCCTACAACTGCGATTTTGAATGTTTGGCTGGATAGCGACGGTGTCCGCGAGCTAGAGATCGTTCCAGCAATTATCCAATTTGGCGGGCAAACTCGTTTAGCCACAGAAAATGAAGCTAAATCTATCAAGGAGCGAATCTACTATTTGAGCGGGTTATTGAACAGTCCCTAACCCAACCCCTCTTACGTGCTTCCCCGCTTTCCCAAAAATGCTCCCCATCCGGCACTCAAAATGAGATGCACTAATCAAAAGGATACCGGGTTGCAGGCTTCTTAATCTTCTCCATATACGAACAGGCTTTCTATCGATTGACGATAATAATTGCGTCTGATCGCTTCACCAAATATAGGCCCAACGGATAATACGCTAGGCATAGGGATCCGCTTCTTTTTGGGAATAAATACAGTATTGGTGGTTATTATTTCAGTGATTTGGGATATGTTGGACAGCTTTTTCAGCGCTCCGGGAACAAAAACGCCATGGGTACAGACAACTGATATTTCCTGAATGCCATGTTTGATCAGAAGCAGGCACATTTCTACTACGGATGATCCGGTAGCTATCTCATCATCATAGATGAGAGCGCGCGGAAAACCTGTCACCTGACGTCCAACCAGGCCCGTAATCCGAACTTCCGTGTCAGAGATACGCTCCTTATTACCGGCCGCCACAGGTATTCCCAGGTTGTCGGCAAATCGACCGGCCGATTTAGCGTGACCAACATCCGGGGCAACCACAATACTCTTCGATAGATCGCGATTCTGGAAATGTTGATGGAATATATGCCGGGCTGTTAAGGGATCAGCCGGGATTCCAAAGAAGCCATGGACCTGAGGAGAATGTAACATCATTGTCATGAAATGGGTTGCCCCCGCTGTCTGCAATAGGTCAGCGATAAGTCGAGCAGTGATCGAAATGCGTGGGGCATCCTTCTTATCGGATCGGGCAAAGGAGAAATACGGCACCACCGCATGGATCTGTTTCGCCGCAGCCGACCGGGCAATATCAATCATCATTAACAGCTCCATCAAATGATCGTTTACCGGTGGCGATAATGACTGGACAATGTAAACTCGCCGACCACGAACACTGGCACCCAATTGAATTGTAAGATTATCATTGCTAAAACGCCCGATATTCGTGTGATCAAGGGGTACATTCAGGTAGCTGGCAATGTCCTTGGCCAAGAGCGGATGGGAGCTTCCGGTAAAAAATCTTACATCGGATGGATCGATCTGATTCATTTTGTCATCCCCACTAAGAGATTCCTGCCCACTTGCTGGTCTTTTGAAACCAGGTTCGATAAAAAATCATGATGCAGCTTACCTATTAAGCCAGGATTCCCTGCAAGAAGGCTTTAAAATTTGTCGGTATCCGGCCCAACAACCAACCCAATACCATGGAGTTGCCCCAAAAATTATGGCGATCATAATATCTGAACATTGCGGTAAGTGTATCAACCTGATACCGGCCTAATCCTTTTGATAACGCTTCCCGCTCCCATTTATCCAGTGGTACCTGTTCTATTTGGACCGGCAGGTTCAGCATATTAGTCAAGATTTCTACTATTTCTCCTTGAGTATATCTATCCGGACCTGCCAATTCATAGGTAGCGCCTTCATGTTTTGGATCACTAATTACGATGGCTGCAGCCTCGGCAACGTCCTGTAAGTCGACCATGCCAAGTAGTGTGTCGGCCGAATAAGGAATGGGTAATGATCCGCTAACAATATCGTTCCAGTAAGCCAGTAGATTTTGCATATAGGCTGCCGGTTGAAGGATGGTAAACGGGAGTCCCGACTCAAACACAATCTCTTCCACTCGCATCTTTGCCCAGTGATGGGGCATTGCTTGAATCTGCGGATGGAGTACCGAATGATAGACAAAACGGTCAACTCCCGCCTTCTGTGAGGCTTCAATTATCCTTCGACCGTATTCAACTTCATTAGGCGAAACATTAGGGCAAATATGATAGACACTCTTTGCTCCGCGAACCGCTTCCTTCAAGGCGAGGAGATCTGATAAATCACCGACGATGACCTCGCGAGCTCCTGCGAGCTTGACGGGGGGCAGGTGATCCTTATGATGAACCAGCGCCCGTATCTCGTATCCACTGCCAGCGAGTGCCTTAATTATCGCTTTTCCTGTTTTTCCAGCCGCGCCTGTAACGAGAATCATAGGTCGAATTCCCGGTGTGACGAGCGATAAATCCTCAGATACCCGTTTTCAACTATTTGGGCAGTCATTATTAGATATTTATGATGAATTATGACACGACATCAATGATCAATCGGTTCACTCCGGGATAATTCGATATCTAATGTATCCCTTAACCGTGGGATTTCAACCTTTCACCTTCGACAGGCTATATCGCAGCCAGTAGGCAGCGACCCCAAATGCCACACTAACATTAAGGGATTGTTTACGCCCGCTCATAGGGAGACTCAGTATACTGTCACAAGCATCAAGAATATCCGGGTCTACACCTGCTCGCTCATTACCAACAATAAACACTATCGGTTGGATTCCAGAGGCTAATTCAGATTCAAAAATAGGCTGGGCTTTTAGCCCACCTTCAAGAGCCAACACCCTCCACCCACGTTCTTTAAGATCCATTATTTCCTCGAGGCCATTCCTGTGATAGCTCCATGCTACCGTCCTATCAGCGCCAAGTGCGGTCTTTGCCACTTTTGGATGTTCCGGGGTTGGAGAAATTCCACCCAGGTAAAGATGACCAATACCGGCCCCGTCGGCCGTGCGAAATATTGATCCAACGTTGTAACTACTTCGGATATTATCAAGGAACGCGTCAATTCTTGGCCAACCAGAGGTATCGACCAGTAGACGCGTATCCATACTCGACTGGATATCCCTAATGACTGATGTCTCAGAACCGCAATGTGGGCACTGAATACTCAGGTCATTATTAGCAGCGGCCGGAAACCGGAAGCGACATTGCCCATTACTACACAATCGAAATACGAATATATCTTTTAATTTCACAAATTTCAGGGATTTTTGGGTTCGTTCTGGTGCAGTTGGTACTACTGATAGTTAATGCTCTTAAGGTTACTATCTGCAGACAACCCACAACTGGTCAGCTGCGCAGATAGGAGGCGCCGTTAATATCGACAATACAGCCGGTGAGGAACTCAGTTCCCTCGGAAGCAAGAAAGAGAATGGTTCTGGCCACTTCATCGGGTGTAGCTATGCGATTTAGCGGGCTTTGTGCGCGAACCTGGTCACCCGCCGGACCAGACATCGACTCTGCTGCCATATCTGTCTCCACCCACCCAGGTGCGACAACATAGACGTAAATATTGTGAGGTGCCAATGCCTTAGCTAAAGACTGGCTCATCGCATTCAGTCCGGCTTTACTGGCCCCATAAGCAGGCGCATCTGGCTCACCGCGGAAAGCGCCTCTTGACGAGACATTAACGATTTGACCACCACCCTGGCTAATCATATGACGCGCTACCCAGTAGGTAACATTAGCCGGTCCCAGCAAATTGACCTCGATCGTTTTACTCCAGGCCATAAGCCAGTCATCACTTGAAGCACTATCTAGTTTATGTTCAACATATACGGCGGCATTGTTCACCAGGATATCAATCCTACCGAAAGTGGACAATACTTCTGAAACCAGGGTACGAACTTCATCTGGATTCCCTTGATTAGCAGAGAACAGCCGGTGCGAGTCACCGGCCAAGGCGGCCAACGTTTCTTCAGCCGCAGCACGATTATTGTGGTAATGGACGGCCACAATCGCACCTGCATCGGCAAATCCTTTGGCAACCGCCCGGCCAATCCCTCGTGACGCACCTGTAACAAGAACAACCTTATTCCAAAAATCCATATTTCGTCATTTTCTCTGACCAATTGTCATCTTTCTGAATTCAACAATTCAAACCTATAGCCAACACCGTGCTCACTGATTAGATAGCGGGGTTGTTTGGGATCCGGTTCTAATTTCCGGCGAAGGTGCCAAATATATACATGAACATATTGCGCACTAAACCGGTATGGTTCCCCCCAGACAATCTCTAAAATATCTTCGAAAGTACATGTTTTTCCCGCATGCCTAAGTAAATAAGCCAACAGTTTAAATTCCGTGGCGCTCAGGTTCACCGCTTGATTTGCTACCATCACCTTTCTTGCGCTGATTTCGATCAGTAAATAACCATCATTATAGGCAAGTTTCGCATCCTCCTCAATCAAGGAAGATCCTCTACGAAGAACGGCACGACATCGAGCAAGGAGCACCGCTCGCTCAAAAGGTTTAACTATATAGTCATCGGCGCCTGCATCAAGCCCACGAACGATATGGTTCCCCCCACTCAATGCCGTTAACAAAATAACTGGGACCGTTGACGCGTCTCTGATTTGACGACAAATTTCTATCCCGTCTTCCCCAGGCATTAATATGTCCAACAATATAAGATCAGGCTGGCAGAGAGGCAACTTCACCAACCCCAATGAGCCCGAGCGAGCAGTCTCCACACGGGCACCCTCGGCTTTGAATATCGATTCGAGTAAGCGGCACATCTGCATTTCATCATCGATGACAAGTATGGATAAGTTCTGCAGTTCCATCATTATTTATCTGGTTCCAAATGACCTAAAAAAGCGATCGAACAACTGGATCAAGAAGCTCTTCCACCAACTCTGTCTCGTATCGGCAAATCCAAATATCTCTCCGGTCAGTCCAATAGATATTAGCTGGCAATCTAATCCAAAGCGAAGTACCTACGTTTATCGATCTCTAAAGACGACAAAACGACCCCACATTGATGCCGTTTCCATCCCCTTCTGTAAGAAACTACCGATAAAATATCGCCCGCTCGTAATTTGTGCTAAATCGCTTCCGAGGTTTTCCGCATGGATAATCCCCTTCGGAAAAAGATTTAGATGCATATCCTGATAATATTTATCTAGCGGATACATTTCATCCCAGTCCTCACCAAAGTCTGCCTTTAGCTTATCATTAGCTTCGGCAAACGTTTTTGGATGCCAGGTTCGCTGGATAGTGTTCATGGGATGCTCCATGGCGACGCAATCAACTCCCAGCCACTTGATTTTCTTTTCCAGACACCAATCGGCAAAATCAGGTGATGGACCCGGATGCTTAATCATATATCTGAATTCATCCGAATTAGGACTGTTCCAGCCGTAATCATACCAGCCCGTTTTAATTATTAATATATCACTCTCTCTAACATCAACCACACTTTCTACCATTTCAGGAGTATAAACGCTGGAATTGCTAACCATTTCGGAAATATCCGCGATCGCTCCCGGACCTATCCAGTAATCAAATGGCATTTCACCAATTGTCCGGCCTGCTGCCCAAAAATGCTTCTCCCCATCCATGTGTGATGCCAGATGAAAACTTGCTCTACAGATGGATCCATTACGACCCATGCCAAAATATTGACCTCCCACGCGTTTATTGTAGGTGACGCTCAAGGGCACATAATTTGCCCATTGTGGCGTCTGAACACTAAATGGCAGGGTCAGATCCAGCATCTCGGCCGACTCCATAAAATCAGAGAATTCGTCTTCTTCCATATTGTCTGGTGGTTGGACTGCCACAGTTCGGCACCAGGCAGCTTCAACTTCCATAAACGGAATCGGTTGGATCATAATCCAGGCGCGTTGATTGTTGAGATTGTCTATCTCACCACCAATCGACTCGGTAAAAAGCAGGTGGGCTGCAGGCAATTTCAAGTGGGTTAATTCGTAATATTCCTCAGGAGGAAACATTTCATCCCAGGTTGCGCCATGCTCTTCTAGCAATTTTTCTTCTGCTTTTTCAAATTCACGGGCATGCATGGTCCTGAGATTTGTATTCATCGGATGCTCGGCACAACCACAATCCACGCCTATCACTTTCAATTTCATTTTCAGTGCCCACGGGAAAAATTCTGGTGACGGTCCTGGATGACGAACCAGAAAACCAAACTCCTTATTATCGATGCCACCCTGGGCTTTTTCATTGTATACATCTGGCTGATCCCAGGCATATTTATGATAGCCCGTGTTAATTATAAGAATATCCCCTTCCTTAACCTGCACGCGATCGGTAATCATTTCCGGGGTGTAGAGGCTGTAATCAGATACCACATCTGATAAATCAACAATAACCCCTGTTCCACAGAGGTCAGTCAACGGAATGTCCGAGATAGCGCGACCTCCTGAGTGAAAGGCACGCTCACCGACAAGGTGAGTGCCAACCGTATTGCTCCATTCAATTAATTGGCCATTCGCCCCTTGCCCTCCTCCATATGCCCCGGTAAGGCGTTTGAAAAAATGCACTTCAAGGGCTTTTTCACCGGGCCACGGGGGTGTAAAAATACTGCATCCTTGGGTGAGATCATACCATTTTGCTTGCATCAGTGTTTCTATGAACTTACCCCGCTCCATTTGTTACTCCTTCGCTATCTTACTTTATCTGACTTAATGTATAGCATCCTTATCCTGTTAAAAAACACGCCCCCGGCCACCTAGGCGTTCGACATGGACCGGATCGTAACAATCTCCAAACTTTGTCTTGGGTAAAAGTGATTTTTTTTCCATTAGTGATACGTACTCTTCATCATCCACCATCGCTACTATTCGAGCTATACTCGCTTCGCCATCTACAAATCGCCAGGGGAAACATCCTACCTGAACCCGTCGATTGACAAGAAGGTCAATATCACCGCCGACGCACTCCGCGTGAATTATTCCCTTATCAAACATCCAGAGATGCATCATTTGATACATATCGGGTGTAAAGTAATCCGCCAGAGGCATACCATATTTAGCTCTAAAATGATCATCAGCCTGTTGCATCTGAGCCGGCATCCAATCCCTTATTTTTGTATTCATGGGATGGTCTGCGCTGCCACAGTCAACACCAATCCACTTTAGGTTTTTTTCCTGACACCACCTGGCAAAACGAGCATCAGGCCCAGGATGCATAACCATATATCGGACCTCATTGCCATAAGGCTGGTCCCAACCAAAATGGTGATATCCAGTGTGAATGATCAATATGTCATTCGATCGCACTTCAACGCGTTCTTCTATCATCTCAGGAGTGTAGACATCATAGTCGCCGCATACATCACTTAGGTCGGCAATCGCCGCATCACCGGTCAGGAAATCAAAATCAAGCGAGGCGATATCCTTACCTGGTGTGTAGAAATGGATTTCACCATCCAGGTGAGTGCCAACATGGTTGCTATGGGTAACAACCTGGCCATTAGCGCCGTTTGGCGCCAGCCGCTTAAAGTACTTGATTTGCAAGGGCTCATAAGTTGGCCATGCAGGTGTTCCAAGACCAAGTGGAATCGTAAGATCAATATATTTCATGGCTATTCCTTCCTGCTAATAAGTCGCGTTAGATATTTTTAGCTGCCCAAATATTTTTCCGCGTAAGCCACCAGAGCCTGCTCAAATATTGTCATCGGTGGACGCACCAAGCCGGCGCCGATCTGACCAATACCCGCTTCTTTGTGAGCAATTCCGGTATTGACCCGGGGAGTTAACCCCAGTTCTACTACCTTGCGTATGTCAATACCGGTTGGCGTCCCCTGAAATTCAAGCATGGGAATCGAAAAGTATTTGTGTTCAGCTATAGTAATCTCATACATCTCTAGCGTAGCATTGAGTGCATCCTGTGGCGAGCCGCTGATGAAGGTTACAATTGCCGGTGCGGCCGCCATTGCGAAAGCCCCAATCCCTGCTGTCTCAGTGATTGTACTGTCGCCAATGTCAGCATTGGCATCTTCACTGGTGAAACCGGGGAAGTATAATCCGGCTGGTATGCCGGCCGGACCGACAAACCATTGATCACCTAAGCCACTAACCCGGATCCCGAAATCAGTTCCATTGCGGGCCATCGCAGTAACCATGGAGCTGCCTTCGACCCCATGACCTGCATCTGCCATTGCTTTGCAGGCGGCCATGACCGGATTAAGGACGCTCAAGGCGTTATCTCCGAGGAATTGCATGACTTCCGCTTCTACCTGATTATCCTCGGCAACAGTAGCAATCAGCGGTGATAGCTGTTTGAGGAAGAGCAGCGAACCAGCTTTATTGCGATTGTGCCCTTCGTCACCCATATGCAAAGCTTCGGCTAGTAACGCCCGGATATCGACCCCCTCACTCGTGGCTAAGGCGTCGGCCAAAAGGGGGCCCATTACCTCATTCATCCAGCGCAGTTTATTGAGAACCTCTTCGCTATATGCACCATAACGAAGGACTTTTCCGTAGCCTTCGTTCAGATTTGAGTAAGCTTTGTTCCCGTGGGTCAGGTTTTCTACAACGTAGACCTTCATTGAAGCTGATGTTACCCCGGCCATTGGACCAACCGTATTATGATGGTGGCAAGGAGCAAAATCTATCTCGCCAGCTTCAACCATCCCCACCGCTGCCTGTTCATTACTGGCCAAACCCTCAAAAATTAGAGCGCCGATTACAGCGCCTCGTAGAGGGCCAGACATACGCGGCCACTCAATCGGTGGGCCGGCATGCAGCAATAGATTCTTCCGCATACCTGGAATCACATCTTGAGCTATCTCAATCCCGGTTAGCATGGGACGGGCCGTCATCATCCGTTCCACCGCAATTTCATTCGCTTCATTGATGTTCTTCATATAAATATTCTCCTAGCTGGCTCCAGTAGATTTTGGATTGGTGATAAAACTTCATTCATTCCATTACCGGCGTCAGATTCATCTGATAATGTTCAGCAGATAATCTTATTTAGTGGGCATATTTTAATTGCGAAAGCAGCGACATGAGCTTTTCATTGCCGCCGGCCGGAGGACGCCAATCAACTTGGACAACCGAAGCGCCCTGAATCTCCAGACTGTCAAAAAAGACTTCTAAACCGACGTTTATGACGGCGACAGAGCGGGCAAAAGCAGCTAACGAAAGGGGCATCATATTCGGCTCTTTTGGGACTGGCAAAAAGGTACTCACGTAGTAAACAGCATCGGAGGTGTTGTTAAAAACCATCGCGCCGGCCGTGGCTATTTTAGTTGTTTGCTCTTCAATTATCTGAGAATCTTCATCAGTGCCGATGACAATGGCAGCGATTTCCAAGTTTCGACCATTTCTCTTAGCGATGTCTATTGCTTCCTCAATCACGGGAGCGATCTCTGAAGCTGGATCTGGATGGGATCCTTCACCCAGTACTAAATCCAGAATTATCGCACCAACTTCGGGATCAGCCGCCTCCTGTCGAAGGCGACGCAATCGCAAATCATTGTCCATCATGGGGTGCAGCCTACCCTGGGTAAAATCGTCCTCTCCCATATCTATAATTGTATGCTTTTGACTAACCATCACATCGGCTAATTGCTGCCATTCGTAGACCGCTGCATTGGAGTATACCGGAGAAACTACACTGGATAGGGCCAAAACAGCTTCGTAGGCCAGCGTACCTCCAGAAAATAACCCACGTATATAGCGAGGTGCTTTTTCATCTGATGCCGGTACGGTTAAAATATCGACACCAGCTTCAGCTGATGCGCTGGAGAGGGAAACGGCCAGATCGGCCGCATCCTGTAGGCTAACCGCAAAGTGCAGGTTACCAAGTCGTTTTGCTGGCGGCGCCTGGCCAATAAAATCTACAACGACAGGTTTTCCACTCTTTGCAGCATGGTTCAATACCGCTGCGGCAACTTCTGGATGTGGTGGTTTGGAGACAATAACAATGACTTCTGATTCTGAATCGCGAGCCAATAGATCCAGTCCCTGATGGGCAGCCATCGCGCCCACTTCTCTCTTCAAGTCACGCCCACCTGTCCCGATAGCCTGCGAAATACCGCCTCCTTTATTGTGAATATAGCTGCTAATTGCTTGCATTCCGGTACCTGAAGCGCCTAATAATCCGATTTTTCCCTGGCGGACACGATTGGCAAAACCAAAGCCGACGCCACCGATAATTGCCGTCCCACAGTCTGGGCCCATCACCAGCAATCCTTGATCGCGGCCCATGTTTTTCAGCTTGATTTCCTCCTCCAGAGACACATTGTCGGAAAAGAGGAAAACATTTCGACCCAGAGCTAAGGCATCTTGGGCAACGCCAGCCGCATATCGCCCTGGAACTGAAATTAGAACCCATTGGGAATCAGGTAGCTGCTTCACAGCGCTTTCCAGACTTCGTGGTCGAAAGGCATGACTCGCACTACTACGGCGGCGAGCCAGTAATTCGTCGATTTGGTCAAGTGCTCCTTCGGCTGAATCTGAATCTTCAGCTCTTATCACAATAAGCAAATCATCTGGACCGGCCGAACTATCGATTGGTAATCCACTTGCAGTCAGGATCTCGCAGTTGGCCGGAGTGGCCATAATCACGCCGGCATCCTCCACTCCCGGGAGTTCTGACAAAGATCGCTGCAGCTGCATCAACATGACTGAATCATAATAGGCTCCCGATCTCACTTCACTGCGTGTTTCACTCATTGATCAATTCCTAGGATGTTTCAAATATGAAATCGGCCTAGTTCGCTGTGGATCAAGCCGATCGGTACTGACAGATCTACGGTTCTGACTGAATCATAAACTCCAATTGAGCACACCATTCCAGGACCGCTTCATCTTCATACCAACGACCTACCACTTGCAAGCCCATTGGCAGCCCCTCTTCATTCTTGCCAGCTGGTAAATTTACCGCAGGAAGCCCACTGTGAGTCCAGGGAAGGTTCATTATGGGATCCCCTGTATTGGCAAGGCCCTGTGGTGCTGGTCCGGTTGCCGATGGCGATATCCATAGATCAATTCCACAATCATCCATCACATCTGTAAGCGATTTTCTCAACTGACGCCGTCCGGTCATGGCTTCGGCTAAACGACCAACAGCTATCTCCCGCCCCCTTTCAATAAGAGCTGCCGTCTTTGGATGATACCTATCCCGATAAACAGAATACCATTGAGAATGCACTTGGGCTGCTTCCGCTGCCAGTATTATCTGATGGCGATCGCTTATCTCATCAAAGTCCGCCATTACCGAAACTGATCTAATCTCACAACCGTTTTCTTCCAGGCGCTTGCAGGTATTACGAAAACTTGTTATGCCTTCTGTGGTCGCATGTCTCATGTATGGACCTTCCGGTATGCCTAATACCGGCTTCGTCTCCCGTACAACTATCTGCCAGTCGGGACATAACTGGCTGGCTAAGAGTTCAATGCCGGCAATGTCCGTGGCAAGCACGCCAATGTGATCTAGCGAAGGCGAGAGCGGGATGACACCATACTTAGATATACGATCATAGCTTGGCTTGTAACCAGCCACACCACAGAATGCAGCCGGGCGAATGATCGAACCAATGGTTTGTGTACCCAGCGCGACTGGGCACAATCCTGCCGAAACGGCCGCAGCAGAGCCACTACTAGATCCTCCGGGCGTATGGTCAAAATTGTTGGGGTTGTGGGTTGGCCCAGGGGCGAAGTAGGCGAATTCAGTGGTTACCGATTTCCCGGCTATCAAGGCTCCAGCCTCTTTTAATCTGGTTACACTCTGAGCCTCGCGCCCTCCAAGCTCTTCCGGCGGAATCTTGCTTCCTGCTCTCGTCTCAAAACCATCCACATTGAAGATGTCCTTTATCCCAACAGGCAAGCCAAATAAGGGAGGACGGTTAATGGGGTGTGGATAGCGCTCCATCAAACCTAACGCTTGACGTCGCAGTCGTTCAAATCGCCCTTCTTCAGGAAGAAAAGCTTTTACCTCTGATTCCCATTGTAAAAACTGAAGTTCCAACTGAGCCAGGTATTCATGAAGAGATAATTCGCCCGACCGCAAGCTGTTGGCAAGCGATAACAACGGCGGTGAATCCGGTATCTTCATCATCAGATCCCTTACCTTTCTCCATGACGCATTCTTTCAGCAGCAAGTAAGGCAGCTTCAACAATATTATGATATCCGGTACAACGACAAAGGTTTCCCGAAATTGCTCCTCGAATTTCAATCTCAGTTGGGTTTGAGTTTTCTTCAAGGTAGGAAACCAGAGTTAACAGTATACCCGGTGTACAGAAACCGCATTGCAAACCGTGGGCGTCCCAAAAGGACTCTTGGATAGGGTGAAGGCTCTCTGAACCATCCGGCTGCCTACGGGCAAGTCCTTCAACAGTTGTCAATTCTCGATCCGAAGCCTGGATTGCGAAAATAAGGCAAGAGCGAACTGGAAGACCGTCAAGTAGAATAGTGCAAGCTCCACATGCCCCCTGCTCGCAACCAACATGGGTTCCGGTCAAGTCAAGTTCATGTCGCAGAAAGTCGCTGAGCAACATCCTGGGCTCCACTTTCCGTTCATAGACCTCTCCGTTGACGGTAAGTCGTAGCGTTTGTGAATTGGTCATTCTTTTGCCGTGTCCCTTTTCCTATTTCCCGAGCAAGGGAGTGGCCCTTATGGCTGCTTGATTCAGCGCTTGAACCGTCAATGCTCTCGCTAAATGAAGGAGATAAGGAACAGAAGCGTGAATATCCCCCATAGGTGTAATTTCATTCTCAATCGCATGGTTAGCAGCTTCTACGAAAAGTTGCGGAGTAGGTTTTTCGCCATTAATTAAGTCGGCCGCAACCCTGGCAACGATAGGCATATCCCCCGCATTGAGATATACAATTCGAGCTTCACGACAAATTCCCATATCGTCAAGGGATAGAATAGCTGCTACACCAAGTAAAGCATAGTCCCCCTTACGGCGAGCGAACTCGACAAAGCACGTGCCGGCATTTGCTTTGAGCGGGGGGATGGCCACTTCAACCATGATCTCATCATCTGCTAAGTCCGTAGAGAAAAGTCCTTGATAAAAATCGGCGGCAGAAATCCATCGTTCACTAGCTGATCGCCGTAACCTGAATCGGGCGTCTAAAGCAACCATAATCATTGGCAATTCTGCTGCCGGATCAGCATGAACCAGGCTTCCGCCAATCGTTCCGCGATTTCTTATTTGTGAATGGGCAATATTGGGCATTGTTTCGGACAGCAACGGGAGCGCCGCTTCAACCAGGGAATCCCGTTCAATCGTCCGCTGCCTCGTCATAGCCCCAATTCTTATCTCACCGCTAGCTTCCTTGGTCACATAGCTTAAGTCATCCAAGCCGTTCAGATCGACCAGCAAGGCAGGCTCTACAAGCCGAAAATTCATCGCCGGAACCAGGCTCTGTCCTCCAGCAAGTACCTTAGCATCGTCTCCATTTTCGGAAAGAATATCTAATGCTTCAGGAAGCGAACTAGGGGCAAGGTACTCAAATGGTGGTGGCTTCATTACTAAGTCCCTTGATCTTGTACAGCAGCTAAATTAATGTTTGTGGCTTTGTTTCGGTATAATCGCGGGTATCGAGAAGATTATCTTGAATTAGCCGTAAGTTGTCAACTGCGAGGTCGAGAATGAGATCGGTTAGTATTGTCGGAATTGGCCAACTACCCGTAAAGAAAGTATATGATGAAAGTCTTCGTCAACTCGGCGCCAAAGTCGCCCTGATGGCTCTGAATGATGCCGGCGTAGACCATGTCGATGCCTTGTATGTCGGAAATATGCTGAGCGATGAGTTGCAGCATCAGAAGCATATCGCCGCACTGATCGCTGATGAAGCAGGATTGTGGGGCATAGAAGCATTGCAAATTCGGGCGGCGACCGCTGCCGGAGCAGCCGCTCTGCGGGTTGGCTACCTGGCTATTGCTAGTGGCAAAGTCGATGTTGTCCTGATAGTCGGGGTTGAAAAAATGACCGGTGGCGCCACCCCTGCCCTGGCCAAAGCGCTGGATTCTCAATTAGAAGTACCCGATGGCGCCACCCTGATAAGCCAAAATGCACGGATAATGAAGATCTATTGCAAGAAGCATGATCCACCACCAGACGCCCTCGCTCGTTTCTCAGTAAATGCCCATGCGAACGCCTTGCACAATACTAATGCTTTGTTTCGGTACCGACAGATAACTGTAGATGATGTAATGAGATCGAGGATTATCACGCCGCCGATCCGCTTACTTGATTGTTCGCCAATTTGTGAGGGAGCCGCTGCTGTTGTCCTGGCGCCAACCAATTCCAATTTGGGACGCGGCCAACATTCGGTGAAATTGGTCGCATCTGAGGTGGCTACCGATCGCTTCAGGATGGCTGACCGGAAAAACCCCCTCAACCTTGAAGCTGCCAAGATCTCTTCAAAAAAGGTGTTTGAGGCAACGCCATTTTCCATCGACGACGTAGACCTTTTTGAAGTCCACGATGCGTTCTCAATCATGGCTTGCCTGGCCATGGAAGCGGTTGGTTTTGCACAACCTGGTGAAGGTTGGCGATTGGCGGCCGATGGAGAAATATCTCTCCAGGGGCGGATACCTATCTGCACCCTGGGTGGGTTAAAGGCACGTGGGCACCCAATTGGTGCCTCGGCTATCTACCAAACATGTGAAATTGTGCTACAGCTTACCAATCGCGCAGGTGAATGCCAGGTGCCTGATGCTCAGGTCGCCTTAATGCAGAGTATTGGCGGCGTTGCATCAACGGTCATCACCCATCTTTTCGCTTCCTAATCCCCGATCAACCGGGCTAAATCGTAGATTCCCAGGGTAATTGCTTCGGCCAGAAGGCAGCCAAAACCAGAATTAACCACAGACATAAACCGGCGAGTGATATTATCCGGCCGATCATATAGGTCTCTGGCTCGAAAGTAAACTCGACGATATGTTCACCGGCCGGTATGACTACACCCCTAAACAATATGTCAGCTTCATAAATGGAAGTGGATGTACCGTCAATTGTCGCCTTCCAACCTGGATAGTGAGAATCCGTCAGGATCAGCAAGCTATCTTGATCGCTCTCGACGCCGATGACAACCCTTTCCGGTTCATACGTGATTATCCTGGCCTCTCCAACACCTTTTTCTGCTGAAACCTTCGGACCTTCCCCTTGCAGGATAGCCAAACGCCGAGGATCAAAATGGGGATCACCCATGATTTCTATGGTCTCATTGGTGGACCCTGAATAATCCCACTCATTCAGGAGAAACGCTCGCGGTAGAACATCCAAATTCTGATATATTTTGACATCTCCGGAGTGGATGAGACGATAATCGCCGGCCACTAACGGCTGAAACGTCCCATCGCGCGTATCGACGAGCGCCAGCGCTAACAGTTGCCAAGGATCATTACAATCTGCCGCGAAATCAATGACTGAACCACATGGATTAAGCGTAATTTCTTCAGGCACACCCGGATCAGTCCAAACAACGCGTAGTCGATTCTCCTCTGCCCATAAATACTCAAGTTCCCTTGAATCGCCATCTTGAAATGACATATCGACGGAACCAGGATCGCCCTCAACCAACAGCCATAACTCGGTCGCTTCAAATGGCTGAACGTAACCAATACCAACAGAGCCGGTCTCATCTGAGATAATTGTGGGGAACTGGAGATCAAAAAAAACATCCTTTTGCCAAACATCCCCAACTTTGTCGGTGATCACATATTCAGCATTAAAGAGATCAAGCCAACGCTCGTCTGGAACCGACGACAGGTGTTCTCGCAGGCGACCGTCGGATGAAATAACGCCTTCTGGCAACATCAAACTGGTCACATCATTGTAGGTTTGCATCGGTAAGATACCGCCATCAAAGCCATCTACTGACGACAAATCGTAAATCATTGGTAGATTTGGAGCTATTATCTCCTTGTGTTTTATAGCCACTGTGTAATCGTATTGTGCGGTCTTCGTTAGCAAGTCTGAATAAATCGTGTCAATTTCGGGCTGGTCACCAACATCAAAGAAAATGTTTGAGAGGCTAAGCAAACGGCCAGGTATTGATCCACAATTATCACTATCCACAGCACATATCTCGTCTGTTTGAAGACGAAGCGATGGTGGTCGCGGATCGAAGTAGGCTTCAGGTGTAGTAGGATTGTTATAAGGGAGGTTCCGGGTTCCGGCGAAAAGGGCAAGAACGGCCATCAGTACTAACCCGAGGCCAATAACTCCTCTTAGACGCGCTGACTTCGTAGCAAAAATTATCAGCAAAATAGCCAATAACAATTCGGCCAACCAGGCAAACAGGGATTTGCCGGATGGCCAAACAGCGGTCGCTTCCGCTCCAATTGGGATGAAGCCCGCGAGGGGAACTGAAACGAAAGCCCATATTATCAGGACCGCGATTATCAGAATCCCGGCAATCAGAGGCCTATTTATAGTTCCATCGGCCACTGATCGATCCTGCCACCATTGCGCCATTAACTCATCCAGTCCGACTCCGGCTAGCAAAGCCATGGCCATCGCATAAAGCACTAACCACCGGGCAGGTACACGAAAAAGGTTAAAACCCGGTATTCGAACCACTATTTGATTAACCGGGTTGAAAATACCCAGAGCCATGAACAACCCGAGGGCGGCAATAATCAAAAGTGAAATGACCACCAAACGCTTTTTCCCGAACCAGACGCCAATAACCGACAGCAACAAGGCTGTGAGAGGCAACACCGTAACATATTCAATAAATAATGGCCCATCATGATTTGGTAAGAGTGCCCGGGAAAGCAATAAGGGATGCAGTGAAAAAGATAAAGCCTCATTAGGTGACAAGCCACCTTGCCGGCTGGAATGTTGAATGAGTTCAATAGTAGGGATCAACTGTACCGCAGCAATCATGCCGCTCAGTATCATCGACGCGAACAATGGAGCAAATCGAGCGATAAAGGCTTCAATGAGATATTTGACTCGGGCTTGCTTCAGCGACGATTCCTGCACAGGCTGCCTGATACCGGCAACAAATTGAACCATTAGCCAAACGAAAACAAAAACAGTGGAAATAAGAACAGCCTGCATATGGCCAGCGAGGAACTGAAGTGTAATTAAGGCCGCCATGGCGACAGTCAACTTAAGGGTCGAACGCCAATCTACCTCTTTACTATCCCACATAGAGAGGGCAACCAGGAACCAGGGAAGCCAGGCCATGCCCTGAAGTTGGTTAATATGTTCAACCTGGGCCGTGAAATAGCCTCCAAGACCAAAAAGTAAGGCAGCCAAGAGAGCGGCCGGTCTGGTCAGGTTGAGTCCCTGCCGTGCGGCGAAATAGGCGCCAATGCTACCAACCATCACGTGAATGAATACACTGGCGTTATAGGCGTTTGGGGTTGAAAACAGGAACCACACCAGCCAATTAAGAGGATAGAATAATCCGACCTGGCTGTTGGCCAAAAGAGGCGCCCCCATGAAGATATTCGGGTTCCACAAGGGAATACGACCCGAGCGCACAGCCTCGGCCGCCATTTCCCAATATGGATAGAAATAGAGGAATGGATCACCCCGGGCCAGAAGAAGATTGCTTAACAGTAAGCGGTTGAAAAAAATTACCGCTATGGTCGCCACCAGGAACAATGGAGCCATAATCCATCCAACGCGCTTCAGTTGGGTGATCATCGTATTGGTTCCATGACCGGTAAGATTTGTCAATTCGCCTTCGCCTAATCAGTATCAATCCTATACAAAAGAATCATCGGGTCATCATTCGGTTGGTCGGGTAGGTTTATAGGTTGAAGAGAGAAACCTCCCTGGGAGAGCCGGCGTAGAACGGGCATTGACTCGGCGCCGTTCGGCACAGCCAGATAATTCAGATTTTCCCGTGAGGCAAATGCTGAAAGATCATCTATCAGAGCATCAGGATCGGAGAACCAACTGACATAAACCTTTTTGTCGAGAAGATGATAACGCCATTGCCAACTATACCAGTGATCGTAAAGAACCGTTCCGTAAGGCGCATCTTCTAAGGCGTTGGCCACTTGCGCTGCGCCTTCGTCGGCCTTCGGCGAGCCTCCGACCGGGAGCCGGCCATAGTAGGCATTGATGACCGAAGGCGCCTGCACCAAGACAAGTAGGATTGGTACAAGCCATACCAGACGCCGGAACACGTACTTATATTCAGTAACCAAAGGTACGGATGGCAGGAAGAAGTAAAAGAGTCGAAATACAAACCTGCTTAAGACCAATCCAACGATAGGTAATATAGGTAGTAAGTACCGCTCCCAGGTTGGAATGGCCAGGAACCAATGAAAGGCAAAGTAACCAAGAAAAAAAATGACCAGCATCTGGTCTAGAGAGGACGCACGATCCACTTCGAATATCAGCAGAGCGAAGAAGAGAGGCAAGGCCAATAACAGAGCGAATAATAACAATGGAGAATCGATGAGATAGGCCCAAAGTTTTACCCAGGCTTCGAGGCGGGGCCAGAGTTCCCAAGACCAGGCTAGGCGCAAACCGCCATAGGAATTCAATTGTTCACCAATCAAGGTGATTTGGCCTGTTCGTACAACATCCCAGGCAACAACCAGTGTCAGGATACCTCCCAGGCCAATCAGCCAATTCCGCCATGCACGCCATTTCCACCCCTTGAAAAGGGCCAAACCGACAATCAGTGGCAGGAACAACCAGGCCTGATATTTCGTGGCGGTGGCCAGGCCAAAAAAGATGCCAGCACCTGTAACGGTATCCAGAGGTCTATAACCAGCTGCCTGGCCACGGCTACTGCTTACCGTTGGTAAGAGAGATGCTAAAAGTAAGATGGTTAAAAGAGGATCGGTATATGCGGTAGCGCTAAACTGTATGGCCAGTGGTGAAAAGGTTACGAAGGCCGCAGCAAGAAGCGCTGTGATTTCTTCGCGAAACAAGAACCAGGCCAATAAACCTGTCATAGGAATAAGCAACAGCGAGGCAATTAGATTTGGCATTCGAGCTGCCCATTCAACGGCGCCAAGAAGAGGGTAGAAAACGGCTTGAGAATAAAACAACAGGGGAGGTTTATCCACGATCTGACCCGCCAGGAGTGGGTCTTGCCAAACTGCTATTAGTCGGGCCCAAGAAGCAAATAATGCTTCGTCAGCGCTAAAAGAATTGAAGAATAGGCTATGAAATCGCAGGCCGGCTCCCAGCCATACAAGCCCAACCAACCAGAACCTTGAAAGTTTTGACATAAATGATTGATCAACCGGACGATCTGGGTAATTTACACCTGTAGCTTCACCTATTCTCAGACAACTACTTGTTTAAGCATTATAACACTGGTCAAATGACCCACCAACGCTTTTTGGCAGATTATAGAGCGAAAAGCCTCGAATACCCTGGCTACTCTACTAATAGGCATAAGGTATAATAAACTGTTATGAATTGTAGCAACGAAAAGATCCGTAATTTGATATTAGACATGGATGGGGTTCTTTGGCATGGCGACACGCCCGTTTCTGGGTTGGCAGAATTTTTCACCACTATCCGCCAGTTACAAATAAATTTCGTCTTAGCGACGAATAACGCCACCAAGGTTTCATCCGATTATGCGGCAAAGTTAGCCGGTTTCGGCATAAATATTTCTGTTTCAGATATTCTAACTTCGGCAGAAGTTACCGCACTTTACCTAAAGCAAAAGAGTCCAGATGGGGCGGTAATCTATGTCGTTGGCGAGAACGGATTGCGGACTGCCCTTCACGACCAAGGCTTTGAGTTAATAGACACTGAGCTTATGGTCCCGACCAACGAAGAAGCAGATTATGTGGTTGTAGGTATGACCCGAGATGTATGCTACCGACAGCTAGCCAGCGCAAGCCAATTCATTAACCTGGGTGCAACTTTTGTGGGCACCAATCCAGACGTGACCTTTCCGACAGAAATCGGACCGATGCCTGGGGCTGGATCCATCTTGTCCTTCCTTGAGACTGCAACTGGCATTAAACCTATTATTATCGGCAAACCGAACCGGACCATATTCGACGAAGCAATTCGACGTTTGAATGGCAATCTATCCGATACGGTAATGGTCGGAGACAGACTAAATACGGACATTGCCGGGGGTCATTCGGCCGGACTGAGGACCGTACTGCTCCTTTCCGGGATAAGTAGCCGAAACGACTTGGTAGATTCCCGTGTTCAGCCAGATTGGATATTCTCCGATCTCTTCGAATTATCCGGTTTCTTGCAAGCAGGGCAGCCGGATAACTGGCAATGAGCGAAGATTTGGATTTGTACGATCTCAGCCTCGAAGAACTTCAGTCGCTCGTAAAAGATATGGGCCAGCCTGACTATCGGGCTATCCAACTTTGGAAATGGCTGTATCAGCATTTGACTGTCGAAATGAAAGAAATGACCAACTTGCCTTTGCCCTTTCGTAGTCAATTAGTCAATACTACTTCCCTGGATATTCGGGAGCCAGTTGAAATCCAATACTCCCAGGATAACCAGACAACAAAAGCTCTCTTCAACCTGGAAGCAAGCAATTACATCGAGACTGTATTGATGATGTATGAAAAACGACGAACGCTATGTATCAGCACACAGGCGGGCTGCGCGATGGGTTGTGTATTCTGCGCGACCGGACAGATGGGCTTTACTCGCAATCTGACAACCGGTGAGATCGTCAGGCAGGTAATGTTTTTTGCTCGCGAATTGGCTTCAAAAGGTGATAAGATAACCAACGTCGTATTTATGGGTATGGGAGAGCCACTCCACAATTACTCAAACACAATTAAAGCGCTCGATATCTTAACCCACTCCGATGGGTTCAACCTCGGCGCTCGCAAGCTTACTATATCAACTGTCGGCCTGGTCCCGGCCATTAGACGCTATGCAGATGAAAGGCGTCAGACCCCTCTGGCGGTCTCTCTACATGCTGCCACAGATGATGAACGAAACAAGTTGATACCCGTAGCCCGGCGGTGGCCAATCGCCGATCTTATGGATGCCTGCCATTACTATAACCAGCAAACAGGTCGTCGTTTAACCTTTGAATGGGCGCTGATTGATGGCGTAAATGACACCATCAAACAAGCCCGCCTGCTTGGTCAGCTGATAGAAAACTTGCTGTGTCATGTGAATCTGATCCCGCTTAATCCGACTAAAGAGTATGGTGGGCGCCCACCAACTCCTGAGCGCGTAGCAGTATTTCAGCGAGAGTTAGCTAGATATGGTGTTGGGAGCACCATTCGGGTTCGTCGGGGTATCGACATCCAGGCTGGCTGCGGTCAATTACGCGATCGGGTGATCGGCGCGTCAGGCTATCCACTATCGTAAATAACCCAGCGGTTGCAGCATACTGTTGTAGAGACGAATTTCGAAATGCAGGTGGGGGCCTGACGACCGGCCGGTATTGCCCGTTGCACCGATTAGTTGGCCTTGATTTACTACTTGCCCTGGGTATACATTTATACCATTCAAATGACCATAATAGGTTTCATAGCCATTCCCATGATTAATGACAACTAGATTCCCGTATCCGTACACATTCCAGCCTGCCCAGGTAACAGTACCTGTATCTGAGGCGTAAAGTGCTGAACCTTCAGGCACGCCGATATCAATAGCGGGATGCCCATACCAATATGCCTGGGTGATTCGACGATATCCTATCGGCCAAATAAATGTACCAGTTCCCTGGACCAAAGGCGCAATGCCTGACCCGGTCGAGTCAGAAGTTGATGCTCTCGAAGGAGCCTGTGGCGCGGTCCAGAACCAGACTTCCCTGGTACCTCCAGGAACCATTATCTGCGTATCCGGGTAAAGTCGAAACGGAAACTCAAGATTGTTCGGTTCATAGGCAATAATATCGTCAACAGAAACGCCATATAAACTGGCCAGATATTCGAGCGTGTCTCCATCGCGCACATCATGCAACACACCGTCGACCGGCAATATTATCAATATGTTGCCAGTTTGAAGGGCGCTCGCTTCTTCGCTTAAGAACGCGTTACCACCTAATAAAGTTTCGGGTTCTATTCCAAAATCCAGAGCAATACCTATCGGCGTATCGTTTGCCTGGACAGTGTATGTTATCACTGTATGTTCCGGTCTTTTACCCTCAAAGGTTATCGGATTAAGATGGGGAGAAAGGTTATTGCTTATAAGAAGTGGGACATCGGATAGATCGGCCGGAGCAAAATCGACTTCAGGCAAAGCCGCGAGCGGATCGATACGCTTGTCTGGCACCTCAACCACTGATGGCTGGTCTGTCGAAATCCCTAGACCAAGATTGAACAAGTCCCCATTCGGCACACTTCGCAACACGAAGAACAGCAAAATGGCTACCAGCAATAAAGCCAGATGCCCTCCATACCGTCGAAGAATTGACTCTTTATCATCCATAGATCATCGTCCTGCTCACGGGAGGAGAGATGCTATCACAACAGCCGTGGACAACAAAAACGGGCTGCCGAAACAGCCCGCTCTTTAATCTTCGATTCACTTAAGCTAGTGAAAATGGTGTTGAACTGGCCTACATCATATCCCTGGTAAGAGTTTCCAGGAACTCATAATTTGTGTTGGTCTCGCGCATACGCTGCAAGACAGCGCCTGTGGCACTGCTAATGTCGTAACCGGGTGTATCCATCAGATGGGCGAGCATGCGACGCATCGTATAGACCCGTTGAAGTTCATCCCCAGATAGTAGCAATTCCTCGCGTCGAGTGCTCGATCGCTCGATGTCATACGCCGGGAATATCCGCCGCTCTTGGAGACGGCGACTGAGTAGCAACTCCATGTTGCCCGTACCCTTGAACTCTTCGTAGATGACATCATCCATCCGACTACCGGTGTCCACCAGGCATGTGGCAATAATTGTCAGGCTTCCACCTTCTTCAATGTTGCGTGCTGCGCCGAAAAACCGTTTGGGAGGATACAGCGCCGAAGGATCGAGACCGCCAGAAAGAGTCCGGCCACTCGGTGAAACCGTCAGATTATAGGCCCGCGCCAGACGCGTTATAGAGTCAAGTAGGACAACAACATCTAATCCAGATTCCACCAGTCGCTTTGCTCTGAATAGGGCCATCTCGGCTACGCGGCAATGTTGCTTGACCGGCTCATCGAATGTTGAGCTAATCACCTCACCTTCGACTGACCGCTGCATATCGGTCACCTCTTCCGGGCGCTCTCCAATCAGAGCCACCATGAGGTGAATGTCATTATAATTCGCCGAAATACCATTCGCAATATCCTTGAGTACTGTCGTCTTGCCCGCTTTCGGCGGTGAAACGATGAGCCCGCGCTGACCCCGGCCGATTGGGGATACCAGGTCAATCATTCGCGTTGAAAGGATATGAGGCTCTTTCTCTAGTCTAATCTTTTCCAAGGGGAAAATTGGGGTCAATTTTCCGAATTGAGGCCGGTTTTTGGCCTTCTCGGGGTCCATACCGTTAACCGCCTCGACCCGAAGCAGACTATAATATTTTTCATTATCCTTTGGTACCCTGACCTGGCCGTAAACCATATCCCCAGTCCGAATACCGAGTCGCCGAATCTGTGAATTCGATACGTAGATATCGTCTGCCCCCGGAAGATAATTGTCAGACCGCAAGAATCCCAGCGTCTGCTTGTCATCCTCCACGATTTCCAAGAGACCACCACGAAATTCGTGCCCTTGAGACATCGCATTAGTTCGCAATATCTCAAAAATCAATTGTTGTTTTTTTGTACTGCTATAGCCAGGAATATTCATCTCCTTGGCTACATCTCGCAGCTCGTTCAATTTCATTATTTGCAGTTCGCTAATATCCATCAACTATCTCCACAATAATGTGCAACAGTTAGCACAATTCAATCCATCTTCAAGGGAGTACTCAGGCAAGCTCCGAGGGAAACCTGTTAGCTTAGAGTCACCCTGTATTTCAGACAGCAGTAAATCAGTAATTTGTTATTCTTTTAGAAAAATATAAAGGGTGGACATCAACGAGTAATGCATATCGTCTCGCCGACTGCCATGGGGATATCCTAGTAAGCTTCTAATATTGGGCTGGAAAAAGTATATCATGCCCAGAGACCGTCGTCAATTGCTGACATCTAGCTCTTGAATAAAGGCTTCTGCCTTCCTGACTAAAGAACGATTGCCAATAAAAAATGGTACTCGCTGGTGAAGCGTTAAAGGGTTAATCTCCAGAATCGGCTGCCGGCCGTCTGAAGCATATCCGCCAGCCTGGTGTGCGATAAAGGCTAATGGCCCGGCCTCGTACAGTAGGCGTAATTTTCCATTAGGTGTACCTTCCTGACCTGGGTAAAAGAAGATACCGCCCATAAGGAGATTTCTATGAAAATCGGCAACGAGCGAACCAATATATCGTTCCGAGGGTACCTTTTCTTGATCGGTTTCTGACCGCAACCACCTGGCAAATGCTCGAACCCCGTCCGACCATCTCTCAAAATAGGAGAAATTAGCACTGGAATAACTCGGGGTCTCTGGTATCCGGATATCCTCGTGGGAGAGTAAAAACTCTCCGAGATCAGGATCAAGAGTAAAGGCATGTACGCCCGAACCAGTAGAGTAGACCAGCATCGTGCTCGTACCGTATAAGACATACCCGGCTCCAACCAGCTTGTTTGCCGGCTGTAAACAATCCTCCAATCGGCCTCGATTTTTCCATTCGAGGCAGCGAAAGATCCCAAAAATCGTGCCCGTGCTGACGTTCACATCGATGTTTGATGACCCATCCAGGGGATCGAAAACAAGAACGTATCGACCCTTTCGATATGATGGTGGAATTGGAATAATATCTTCATGCTCTTCTGAAGCCATCACACACAATCGACCAGTGTGATCGCACAACTTTCGGATGGCCTGATCCGCAAAAATATCTAATATCTGTTGATCCTCTCCCTGAATATTCGATGAGCCTGCCCGGCCTAGGATGTCAACCAACCCTGCCCTAAGGGTCTTAGCCGATATTACTTTTGTAGCCAAGGCAATGTCGTAGAGCAGATTGGTAAAATCTCCAAGGGCGTCCTCGGGCTGGCTATCCAGGATAAATCGCTCGATTGTAACTATTTTTTCCATTGGAGAATTATTTGTTAGCTGGCAAAGATCACTAGGTAATATGCTAAAGCAACGGACCAAAGAAGAGTATCAATGCGATCAAGAGCACCTCCGTGTCCTGGAAGAAAATTACCAGAATCCTTCACTCCTGCGGATCGCTTAAGTAATGATACTCCCAAGTCACCTGCCGGACTCACGATTGAAACCAGTAGTCCTAATATCAATGTCAGTAACAGGGGTAAGCCAAACAAAAATCCTATAAATACCGTAAACAGGGTTCCAACCAAAATGCCACCAACATAACCTTCGATAGTCTTGTTCGGACTTAGCCTGGGTGCGAGTTTGTGCTTTCCCAGCGTTTTACCGAAAACATAAGCGCCAGAATCAGCAATCCAGGTTCCCAGCATCGCCAGCGCCGTCCATACTGCGGCATTTTCAGGTAATCCTCGAAGTTTAAAAAAGTGACTTCCTAACCAGCCCATTAGGACAATTGCTCCAACCATGGCCATCCAAGATCCAGGAGCATCTTCTTCCGGTCGGCGCTCATATAACCATAAGGCAAATATCAGAGCCGCAAACAGGCCAATCAATAATATTGGCGACACAAGATCCAGATCGCTGATCACATTGCCGAGAAGCATTATCTGGACCGGCTGAGGGAAAAACCATAAAAACAGGACCAGGGGAATTATCAGACCAATTGGCGCGTACCAACCCAACTTGCGTGCAAGGTGCCCATATTCAATGGTGGCGATGGTCAAGAGAGCGCCAAAAGCCAGGAAATAATACCATCCACCAAGATAAATCAGCACGAGGGTTAGTGGACCGAGCGTGAAAACGACAACTGCGCGTTTAAGGAGATCTCGCCGGTCCATGAATCAGTTTTCCGCCAAGAGCCCGAAGCGCCTTTCGCGCTGATCATAGGCAACTAGAGCATCATAAAGTTCTTCACGTCCAAAACCGGGCCAATATTCTGGTGCCGCATAGAATTCCGCATATGCTGCCTGCCATATCAGGAAGTTGCTTACTCGCAGCTCTCCACTTGTCCTGATAACGAGATCGGGATCCGGCAAGCCACTTGTAAAAAGATACGAACTGAACAACTCTTCGTTAAGTTCACCTGGCGACACACCATCGGCCAACATCTGCTGCACTGCACGAATAATTTCTGCGCGGCCACCATAATTAAACGCGACGTTGAGAATGAGACGATCGTTATCTTTCGTCAATTCAAGGGCATGGAGAACTTTCTTCTGAAGAGATGGATCAATCCCACCCAAATCGCCAAGATGATGCAGACAAACCCCTTGTGCGTGAAGTTCCCCTAGTTCCTGGTCCAGCACTCGTCTAAAAATGCGCATCAAGCCGCGCACCTCACTTTCTGGTCTGCCCCAATTCTCAGTAGAGAAGGCGTAGATCGTCAAGATCTGTATGCCAAATTCGACACATGCGTCAATTATTCGGCGCAGGTTTTCAACACCGGCTCTGTGTCCTGCCTGTCTGGGCAAACCCCTTTGTTTTGCCCAACGTCCATTGCCATCCATAATAATGGCCACATGGGCGGGGATTCTCATCCCGGTAATATCTAGGGGTTTTTTCTGCCTGGTCATAAATTATTACAATTCCATGATCTCGGCTTCTTTCTTTTTGCCGAGTTCATCTACCCGTTCTGTATAGGCATCAGTCAACTCCTGAAGATCGTCCTGGGAGAGATAAAATTGATTCTCTGAAATCATCTTTTCATCTAGGAGCTCGCGCAAATCATTCAGAACATCTCGACGTACATTGCGTACGGCTACTTTTGCCTCTTCAACTCTTTTCCCGACAAGCTTTGTTAGATCCCGACGGCGTTCTTCCGTTAATCTTGGAATATTCAGGCGAATGATTTTACCATCACTATTGGGCATGAGGCCCAGATCTGATTTCAAGATCGCCCGTTCAACAGCCTGGACGGAATTTTGGTCATAGGGACGAATAGCCAATTGTTGCGGCTCAGGGACAGAGATAGTGGCCATTTGATTTAGAGGCACCATGGCGCCATACACCTCAACCTCAAGCCGGTCAAGTAGATGAGGTGATGCTCTTCCCGTCCGATACGATTGTAAGTCGGCCTCTAAAGCAGTCAGGCTGCCTCGCATCCGGCTCTCCGCATCCTGCATAAGTTCGCTAATCATCAGATCCTCCCACCGGCTTGTACAGCAATCTACCTGCTGCGTATTTCGGTGCCAATCATTTCTCCAAGTACCAATCTCTTAACACTTTCATCCTGCCACAAGCTTAACACCACTATAGGCAAATCGTTCTCCATACACAGTGATATAGCCGTGCTATCCATGAACCGCAGCCTTAAATTGAGTGCTTCAATATAAGTTAGCTTTTCAAATCGTTGGGCATCCGGATTAGTTTCTGGGTCATCAACATAGACGCCATCTACTTTGGTTGCTTTGATCAATACTTCGGCGCCCACCTCCATTGCTCTGAGCGCCCCGGCCGAATCGGTTGTGAAATATGGGTTACCAGTGCCACCGCCGAATATGACCACACGCCCCTTTTCAAGATGCCGGATCGCTCGTAACCGTATGTAAGGTTCGGCCATGGTACGCATTTCTATTGCTGTCTGCACCCGGGTAACAACATGCATCCGCTCCAAGGCATCCTGCAAAGCAAGGGCGTTCATCACTGTGCCGATCATACCCATGTGATCGGCCGTCGCCTGCTCCATACCACGCTCGACGCCAATCTCGCCTCGCCAAATATTGCCCCCGCCGATAACGACCGCGATCTGAATGCCTAAATCGTATACATCTTTGATTATTCTTGCGATTGCTTCAGCCCGATGCGGATCTATACCAAACCCGCTTGGACCAGAAAGCGCTTCTCCGCCCATCTTCAAGAGTACACGTTTGTATTTGGCTTCAGACACTAATTTTATCCCCGTTTAAGGCATAATCCCGACTGGATGGTATTAGAGATCTTCACCGAGTTCATAACGTACAAAGCGACGAATGATGATATTTTCTCCCATCATGCGGATGGCCTCGGTAACTAGATCCTGGACTTTTACCGCGTCATCTTTGACGAAGGGCTGCTCCAAGAGGCAATACTCTTCGTAAAATTTGCTCATTCGGCCGGAAATAATCTTCTCGACAATATCCGCGGGTTTGCCTTCCGTCAAGGCTTGATCCCGAATCATCGCCGTTTCTCTATCCAATACATCCTGGGGTATGTCATCTATTCCTAGATAACGTGGCTGCATCGCCGCCACGTGCAATGCCAGATTGTGAGCCAGGCTCTGGAAGTTCTCATTGCGGGCAACAAAATCTGTCTCGCAATTTAGCTCCACCATTACGCCCACCCGGCTACCCGGGTGGGCGTAATTTTCTACAACGCCTTCTCGAGCCTCCCGATCAGAACGATCAGCCGCTTCGCTTGCGCCTTTGGCGCGCAGGGCTGTAGCCGCCACCTCAAAATCGCCGCCGGCATCTTCAAGGGCCTTCTTAGCCTCCATAACACCAGCGCCGGTCTCGTTCCGCAATTCTTTAACCATTTCGACCGTAATTTTCATCTCTGCGTAGTCTCTCCTAAATCCTTAACTGAAGCTGGCCTACCGGCAGAACCGGCAGGTCAGCCAAGTTTCTTGTCTATGATTATTCGTTTTCCTCGTCCGCGCCGACAGCGGTTGAATCAGCCTCAACAACCACTGGACCTTCGTCAGCTATCACTGGAACTACCTCTTCTGCTGCCTCGGCTACATCTCCAGAGGCGATTTCGGACGATTCTGTGTCTTCGGCTGACCGCTGAACATCAAGTGACTCCTTATCAGCGGCCTCTCGTAGTTTTGCCAGAGTAGCTTCACCAAGAAGACGATCGTCGCCTGCATCCTCCAGATCTTCAAAGTCGTATCTGTCGAAATCTTCAATCTCTTCCTCGAGCATTTCCTCGCGCTGCGCGAATCCTTCAATCGCTCCGTCGGCCATCTTGCTCGTGATTAGTTTGATAGCCCGGATCGCATCATCATTAGCCGGGATAATATAATCTATCGGATCGGGGTTACAATTGGTATCAACCATTGCAATAATTGGAATATTTAGTTTGTTGGCCTCTCGCACCGCCGTCTCTTCATGATTCACATCAACGACAAACAGCATTGCCGGTAATCCACGCATTTTGCGGATACCACCTAGGCGAACACTCAACTTTTCTATTTCCCTTAAGAGTTGCATGCGTTCTTTTTTCTTTAGCAACTCCAGTTCACCATTTTTATGGCGCTCCTCGAGCTTATCCAAGTAGTCGATACGTTGGCTGATAGTCTGCCAATTCGTCAGGGTGCCACCTAACCAACGCTCGTTTACATAGGGCTGCCGCGAACGGCTAGCTTCACGAGCAATGGTTTCTTGGGCCTGGCGCTTGGTACCGACGAACAAGATCTCGCCACCATCGGCAACGATGTCCCGAATCATGTTATGCGCCTTATCGATATTAATAATTGTCTGCTGGAGATCTAGAATATGAATTCCATTACGTTCGGTAAATATAAACGGCTTCATCTTTGGGTCCCAACGACGGGTACGATGACCAAAGTGAACACCGGTCTCCAACAATGCTTTCATTGAAACAACAGACATGGGGGTATTCTCCTATATTAACTGTTTATTCTTCCATGATCTTCGACTCAGAGCAGGACCTGCGCCATAAATCCGGGAGGACTAACGCGAGCACACCCACACCAATCAGAACATGTGTTTATTTCGGCAAGCAGCCCAAAACGAACTCCTTCAAGCCAATGCAGGGGATTATAACGAATGTGACTGATTTCGCAAACGAATTCGATTTAACCACCCTCGAGAACGCGCGCCTTTACCTGATACGGAATCATGTCCCAGATATCTCATTTCCATCTCGTAAGAATCGTCTCGCGTTGAAATAGATTAATGGTCAAAAAGACCAGTAAAATATCAATCAGAAATACGACGATCGCTCCTAAAATCACCAATTGGCGATCGATAATCAGTAACCCGGCCGATTGGCCGACAACAATCAGGATAATTGGCAAAATAACGACGGAAGCAATTTGCTCTGCTGCTCTGGGATCAGAAACCCGTGATGAGATCATCATCGCCGAACAGACTGATAGAACCGTTAAAAGCGGACCAACGATAAAAATCGCGACTAACCAAAGGGGATCTATAACTCGAGAAAACACCGCCGAATTTACCATGAATCGTACACCAATCAGATAGATCAGGAACGCAATCCAGGTGGCTACAACGGCCGGAATGATTGCAGCCAACATTTTTCCGGCAAGGAGCTCCGTCGTTGTAATTGGAGTCGCGAGTAGTGGTTCGAGGCTGTGGGTAGATTTCTCACCGACGACGCTGTAAGCGGCAATGCTAACCGGAATGCTTACCGGCAGAATCATAAAGAGCAAGGCAAAAAGATCCAACAGGTAAACCTCCATGCATTCTGCTTCCCCCAGCCCCTCGCACAGCGCTGCCGCTACCGGGATCTCATCACCGCCATTTATTTGACCACCGTCTAGACCATTGGTAATAGCCAGGGTGACCAGGGGCAACGCTACCAATAGTAAGGGTAGAAATATGACCGAGAAGAGAACCAGGCGATTCTTAAATACCTCAGCCCATTCTTTGCTGATGATTGTTCGGATCTTATCCACGTTTCAATCCTATTTCACTAATTGTAAGTAAATATCCTCTAACGAATGCTTGACCTCTCCAACAAACTGGATCTCGGCCCCGGCTTCTACTAACCGACGAATAATCTGTGGATTATAAATCTCTGGATCAGACAAGGTCACAACCAGCTTATTTTTTACTACTTCCACTTTTTCGATAAATTCCATGGAACGAATCAGAGCAGCCTCCTGTTCTCTTACCTGGACAAGGTGGATAACAACCTGCCGGCCGTAGAGCTGCCTCCGCAAACCATTCGGGGTGTCAACGACTCTAAGTTGTGTATCAAAAACGGCAATCCGATCACAGAGTCTGTCGGCCTCATCCAGGTTATGGGTGCACATAAAAATCGTTCGACCCTGGCCTTTTAGTTCGTTGACGAAATCGCGAACAAGTTTGGCCGATTCCGGATCTAGACCCGAAGTAGGTTCATCCAAGAAGAGGACCTTCGGTTCATGGATGAGTGCCCGGGCTATGGCCAATTTCTGGCGCATACCTTTGCTGAAAGTACCGACTGGATCATTCCGGCGCTCCCACAGTCCCAGCCAGCGAAGGTATTTAGCGACTTGTTTATCGGGATCTAGAACTTCGTAAAGACGGGCGTATATATATAAGTTACGATATGCGCTTAGACGATCATACATGCCGGGAGTCTCTGTCAGGATACCCACATTTCGCCGGATTTCCTGGTCATCCTCACCAACTTTATAATTCAGCACGACGGCGCTACCAGAGGTCGGCGTTATCAGGCTGGTCAGCATCCGCACCGTCGTTGTTTTTCCAGCACCATTTGGACCTAGAAACGCAAACACCTCACCCTCGGCTATTTCGAGCGTTAAGCGATCCACTGCCAGCTGGCCGTCAAATTGCTTTGTCAGGTTTTCCATCTTGATCATGACATATACCTGCTGTCGTCTAACATATCATTGGTAACCTCAATCTCTGTCCTTCCAGAGGGACCCGCTTGCGGTATTGGCTCGGTATGTGGTTCTTCTGGTTCCCGGGTCCTCAATAAAAAGATAATCAGGATGGCAAGAAGAGCAAATAATCCCACGATTAGTTCACTGATTTCAACGCCCCAGGTAGCCACCGAATAAACTGCCAACGCATCAATCACAGTATGCCAACCGATTGCCACAAAAAGCCATAAAATATTACCACGCGTAAACACTCGTAGCACCAACACAGACAAGGCAATCTGAATACACATCGCCGATAATCGTTCTAAGGCGCCGAAAAGAGGACGGTACCAGGGAACAGTAAACAAGGCGTCGATCAATTCACGCAGCTGCCTTTCCTCTACATCCGCAACAAGCGAGGAATAATAACCCTCTCTGTACCCGATGAAAAATATGATATTGATACCCGCCAACAAGCCAAGGATTATCGCTTCAGCGCCCCCATGCCCTGCCCCTAGCATGATACCTTTAGCCCAGGTGCGAGCATCGCGGGCCCAGCTTCGGTAAACGATGTACCGACCACTTTCTTCAAATATGCCGGCCGAAAATCCCGCAAATATGGCCGCAACAAAGAGACGGGCTGAACCAGAAAGTGTCGCCAGTCACTCGGCCGCTGCGGAAAAGACGACATAGTTAAAACGTATATGAACTATCTGCACCAGAACAAATGTGGAAGCTCCAATGAAAAACAGTCGCCAGCCAACAGCCAGCCGTGTTCTGATTAACCAGCCCAAAACTATCGGCATGGCTATCATCAATATCCCATTAATTAGATACAATGATCTGAGCATCAAAACCCATTATAGCGGACCCGACTACTTGAACGCAGACTTCTTCCGGGTTCGCCAGCATTCGATTAACAAGATAGCGAATGATTAGACCGCTGATATAATGAATTACTTTGTCGGGCGATGCTTTTTTAGACTGAACTTTATTTATCCGGAACTAATAAGATTCGGAATCGTTCAGCTACCGGCACCATTGGCGAAGATAGAAAATCGATTCCAACCAGTAACCACCTGGCTCGTACGAAGTTATATTTATGGAAAACAGCACCCAGACTTTACCTCCAAAAAGATTGTTAGATAAAAACCCTTTCGTTTTTGATCGACCCGTAGACAATTCCAACCTCTTTGTTAGTCGGGAGGAAGCTCTATCCTGGGTTTTTGACAATCTTGGTAACTCATTAAGTATGCCATTGACAATCCATGGGGCTCCGGGTATTGGCCGGACCACTTTCTTGAGACAGGTCCAGAAGGAAGCAATTCTTCAGGATATCATACCTGTTTATGTCAACTTGAAGCAGATGTCACTTGATTCCTTTTCGGAGTTTCTCTGGGTCTTTGGTAAGACAATCGTGGGGGGGCTGGCAGATATTGGCTTCTCGGCACCACCTTTGGAAAAAAGAATGTTAATTCTTAGACCTTGGCAAGCCTTTCAACAATCCTTTTGGCGGCAGCTAATTAAAAAATACAGTGGGCGACGTATTTTGCTGATTCTTGATAACTTTGAAACCCTGGCCAATAAATCAATATCTGCTGAAGCCACCCGTGCCTATCGACAATACCTGGGTGGGTTGTTGGAGGAGAGCCAGGATGTTCTCGCCTTAACATCCTTTGCCGGTCGAATAGAAACGTATGATCCCGTGGAGTTAGCGCCGTTTCATCAATCGCTGAATTATCGGATAACTCAGTTTTCCGAAAGTCAGACAGGTGAACTGATTAACCAAAACCCCGTGTTGAGCATTCAGCAATCATTGGCTTCATACATCTATTCCCTAACTCGGGGTCACCCGGCTGATATTCAGCGGCTTTGCCACGCGATTTTCGAGCGAATGCAACTTTACAATTTCCGTGTGGTAACTGTAGCCGATGTCGTTTCAACCCTGCGAACCGAATTAAAACCTGCTGACTTCAGGAGACCAATCTTCCACCAAAAAGAAAAACTGTCCTATCCAAGTAGGGAAGGATAATCTTAATATTGAGGAAGGTTATAGTTGCGGAGCCTGAAGCATATGCGTAATATTTGCTGGACAATCACTATATAAGGAGCGCTTCTCATGGAAGATCAGCAAGAAAACGAATTGCCAATTAGTGAAGAACTATTAGAGATACTTCGCTGCCCAAAAGCCGTACAAGAGAAGGAAAAGTATGGTGATGATCCGGGGCGACTTCGATTAGTTCACAATACCTGGCTCGTATGTGATGATTCTGGCCTAAAATACCCTATTCGTGATGGTATACCGGTTATGTTAATTGATGAAGGCGAAAAATGGAAGGACACGGCTGAAGCCGACCTCCCAGTACCCCCACCTTCTAGGTGAAAGGGGTTAGTCACATATTTCATCACCTATTATCAACCTTTTCCTGGCGGCAATTCTTGGACGATGCCTGACTGATATAGGTGAACGTCCCGCCGAGGGGCTGGGAGCTTTATTTCAGCTTTGTATAGCGCCCGGTATAGCGCGGAGTTCATTTTGTCGAGGGCTCGTCTCGTTTCCACATAGTCCTCAATCCAGCACCGCACTCGGAAGATCAACGCGTTTTCACCAAATTCAAGCATCAGGGCTTCGATTGGTTGTTCAAGCATTACCCAGCTCTCTTGTTTCAGAGCTTCAATCAGCACGCTCCTGGCTTCATCCAAATCCGTGCCATAGGCAACGCCAACATGGGTTTGAACTCGGTACACCGTGCTCGGATCAGAGTAATTTACAATCAAACCTTTGCCAATAACTGAATTAGGAACTGTTACCAGGCGATTATCGCGTGTTAGAATGCGTGTACTTCTCAACCCCACTTCCACAACATCACCCCAGGTATTTATTTCCTGAAGTTCAACTCTATCACCGATTGAGAAAGGTTGATCTAAAAGGATCATAAATCCGGAAATGACATCGCTAAGCGTCTCCTGTGCAGCCAGGGCAACTGCCAGCGTACTAATTCCCAGGGTTGTAACTAGCGCACTTGGCTCAATTCCGAAATGGCCCAATAGGATTACGAAAGCAATGACCGTGATCACGATTCGTGACAAAGCCCTGAAGAATGTCAGGAATTTATCGTCGAGTGTGGTATCTGTGTTGTACACGACTTCTTGGCCATACCAAGCTGCCAAGCCGCCTATCAACATATAGAGAGCTATGTAAATTAGAAACAAGTAGGCAACAAAGAATATGTCCTCAAAACCGGTAAGCCAATCGGCGGAAATGAATGAAAGTCCGGTCAGAGCCACTTGGATGCCGGCAACGATTATGGCTATGCGAATTGGTGTTCTTATCGATTGAATGAAAACATCATCCAACTGTGTGACTGTTTTAGTTGTATAACGTCTGACCGTGAATTCAACCAGTTTTCCAGCTAACCAGCTGAGAGCTACTGCTGCGACCAGGATCAATATTGCAATCAACAATTCATTTGCTTCTCTACTCATGGACTTTACTCCCTTCTAATATCAAGACATCCCCGTACAATTTTGACGATGCCATTTTGATGATACGGACCTGAGGTATTGATCTGAATCTACATCAGAAGCCCTACATCCGCTATAATATCATCTTGTCAACTTTCGCTTACTAAGCCAGGAACGGACAGCATGGCCACTCTGCATAAGGCAAAACCCTTCATATCGATTTCGGTGTACGGACAGCAGAAAGCACCCCACTCCAAAGGCTCATCATTTCACTGTCTTTTCGCCTGATAAGGAGTATTTTGCATGGAAGATCGGATGATTAACCCAGATGAGAATTTGAAGTACCTTATCGAGTTCTACATTGAACAAGGACGGGAGGACGATCTTCGCGATCTCTTGGAGGAAATGCATCCGGCCGACATCGCTGAGGTGCTTGACCAACTTCCACCGGGAAGCATACCTCTAGTATTTAGGGCCCTATCCGACCAAGTTGCCAGTGAAGTGCTCGATGAATCCGGCAGTTTTGTGAGGCAGGAACTGGTCGAAAAAGTTGACGACGAACGATTGGCCGATTTACTCGATGAGCTGCCAATGGACGATGCAGCCGAGTTTATAGACCAGCTGCCGACCGACACAGCGATCAGGCTTCTTAAATTGATGGAACCTGAAGAAGCCGAAGATGTACGCGAGCTGCTTAGCTATGATGAGGGTTCGGCTGGTCGTTTGATGACCCGTGATGTGGCCAAGCTTCGCCGGCAATGGACGGCGGCTGAGGCAATTGACTACCTTCGTTCGTTGGAGAGCGCCGACGCCACTGAAATGGTTCATTATCTCTACGTTGTAAATCAGGAACAGCAATTAATCGGCGTTGTCCCTATTCGAGCCTTGTTAATGGCCCAAGCTGAGGCTACGATTTCTTCGATCATGGTCACAGATATCATCACGGCTGGCGTTGAGGCAGATCAAGAAGAGTTGGCTGAGCTTGTTTCCAAGTATGATTTTGTCGCTATTCCTGTCGTTGACAATCAAAACCACCTCCTGGGGGTTGTTACTGTTGATGACATACTCGATGTGCTTGAGGAAGAAGCGACGGAAGATTTCCAAAGGCTTGGAGGATCTGAACCACTCGCTCAACCCTATTTTTCAGCTTCCATTTTACAGGTTATCGGTAAAAGGCTAATATGGCTTTTACCCTTATTTGCCGCCTCGATAGTAACTGATGCTGTAGTCGGCAATAATTCTCGGTTGACCCTTGCTTTTGTATCCTTAACCATCTTCATCCCGGTAGTAACAGGCACCGGTGGTAATGCCGGGTCGCAGACTGTGGCCACTATCATTCGGGCCATCGCCGTTGGTGAAGTAAAACTACATGATCTTGGCAGGGCATTGAGTCGAGAATTAATTGTAGGTTTGTTTCTTGGAATAACCATTGGCATCGCCGGCTACATTCGCGCCCAAGTTTTTGATGCAGATCCGGGAGTCGGTCTTGTGCTGGCCCTAACGCTTCCCCTTGTGATTATTTGGGCAAATACGGTAGCCACGCTTGTGCCGCTTATTGCGGAACGCTTGAAGATTGATCCAGCTGTGGTCAGTGCGCCAATGATTACTACAATTTTGGATGCTACAGGCTTATTAATCTATTTTGGAATTGCTACATCCATCCTTACCTGAAGTCAGGTTGAACCTATTCGCCAACTGGCTTTTCATGTTTAAGCCAGTCATTTCAATGATACATTGAGGCAAAGAGCTATTTATTCATGCTAACAACGAGATGTAACACATTTATCTGCCCAGAACTTATTGACCAACTTTCAACAGCGAAAATGTCGTCGCTTTGACGGGATCGGGTATTTCAGCTGAGAGTGGAGTGCCAACCTTTCGCGGATCCCAGAAGGGACTATGGGCTCAGTATGATCCCGGAGAGCTAGCCACGACGGAGGCATTCAAAAGAAACCCAAAGCTTGTATGGCAATGGTATGAATGGCGTCGCCGGCTCATCTCCGAAGCCAAACCAAATCCTGCGCATACTGCTTTGGTCCAGCTGGTGCAGCTTGTCGATCATTTTAAACTTATTACTCAGAATATCGACGGACTTCACCAGCAAGCTGGCAGCAAATCAGTTATCGAGCTTCATGGAAACATCTTCCGCACAAAGTGCTTTCAGGATGGACAGGTTATAGATGATTGGTACGACGTTGAACAAATACCGCCACGCTGCCCTTCCTGCAATGGACTATTGCGTCCAGATGTTGTTTGGTTTGGAGAGTCCTTGCCCCAAGAGGCGCTGATCAACGCAATGATAGCGTCACAAACTTGTGATCTATTCTTCTCTATCGGTACTTCATCACTTATCCAATCCGCCGCCAGCCTCGCCCGTTATGCCCGCCAGAATAGGGCCATGATCGTCGAAATTAACCTGGCCCCAACGCTGCTTACGCCTTTTGCAGACTTCGTCTTAAGCATTCCGGCCGGGCAGATCCTGCCCATACTCATTAATTCTACTTTCCATCAATAGAATTCTCCTTTATACTACTTGTAGTCAATGCTATTTCGAGGAAGGTCTGGGTATGCCTTCAGCATCGGGCACCGAATCAAATCGAAGAACCATCCCAATCGGCCTGGTTCTATTAGTAATTGGGCTGGTGATAATTATCGCCGTTTTTGGCGTGTGGGTGTTATCTGTGTCCCAAGCGCCGACAAGTCTAAAGCAGGTACAACCAATCTTACAGCCAGTCCAAGCTACTTCTGTCCTGCAAACCCCGGTTCATGCTTCGATAGTAACCCCGACTCCAGATAATGCGATCATTATAGAGGGGATACCGATCTTGCTCCCTGAAAGCCCAATTAATAATGGGCGGCTTCCTTCATTTGCCTCTGTCGACGCAGCACCAACGAGTTACAATAAACCGGTTGCAGCTCAACCGCTTCGCCTGGTTATTCCTCAGTTGGGGCTCGATGCTGGCGTTAGCCGAGTCCCGCTCGTCTCCAATGAAATTGACGGTCAACGCTACTATCAGTGGGCAGTGCCCAACGGATATGAGGTCGGCTGGCACGAAACAAGCGCGCCGCTAGGTCAGCCAGGCAATACAGTCCTAAATGGTCATAACAATATCTATGGCGAGGTGTTCCGGGACCTGATCGATCTGGAATTAGGCCAAGATATCTTATTATATGATTCAGACAGAACGTACCGTTACCGGGTTACACAAGTTGAAATTCTGACTGAAAATGGCCAACCGCTCTCAGTCCGGCTGGCCAATGCTCACTGGATTGAGCCTACAGTCGATGAGAGGATCACACTGATTTCTTGTTGGCCTTATGCTACAAATACAAATCGACTGGTTGTTATAGCTCAACCAGTGGAGAGTTAATTCTACAGGTGGCGATTTATGATTTATTAGGAGGTTTTGTTATGTCAAATAAAGTGCGCATTAGTCTTCTATTAGCTCTTTTGTTGTCAGTCATCGCTAGTACAGCAATTGCCCAGCAAACAAAAGGTTCCATTCGCGGGACTGTGTACCATGATCTAAATAGCGATGGACGATGCGTCAACACAGGTGAACCTGGGCTGGCTGGAATTCCGATCAAGTTCGTTAGTGGTACGACGACGGTCTATTTAGAATCTGGCAGCAATGGGACATATGGTCTGGTAGCAGCCGGGTTAGGTACCTGGAATGTTGGCGCCGAACCGCCAGCAGGCAGTTATGTGACTTCTAAGAATCCTTTGGAGGTCTACCTGGGAGTCGACCAGCAGTTGGTTTTGGGTGTGGATTTCTGTGTTATCACCAGTGGTTCTACCCCACCGGCAGTCGTTCTGCCGGACTCTGGCGCTGCCGTCGCACCGGTCTTAATAATCGCTTCAGTAACTGGTATCGGTTTTGCTGCGACAGGTTTGAGTTTGGAAATACGACGAAGGCGGGCATAGGCTTGCTACCACGGCGCCTTTCCCTTTTGCGAACGAAAGGTGTCGATCTCTTCACTAATAGAATAGATCAGCCAGCATTAGACAATATGGTCTGGCGACCGATCGGCTTGTGAGTATTTTCTGATCAGAGCCCCTGTTGACAGTGTTATAACGATATGCAAATTTCGGTTCGGTACAATATGGTTTTTATATTCTACAAGGTCAATCCATGTCACCCGATATAGACACTCTGGCCAGTGGTTCATCTCGTCAGCGCGATGGATTGAATCACCAGGCGATCGAGGATTATCTAAAAACAGTCTACATGTTAGAGCAGGAAGAAAGCCCTGTAAGCACTTCTCGGATCGCCACCGCGAGGAGTGTGCGGCCTGGTTCAGCGACCAGTATGATCCAACGCTTGCACAAACTAAATCTCGTCCACTACGAAAAGCACCGTGGGGTGACCTTGACTGATTCGGGTCGTGTAATCGCACTTGAGGTGGTCCGCCATCACAGGCTCGTTGAACTTTACCTCATTGAAGCCTTAGGCTTCAGTTGGGATGAAGTGCATGAACAGGCTGATATTCTTGAACATGTAATCAGCGAAAAACTTGAGGAAAAGATAGCGGCAGCCCTGAACAATCCCGAGTTTGATCCACATGGTGACCCAATTCCATCCAAAGAAGGACACATTGTCGAGACAAAGAATGAACGGCTGACAGCATTATCAGCGGGAACATCGGCAATCGTATCTCGGATTCCAGATGATGCCGATAGTGACCTTCTACGGTACCTTGGGGATCTGGGACTTGTCCCTGGCAACGAAATCGAGGTTGTCGACCTGGCCCCCTTTGATGGACCACTTTCAGTTTTAATCGCTGGTGAAACCCGAATAATTGGCTTTAAGGTTGCAGATTCTGTGCTTGTCGAAAGATTATAAGTAGCCAAGCCTTTCAACTACATTTTTGGAGTGTAAGAAAGTGCACATCTTGAGAACCCCATCCAATATCGTGCCTAGTTCTCTTCTAATCGATTAACTTGTTAATGAAGACAATTATCTACATTGAGGATAGCCGGGCGAACCGCATCTTGGTTGACAGGGTCCTGGAATCAGAAGGTTATCGTATTCTCCAGGCTCCGGACGGAGAAACTGGGATTCGACTGGCTATGTCTGAGTCAGCGGACCTCATACTCGTTGATTTAGGTCTGCCAGATATTGATGGCCAGACGGTCGTTACCCTCCTACAACGCATGCCCAATTTACAGAACAAGCCGATTGTGGCGCTAACTGCTTGGCCGGCCGATACGGCTTTTCAATTGGCTGAGAGGTATGGGCTTGCCGGATGTATACTGAAACCGATCGAGGTAAAACGATTTCCCCTGCAGATCGCGGCCTATCTGAAAGAAACAACCACCTCCAAAAAAAGTATCTGATAACGGCAATTACTCAGATGGATTTGATTCGGGCCAATCGCTTTACTCTTGAGCAATTAACCGAAGCCTATAATGAGACGCGCAACGACTATATCGTGCCGATGCCCATGAATGTAGCCAGGTTTAGAGAATACATCTACCTTTATGATATTGATCTAAGCGCCTCCTGGGTAGCCACCAGGGGTGACATTATCTATGGACTCGGGATGTTGGGTATTCGGTCCGGTCGAGCGTGGATTTCACGAGTCGGGGTCCTACCTTGGGGGCGCCGCCAGGGAATAGGACGATCTATAATCAACAAGCTACTTGATTCGGCCGGCGAAAACTCCTTAGACACGATATATTTGGAAGTAATTGCTGGAAATGAACCAGCCTCCCAATTATTCCTAACCAGTGGCTTCCAGCGTACCCGAGAGCTGATAGTCGCTCGAAGGCCGCCCCACAGCAACCATAATTTGATGGAGCTCGAGGAGAAACCTCAAATTCGCGAGCTAAATCGCGATCAGACACTATCATTATTAGAACAGCGAACTGGCCGTCCGAATTGGTTAAATGAAACGGACACATTTCGTAAACTCAGCGATCTTCGCGGCTTTTCGGTCCAGCTCCCAGGAGGTAGCCAGGGTTGGATCTGTTATGAAGTTACATTTTTACAGGTCACTCGGACCATAGTCGAAGTGTTGGAGGGCGATCCAGTGAAAGTCACAAGGGCCGCGCTCTGTGCCCTACATGAGCGCCATCCGGCACAAGATGCCGTCCTGGAAAACTTACCAGGAGCTGACCCAAATTGGATCGGTTTTTCTGATATCGGTTATTTCGAGGTTTTTCGCCGGACTGAGATGGTCAAAGTCAATAGTTGAACAGATAGAGCCCCCGATTTCCGCCGCTCGAATTAGTTCCCTCTCAAGGTAAATTGGATAACAATAACTGGTTAAATTCAAAAAAGGTAAGTTTGATAAGCCAGGTGCGATCTTGCTGCAATAATATCTTTGAATGGCTGTTCGGACGGCAGGTCTATTTGCAAAAATATGAATCTCTTTTAGACTCTTTGTTTATAATGGAATTGGACTCGAGCGACGTAAGAAATGCATTCGTACGACTGTCCGGTATCTGCAATCGTACGCCTATTCTTACCTCCCGCACTTTGAACTGGCAAATTGGGATGAATATTTACTTGAAATGCGAGAATTTCCAGCGAGCGGGGGCATTCAAGTTTCGTGGCGCATATAATGCCATCAGTCAACTAACATCTGCTCAAAAAGAAGCAGGTGTTATTACTCATTCTAGTGGCAATCACGCCCAAGGTGTCGCCCTGGCAGCTAAATTGCTTGGTGTTCGGGCTATCGTCGTCATGCCGGAAGACGCCCCGCCAATAAAACGTGCTGCGACAGAGGGCTATGGCGCGGAAATAGTCTTTTGTCAGGCCATTGAGAGAGAGGCTGTAACGGAAAGTTTGTTGACCGCCCATGGTTATACCCTTATACACCCGTACGATAATGACCAGATTATTGCCGGCCAAGGTACAGCGGCGTGGGAATTGTTCGATGAAATAGGTGAATTGGATTATCTGTTCGTTCCTGTTGGCGGTGGCGGATTAATCAGCGGCTGTGCTCTTGCCGCTGCTGACAGATCCCCGGGTTGCTCAGTTATTGGCGTCGAACCAGAGTTGGCAGCGGATGCAAACCGTTCCTGGCGCGAAGGCCAGATCCACTCTCTGGAACAAGTTCCAAATACTATTGCGGATGGTCTACGCCCCTTACATATTGGTCTGCGGAATCTGTCAATTATGCGTCGCTATGTGTCCGATATGACAACCGTAAGCGAAGAAGCCATAGTCACAACATTCGGCTACATATGGGATCGGTTAAAGATTATTGTTGAACCGAGTTCGGCCGTCGCCCTAGCTCCTCTTCTAGAAGGATCTTATCGAGCCCCAAAAAAGCGCGCCGGTATTATTCTCAGCGGCGGCAATCTTGACATAAGTAATCCCATTATTGCGGCCGCACTCTCGATAAAGGGCTGATAAATTCTATTCTTTAAATTGGCCTTTCGAAAGCTGGGGTGCTATGTCTCGCAAGATGAATGCAGTAGGTATATAAAAACAGCGCCTAGTCCAATAACTATTTTCCTGCTTATCATATTGGGAACAGTTTGATCTTGAAAAGCCTAAAACCTTCATACCTGACCTGTAAAGAAATTTACAGGTCAAGATCTTGACACCGTTTCGGGCCTATGCTAAAGTGATTTGCGGTGGAAATAATCACCAAACAGTTTAAGGAGACGCGCTGGTGATCGAATTCAAGAATAATAGCGGATATGGATCTATTCGGCCGGCCGGAATCGGTCAAAAGTTCCAGCGTGCGTTTGCGTAGCCCTAACTTTACATAACTCTGAAAGTAATCGACCGCAGCGCACCAAGTGACTGCGGTCTTTTTTGTTTGCCCCAATATCGCATCTCTGAATCGAAAGCAGACAGACCAAAATCCGCAGTCGGAAAGGAGCTGGCACGACCGATCCGCCAGTTTGTGTTGCCGTTATTCATTGATATAAGTGTGGGTATTGTGAGGAGATGAGTGAATGATCAAAGCTGTAATATTTGATTTCGGCGGCGTTTTGGTAAGAACACCAAGCCGGCAGAGTAGGGAAAAATGGGAAAAAAAGCTCGGCCTCGACGAGTGGGAATCAGAGATCATCGTCTTTAGCAGTGAGATGGGCATGAAAGCGCAGAATGGCGAGTTGACGGATCAAGAGCTTTGGACTTGGGTCGGCGATTATTTTTCCCTCTCATCGAGGGAGTTGAATGAATTCCGAACCGACTTTTGGGCCGGCGACGTTCTTGATCAAAATCTAATCAAATACATCCGTTCAATACGTCCGGAATATCAGACGGCCATTATCAGCAATGCAACGGACGCGCTGCGTAATGTATTGGAAAATGAGTATCCTATCGCCGATGCCTTCGATTTGATTGTTTGTTCAGCGGAGGAAAAAACTATGAAACCTCGCCCCGAGATTTTTGAAAGAACTTTGGAGCGTCTCGACCGGTTACCGGATGAGACGATCTTTATCGATGATAGCGAACCGAACATCCTGGCGGCCCGAACGATAGGCATGAATGCAATTCATTTCAAACCAACGATCAATCTAACCGCCGAATTGTATCAAGCCGGCATTACAGGAGGAGACCATGGACTTAGATAGAGAACTGACGGTAGAAAAAGTGCTCCGGACTGGCGATAACAACGACAATATTTTGGAATCCACAGGTGAAATAATGCTAATAAATGAAGTTAAACCCTTTACAATCGAAGAACAGTTTACGCTGCGACCGACACAAATGGTAGACCTGGACGGATCAGTCGATCTGTTCACAACCTGCTCGATGCACATGATTGGGCAAAACGAGGCTGCCCTCTCTGAGGTCCGTAACGAATGGTTGCTCCCGGAATTTGATCTTGAAAACGCTACCCGGGTTGCTGTGACTTCTGAAGGCAAAATTGTGGGCTATATCGAAGTGTGGGATATCGATGAGACGCCCGTGCGAATATGGGTGTGGGGTCGCGTTCACCCGGATTTTGAAGGCCTCGGTATTGGTTCTCAACTCATGCAATGGGCCGAACAACGCGCCCGGTATGCAATTAGCCGCGTCCCTGACGGTATACAGGTTGCCATGCAGGCCGGTAGCTATAGCACGTATAAACCAGCCCTTCATTTCTTGCGCGATTTTGGGATGTCTCCTATTCGAAGCTTCTATACTATGGCTGTCGAACTGGATCACAAGACACCTCAACCAACAGTTCCTCCTGGAATCACCATACGAACATTTTCTGGAAAGGATGACCTACGAGATATTGTGTTCGCCGTGAGGGATGCTTTCAAAGACCATTGGGGTTATGTCCACCAACCATTCGAACAGGAATATAAGCGGTGGAGGCATTTTATAGAACACGACGAAGATTATGATCCATCACTATGGTTCCTTGCCGTTGATGGCGAGGAAATCGCCGGGATCTCTCTTTGCAATCCTGAGAGTAGTCTGGACTCCAATATGGGTTGGGTCTCGACCCTTGGCGTATGTCGACCTTGGCGGCGACAAGGTCTCGGGCTCGCATTACTTCACCACAGCTTTGAGGAATTCTTCCAGCGCGGGAAAGCCAGGGTAGGTCTTGGTGTCGACGCTAGCAGTCTGACCGGGGCTACAAGATTATATGAAAGGGCCGGAATGCGAGAAATCCGCCAGTTCAATACCTTAGAAAAGGTGCTCAGACCGGGTCGTGACATCTCTACACAGGAAGTTGCGAAGTGACGCCTGAAAAATTTGGGACGAGACGATAATCATTAGCATCAGATTTTCGATTTGTTAGTGACAATTTGACCGTAACTTATGAGAGGGTTCAGTCATAAACAGGACTGGCCATACTCAACCACTCAGTCTGTTCTTCTAGTCGTTAAAAGAGATTGGCCTTTACTGGTCGTTAAAAAGAGCCTTAGGTGAGATGGATCTCCAATTTACTTGCTTTCGGCACTCCCTAATTAATCTTCAAAACTGCTAAGGATCCAGCGGAATGATTACATTTGCGACCTGGTAAATAGCGAATACACTTATCCTTAATGTCTGGAAGGAGCATTCGTTGGTTACTGAATCCCCAATTCCGTTTACTCAAGGTGTTATTATTCTTGGGGTTCTCAATTGGCGTACTGTTTGTCCTGGTGGTTGGTATTGCCCTCGTTCAAGATCTGAGGGATCCTCGCTCAGCCGCTTTCTTATCTTGGGGAACGGGAAATTCAGCTACGCGAGAATCTTTGATTATTAGCCAACAAGAACCCTGCCCTGGCGCTCCGTTTATTCTTCCGGCCGAAGGGTTCGTAGGCTTGCTTTATGGCGATCCGCGTGGTCCTTACTCCGGCAACAACCCACACCAGGGGATAGATATTTTCAGCCCAGACCGGAATACAGCGGGCCTGGTCCCTGTTTTTGCTGCCTACGATGGCTATATCACCCGCGAAGCTGGCTGGCGCAGCAGCCTTATCCAGCGGATACCCAGCGATCCATTGCGACCAGAGACCCAGGTGTGGCTATATTACACCCATATGGCCAACCAGGAGGGAATCGATTTTATCGATGAAGCGATTCCTCCAGGAACTAAAGAATCCTATGTCGAGCAGGGCACCCTGCTAGGCTTTACTGGGAATTACAATGGCGACTCGTCGAGAAGCATCTGGGTCCACTTGCATTTCTCGATAGTTAACGATGATGGTGATGGTCACTATGCGAACGAGCTTGAATTCGAAAATACGCTTGACCCGTCGCCTTATTTGGGATTGGCGGTAAATTACGCCTGTTCCCCGGCCGTTCTTTCATGTTCGACCGATCCAACCTGTCATTGACATCCTTAATCGATCCCGTTTGAAAGGCAATCCAAAGCTTGATGATCACGACTAAAAACATAAACTTTTTCAAATATTGTAGGCACTGAAATGGATATGTTTTGGAAGATCGCCGGCGCCTGCCTTTCTCCGGTTATATCATCTGTCAGCAAGAGGCGCTTACCACAACTGGACGGCCAGCTTCGACACACTCGCCTACGTGAACAGGTCTCTGTCCGTCGGGATGCCTGGGGAATTCCCCATATCAAAGCAAATAATCGAGCAGATCTCTTTTTTGCCCAGGGGTACGTCCATGCTCAAGATCGTCTGTGGCAAATGGAGATCAATCGCCGGGCTGCTGCAGGCAGATTGGCTGAGATATTAGGCGTCCAAGCATTACAAACCGATCGCTTAACCCGTACCCTGGGTTTTTCTCGACTTGGTCTAATTTCTTGGGAGAAAACAAGCGATCGGGTTCGGGCTGACGTCACATCTTATACGGCTGGCATCAATGCCTATCTCGAGCTGAAACAAAAATTGCCAGTAGAGTTCACCTTACTGCGGCACCAGCCCGAAGAATGGACTGTCCAGGATTCAGTTCGTTTTGGCCGGTTCATGATCTGGCCCCTAAGCCATGTCTGGGCTGGAAAATTGACCCGCGCTCAACTTCTTGAAGCGCTTGGTCCCGACTTGGCCGCCGAACTTGAGCCATCTTATCCCGAAAGTAACCCAATAACCTTACCGGCTGGCATCGAATTTAATGCCCTTGACGTAGATGGTATGTTTAGATCCACCAAAGGCCCTTTATTGGGCGAGGCGATGATCGGTGGGAGTCAGGGCAGCAACGGCTGGGTAATCGCTGGAAATCGGTGCCTCAACGGCAAGCCAATTCTTTGTAATGACATGCACTTGCCCATCAGCACTCCCTCCCTCTGGTATTTTAACCATCTCATCTGTCCGGGAGGAGCCGAAGATCAGGGCGACTTTCACGCAACTGGCGTTTCTTTGCCGGGTATGCCCTATGTTCTAGTTGGCCATAACGAGAGTATCGCCTGGGGCGCTACGGTTTCGTTTCTCGACAACGAAGATCTTTTCATTGAGAAGCTGGATACATCCGATCCTCCACGCTACTTTTTTAAGGGGGAATGGCGGCCGGTAAAAACCTTCACAGAACGTATCCGGGTTCGCGGAAAGCCAGATTATTTTGAGAAGGTCTTGGAAACTCATCATGGCCCTCTAATTAGCAACATCCTGCCGACAAATGGACATACTCTGGCCTTACAATCAGTTGCTCTTCAACCTGAAGAAGGGTTTGAAGGTTTCGCTCGCCTCGATGAGGCACGTGGTTGGAATGATTTTGTTCGCGCAATAGAATCCATTAGGGTACCTCCGCTTAATCTCCTATATGCCGATACCACGGGCAATATCGGCTATTACGCCAGCGGGCAAGTCCCCATAAGAGCGAAGGGACAGGGGCATGTTCCGGTACCGGGTTGGTCTGGTGAGCATGAATGGATCGGTTATATTCCTGTCGATGAAATGCCTCACGCCCTGAATCCCAAACAAGGCTTCATTGTCAGCGCAAATCACAGAATAGTTGGTGCAGAGTTCCCCCATTATTTGGGAGTATCCTGGCGCAACGGTTTCAGGGCCCGGCGAATCACCGAGTTGATTGAAGCTCAAGACAAAGTGTCCATCGAGACCTGTCAGATGCATCACCAGGACGTTGTGTCAATTTCGGGGCAGGAATTCACCCGGCGATTGGTTGATCTCCACACTGATAATCCCCAGGCCAATATCTGCCTGGACATTTTAAGATCTTGGGATGGCCGTCTTGACTGTAATAATCTTGGAGGCTCCGTCTATAAGGTCATGCTGGATAAGCTGGCCCGGGCGCTATTGTTGCCCAGGTTGGGGCCTGGATTATTGGCGCACTTTCTTGGAGACGGAGTCGATCCGGTGCTCTATGCGATCAATGAAATGCATGGCCTGTGGCCGGCAACAATAGTGCGCCTTTTAGATAAGCCCGACTCTGATTGGTGGGCGCCGGACTATGATCAAGCCGGCGTTCTCGTCAGCTGCCTTGCTGAGACGGCCGCTTATCTTCAGGGGAAACTTTCCCCAAAATCGAGCGGTTGGCAGTGGGGTAAATTGCACCAGCTAAAATTTAATCATATTATGGCCACCCAATTGGCGCTTGATAGGGTTTTCAGCCACGGCCCATTTCCGGTAGGCGGTGATCCAGATACGGTCGCCCAGACATCGGTCGTCAGAGACGATCCAGGCGACAATATCGCTGCTTCGTATCGACAAATCGTTGATCTAGGCGATCTGGCAAGTTCGGTGGCCATGCATGTTCCAGGTCAATCCGGCAACCTGGCCAGTCCTCATTATGGGAATTTAATTCAGCCCTGGCTCGATGGCCTTTACTATCCTATGACCTGGACCGAGGAACAGGTAATTAACAGAACTGTTGAGCATTTAAGTATACTGCCAACCTAGCGCCAGGTGACTGCCTAAAGCTAGACCCACACGGTGCGCTGGTAGATTGGTACTAGGTTGAAATACGAGAGGTGTAAGATGTTTCTCTATGTATTGAAATGGGACATTATTCCAGGCAAAGTCGAAGATTATCAGAACTGGGCAGCGATCGCCATCGGCCGGACGGTGAGGGCGCCCGGGGTACAAGAATTTCGTGCATACCGGCCGGTTGCGGGTAAATCAGAGGTGGTCGTTACATATGAGTTTGCCGACTTCAACGCATGGGAAACTTGGTTCAATAACCAGGTCATTCAAGAAATCTTTGACCAATTATTCAATTTGACCACTAATGTCGAGCGTGAACTCTGGGAACCATCCCCGATCGCTCCTGAACCGGTAACAATGTTTACCAAGTAGGAGGTTGTTTGTTTACTGATTCAAGAGGTGCCGGGCGATGACAAGTCTCTGGATCTCACTGGTTCCCTCACCGATGGTCATCAAGCGGGTATCACGATAGATCCGCTCTACGGAGAATTCACTGCTATAGCCATAACCTCCATGAATCTGGATGGCATTGCGACAGACGCGCTCACTTACCTCGGTAGCGAAGAGCTTAGCCATGGCCGCTTGTTTCATATAAGGAATACCGGCCTCCTTCAGAGACGCAGCCCAGTATACCATCAGCCGGGCAGCCTGGATCTCGGTGGCGGCATCTGCTAGCATCCACTGGACTGCCTGGTGCTCGCCTATCGGCTTGCCGAACGTTTCCCTCTCGCGGGCATATTTCAGCGCTTCTTCGAAGGCAGATTGGGCCAGGCCAACAGCGAGCGCGCCGATACCGACTCGGCCGCTATCCAAGGTCGCCAAAGTTTGGTGCAACCCTCGTCCTTCCGTGCCAAGTAAATTCTCCTGGGGAACCCGGACCTCATCAAAGGTAACGGCATGGGTCGGCGAGCCTTTTAAGCCCATCTTTTTTTCGGCTGGGCCTAGGGTTATGCCTGGCGTGTCAGTTGGGACAATTATTTGGCTGAGACTTCGACTACCACCATTCGGGTCAGTCCGCACTAGCAGAACCATAACGTCAGATATTGAGGCATTGGTGAGCCACATCTTGCTGCCGTC
>DATLAB010000032.1:0-28586 GCA_035527655.1 Patescibacteria group bacterium | reverse complement strand
TTATGCTCCGGACATGGGAACATCAACGAATCAATGTTGGCTGAACAAATGACAGATTGGGGATTAGAACCTGTACCTTTAGCAGATCCACCACTTCCAGACAGGGTCCGTATACCCTTTCCGGCCGACGTCGTCCCTCCTGAACAGGATATTATGATGCTTTGTGCAAACGTCGAGCTTGTGCAATTGCTCCAGTATCGGTTTGCTGATGGCGAGTGGATTGATAGATCGGTTCGGACCTACCCTGGCCAAAACCTTGCCTTTTCTGGATATCCAATCGCTGACCTCAGCCGCCCGATTGATTACGATGGCGCTATCTATTTTATCCAAGAATCAACGCCTAATGGCGCCACCTGGCAGATTTTTCTCTGGCGGGAAGGCGTGGAACGACTACTTGTTGAGCAGGACCAGCCTGTTGGGTTCTGGCCTGCAATAGTTCAACCCGATATGAATGCCCCAGAAAATGATTTCATTTTCTACCAGCTCAACCCCGAGGACTCTGAGAAGTTGGTGGATTTTAGGCACCTTCCTCTAATAGATTGCCTGCAAGGGAATTGTCAGTTAGAAAGATCGAACAATTTGCTTTTTTATTCACCTTCACGTGAGAATACCTTGATAGTTGAGCCAGCTCCGAATAATCAGCTCAAGCTCTATCGAGGTGATCAGGTGGGAAGAGCAGTTCAATTCTTGGGAATAGGCCGGTCCTCTACATGGTTGAATAATGATACCTATGCTTATTTGTTAAGCGAGGTTGAACCCAATGAGTTGAATTTGAACATTGAGCTGGGTCCAGGGTTGATCGAGAGGCGGATCACTTCGGAAAAAAATGTTGACAATGATGTTTTTGAAGTAATAGTTACCACCGAGCGATTGAGAGTGGCTATTCCCAGGACTGATCGGCCGGATCAACTGTTCATCAAAAACGCGCTGGTCTCCGAGGATTTACCCGAACGCTGGTACATCATAGCTAACAGTAATATCAACACCTTCGATGGCGCCGCTTACATATTTCGATATGAATGAGATAGTGAATCAATCAAACTGCTGCAATCGATCAAAGGTCAGGCTTTTGACTATTCAACTTTGGCAGGTCATGCCGACCGCTACCTTGGTTATCTAACTTTTGATGGAAATGTTATTCGATATATGCTTTTGGATACAAGTAGTGACACTGTCAAGGAATATGGCCTGTCGCAACCCTCGGACCGGTCGGCAGATGGATCTTGGTTCTTATTTACAGAGGCCAAAGCAATGAGGATTGTATTTCCTGAGTATGATTTCGGGTGGACCCTGACCCATACCCTACCATCTTGTCTGGAAGCTGTCTGGATCAATCGCGAGTGAATAAATATTGGAGGAATGATGGCTAAAAGGCCGGTGCAAGCGCAATTTGGTCCAAACGCCGAAGCATATGCTACTAGCGATATTCATGCCAAGGGAGCAAGCTTAAGAAGGCTTGTTGAACTGGTCGAACCTCAGAAGTCGTGGATCGTTCTGGACGTGGCAACTGCCGCCGGACATACAGCCCATGCATTCGCCCCGTTGGTTAAACTAGTTGTAGCTTCGGATATTACTTCTGAAATGTTACACGTTGCCGCTAGAATGGGTCGCGAACAGGGAATCGTAAATGAATTCTTAACAGCCGCCGATGCCGAAAAACTTCCTTTTACCAGTCAGGGATTCGACCTGGTCACTTGCAGGTTAGCCGCCCACCATTTCCCGCATATTGCAGAATTTATGGGTGATGTTCGACGAGTATTGCGGCTTGGGGGCATCTTTGCACTTGTTGATAACATTGTTCCTGGAACATTCCGGGGCGGCAAACTTGGCCGATTACAGGAAGAAGCAGGACGTTATGTTAATGCTTTCGATAAACTCCGCGACCCCAGTCATGAACGAAGCTTAAGTATGGAAGAATGGCAGAGGTACTTCTATGAATCAGGCTTCAGGTTGATCCACCAGGAAAAGAAGCGTATGGCTTTGGGTTTCAATGCCTGGACAGAACGAATGAGAGTTTCGGGCGATAATGTTATCCGGCTGAGAGCCATGTTGCAGCAGGCACCGCGACCGGTGTTGGAGTTCATGAATCCTCGATTCTATGTGAGCGACCTAACCTTTGACCTGACAGAGGCGATCTTTATTGCCAAGAAAGAATTGCTTCCCTAACCTTGACCACCTTGGAAGCGATGGATAGAATCCATTTATCAAAGAATAATCATAAAAATTTCGTACTGGCTGGCAATTGCTATGAATGATTGCACAGCAGTGCGCGGGATATCCAATGCCGAAAAAGTATCATTTCTGGATTAGCGGTTGTCAAATGAATTATGCCGATGCTCGGCAGGTCGCGGTGCGGCTAGATCAGCTAGGGTACCAGGCGACACAGATTGCCGAAGAGGCGGACGTTATTCTGCTACAAACTTGCACTGTCCGCCAACAGGCGGAGGATCGGGCACACGGCCGGTTGCAGAGCCTCCGGCCGCTGAAGGAAGAACGGCCGGAGCTAACCTTGGCTCTGATGGGCTGTGTTGTTGGTGTTAAAGGTAATCAAGTTCTAGAGAAGCGATATCCGTATGTGGATGTCTGGATGCCCCCAGCAAGTGATGGTGAAGCTTTGATTTCGCATTTGTTGCAGGATGAAGATCGCTATATCGAAGAAGAAAGCACAAAGCATCGACATGCCTTGCAGGATGGTGATTTAGTAATGCCTCTGCATCAGAAGGGGGAACTCGTTTCAGCGCCGGTTGCCGTAGTCTACGGTTGTTCGCACGCTTGCTCCTTCTGTATTATTCCCAACCGACGAGGTGTGGAGCGAACGAGACGAATTGGCGAGGTCGTTGCCGAAGTTCGGTCATTGGTTCAGCGGGGCGTAAAAGAGGTTGTCTTGCTAGGACAGATCATCGATCGTTACGGTAAAGATGTGCCGGATGGTCCTGACCTGGCTGATCTATTGCGAGTCGTAAATGATGTTGAGGGACTTGATAGAATCCGATTTTTAACCAGCCACCCAAACTATATGACTGAAAGAATATTAGAGGCGGTGGTGGGTTTACCAAAAGTCATGCCTCAAATCGAGATTCCCGTTCAATCCGGAGATGACGAAGTATTGGCCAACATGAAACGGGGTTATTCGGCCGAAGATTATTGCCGCTTGGTGGGACGTATTCGCGAGATGGTGCCTGATGCGGCCATTCATACTGATATCATCGTTGGCTTTCCAGGCGAAACGACCAGACAGTTCCAGAACACCTATCAGTTACTCGCTAAACTTGAGGTAGATAAGGTGCATTTAGCCCGTTATAGCCCTCGATCCGGCACTGTCAGCGAAAGACGCATGATCGATGATGTACCCGATGATGAAAAGCGGCGTCGTTTTCAGGCAATCGAACTGATGCAGAAAGATATATCAACTCGGAAAATGGCCCGTTGGATGGGTGAGATCGTCGAAGTACTGGTAGAAGATAAACCCAAGGATAGATGGAGAGGTCGCTCGCGACATGGCAAACTGGTGTTCTTCAATCACCCAGGCGAGCTCAAGGGGGAGACTGTCCAGGTTCGCATCACCCATGCTGGACCGTGGAGCATGTCAGGTGAGCCCGTGGGGAAATCACTATCCCTTGAAAATAGAGTGGACAGCATTCCCTTATCAATGATCTAGCCAATAGCGATGCCAGTGCCTATCCACTTTGCCAGTTATGGTCAAATTCTTGGTGTTGGAACTGAATTCCGAAAGCCATCTAGATTCGCAGTTATCCGCGGCCGCCTAACTCCGGATGAGAACCAGGGATCACATCCACATAATGGACCTCTTCGGCTCGAAGAATCTCTTGTTCAACTACCGGTTCTGGATCCGATCAGGAGACATATTCGACGCTATCTTCTCGTATTTAGACCGCATCACCGTTTATCTTAGTGAAGATGTCTCCTATAATCGGGATCGTTTCGGCCCTGCACAGTGATATCCGGATGGATTTGACCACACCCAAGGCCGGCAGTAGAATCAAATCTAACCATGAAAAAACTAGTACTAATAGATGGACACGCACTAGCATATAGGGCTTTTTTTGCGCTTCCTTTGGAGGCTTTTACAACCAAGGATGGCGAACCGACAAATGCCACCTATGGCTTTACCCGAACACTTCTGGATCTGATTCTGGCGAAAGATCCGCCCGAGTATTTGGCGGTGAGTTTCGATGTGGGGAAAACATTTCGTGACGAGTTGTTCAGCGAGTATAAAGGCACCCGAGAGAGGATGCCCGACGAACTGCGGGTCCAGATCGAGCGCATTCGGGAGGTAGTTAGAGCACTCAATATTCCGGTTTTGGAGCTTGAGGGATTCGAGGCAGATGATGTTCTGGGTACGATAGCCAGACAAGCAAAAAGCTATCAAGTTCCCGTCCATATTGTTACCGGAGACCGCGATTTATTACAGCTAGTGGATTACAATACGGTCGTTGAGTTGCCACCAGGGCGCCACCAGAGAAACCCCACAGTGTACGATTTGAAAGCGGTTGTCGAATCGATGGGCGTTCGCCCAGACCAAGTTGTTGATTATAAAGCGCTGGTGGGTGATAAGAGCGATAACATCCCAGGGGTAGCCGGAGTGGGGGCTAAGACAGCAGTTAAGCTTCTGGAGGAGTATCAAACGCTTGATGAGATCTATGCGAATAGCGATAGTATCTCAGGAGCGATGGGCAAGAAGATAGCTGCCGGAAAAGACAATGCCTATTTGAGCTATAAATTGGCCCGTATTATTACCGATGCGCCCATTCAGCTAGAACTAACCGAGTGTGTTACCCAAGAGTATGAACCTACTGCCGTGCTGGCATTGTTCCGCCAATTGGAGTTTCGCAGTCTCACCAGCCGAATTGTCGAAACTTCTGAAGAGACTCCACAATTGACAACTCAGCCTCGGACGGAGACAGTGATTGTTCGAACAGAAAAGCAGTTGGAGGTTTTGGTTCAGCTATTGGATAACGCCAAAGTGATTAGCTTCGACGTTGAAACGACGGGCCTGGACAAAAGAACGGCCGGCCTGGTTGGTATCTGTTTGTCTGTGGAATCACCAGTTGCCTTTTATATCCCAATCAATCATGTTGCCGGGAAAATGCAGAAGTCGGCTGGACAGATGGCTCTCTTTGCTGGTGAAGCCCAATTGGCAGCCGATCAATTACCAATGGATCATGTATTGAGCGCGTTGAGACCGGCGCTAACAAATCCCGGGATTGCCAAAATCGCCCACAATGCCAAATTTGATTATGCTATCTTGGATCGTTACGGTTTGACTGTCTCGCCTATTGAATTTGATACGATGATCGCTGAATGGCTCACTGATCCATCCAGCAAACATTTAGGGTTAAAGGACCTGGCTTTTCACCGTCTTGGGGTGGAGATGACGGAGATCACCGAACTAATTGGCAGAGGGAAGGAGCAGCATACCTTTGCAGAAGTGCCGATTGACCTAGCCGCCCCTTATGGCGCGGCCGATGCCGATATGACATTACGATTGGCGGCGTTGTTACTGCCTGAGATAGTGGAAAAGGGTCAGGAGGCACTCTTACGTGATATTGAGATGCCACTCATTCCAATCCTAGCAGCTATGGAGAAGGAAGGAGTAGGGGTTGATGTCGCTTTCTTCGAAAAAATGTCTGTTGAACTTAGAGAAAGGCTGGTCCATCTCGAGCAAGAGATTCATGAAATTGCCGGTGAACCCTTCAACATCAATTCGACCCAGCAGCTGAGCGACATGCTTTTTCTTCGGTTGAAGCTACCTCATGAGGGGTTAAGAAAGACGAAGGATGGTCGCTATTCAACGGCCGCTGATGTGCTGGCAAGTCTGAAGGAAGCTGACGAAACGGGAATCATTGATAACATTCTGGAATACAGGGAGCTTGGTAAATTAAAGAACACCTATGTTGATGCGCTACCAGAAATGGTTAACCTTGAGTCGGGCCGGATACACACCAGCTATAATCAGACCGGGGCTATTACCGGCCGGCTGGCAAGCAGCGCGCCAAACCTCCAAAATATACCGATCCGGACAGAGGTTGGGCAACAAATCCGCCGTGGCTTTGTTGCTCGACCCGGTAGCCTGTTTATTGCAGCCGATTATTCACAGGTTGAACTTAGAGTACTGGCCCATATTAGTCAAGACGAGGCACTACTCGGCGCCTTTCTTGAGGACCAGGATATTCATAGCACCACAGCGGCGGCCGTCTATGGCATCGATGTGGAAGAGGTTTCGTATAACCAGCGCCGATTCGCCAAGGCGGTTAACTTCGGTTTGATATACGGTATGGGCTCATATCGACTTGCACGTGATTCGGAATTGACTTTGGGAGAGGCGGAGAATTATATTGCTGCTTATTTTGAACGCTTTCCGGGCATCAGCCGCTACCTGGAGGAGACAAAACAACTTGCCCGGTCACAAGGATATGTGGAAACATTACTCGGCCGGCGACGATATTTCCCAATATATCGGACCAAAGGCCGTGTTAACAGACAAGTGGAAGCCCGCGCCGATCGCGAGGCAGTCAATCACCCCATTCAAGGCACCGCAGCAGACATTATAAAGATCGCGATGATCAACCTGCAGAAGAGATTAACATCGGGATATCGATCCCGGCTGCTGCTTCAGGTCCATGATGAACTTGTTTTGGAATCTCCTTTGGAAGAGGTCGAAGCTGTCCGGGCATTAGTCATAGATACAATGTCAGGAGCTTTTCCATTATCTGTTCCTCTTAAGGTCGAAGCCAGTGTCGGTCAAAATTGGCTGGAACTAAAGGAGTAATTCCAGAGGAGCCAAGTGATCGTCAGTGCCAGTCGCCGCACCGATATCCCAGCCTTTTTCGCCGAATGGTTTATTAATCGCGTTGATGCCGGTTACTGTAATGTGCCCAGCCCCTTCAACAGAAACCAGGTTAGCCGAGTATCTCTTGACTCTGACAAGGTAGATGTCATCGTCTTTTGGACTCGTCACCCTCTACCCTTGTTGTCTTATCTCGATCATCTTGATGCACTCGGCTTTCGATATTATTTCCAATTCACTATTTTGAATTACCCGCGATTTCTTGATGCTCGCGGACCTTCACTTAAGATTTCGATCCAGAACTTCCGGAAGCTAGCCACATTGATCGGTCCTGCTCGAGTTATTTGGCGTTATGACCCGATAGTTCTGACGGCAGATACTGACGCCAGATTTCACCAGGAGAACTTCAGAGGCATCGCCGAGATGCTGAGAGGCTATACCAACTGCTCAGTGATAAGTTTTGTTGATATCTACCGGAAAAATGCGAAAAGATTGCAGCTATTGGCGGCGGATGGCTTGTCGGAAATCACCTCTATTGGGAAACCCAGTGTGCGATATGATGAGATGATGTACGGGATAGTTGATGCAGCAACCTCCAATGGCATGTCAATCCAGAGTTGTGCGGAAAGCTTTGATTTGACGGCCTACGGAATTCATCCCGGCAAATGTATTGATAGCCAATACATCGCTGATGTGTTTGGTATCCAAGTGGGTACTGCCAAACATAAAGGCCAGAGAGAGCTTTGCGGATGTGTAACCAGCAAGGACATTGGTATGTATCACTCCTGCCGATTTGGTTGCCTATATTGTTATGCTACAAATAGTTATGATTTGGCTAGCAGCAATTCACAAATTCACCAACCAATCTCTCCATCAATGTTAGGCTGGCATGAATAAGGCCAATCACCATTTTTGATACGCTACTCCTGGCGAAGATAATGTTGGATCGATAAAAAATTGAAACTGGCTTGCTCGCCAAAACTTTGAGCAACCAGACCAATCTGATCGGTCTTCAACGGGATCTTTTCTTGCCATAAGAGTTCCCGATTTATCCTGATGCTTGTTACAAAACCTTCCTCAAAATCAACCCATATCTCATTCTCTGTATTGTATGAGCGTACGTGAGGCCACGTTTGCCAGGGTAGAATCTGGCTTGTCTCGACTGTTTCTCCATTATTATCCGACCATCTCTGGATAGTTAGATAGCCAACGGGAGATAAAGCGACGATAATGCGGTCTTGACTATTCCCTATCGCCAATCCATAGCTGGAGTCCATCTCGCCTTCATCGAAGGCGGCTCTAAGACGGATTGTGCCTGAACCGTCAACCATTGGTTCGTCGAGCCAGTGCGTTAAGGTAGATTCTGCATCGACCAACATAGGTTTTAGCTGATAAGTGTGCTGCAAATCTCCTATGGGTTTTGGATCAAAAAAGCCGGCCGAGATGGTAATAATGCCGACTGCGATAATGATCAATAGGATAACAGTTGATATTCGAACCCAGCGCCAGGAACTTTCGGCTACTTCTTCTTGTTGAATCATATTGGACCTTAGTCTATGGGAAGAGCCGCCGTCAGACAAGAGTTTGCACGCTATTGTTTCGCGGACTTAAAGCCTCTTGACTGAATCTCTATCTGCCTGGATACTACGTATTGTGACCAATGAAATCGTATTTCAGGTAAACGAGGGAATTGGCCTCCTAACCGTCAATTGCACGGAAGCTCGAAACGCCTTAAATTGAGCGGCCCAAGAGCAATTTGCCCTACTGGTGACTCAATGTGGGAAAGACCCGTCCATGAAAGCACTGACAATTACCGGCACCGGAGACAAAGCCTTTGTGGCTGGCGGGGATTTAAAGGAGCTTTTAGCTTACAAAGAACCGGATGCCGGCGAACGGTTACAGCGGATCATGAGCAAGGCTCTGAAGGAACTAACACAGTTACCTTTTCCGGTGATTGCTGCGATTAATGGCGATGCGATCGGAGGTGGTTGTGAAATATTAACGGCTTGTGACTTACGGATCGCAGCGGCTCATGCCCGGTTTCGATTTCCCCAAGTGCGCCTTGGTCTTACAACAGGGTGGGGTGGGACTGGGAGATTGGTCAGGCTGATAGGTCAGAGCCGGGCATCAGACTGGTTATTGACCGGTCGCACAGTAGATGTACATGAGGCATTAATAGCCGGTTTCATTTATCGTGTGGTTTCTCCTGAAGCAAACTTGATGCAACTTAGTTTAGACCTGGCCCGTTCGCTGACTCAATTCCCAGAGCAAGCCCTGGCCGCTACAAAAGCATTGATACAAGTTGCTGCAAATTGACCTCTGGCGCAAGTGGCTAAAAGAGAAAAGGAGCTTTTCACTAAGATGTGGTTAGCTGAAGAGCGACTTGGTGCGGTACGATCCATCATGGAAAAGAGGGAACTGGTGTTTGATCAATCTACGAAGAAACAGGCCGGATTTTGAGATGTATGATCAAATCGCTCCATACTATGATTTAATTCACAGTGGGCTAAAAGAGGATTTGGTGCTCTTTATCTCGCTATCGGCCGAGGTGGGTGATCCCATTCTTGAGCTGGGATGCGGCACAGGTCGTTTGTTTCTAACTCTCTGTCGGATCGGTCACACTGTAATCGGAATTGACAATTCACCGGCAATGTTGGAAATCGCCCGTGAAAAGGTTGCTAAGGAGAGAAACTCTGTTCGAGACCGGGTTTCTCTGGTGGAAGGAGATATCACCTCTTTCGAACTCAATCAGCGATTTGGGCTGGCAATTATTCCTTATAATACGTTGTTTCATCTAGATCGGAACGGTAGGCGAAAGTGTTTTCGTCGCGTTGAAAAACATCTTCACCCTGGTGGCTTGTTTGTCGTTGATGTTGATAACCCGTTTGAAATCGGAGACCCGGTTGAGGATGGTTATCTGCTCCTGGAGCGATCCATGATAGAACCGGGCAGCGACCGGCTCATATTACAGATGACCAGTAGCTGGGTTGATAATGATACCCAGCAACGTCATATGACCTGGATTATCGATGAGTCATCGATTAACGGGGGGGCAGTTAACCGTAAAGTCGTTAAATCGATCTTTCACTACGTCAACCCGCACGAACTCGAAGAGGAATTTAGATCGGCAGGCTTAAGGCTTAAAGCCCTATACGGAGATTACGATCGAACTCCTTTTGGCGAGGACAGTCCCAGGCTCCTGGCAATAGCCCAAAAACCAGATTAGCCGTAAATACCGCTGTAAAGTTGGAATATACCGAACAATGCCAGCGCTAAAATTGCCATCAGACTAAAGGAAGAGATCAGCCTGGGAGCAAAGCGCCTGCCGGCGGCAAACAGGGTGATAAAGAGGACAAAGCCGCCAATTAATGTGCCATAGAAACCCAGGACGAAGCTCAGGCCAGCTGAGGAAGATTCCCGAAGTGCTGATAACAAAATTGGACCGGCGACAATACCCCAAAAAAAATATGGATTGGGACTGAGAAGGTTGGTCATAGCGGCTTTGAATAGTGATAACCGAACTGGTTGCTCTGTTGGAGACTCATCCTGTAAACCGCGACGATAATTAGTAAGGTAAGTAGTCGCCAGGTAGAGGAGGAAAAGGCCGCCACTTATCCGTATTATCCTGAGGAACCAGTCGGGCGTTCTGGTTAATATGACAAGTACCAACAGTATGATGGGTAGGTCGCTAATAAGGGGCGCCAAGGCTGAAGGAAGTGCGCGCCGCCAGCGAACCCGCATAGTTTCTGATAGAAAAAATGCTTGAAGCGGACCTGGTGTGGCAGCGGCCGGAAAACCCAAAAGCAGACCCTGGATGAAATAAGCAAACATATTAGACGAGCCAATTCGTCAAAAATGGGTTATTGGCGAGCGCGGATTCAAACGGTCCTCTGAATTGCCCCTGGTTACACCGTTAGCGACACTTCAGGTTCCGGCCGGGAATCAGCCAGTTGAAGGCGAACAAATAACCAGGGAGCGTAGAAGGAAACCCACAATCCGCCAACTATGCTGATAAGTATATTCAACGGAACGGATAATATTAAAGGTTCATCAGGAATGAAAGAGCCGAGGCCCATCCACAGGAGTATAGTTACTCCCAATCCTAAGAGATAACGAACCATTCTTTTCCATAAAGGGCCTTCTACCTTAAATCGAATTCGGCTAACTTCAAGAATAAATCCGATACCTAATCCAATCAATAACCCAAAAGCTGTAGCGAAATCTCGATAGCTCTTATTCTCAGCAATATCAATCCGGTCGGACCACGGGACCTGATAGTCTGGCTGGCCCAACAATAGCAAGACAATGGCATAGATGATGGCCAGACTCAAAGGAATCAAAACGGCTACCAGAAGTCGCTGACCGAGGATTCGATTCGCGAATTTGATCGCCAAATATCTTTGCCAGAAATAATAACCAATAAGTATCAGGACACCGAGAAAGATTCCGGCCACGACGTCCTCGAGATCATGAACACCCAAATAAACGCGGCTTAGCGACATGATGGCAACCAGCGCAATTGCCAATAACCACACCCAAATTCGGTCAGCCCACATCGCAATAAGCCCGTAGAAAACAGTGGCACCTTGGGCATGGCCACTTGGAATACCATACGACTTTTCATTTTCCAAACCTATCTCTGGATTACTCCAATAAGGCCGGACATCTGCAAAAAAGTGCTTCAGCACAGTGTTGATTGCATAGGAAAAAGTTAGCACGTATATCAGAGATCGGCCTAATCTTTTCTCCAGACACCAATAAACAAGCGTTATTATCAATAGATAAAACTCGAATTTACCGGTCGCGCTAAAACCCTTTAAGAATTGTTCTAATTGCGGGTAATGGTTTTGGATCCAAACCGTAACTTCTAAGCTGAAGTCAGCTAGAATGTCCATTATAGCTTCCTATCTTGTGAGGATGCTTGGCGCAGCAGACAGTTGTATTTTGGCGATCATTTAAAACGCTCATGGCGGAATACAAACCAGTAGATTTTACATTCCTTTCAACCGTTTGGGCAACCAACGTTTTGCGTCAGCTTTGGAGGGGACTATAATTCGGTTGGAATGCCAGATAGGTTAGTAAATGGAGGTTCGACATGGCACCGCGAATATTGGTCATCGAAGACGAGGAAAGAATCCGTCAATTTCTGAAACGCGGCTTGACTTATGAAGGCTATGTCGTCGACGGAGCTGAAGATGGCAAGACCGGGTTAGAATATGCACGCGATAATCCGCCGGATTTAGTATTGCTAGACATAATGCTACCAGGAATCGACGGCCTTGAAGTCTGCCGTCGGTTGCGGGCCGCCAGTGCTGTACCCATTTTGATGCTTACAGCTAAGGAGTCGATTGAAGATAGGGTCTCAGGACTTGATGCGGGGGCTGATGACTATCTCGTCAAGCCGTTCTCATTTGACGAACTATTGGCCCGCGTAAGAGCACTCCTGAGACGGGCACAACCAGCCCAGCCTCAGGTATTTCGATTTGCCGATATGGAATTGGACACAGGTACGCGTCAGGGAAGGAGGGGCGGCAAGACCTTTGATTTGACAGCCAAGGAATATGAGCTATTGGAGCTGTTTATGCGCAATCCGCGCCAAGTTCTAACCCGAGACGTTATTTTTGATCGTGTCTGGGGATACGATTTTGGGGGAGAGAGCAATATTATCGAAGTATATGTGAGATATTTGCGCCAAAAGACCGAGTTTGACGAGTTATCTAGGCTTATTCATACGGTTCGCGGTGTTGGGTATGTCCTGCGTGAGGATGAATAGGAGCTGGAAGGGTCGTGTATTTTGCCATTCCGATACACCACGTTCATCTCTGTCTAATCTTGAGACAGTTGAATATGGTTTGAGGTCAGGTCCAGTCTTAGCCACATTTCGGTTCACCCTTTAGGGAGTAATCTTGTCGATAAAGTTTCGCTTGATCGTCCTCTATACGCTAATCCTGGTGTTTGTTTTTGTTCTGTTTGGATCGGCTGTCTACCTGATTACCAAAGCAACTTTGCAAGATGAGATAGACAAAGGCCTTGCCCAAACAGCTGCACAACTGCGTTCACAAACCGCCGCTGTTATCTCTGAAAATAAGGCTTTCATAGCGCTTCCATCCGAGGAACTGGATGTATTTCAATCGGCGACAAACTTCTTTGTAATCCTGGATACGCATGGGGCAATAATTGCAAAGTCACAAAACCTGGGAGATTACGACGTTGTTTTAGACCCGGGGGGCACTCATGGGGATCAATACTTTAGCACTGTGCAACACAATAACCGATCATTGCGGGTATTAACCGAGCCATTGCATGTGGAAAGTCCTGATGGGCCTAGTCTCGTTGCCTACTTGCAGGTTGCGCGGATAATTGAGACCCAGGTCGTTCTGGAAAGATTACAACTGATTCTGATGTTGGCCGGGCTTGTGGCAGTAGGGTTGTCACTCTTTCTCGGGGCGCTTCTAACCCATCAATTATTGACGCCGCTTGATGATATCACTGCCGTAGCCCTACAGATAACCCGGGCTGACGATTTGAGTCGTCGCCTGCCGGATACCGGCCGACGGGATGAGATCGGCCGTTTGACGATGGTCTTGAATCAAACTTTGGAACGACTTGAGCGACTTTTCCATGCGCGCCAACGTTTTTTAGCCGATGTATCCCATGAACTAAGGACACCCCTAACAACTATTCGTGGGAACGTCGATTTAATGCGACGTATGCGCGAGGCAGATCCTGAGGTCTTAGATGTTGTTCAGGACGAGCTTCAGCGAATGACCAGGCTTGTTGATGATTTGCTTCTTCTCGCTCGAGCTGACACTGGGAGCTTGCCCATACAACGCAAACCAGTTGAACTGGATACAGTTTTTCTAGATATTTATCGCCAGGTAAGATCAATTGATCAGCCGGTTGATCTTGTGCTACGAGAGGTCGACCAGGTATATGTCTTGGGTGATGAAGATCGCCTTAGGCAATTGATCCTCAATTTGATAGATAATGCGATTAAGTATACGCCTCCTGGAGGGGTGGTTAGTTTAAGCCTCTCTAAATCCAATGGCATTGCCGAGATTGAGGTGACTGACACAGGAGTGGGCATATCCTATGATGACCTACCAAGGGTATTTGATCGATTCTATCGTGTTGATAAAGCACGAAGCCGAAATCTTGGCGGATCGGGTCTAGGATTGTCAATCGCTCGCTGGATTGCTGTAGCTCATGGCGGTGACATTCGCGTTGAAAGCAGGGAAGGAAAGGGGAGTAAGTTTACAATTTCGCTGCCAATATTGCCGGAAAACGAGGTATACATAGCTAAAGAAAGAAGAATTGATAAAAAGGTCCCCCCGCCAATGCTGGAACCTAGCCGATAGCAGGTATCCAGGTTTTACGATCCATTCTCTCTATTCCGGCGGGCCATAAAGAAAATACCTGCTCCAATCAAAAACAAAGCCCAAAAAACGCCACTTCCTAACCAGGCCAACCAGCCCAAGTTGCTGAACAACAAGTAGAAACCGAGGACAATCAATAAGCCTGCAGCGATAACAGGTCCCTGCGGGTGTGTTCGGATACGTTTTATATTTGAGCTAATGTCATTTCCATACTGATCCAGGTTATCTTGGACAACCTTCGAGGAGGATTGTTCAAACTTTGCCTCGCTGGGCATGATTACCATGAGAATCAGATATATGAGGAAACCTACGCCGCTAGCAAAGGCCAGGACGAGGAAAGCAAGGCGGACGAATACCGAGTCAACACCCAAATAGGTGGCAATACCGCCACAAACTCCGGCAAGCATCTTGTCCGTCCCGCTACGCAATAATCGTGCTTTTTGCATCGTCAGCTTCTCCTAAATGTTCACAATACTTCTCACGCGAAAATGTCTGGTTTACATTTCTGGTCTGATTAAGGCCACCATTTCAGTTGAAGTCTATACGTCTTACGTTTCTTAGAAGTTGCAGTCTAATCCAATAAATTCGAGATCCAATATGAGAAGGGTCTGAATCTCAACGGTTGCTTTCTAGGCAGGTTTTCTGATGTGATATACTCCCCAGTTGATTTACAAGCAGATGTTAAAATATATTATCCGAGAGCACGCGACAATCAGATGCGTTGTCGACCGGATATCTTGGAGTTTATGATCACGAAGACAGATTTATATGGAACGAGCGGAGGAAAGTTGTCTTACCTTTCACGCTCGCGAAAAATGCAACTTGCCCGAATCGTCAGATTTTCACCGTTCCGACATTTGTTGAGTCTGAGCGTTCGGATAATTGTTCCCAGACACCGAACAGGGGTACTTGTTGTGGGTTACAACGATTCAGGTCATATCTTGATGCTGCGCCACGTATTTCACCCTTTAACTCCTTGGGGGTTGCCTGGAGGTTGGCTTGAAAAAGGCGAGTCGCCTGCAGATTGTGCGAAACGAGAATTACAGGAGGAGACTGGATTGAGCGGCAAATTCGGGCCGATCGTCTACTCTTCATTTGAGTCCAAACCGGCACATATTGGAATTGCTTTTATGGCCCAAATTGATCCTGGAGCAGTAGAGTTGAGTCCAGAAATCATTGATGCTGAGTGGTTTGGACCAGCAAGCCTACCAGAACCGCTGTTACCATTTGTTCGAAATGCCATAGACGCGGCGAATCAGCATCTTGGCCATTGGCAAATGCCGGAAAGAGGCAAGAATGAATAGACGAACATCACCGGGGTTAGGGCAGTGGTTGATTGTTCTCGCCTTAGTCGCCCTGGTCATCTTTTTATTATTCAAGTTATATCAATATGGCAACGTGCGCCGATTTTTTCCGTCTGGGCTTACGATCGGCGGGGTACTGGTGGAAAACATGCCGCCGGATCAAGCCGCAGACAGGATAAACGAGCGTTACCAATCTGCACCGGTTATCATCCGCCATGGAGAAGAGGCAATCGAGGTCAGACCGGCCGATATCGAGTTTCAAATCGATATGGAAACGATGCTGGGAGAAGCCGATTATCAGCGGCAACAACAAGATTTCTGGGCTGGTTTCTGGGGATATCTGTGGGGTAGACCCGTTGAAATCGAACATGTTGAATTAAGGGCCACTCATAATCCCGAAGCGCTTGAGGATGTCCTAAACACCGTGTCTACAGCCTTTGATAAACCTGCACTGCCACCTCAGCCTGTTCCGACAACATTGAGTTTCCAGTACGGTGAACCAGGAATTGTGACTGATGTCCAGGCCAGTATCCCAGATGTGCTAGCAGCGTTCTATCGATCGGTCGATCGGGAAGCCAACCTGGTTTTAGAACCGACAGAACCCTCGCGACCCGATATCAATCTTTTAGCTCGTTTAATCGTGAATCATCTCCAAGATTTTGATGGGGTAGCAAGTGTTTTTATCCTTGACTTAGAATCTGGAGAAGAAATCGCGATCAATGCTGAAGAAGCCATGTCCGGGATGAGCATACTCAAGGTGCCCATTGCATTGGAGACCCTTCGAGCGGTCGATGGCCGGCTTTCGGCCGAGCAGTCCAAATTGATTTCAGAGACTTTAGTCGTGCAATCGGGCAATTTCAGCGCCAACCTGCTATTAGACGTGGTAGCTGGAGAAGACGATGCTTTTCTTGGTGCAGAAATATTAACCGAGTCTATGCGCAACCTGGGTCTTGAGAACACTTTTATCGCGGTACCTTATGAAGAACAACCGCGACCCGGTCATACGACCTATGAAACCATCGCCAATTCCAGCGAAGATTCGCAAACAACGCCTGATCCGGCAATGCAGACAACCGCAGAGGATATGGCCACCTTGTTGGCAATGATTTACTATTGCGCCGAAGAAAACGGGGGCGCGTTGATTGCTGCGTATGGAGATCAAATCGACCAGGAAGAGTGCCAGCAACTGCAGGACTTCATGAAATTGAATCGGATAGGTAGCTTGATCGAAGAAGGTGTTCCTCCCGAGACGGCTGTAGCCCATAAACATGGTTGGATTAGCGACACGCATGGTGATGCCGGGATCGTTTACTCCACCGGCGGTGACTATGTCTTGGTCATGTTTATGTTTAAACCGGAATGGCTGGAGTGGGAGATTAGCTCACCGATTTTGGCGGATATCTCAAGAGCGACCTTCAATTATTTCAATTTTGACAACCCTTACCTGGAAGGTCAGTAGAGTCGTCAGCCGATAGGTGTGGCAATCCATGTATGCAACTATCAGAAAGTGGATTATCGTCGTTTCGCTGATGGCTGTTGCCGGATTCCTACTCTATGAATGGGTCCAATTTCAGCAGACGAGAGAGATCCTACCCAGTGGTACCGTTGTGGCCAACCTTGATGTTAGTGGAATGACACTGGCTCAAGTTGATGAAAAGCTGACCGAAACCTACCTGAGCCCTGTCTATCTATATCACCTTGACGAGCACATTGAGCTAGATCCTTCTGTTGTCGGATTTACGCTGAACACAGATTCCATGCTAGGCCAGTTGGAACAAGAATTGGCGGATCGTGAGGCTTGGTTGCAATTTGTCAACTTTATCGCCAAACGGCCGATACAACCGGTAAATATTCCGCTCAGTGCCACCCACGATGAGGCCGGATTGCTGGCAATGATACAAAGCATTGCCCAATTTCTGGATCAACCAGCTGTAGCGCTTCAAATGCTTTCCGCCAATGAGGCCATGCCAGAAAGCGAGATTGGTTATCTTACTAATGTTGAGGCCAGCCTTCCCTTAGCTGAGGCGGCCTTATATCGATCGGACCTTCGCGTGGCCAACCTTGTGGTCGATACTCAGGAAGCACCGGAAATCAGCCTGGATTTACTGAAAGATTCGATTGAGGCTAAACTCCAGGGATTTGAAGGACTAGGCAGCATCTTCATTCTTGACCTTCAGAGTGGCGAAGAAATCGGTATAAACGCCGATGTGGCGATGTCAGGGTTGAGCATCCTTAAAATTGGCATATTTGTAGAGGCTTACCGAGCCTTGGATAATCCCCCGGACGATTACCAACAGCAACTATTTGAAGACACTGCGACTCGATCCAGTAATTATGGCGCTAACCTGCTATTACACCTGGTGGCAGGCGAAGATAACACCTACCTTGGGGCTGATATATTCACTGAGTCAATGCACCGGTTAGGGCTTGTTAATACATTTATGGCTGTGCCTTACGATGCCACACCACCAGCCTACCGGCAAACGACTTATGTGACGCCTGCCAATTCGCGCCCGGATCTGCCGACTTTACCCGACACAACGATGCAGTCTACGGCAGAAGAAATTGGTTCACTGCTGGCCATGATTTATTATTGCTCAAAAGGAGGCGGGGCTCTGCTAGCCGTATATCCGGGAGAGATCACGCCTGATGAATGTCAGTCAATTATCGATCTGATGGTTCGAAATGAGGAGGGCAATCTGATCCGGTATGGGGTGCCCGATGGAGTTCTAGTATCACACAAACACGGCTGGGCGAGAGCAACCCATGCAGATGCAGGAATCGTCTTTTCTCCGGGGGGTGATTTTGTGATAGTAGAGTATCTAGATCAGCCTGGCGATTGGTTGTTAGCAGATGTGAGCTTTCCAATATTGAGAAATATCGCTCGGGCAACCTACAATTACTTCAACATGGATAATCCCTACCTGGTCGACGAAATGCCGGAAAGAGTTATCGATCCAAATGATCCGTTTGCAGAATCTCAACAGGATAACAATAATTCGACCGACGAAACTATTAAAGGAGATACAGTTGAAGAGGGCCAACTGCCCAACGGGGGCGATGATTTATCTACCGACGGGTAGTGACCTATCTATGACGACAAGGAATCCATCATCATGAAGTACCGCCGTTTGGGAAAGAGTGGTCTCAAAGTGTCGAACATCTGCTTGGGAACCATGCAGTTTGGCTGGTCGGCTAGCAAGAGTGATTCCTTCGCTATCCTGAATTATGCGCTGGAACTGGGCTGTAATTTCATCGATACGGCCGATATTTACTCTTCCTGGTATGCTGGCAATCAAGGTGGTGAGAGCGAAGAGATCATTGGCCAATGGTTATTAAGAAAAGACGCTCGGCGGCAAGGTCTAGTAATCGCCACGAAAGTTCGCGGGAAAATGGGTCCGGGACCAAATGATGAAGGATTATCTCGGGGACATATCATGGATTCTGTTGAAGCGAGTTTGAAGCGCTTGCGGACAGATTACATTGATTTGTACCAGGTTCATTGGCCAGATGAGGAAACTCCACTTGAGGAAACGCTGCGAGCCTTAGATGATCTGATTCGATCGGGAAAAGTACGATATATCGGTTGTTCAAACTATCCTGCCTGGTTACTTATGCGTTCGCTATGGATTAGCGATGTAAAAAGGCTGGCTCGATTTGAAAGTTTGCAACCTCACTATAGTTACGTCCATCGCGCGGAATTTGAAAGGGAACTCAGACCAGTATGTATTGATCAGCAGATCGGCGTTATTCCATATAGCCCGCTGGGTGGTGGATTCCTAACCGGGAAATATCGACGGGATGGAAAGCGACCGGAATCGGTTCGAGTTGATGGTGTGAAGAAACGATATATGAACGACAAGGGTTTTACGGCCTTAGAAGCGCTTGAACGGGTAGGCCAGGAGCATGGATCAACGATCGCGCAAACAGCCATAGCCTGGATGCTGGCGGATGAGGTAATCAGCTCGGCAATTATTGGGGCAAATACGCTAAGCCAACTGGCCGACACAATGAAGGGCGCCGATGTCCTGCTTTCTAGTGAGGAAAAAGTTGCTCTCGACAATATCACCAATTGGACGAATTAAGCCAGGCGCATCAGGCCCGGCCAATCACCAAAGCGGCGTTTTGCCCTCCCATACCAAAAGAATTTGACAGTACCATATCTACTTTGGCCTTACGTGATACATTGGGCACATAGTCGAGATCGCACTCCGGATCTGGCGTATCGTAGTTAATCGTTGGGTGAATTACACTGTCTCGGATGGTTAAAATGCTGGCGATGGCTTCAATGGCGCCAGCGGCCGCGACGGCATGGCCGAGCATTGATTTGGCCGAACTGACCGGCACCTCATAAGCGGTCTCGCCAAATACGCGCTTAATGGCATACGTTTCGATTTTGTCGCCGATAGGGGTGGAAGTCGCGTGGGCGCTTATATAGTCCACATCTTCTGGAGAGAGATCGGCTTCTTCCAATGCCCAGTTCATGGCTCTAACTTCACCGTCGCCATTCGGGTGTGGGGCGGTCAAATGGTAAGCATCGCCAGAGCAGCCAAAGCCAAGGATTTCAGCCAGAATTGGGGCGCCACGCGCCAAGGCATGTTCCAATCGCTCTAATACAAGGCAAGCCGCGCCTTCCGCTATGACGATACCATCGCGATTAAGATCGAAAGGCCGGCTGGCTTTTTCTGGATTGTCATTATAGGCAGAGGTCATCGCTCTGGTTGACCAAAATCCCGCCTGGCCAACATCGGATATTGCAGCTTCGGTTCCACCTGTCACCATAATATCCGCTCGCCCCTGTCGTATCACTGAAGTAGCTTCTCCGATGGCCTGGGATCCAGCCGCGCAGGCGGTTGTCGTCGTGGTGTTATAACCCATGAGCCCAAATTGGTAGGCAATGTTTGCCGCGGCCGCATTGTGCATCATCCTCGGGATGAACATGGGACCCACGCGCCGGTAGCCTTCTTCGAGAACTGTCTGGGTGGCATTTCGTATCTCTATTAATCCACCAGCGCAAGTTCCAAGCACCACACCAATGCGTGTCTGATCCACATTATTCACATGTTGATCGGCCGATGAGACGCTATCAATTATCAACCTGGCCTTAAGCAGTGCTTCTCGAGCCGCCCCAATCGCTAATTGGCTGAAGCGTGCCATGCGCCGAGCTTCTTTAAAGTTTATATACTCTCCAAGTTCAAAACCGCGGACTTCGGCCGCGATCTTGACCGGATAATCTGTGGCGTCGTATGATTCGCCAATCTTCACACCTGAACGTCCGGCAACCAAATTCTGCCAGGTCTCCTCAACCGATAAACCAAGAGGTGTAATAGCACCGATACCGGTTACGACGACGCGAACTCTTCCCCTTGACATCCTAATTCTCCTTTGAAAAGCGTTGCCCTATCTTGCAGCCGGCCAAGTAGCGGTCTGCAACCATGTGTCATCGTTATCCGAGCTAGGCTTTGTAAGTACGGACTGAAAGCACTAAAGCAACTTGAAACCTCAAGGTAATCATTCCAGTAATAAAAATTCTGAGCGAAGAAAGAGTTGCTAGTAGCGCAAACCACCTACTCTTGTGATTGTAATTCGACGACTACCACGCCAATGTTGTCATGCCCCCCATAACCATTGGCCGCTTCAATAAGCTGATTCACCGCCGATTCTAATTGCTCAGACTCCATCATACTGGCAATCTCAGCTTGATCGTGAATCATTTCCCACATACCGTCGCTACACAAGAGTAATCTGTCACCCACCTCCATCGTGTACAACCAGGTGTCGACTTCAACCTCAGGTTGGTTACCAAGGGCCCGGGTGATGACATTTCTCTGAGGGTGATCGAATATTTCCTCCATCTGGATATAGCCTTCGCTTACTAGCTGCCAAACATATGAATGGTCATCCGTAAGCTGGACTAGCTCGCCTTCGTGCCACCGATAAGTGCGGCTATCGCCGACATTGGCAATAAAGGCCTTCTTGCCATAGAGGAGTGCACAAGTTACGGTGCAACCCAGGTTGCCCGCGTCCGCCGGATGTTCCTGGGCGTATTCATAGATGACCCGGTTGGCTTCTTCCACCGCTAACCTGAGCCTGCGTTCAAAATGTCCTAAATCATGGTCATTTTCATCGTTTGAGGAATTTTTGGAAGGAGATAAGACGGTTGAACCAATATCATCCTGTTCAAGCATCCAGGATAGATTGCCGACGATCGTATCCACGGCAAGTTGACTGGCTATCTCGCCGGCTTTATGTCCTCCCATACCATCGGCGACGATGAACAGCCCCATGGCGATCCCCATTTCAGGCGATCGGACAAAGGTCATCACATTGTCCTGGTTTACCTGACGGAGTTGTCCTGGATGAGTGCCTTTGGCGGCAACTAATTTAAACCTCGGTTCCATTATTAGTCCTCAAACAAAAATGAATTCTTAGGAATCCATTAATGACTGATTGTACTATTCAATCAAGGGCCAGACAACTCACTACCAGAGTGCCTTACCCTGCCCCATCCTGCAAAAGCTGGTCCAATAATTGAATAGCTGACGGTTCCATTAGAAGCCAACGGGCAAACTCATCGTGTGCCAGAGACTGTCTCCAGTTCCGGTATGTATTCATCGGCAAGTCGCGGAAGAAGAGGGCAAGAACTACCTGGGCGCCATCTTCGCGTCGTTGACCATAGTACACAGTTGTAAGAATACCCGGCAATGAGCCATTCTTGTAACCGACAACATCAAAGTATTCTTGATTTACCGCAAGCTCTGTTGGCCATTCTAATGCCCTCCGGGTTAGTATGTTCACATATGCGGAGCTAAGGCCATTATGCAAAATCTGCGCCATGAGATCTGCATATTCCCGGGCAGTGCCCTGGGCATTAAGATTGTCACCAAAGAGCCTTTGCGTGCTCATGTCGCTGCGCCAGCGCTGGCTCAATTCACCCTGGTGGAATTCTGGGTCATTTGTAAAGAGGCGCGTTAACCTCATCACTTCTCGACCATATTCTTCGGGATCGGCAATCATTTCTTGCACGGCCGCTCGATCGTTGCTGGTTGCCCGTTCATTATTGTTCATCACCAGGAATTGACCGATCCACGGACAAGGGGCCGTTTGGTGAACCAGACCCAGCTGAATTGCTGTTGATTCGATCTTCTTCTGGCCAAGCGCCAGGTGGATGTAATCGCTGGCTGCGTTAGAGCTATGACGGATCATCATCCAGGGCACTTCTTCAAGTGGTACCGACAGCGGATCCCGGCCGATGAGTCCACGATCATCTAATTCAGAAAGTGCCCGGGTGTGGGCGCCAAGATCGGAACCTGGCAGGTATGAACCGTTGAGTTCTTCCAGGGAGATCCACTCGGCCGGATCCAAGATACCCTCTGCTACGGCCTCCGCATAGGCGATGAGAGTAATTATCTTGACAACCGAGGCCAGAGGCATTGGCTGTTCGGCATTGTGATAAACACCCTCGGATTCGCGCCCGACTTGGTAGGCAACCAGAGCAACTGATTCCGGTGCTGAAACCAGCCTTTCAAGAGCCGGAAGCGCTTCATCCGGAACCATATCGGTCGGAATATCGAAATTCTTGGCGAGCTTCTGTGGTTCAGCTGGTAGGGATACTATGGGTAGGAGCAGACCGCAGCGGTCCACGTCCGCCTCGTTGTGAATCGTGTCCTCGCCAATTGGTATATCGCTCTCTTGTGGTTGAGGGGTAGTGAATATTTCAGGGGACGGACTAGATGCCATTGTCGTTTGCGGTGTGACAATGGCTGTCGCCTGATCTGACCTGGGTGTATTTGTTTGAGTGCCGTCCACCGGCGATAAATCAACTGGGTTACCGCAACCAGTCAATATCGTCATTAAGACAAGCATGGTAAACGATAAAAGCCTCATTTTCATAACTTCTATTATCGTTTGAAGACCACCAGGGTAATATCATCGAATTGAGGTGCGCCCCCGGCGTGATCATCAATAGACTCCCTGATGGCGCGGGCTATCTCTTCGGCCGTCTTATCGCGCATGGTTATTGACAATTGCCGCAGTCGTTCCAAGCCATATTCGTCATAGTCTTCGTTCATAGCTTCGGTGACGCCATCTGTGTAGAAAATGACAAGGTCACCTGGTTCGAGCTGAACACTTTTTTGCTCAATCGTGATTTTTTCCAGAACACCAAGAGCAATACCAGACGCTATTAGAAGCGTAGTAGTTCCATTCTGGCGAATGAGGAGAGGGGGATTGTGCCCACCACTGGCATAGGTTAATCTGGCCGTATGCGGATCCCATACACAGTAAAAAACGGTCACAAAAAGGTCGGAGGATGTGTCATTGTAGATAATTTCATTTGTGCGCTCGAGCACTTTTGCAGGACTGGCTCTATTGAAAGCCACTGTACGTAAGATCGTCCTACTCAAGGCCATGAACAATGCTGCTGGTATGCCCTTATCAGCAACGTCGGCAATGGCAATACCCCATTTATTGTCCGCAAGAGGCAGGAAATCGTAAAAATCTCCACTGACCTGGCGGGCCGCTTCCCAGTAACTATAAACGGTACATTGGGGAATCTCAGGTTGGCCGCCCGGTATCAGACTGGCCTGGATTGAACGGGCTACATCCAGTTCCTGTTCCATGCGGTTACGCTGCGCAGACTCTTTGTAGAGCTGGTGATTAACGACGGCAATAGCAGCTTGCTGGGCAATACCGGAGACGATATTCATCCGCCGGCCGATCAACGGCCGGCTATTACTGGTGGGCCCGACCAGCATCGCGCCAACCAGCCGGGCGCGGGCATACAAGGGAAACAGGTTCGCTGTGGGCGAATCCATTATTGTCCCCATCCATTCAGGCAACTGAAATGTGTAATAATTTGCATCAGGACCAATGCGCTCCAAATCCTGTTTACTCAGTAACGGAAATTCGGAGAGGTTGACATCGAAACTCTCCAACAAGCCGTGGCCCATCTCAGACAAACCATGACTTGGACCTGCCTGAAAAGTCTTGCTGGTTTCATCCCAAATCAGAATAATGCAAGAGCGTACACCAACCAGCAAAGGCAGCATTCGGACAATCGTGTATAAAATTTCATTCAAGTCGGTCAGTTGATTGACGGCCTCAGCGACTTGAAGTAGGGCTGTATTTACCCAGGCTTCTTCCTGTTGGGCCAGCTGTAATTTAATGCTGTCAATGGCCTGGGCAGTTTGTGCGGCAGTATTTCTCAGTAACTCTTCGCGATTTTCGCTGAATGCACCATCCAAATCATTTCTGCCTGTTACGGTTATTACCCCAAGAGTTCGACCTTTCGCTATTAGTGGGAGTAACAGGCTATCTTGTTCAATTGGCTCTGGCAGCCAGGGCGGTGACTGATTTGTCGCCAATACCTCCTGGCCAATATATACGGCATCAAGGGCAGGCCAATCACCCAGGGAAAGTAACGATGCTTCAAATCTGTCCTTTGTTTCTGCATTCAATCCATATTCGGCGGCATTTTGATATTCTTCAAGTTCTTCGTCCCAAAGCAAGATGACGCAGCTATCGGCGCCAAAGAGCAGGCCAATCAGACGGACGATGGAAGCGGTAAGGGATTCTAGGTCGGCGCTCCGGCTAATCGTCTCCGCAACTTGTAGCTGAGCAGTTGCCGCCCAACTCTGCCTTCGCTGCCGATTGAATTGGTGGGCTTTATGAATGGCAATCGCGACCTGGGCGGCGAGCGCTTCAAGCACCGATTGTTCCTGGATAGAAAATGAACCAATCTGCCGGCTCTGAACATCCAACACCCCAAGAAACTCTTGCTCTACTATCAAGGGGATAGCAATTTCAGAGCACGTATTGGCCGTCCATGCGGTTTTAGAGAAGCGAGGGTCTTCGGCCGTATTATTCGATACGGTTGTTATCTTGGCGGCAATAGCTGCGCCAACAAGACCCTGAACAGGGGCTTGCTTCAAGGTGGTCATTTCTAGAGTAGCCATTGAACCGGCCTGGATGATGGCCTGTTCTGTGTCAGGATCGATGCCGTAAATGATTACTGATTCAAAATCAAATGTATCACGTGATAGTTTGACAACCTGAGTCAACAAATCATCCAGATCGCTAATAGCGTTGACTTGCCGGGCGATCTGGCCTACCAATTCAAGTTGAGCTGCCCGAGTTCGCTCCTGCTGGTAGATTTGGGCATTGGCGATAGCTGCTGCGGCTTGATTGGCCAAGATCGTCAATCGTCCAAGATCGCGCTGGCTAAATGCTGCCGGCTGTGGACTATGGGCCGTAATTAACCCGATTGCTTCTTTTCCGCTGACCAAGGGAATGAAAATCGCGGAGCGGGGCGGATCTTCCAGGACATAGCTTGGTTGTGCCGGTAGAGAAGCCATCTCTTTTTCATAATCGTAGATCAATAACGAGCGTTTTGAATTAAGCACCCAGCCCACAAGTCCAGGATTTTCGCTCAGATCAAACGCCTGGGGCGTGTGTTTTGTCTCGCCAGCAACGGTCCAATATAAGATTTCATAGAATCCATCGTCAAGAATACCAATTTGCAATGAACTCGTATCCATGATGCTCCCGGCCTGATGGGCAATAAGCTGGCAGAGGGCAACGATATCGAGGTGGGCAGCGGCAATAGCGCGGCCGGCAACACTCAGATCTTCGAGCTCAGAAATGCGGTCTAACAATAGGCGACGCGACCGGTAGCGCCGCCATAATATATAGGTGCTGAGGACTAAAGCGATGAAGAGGATGGGGAAAGAAACAGACGGTCCTGAAGAACCGCCGGTCTCTTGCAAAAAGAGTGAGTACATCGAAGGATGGCGGCTGGTATTTTCGGCTAGGTTATCGAAATTTGCTGTTCTGCTTCTTCTCGTGTACTAAAGATGCGGAATACCTGGTCAAATCCAACCGTCGAGAAGACTTCAGAAATGCGAGAATTAAGACAGCAAAGAACAAATTGTCCACCAAGATTGTTGGCCTCGCGCCAGCCAGTCACAAGACAACGTAAGCCACCACTGTTAACGTAGGAGACTTCGGCTAAGTCAACAATCAACTCATGATGACCACCACTAATGAGATTATGCAGGAGAGTTTGCAAGTCGTCGGTTTGACTTTGATCAAGGCGCCCGCTGATTGTGACCAGCCAGATCTTATCGTTTAGCGGTTCGTCCCGGATGCTCATTGTTGTTCGGATTCGGAGATGTACTTAACCATTACCAAACGATTGCCTTTTTTATCATCCATTTGGAAATGGACTTCGTCCATAAGCTTACGCATAAAATGGATACCCAACCCGCCGATTTGCAGATTGTCGATATTATCTGGATCGGCAGGTATCATTGGTTTTGGAACTTCATCGGGATCAAAAGGGCGGCCCTCGTCTACAATTGTGATCGTGAATGCTCCCGATGAAAAATCCCAGGTTACCTGAATTTCGCCTTTTTCTTCTCCACCATAAGCATGTTCAATGATGTTGGTACATGCTTCGTCGCAGGCTAATTCAATCTGGAAAATCTCATCAATCCCGAATCCAGATTGTTCCGCGCCTGCCACTACAAACTGGCAGACGATGGCGACTTGGTCGTAACGTCCGGGAACCGAAAACGCGTGGGTCATTCTGTAAGGCGAGCTGCCGGCCGTGGTTACTAGTAACTGCCGATGGCAGCCGTAGCATCATCGTATATGGTAAAGATCGTATCAAGACCGGCGAGATTCAACACTTCGCGCATCCGATCCGATGGGTTCGCTATGCGGAGATCCCCGCGGTGCTTCTTGGATTCTCGTAGGGCAGCAACCAGGGCACGAAGGCCGGCACTACTCATATACTCAACGCCTGAGAGCTCGGCAACCATTTTATAATGGCCCTCGTCGGCGAGCCCTCTGAAGGCCTCGTCTAACTCGGAGGCGTTGCTACCGTCAATCCGGCCACCGATTGTGATCAAATCCGCTCGCTTATGTTCTTCAATGTTGATTTCAAGCATCTCTTGTCCTCCTGGGAAGATTGGACACAAATAAAGCTGATCATAAGGGCACAATGAACGATGCTATTCGTTGATAACTCCTCGATACAAAGACCCCTGCAATCGCGGCATTATACCACAGGTGGTACCAAGGTCCATAAGACGGTAAAGTTGATTAGGTGAAAGTGATCGATGACCCCAGATAATAATTTTGTAGAACTAGGCGTTGCACTAAAGGAGAAAGCCAGGTCGCTGGGCTTTAGTATGGTCGGTGTGGTGGAAGCGCGGCCGGGCCGGCGACTTGCTGCTTATCATGAGTGGATCGCGAACCTCTACCACGGAGAAATGGGCTGGATGGCCCGCCCAGATAGAATCGCGAGACGTGAAAATTTGGAGATGATCCTACCGGGAATCAGATCTATTGTTTCAGTGGGCCTCGACTATGGCTCTGACCCAATACCTGAAGACATAGCCGGTGATCCCAGCCGCGGGCGTTTTTCGAATTACGCCTGGGGGGTTGATTATCACCAGCTGATGGCCCCTCGTCTGCAGACACTGGCAGCCTGGCTAACAGAAAATTCTGGGAAAGAGGTGGAAACGAAGGTATATGTCGACACAGGTGCCATCCTGGAGCGCGATCACGCCGAGTCGGCCGGGCTTGGTTTCACGGGCAAAAATAGTATGCTAATCAATCCTAAGCGCGGTTCCTGGTTCTTCTTGGGGGAACTGCTGACGACGGCCGAGCTTTCGCCGGATCTCCTCCCTGAGCAACTGCCTACCTGCGGCAGTTGCACCCGCTGTCTCGGCGCCTGTCCGACGGCCGCCTTTCCGAAACCGTATGTTCTGGACGCGCGGCGCTGCATTTCCTATTTGACAATCGAGTTGAAGGGCTGGATTCCGCGAGAACTGCGGCCGCTCATGGGTAACTGGGTATACGGTTGTGACATCTGCCAGGAGGTTTGTCCCTTCAACCGCTTCTCGAAGGGAACCGCTGTAAGCGATTTCATCCCTCCCGACTGGGATACGACCGCGCCAAATTTGGTCGAGATATTATCCTTGCAGGAAGATTCCTTTTTGCAGAGATACAGCGGGACGCCTATCGAAAGAATAGGGCGGGGGAGGTTGGTAAGAAATGGTTGTATCGCGGCCGGTAATTGGGGAAGTCAGG
>DATLAB010000031.1:0-3125 GCA_035527655.1 Patescibacteria group bacterium | reverse complement strand
CCCGGCAAAGATAGTTTAGATGCCAATCTATTTTTCCAGCACGGCCGGCAGATGGGCCGAATGCATGCTATAACCAGGCTGTACCATCCCCTTAATGAGGCATCCAGACGACCAGATTGGAATGATCCAGAAATGATGTTTGCTGAACGCTGGTTGGGGCCAAAGGATCAAACCACCCTGGACAGGTACTGGATATTGAGAGAGTATCTTGAAAAATTAACTGTGGAGGAAGCTGGCTATGGCCTGATTCATCAGGATGCTCATTATGGAAATTTTTTTGTTGATACGGCGGGCCGGATTACTTTATTTGATTTTGATGATTGTTGTTACAGTTGGTTCATGAATGATATCGCCATTGTGCTATTCTATGCGGTCCTTGGTCAGGTTGACGGGCCTGTCTTTACCAGGGAGTTTATGTCTCATTTCTTGCGCGGTTACCAACAGGAAAACAACTTGGATCAGAAGTGGTTCAAAGAAATCCCCTATTTTTTGAAATTACGAGAGATTGACTTGTACGCTGTCATCCATCGTAGCTTTGACGTGGAGAATCTCGAAGATCCATGGGTCGCCTATTACATGCGCGGCCGCAAACAGCGCATCGAGGAAGATATTCCCTTCATTGACTTTGATTTCGAAGAGTTGAGTGGCTTTTAAGGAAAGGTTCATCCTGGAGAGAGCCGTCTTCAAGTCGGATCGGTATCTGGATGTCGATGCTGTCCGAGGTATGCTTATCGTGATCATGGCCCTTGACCATGCCAATTATTTTGTCGCTCAGCAACACTCTTTGGGAGAATATTGGGGTGGTCCATATCCAACTTATAGCGGGAGTATTGCCTTCCTGACTCGCTTAATCACCCATTTGGCTGCTCCGGGGTTTTTCCTATTGATGGGTGTCGGCATGATCCTGTTTGCCAAATCTCGTCAACGCAGGGGATGGAATCGTTGGTCTGTGGTTCGCCATTTCTGGGTTCGTGGCGCCATCTTGGTCATCATTCAACTATTGATTGTCAATCGGGCCTGGGAATTGTCGCCAGGAGGCTGGGGAATGCAATACTATATTGGTGTCCTATTCGCCCTGGGTGGAACAATGATTTTGGCCAGCATGTTGTTGTGGTTGGATTCCCGATTGCTGATTGCGATTACGCTCCTGTTGTTTGTGGGGACTGAACTTACCAACCCAGACCCAAATCAATGGAATCTGATTAATCAGACACCGATTACACTTCTGTTCGTTTACCCAGGTGGCGACCAGGCCTTATGGTCGAATTACCCAATTTTGCCCTGGTTGGAATTAGTAACCTCTGGCCTGGTATTTGGTTCCTGGCTTGCCGACGACAGCGATCGGGCCTACCGGCGCGGACTGATCCTTGGCGGCGTTTTTTTGCTTCTATTTGTGTTAATCCGTTATTTGGATGGGTTTGGAAATATCCGGCCGCGGGCAGGTGCTAGCTGGATCGACTTCTTTAATCTTGTGAAATATCCGCCAAGTATGGCCTTTACATTCTTAACAACAGGGATAAATTTGGTCCTGCTATGGTTGTTTTCCCGCATTTCCATGGGAAAGGCGGGAATATTGGAACCACTGGCCATATTTGGGCGCACACCCTTATTCTTCTATCTGCTACACCTCTTCCTTTACGCCGCTTTAGGCCGCCTTCTTGCACCGAATGGATCGTCCATTTTAAAGATGTATCCTACTTGGGTGTTAGGTTTGATTATTCTATTTCCACTTTGTATAGGCTATGCAAATGTCAGGCAACGACGACCGTTGACCCATATCCTTCGTTACTTATGAATCTGCGGCCGACGATCATTAGACAAGGATAGCTGTCTTATTGTAGAATGGTCGTGAAAAGAATTCTCAGATCCTTAACAACTTTTTGAACCATTCTCGGTTGTTCGATCGTCTGAGAAGATAAGAAAATGAGGCTGTACAATGCCAATGAATCCAGATTTAGATCCTTCTGCATTTTTCCTGGAAGGGGGCCAGACAGGTGTTTTGTTAATCCATGGTTTCACCGGCGCGCCCACCGAAATGCGCCTGATTGGCGACTACTTTCATGACCGGGGGTTAACGATATTCGCACCGCTACTTCCTGGACATGGCACCACAGCCGATGACCTGAATCATTATCGTTGGATTGACTGGTTTGATCATGCGAAGTGGGCTCTTGGCGAGCTTCAAAACAAGTGTGAAATAGTATTTATAGCCGGTTTGTCGATGGGAGCGGTTCTAACGTTGAGTCTTGCAGCAACGCAACCCGATATTCAAGGGATCATTAGCTATGCGGCCGCAATCCAGGTGAATGATCGACGTCGCTATCTTCCTACATTTGTAGGCCGGATCATCCGTCAAGCCCCAAAGAGTAAGGAGTACTGGGCTGACCCAAACGCCGAATCTCTTTGTTGGTCATACGATAGCTTCCCATCTATGGCTGCCTCCAGTTTCCTCAAGCAGCTGCCAGATATAACGGCTCAATTATCCCAGGTGACCTGCCCATACCTGGCAATCTACAGCACTGCCGACTCGAGCGCAAATGCATCTGGCGTCCGCTTGGCCTACGAGAGGGTGAGCTCGACCGATAAGGAACTGATCGAGATCCAGGATTCGGGCCACGTCATCACCCTGGATAGATCATGGGAGAGGGTGGCTGAGAAGAGCTTCCATTTCATTAAGCAGCATCTACCGGAAGGTGAATTCGATGGCGAAAAACAATAAGGGGATTGCTGTGCGCAAGGATATTACCGGCGATTATTAGATCGTCATTGACCTGACCACGGCCTGTCTATCTGTCAAATATCTCCTCACTTTTATAGACGATGATAACCGGTTAACCGGTTATTATCGTTTGATTCACAATATTGATGTCTACGAAGAACCCATGCTATTGATGAGTATGGTTAAAAATCGTACTTGCCTGACTTAACCAGATCGGCAAGGAACATATTATCCCCCACACCTTGCCGTAATATTGGGCGGAGTGATCAAATCAACTAGCGATATAAAGAGAAATAAGCCATGGATCATGAGTTGCCAAACGTCAAAATATTATTGTTGCAAGCAAGACACCCCACCGACCAGGCCCGGCATGGAGAACGCCGCTCTTTTGCCCTGAGGGCTGGTC
>DATLAB010000030.1:0-5914 GCA_035527655.1 Patescibacteria group bacterium | reverse complement strand
GTCAGCGCCGTTTGCCGGGTGCAGTTAATAACCTCCACTCCCTCTCGCGCCAAATCAGCCGCCAGCTTGGTGAAGTTACTGACATACCCGCTGTAGTTTCCATTCGTTAGCCCTTTCGGGTGAGAGCCGAACCAGTGTGATTGACCGGTCGCGCCCATGTCGTAACCCAGTAAGATAATACGAGTAGCGCCCATCAAATAGGCAAGATTAATAGCCTGCGCTCCAGAATTACCATTAAAGTGAATAATCTCTCTCCCGAGACCGCTACTGTGCGCGCCCTGCGTGGCCGTCAAGCCGTTCGCGGTCGCATAGTCCTTTTCGTCCTGCCTGTGCCATTGCGTGTATAACTTCCCCGTGAAGGTCGATTTAACCGCCTCTATGTGGATTTCCCACCAGCGTTTATCGCAGGCATACAGATAATCGGCATTCGGTAATAGCTTGTAATTGTCATTTATGGCGATGACTTGCGAGGGCGACCTCTGCGCGGCTTCGCAGTCTTCTCGGGTAAGACTGGGGCCGGTGGCGATGCAGATAAAGACTTTTTTACCGCTTTAGTCTCCTCTACAGCTAGAATTTTTGCCTCATACTTAATGGCATTGCCGATATCCACCATGTGCTGCCCTACATTGTCGGGAACATTCTGGGGTAAATGGCTCGGCTGGTAATCTACCCCGCCGATGATGGTTGGTGCTGATACGATTATTTTCATAAAAGAAAGGGGGTGTTTCCACCCCCACTCCAGTTAATGGTTAAAGTGAACCAGTTATAAATGCCTCGGTGCGGAATACACACAGGGCCAGGCGCTCTTCAGCCAACACAGTCACCATGTTCTTGGTGAAGTTGTTGCCTTCCTCATAAGAGATAGCGACCGAAGATTGCTCGCGGTCCTTAATCTCGGCACCCATTGAAGTACCAATCAGGAAAGTACCCGCGGCAATGCTGTTGGTCACAACAATAGGCATACCCCACAATGAAGGTGTAGACATATTGCGAGGATTACCGACCACATAACGGTCATCGCTGGTGCCCACTTTTCTGATTTCGATATCAAACCAGTCCTGCGGGTTCAGTACGATAAAGTCCGGTATATACTCGCTGACATGGGCCTGCTTGATAGCAGAGCGAATAATATCGACCTCGTTGGTGATGTTGGGCGACTCGTTCGACCACGCCGTAGCCTGAGTGATAAGACCATTTAGCTGGTGATTGGCACCCGTACCAGACAACAGTTGGGTTTCCTCTTTCAGCTTCAATCCATACATCAACCGGCCATTAATGTGGCTTGCCAGTGATGCGGAATCACTCATTACCTGCTTAGAGGCCGGGATGAAGTGCGCCAAAGTGATAACAGGCTCACTAACCAGTGTGAACGTGATAGCCGATTCGGGCTTGGTCACATTCTCATAGGCTTCCGGCGATCCGGCGATGGTTGGGCCAGCGTTATTCGTGAAAGCGTTTTCACGAGTAAACTCCACCAAATTCGAGCTTGTAGCACTCGAAGGCAGCACATCGCGGATACTGAGAACGCGGTTAGGCGTTGCCATAATCCCACCCATACGATCTGACTGTACCAGCGCCTGGTTTTGCCCAGTGGCGTTGATAATGGCGGTTTTAATCTCCATGCGCGCCGACTGTTGCTTGCCCTCGGCCATTGAGAGGAATTGCTCATTCTTGATGAACTCGTCACCCAGGTTATAAGCCTTGGACTCATGGGCCGTAACGCCCTTCTGCTCAACAGCCTGCACACGGTCGTACAGCTCGTTGTACTGCTTCTCCAGGGCTTCATGCTTGGCTACGGTTTCTGACTTGGCCTCACCAAGTTCTTTGACCTCACCAGACAGTTTTGCTCCGTTGGCCTTCAGTTCGTCGAATTTCTCGACAATGTTTTTTTCGAGGGCTTTAATCTCGATGACCAATGCGGCTTGGTCGATAGCCTTGTTTACTTCGCTCATAAATTACTTCCTAAGGGTTTTTCGTAGGTTGATTAACAATTCGCTGACTTTAGTGCCAACTTCCTCGGCGTTTTGTTGCACTTGAAGTTCAGAATCACTCCGAACAACTTTGACAATCTGGCTCACCAAAGCAACTGCCACCGACTTACTAAAACCACCAACTTCACGAAGGTAGTGCTCGTAGTCTTGCAGGGTTGTAAACCCCATTAAATCCGCCTTCACAGCGGAAATTCTTGCCTGTCCCTCACAAGGGAATGAGACTATAGAGGTCTCCATCAGGTTTAGATTCTTTATCAAGCGCCCTTCGCCCTTTTTATCAAAGTCGCTTTCATTCATCGTAAAGCCGATAGACAGGCCATCCATCGCGCCGCGCTTCAGCGCTGAATAGACCGTGGGGCCGTCTTTGTGTTCCAGATCAATTCTGCCCGTCGCTTTTAGGCCAATATTGTCCTCTACCATCTGAACCCAGTCGCCTACAGGTACATCGTGCTGCGCGTGGTTGACGAACATCTTGATGGTTCGCCTAGATTCGATAGACTCAAGAAAAGCGCCTTTTGCTATCGTGTCGCCAACTTTATCGACAGAATCAAAGACAGAGGCATAACCTTCAAAAACCCCTTTCTCATCACTGCTGAATTTGAGTTGGCAATTCTCCAGCTGGTTGATTAGTTTGTGAAACATCGTCAATGTCCTCTGTGTCGTCTAATTTTGCTAAGTTGGTTTGAATGGTCAACTCGTCGCCGCCATCCATTGCAGGTAAGTCCAGTTTTTTGCGGCTTTCGTTTCGGGTCATCATGCCATTTTGGACGAGCTTCGACAGATAGTTGGCCTTCGCTGTTGAGTCCATTTTTATCAAGCCGGAGGTATCATGGTCCACGTTGATATCACTACCCATTGGCAGTAGTGAATACCGGATCTCGCTCTCCCACTCCTCGGTATAGCTTTGAAGCGTGAAAGTCAAAAAGGCCAGCACCTGCTGCTCAAAACTGGCAGGCCAAGCGCTCGATCCATTACTAGCTGCGCCGATTAATATGTCCGGCACCCCAAAGAATCGGGCAACCTCGCCAAGTTGGTGGGTGCGGGTGGCAATCATTTGCATCTGGTCAGCGGTAAAGTCCAGCGCGTCGTACTTCATGCCTCCCTCAAGCACCCATAGCTTGCCGGAATTCGTCGCGCCCTCGGACATGCCCGAGTACAACTCCCGTACCTGCTCTCGCTGCTCCGGCTTTAAAAACGTATCGAGCGTTAATACCCCGCCTGGCCTGCCACCGTTGGCAAACTGTTTTGATGCGTAAGTGTCGGCGGAAACCGACAATCCGTATGTCTCGCGGGCAAAGTTATTCCGCTCCAGCCCCACAAGGCCATCGGCACTCATGCCGCTCAAATGAAATATAGACTCTTTGGCGAATACCTTGACCCCGTTTTCTACAGAGTATTGATACACCAGCTCGTTTTCTTTAGTAATGACCGCCGTCATTCTCCCTGGACGAAGCGGCACCAAGCCCACAATCCTATCGCCACTTCTAAGGATTTCAGCATAGGCATTATTCCAGAGCGCCATCTGAACCGTCATGGCAAGCCTGAAATCCCTAGGTTTCATGTACCGATTCGGACGGATATGCAGTATATCCGTTAAATAGTGGCGCGATTTAAGCGGTTCACGCCCTGATTCTTTATCCCTGAAGATACTGATTGGCATACCCGCAACGGACGTAGAGATCAGCTGAACACAAGCCCATACCGCGCTGACCTTGAGCGCCCGCTCATCTGTGACCCGCATGCCGGAATCTGTCGAGGTTTTTTCAATAGCCCCCAACTGATAGCCCTGATCGGGGTTTGACAGGCCGGGGTTATTGAATAGCCGCCGCATTGAATTCCAGATACTCATATGCTGACCACATTACTCAGGAAATCATCAAGACTCCCGGTGTCTTCTATCACCATTGCGCGCCCCAGTGCGAATAACAGCGCAACAATGCCGTCGATCTTATTTTCTGAATGTTGCTTCCTGGGGAATACGTTATTTTTGGCGTCTTCTTTAGCAATGACATTAGACGCCATCCAATTGAATACCGGGTTATTTGGGTGGTGGAATCGGCCAGAGGCTATGGCACCCTCCAGCTCGCGCATAGGCGGCGACATATTAGGTACGGTGTTTCGGTATTCCACTGTTTCAATCCCCTCTTCGCGTACCGCCTGTGCTATCTGTGTTGCTTGCCAGGGGTCGTATACCAGCTCCCTGATGCTGTGCGTATCGGGAATGGCTAAAATGTCCTCTTGGACTTGGGCTAATGAAATCTCCGCCCCGTCCATCAGGTCTATGTGTCCGCTGATGGCCCAGCCAGCGTATGTTTTTCCATTTTTCGCACTTTCAATTGCCTCTTCAGGTAAGTAAAAGTGTGGGAAGGCGTAATAGTGCCGCTTATCCTCTATTTCCCGCCAGAACAATGAAACCCGGGCCGCAATATCAACCCTTACCGCGAGATCAAGTCCCACCATGCCATCGCAATCGGCAAAATCTTCTATCCTGAGACTGTCATCAGCCGCCTTGTTCCACTGCTCCATGTTCAGCCAAGCGGTTTTGGCCCCCACCCAGATATTGAAATGCTTCGTCTTGACCGAGTTTTGCTTTACAGGCGATCGTATTGCCTGCCCTACTTGGGCTTCCAGATAATCCCGGCTAACCGAAACCCCTAGATTTGGGTTGGCCTTTCCCCACATCTCCGGCTGTTTGAAATCGTCGCCCTCATCAAGCCCGTAGATAAGCGCAAACATACGGTCGTCATCAAAGACTTTATTGAGTACCTTTTGAGCCTCTAGCCGCTTTTCGTAACACGGCCCCGCCATATTCGACCCAGCGGTGGTGATGACGAACATTAAAGGTTGTTCTCTCGCCCCCATACCTGTCTGCATGGTGTCGTAAAGGTCGGGCTTGTCGTGCTCATGGTATTCGTCAACAATTGCGCAGGAAGGGCTTGCACCATCGCCCGGCGTCCCTATCAGTGGCTCAAATCGGGAGAAGTCCTCCAGCCTCAAGAGATTAGATGCGTTTACCTCCAGCCCGTACTTTGACGTTAATGCAGGGGTTTTCAGTGCCATCAATTTGGCCGGTCTGAATACCTCCCAGCTTTGCCGCTCCGTGGTCGCACCGCTGTAAACTTCTGCTCCATGCTCATTGTCACCAACCAGCATGTACAAGCCAATAGCGGCAGCAAGAACCGACTTACCGTTTTTCCGGGGTATCTCCAAATAGGCTTCACGAAACCGCCTAAGCCCTGTTTTCTTATGGACCCAGCCAAACAGCGAGCCGACAATAAACCGCTGCCAAGGCTCTAGTGTGATTTTCTCGCCCTTCGCCGCCCACCGGCCTTTGGTGTGAGGTAAAAGCTCAATAAAGTTAATCGCCTCGGCTGATTTAACCTTGTCGAACTCATACGGGAAATCCCGCTCTAAATCATCCAGGTGCCGCTGGCACGATTTAACCACCCATTCACACGCCAGTGTCTTACCGCCAACCACTGATCGCGCATAGTCATTAACTAAGCGAATCGAAGGGGTTCTCATTTCTCGGCTTCTCGATGCTAATTCTACTTCTGTCTGATGGGTTCATCCCAATTTGCCCCAGCATCTTATTAATCAAGGCGCGGGTGCTCGTTTGCATCTTCGCCCGCAATCGCCATGACTCCGCCAGCAAAATACAGAGCTCTTCAACATGGTGCCGGTCGGCCTCAGTCAATACACCCATCGGGGCATAGCGTACAACCTCATCCCAGGCTTGACGCTCCAAATCTTCAAGCCTGTCCGGTGCCGACCCAATCGGGTCCCTCACTTCTGGCTCACCATCCCGGCTGCGCTGGGGGTTCTTCTTGAATGCCCCCCTCGCATCAAGGATTTTGGTAGGCGTTCTAGGTCTGGACATGAGAATCATTCCCTTTTGCATTTTGTGGATATAAAATACTGAC
>DATLAB010000029.1:0-87808 GCA_035527655.1 Patescibacteria group bacterium | reverse complement strand
ACCCAATCAATCGTTTGCTGATTAAGGTAGGCATCTATGCTCGATGCTGCATTATGGGCAGCGGCAATAGCGGTAATTACCAAATCCGGGCCATGAACGTTATCGCCGGCAGCGAAAACCCCCTCCCGGCTGGTGGCGCCTACGTTTTCATCGGTTGTGATAAGTCCCCATTTATGGGTTGCCAGATCCGGGGTGGTTTCACCCATCAGTGGATCAGGCCAGTAACCCACCGCAAGAATCACCGTGTCTATCTCTTGGATAAATTGTGAATCTTCAATGGGCACAGGTCGCCGCCGACCAGAGCGATCAGGCTCCCCAAGTTCCATGCAGATAACCTTCATGGCTTGAACGCGGCCATCTTCATCACCGATATACTCAGTAGGGGCCTGCAAATACTCGATATTGACCCCTTCTTCGAGGCAAACACCCCGTTCGACCTTGTTGCCAGGCATTTCAGTCTCAGTCCGACGATAAATGATAGTCACTTCTTTGCCACCCAGTCGGATGGCCGATCTGGCGCAGTCAACGGCCGTGTCACCGCCGCCAATTACAGCCACGCGCCGGCCGACCCATGGTTTCTGCTGACGGCCCTCTGGCAACATATCTGCCGGCACATTAGCCCGGATCAGGAACTCGGTGGCCTTATAAACATTATTGAGTTTTTCCCCGGGAATATCCATTGATGCTTCGACGCCCGCTCCTGTTCCGAGAAATACAGCATCATACTTGTTCAGCAAGTCATCCACGGTGATTTCTTCACCGATCCGAGTATTGGTAACAAACTCAACGCCTGCAGTTTCCAGATCTTGAATTTTTAGTTGAACGACTTGTTTGTCAAGCTTAAAGCTCGGTATCCCATAGACAAGCACACCACCGGCGACCGGCCAGGCTTCAAAGATGGTTGCCTGGTGGCCTTTTTTGATAAGGTCTTCGGCAACAGTTAGTCCGGCCGGGCCCGATCCGACAATAGCGACATGTTTACCACTCTTTTCTAGCGGAACAGGAATTGCCATCATGCCGGCCAACCGGGCTTCGTCGGCCACAAACTCCTCAAGTTTGCCTATGGAGATGGCCCCGTTGCGGCAGCCAAGGGCACAACCTTCCTGGCATAAATTTGGACAAACTCGGCCGCATATTTCTGCCAGGGGACTGGTCTCACCGAAAATCCGGGCTGCTTCAAGAAACTCGCCTTGGCTGATATGCCAAAGGGCAGTGGGCAGATCATTGCCGGCCGGACAATTTAAGGTACATGGTTGTGGATCGGGACATTGGAGACAACGGGCTGCTTCGGCCATGGCCATTTCTGCGTCATAGCCAAGTATAACCTCGTCAAAATCAAGGACGCGGTCTTCGACCGCACGCTTGTAGTACTTTATAGGTTCACCACTTGCCCTCTCTTTACGACCTATATCCCGGAAGGCAGTGTTGCCGAGTGACATGAGATATTCCTCCCTACAATGAAATCAATAGTGTTTTACTTTTACAGCCAGTTCCGCCTCTGAAGGTAGGTTAGTGGTTTGTGGGTAGCTGTCGCAATTCGTGCCAACGGTCAAGAGCCCCCTCACGGAATAAAGCCGGGTCAAAATCAACTAGCGCCTCCCAGCCTTCGATGCTGGCGAGTTCGCGCTCATCATCTGACAAGGTGATCTCTAAAGTTTTGTTATCGCTATGAACGGTAATGGTAAGTTCTTCCTTTCCGTCATCTTCTATTTCCCTAACGCATAATCTATCCGTACCTTCAGGGTAACGAATGAAAGCGGCTGAACACCGCTGACAGAATGGTAAACTAGCATCACAGAGATCTCGATCGATAATTACCTTCATTTTTGCCTCCTCAAGGCGCCTGTTTCAAGGGTGTTTCAATTTTCTTTGACTCTTAATTATCCAACCAGCCCCGACTGGTGGATAATGGAATCGGCCATCACCTGTCGTATGATATCCAGAACGTTAATAACGCGAGTATCTACAAGTTGATAAACGACTGAAGGGCCATCCCGCTCAGAGGAAACCAATGATTTCTGGCGCAGAATGCGCAAATGGCGGGACACCGTCGGTTGGGGCAGGCCGAGATCGTCAGCCAGTGCGGTTACATGGCGAGGCCTCGAATGTAAGGCGTATAAGATCTGGATCCGTTTAGGATCGGCTAGAGCCTGGCAAATGCTGGACTGGAGCAATCCAACTTCTTCCAGCGATGGATGTGTCATAAGGCGCTCCTTATAAGAGCCAATTCTGGTTTGTAGGATCCAAGATCAATATTCATAATGGTCGCTTTGCTCCTAAATGCACTCGCAAAAAGGGCGATGTATTCGCCTATCCGAATACATAAGCGGAGTATAGGTTATTTACGTAGCACGGGTAAGCGACATCTGTCATCTATTGGGCATGACAGTTGTCATGAATGGGGCTTGTTGCCAGTACATATGGCTTGGACGATAAAAACAGAAAGGCAATAATGGCAGCTTCAGATCCAGTCATCGGGCTCGCTGGGAATATCGTTCTCAGGAAAGGATCCCTCTAGCTGTATCCAGGCCAATTCTAAGACCTTTCCACGGAAAATTTCACCCTTTAACAATGTCACCCAGCGCGTCTGTTGAGCGTCGGAATCAGCCGTTTTGCCACCACCTCCCCTGACAGCATCCGCCAGGCTATCACCAATTACATTCCCGCCAATAAAATCCTCAACTTCGTTGGCCAACCGTTTGACGATGGCATCTTCTAATTCCTCTTTTCCCTCTTCAGGTAGATTTTCCTTGGTAGATCGTATCTCCTGCAGATCCAACTTTCGCAATCGGCGTAGTTTTTCTTCGGATGCCTCGGATGACAAACGTTGCAGCACCTCATCACCACTTACCCAGGTATCGTACTCTTCACCATCAACATGGCGATAGCGCACCTGAATCTGGTCGCCAAAGTCGTATCGCATCTTGCAGTTGTCGCGGAAGTTCGCGAATGAGGTCATGATCCCTCCTTCATGTGATAAAATTTGCTCCACTTTGTATTTAATCGCCCAGAAACCGATACGTTAAAATTGGATTGTACCTATTTATCGGACTCATTGCGTGAATATCGCTAAGAGATCGTCATCAAGTCGCTGTGCCTAACAGGAGCTCGAGCTATGGTTAAGAACCGGGATTTTGGAAAATGACCAAGAGAACGCGCTCTGCCTGGGCAATATGGATTAGCGCCGCGCGGCCGCGGACACTGACTCTCGCCATTGCCAGTGTCGGAATGGGCATTTTGATGGCTGCAACCGCCATTCAACTCGATGGCCCTATCGTGATACTTACCATTCTAACGGCCATATTGTTGCAAGTCTTATCTAATTTGGCCAATGATTATGGCGATTCAATGCATGGTGCAGACCATGCCGGTCGGCCTGGTCCTGCTCGAGCCGTGCAAAGTGGCCAAGTTTCTGTCCGGTCAATGAAAAAGGCTATTGTACTCCTATCATTATTGACGGTTCTTTCCGGCGTTGCCTTAATCTGGACGGGACTAGGCGCTGCTGGTCTCGTGATATTGTTGGCCTTCGGGGCTCTGGGTTTGTTAGCGATCTGGGCGGCCGTTTCGTATACCAGCGGCGGCCTGGCTTATGGCTATATTGGACTGGGCGATCTGGCAGTATTCCTCTTTTTTGGCTGGTTGGGCGTTCTTGGTAGCTATTACCTTCAAGCTAGAGTTCTTGCACCCGATCTCCTATTACCGGCAACCAGTTGCGGATCGTTCACTGTGGCTGTCTTGAATGTGAACAATATTCGTGATATCAATTCGGACAGGCTGGTTGGGAAACAGTCGATCCCCGTTCGCTTGGGCCTAGATCGCGCTCGGAAATATCACTGGTTGTTGATAGTGGTTGGCCTCATGGCAGCTTTTGTCTATGTTGCGCAGGTTTATCAGTCGCCCTGGCAGCTTCTCTTTTTAATATCAATCCCACTTTTTGTGCGTAATGCAAGGGCAGTTTCCAGCAAGCCGCCAACCGAATTGGATCCCTGTCTCAGGCAATTGTCGCTCACAACGTTGTTTTTCGTATTAACTTTCGGAGTTGGTCAAATTATTGGTCTGACTTTATGAGGTGGATTGCTCGAATACCCATGTGGGCACAACGCTTAGATGTCAACAAGCGGTCGCTCAAAATCAATATCTTACTCGATAAAATTCCAGCGGCAGAGCCGGCGTTCTAGAATGTCCACGGTGAAGTAAAGACCAAGGCCTAGCAGGCTCATAGCCACTACGCCTGCATACATTGCCGGATAATTAAGCAAGGTACTCCCGTTCAGAGATATGTAATAGCCAAGCCCTTTTTGGGTGGCGAATAGCTCTGCGACATATAGAACTGCCACCGCCGTTCCAACGGATTGGCGCAAGGCGGTCAATATGGCGGGAAGGCTGGCCGGTAGATAGACATAGCGGAATAACGCACGCCGGCCGGCTCCCAGACTGCGCACGGACAAAATCATCTTTGGTTCGATATTGGCGGCGCTGTCTCGAACCAGAACTAGGATTTGAAAGAATAGGATCAAAAAGATGATGACGATTTTGGGTAGATCGCCTACGCCAAACAGCAAGAGGATCACCGGGATCAGTACAACCTTAGGTATAGGATAGAGCATATATACGAATGGGGAAAAGAGCTGATTAAGTCGTTCGCTTTGCCCCAGAATCAGACCGGCCGGTACAGCCAACAGCACGGCCAAAATGACGCTGGCCAGGACGCGAGCTGTACTATATAGAAAATGACTGGCCAGGTCGCCGGTAATCTCATCCAAGAAAGTCTGGCCAACAGTTACCGGGCCCGGAAGAATGGGTTCGTTCACTAATAGGGAAGCCACCTCCCAGAGAAAGAGCAGAACGACTATTGCCAGCAACAGGTTTCGCCGCCTCATTCGGGTTCCTCAAGATGCTGTCGCAACATGGAGCATCTGTCGTAAAAAGATGCCTGCCAGCGGTATTCGGGATCACCGGCCTCCTGGTTTTCGATAATTATGGGCTCATGGTTAGGCGGTTGGTTAAGGACCATTATCTTTTGACCTAATATGGCCGCTTCCTCGATGGCGTGAGTGACAATCAAGGTGGTAAGATCTTCCTCTGCTCGCAGTTCAAAGGTCAGATTCTGCAGCCTCTCCCTCGTGGGGGCATCGAGGGAAGAGAATGGCTCGTCCATCAACAATAAATCCGGATTTAGGGCCAAGGTTCGGGCGATGGCTACTCTTTGTCTTTGACCACCCGACAGCTGGGCCGGATACTTATCGGCGTGCTCTCTGAGGTCAAGGCGGTCCATCCAGTAATCAGCTCGCTCACCATGGGTGACCGTGTCTGCAATTTCAGGCGCATGTTTGCCATCGGGTCCGTAGAATCGACGGATTTCCAAGCCAAGCATAATATTTTTATGGGCCGTTGCCCAAGGTAGTAGTCCATAATCTTGGAGTATTAAACCTGTCCGAGGTCGAGGTCCTTCCAGCACTTTGCCGGCAATGTATATTTCACCGCTAACTGGCTGCATCAGCCCGGCAAGCAAGTAGAGCAGCGTCGTCTTTCCGCCACCTGATGGCCCCAACACAGCCCACGCTTCACCATGTTCGATCTGCCAGCTGAGATTATCGAAGACCGGATCGTGCTGTGGGTATAAAAATGTCACATTTTCCAGTACAACCATATCTGTGCCGGCGTGAAAATTTGCGAATTACTTAATATTATCCCATTATCTAGCGGCGTTATTCCCTGGAGATAATGCTCTATCAGGCGAGTTACTTCAGGGTAATATCGAAATTGCGCTGATCCAACTGACACTCCCAATCTTAGGAACTGGCGCTAAATGTTGTTGGTGGGGTGGGGGTATCGGCCCCTACCCCTGGATTTCAGTTACGGTAAATACGAGTCATCTACCGAATCATTATAATCTAATTCTGCCTCAATATATCCTTTGTTTATAGCCCAAGCGAGGACATCTTCCCACTGTGAGATTGGGGGGACGCTTGGCTCAGGAAAGTCGGGTACGGAGTAAGATCCCAAAATCGGTTCGGGCACAAGGTTCCGCTCGACGAGAACATTGCTAAACTGTTCTTTGTCATTGTTGATATCTTCAACTGCCCTTTCAATCGCGGCCAGAAACCGCCTGATTGCATCTGGATTTTCCTCGATTATTTCATTTCGAAAGGCTATGACGCTATGGCCATATTCTGGATGGCTTGAATCATCAACAATAACCTTCGCTCCATTTTGCATGGCTAATGAAGCCAGTGGATCTGGGAGGTTTGCAGCCGCCAATTCGCCAGAGTTAAGCAAGGCAAGGCGATCAGGTATTCGTGGTACGGCAATCGTGCTGATGTCATCGGCGTCAAGGCCTTCTGCCTCTAGTAGTCGATCTGTTGAGTACTCTATGATTGTTCCTTCAGAAATACCGATAGGTTGTCCAACCAAGTCCTCAAGCGAGTTGATCCCACTATCGGCTGAGGCCAGGATGCGGAACTGAGGGTATTCTGGTGTAGCTACTCGTGCATAACCGACAATAGTTATCTGGGGCTCGCCAACATTATAAAACAGCGTAGAGAGGATCTCATTGATCATGCCATCAGCGCGACCGGCCTGGATGAGCTGGTCACGCTCGGCTGCCGATGTTACCGGAATGAATTCTACGGTGAGGTTTTCGTCGGCAAAATAACCTTGTTCTTCGGCAACGTACATCGGCAAAGCATCTAATATCGGTAATAGCGCCAGACGTATTGTTGCCGGTTCATCTTTTTGGCCACAACCCATTAGCAGCAGGCTGCCAACGATTAAAATTACCAACAGAACGGGCAATCTGCCGAACCGGTCAATTACTAAATTCTTAATATACATCATCTTGTTACTTTATCCTCCAGTAGTGAGATAGGCTGTCTGTGCAAAGACATAACTGTGTTTATTCCTTTATGAATCCGATCCATGAAGTGGCTATCGGCCCACCGGCCGTCTCCATAGCCATGAAGACGCTTTGTGCCTTCAATAACAGAGCCGAATTTCTGGTATAGGTGGATCCCAGCCGGATTATCGGTATTCACATCCAGTTCAATTCTGGTGGTATTTAGCCAATTATCTGCCAGATCGGTTACTGATATCATTAACAGGGAGCCGATTCCTAATCTCCAATAAGCTGAATGGACCTTCATGCCGATTCTGGCAATATGCTGGTGACCTCGGCTTTGAACTTCCGCGAGTATAATGCTGCCAACAATCTCGCCGTCGGCGACGGCCGTGAAGCGGTGTAGCCAGGAATGTGATTCCATAAGCCTTTCTTCGGTTTGCCGTATCTCCTGACTCGGTAACTGCAACGTTGTCCTACAAATGGCCGGGTCACACAACATATCATAAAAAGCAATCGCATCACCGATTCTCGCCGGCCGGATCTCAATATCTTCTATCTGCCGCCGTGGATTGACCGGTTTAACGTCCGCTTCGACAGAGGCGGTCATTTGCGAACTATCTGACCACTGGGGATTGAAGCGCAGCCTGGCCATGCAAATGTGGTCGAGCCATTTCCCTTGTCGGAAGGCACCTATCAACCTTGTTCCTTCCACCTCAAAACCAATCGATTGGAAGTAATCAATATCTATCTTAGAATCGTTCAACACTTCCACTTCAAGGCGATATAGGTTTAGCCAGTTATCGGCCAGATCGAGGGCAGCCGCCAATAGTGCTTGCCTGGTCTCTTCATAATGACTCCTAGCGCGGGCAGCTATGACTATGGAACCGCTGTGATTCAGCCTGTGGCTACTCTTATGCGTCAGCCGTAGCAGGCCGGTGATTTCCCCGTCTGCTACGGCGACGAAGCGGTGGATTTCCGGATTACGCCTGGCTAACCAGTCGGAGAACATGGAAAGTTCTATGCCCGGATCATAGGGTATGTCACCGATCACAAATGAAGGTTTGAGGAGATCATATATGGCCCGAACATCGTCCGGTTGTAACGGCCGGATGGTGATTTCGTTTCCTGGTTTTTGCATAAGAAACTTTTCTATGTTCTGGTGCTTATTAAGAATCGATTTCGTGATACCTGCAAGAAACTATAAACCATAGCTATCCCATTTTTGATCGACCAGGGCTATTATTTCCTCCGACATATGTAGCTCTTCTGGCCAACCCCTGTCATGGCCATCGGCTGGTCCCTTGGCAGTGGCATCAATGCCAATTTTGCCACCGAACGAATCACGAAATGACGAATGGTCTAACTGGTCACTTGGACCGTCCACGATGGTGACGTCACGACGCCAGTCAACATTGCCCAGAACTTGCCAGGCCACGGCCGACAGATCCTGCACATCAACCTGCTCATCAACGATGACGATAGCCTTGGTAAGCATCATGAGCCCGAGCCCCCAAAGACCATAACAGACCTTGAATGGATGGCCTGGAAATCGTTTCTTGATACTAACGACAATCAGATTGTGGAATACACCTTCAGCGGGCATGTTGACATCAACTATTTCACCCAAAAAAAGCTGCATGAGCGGTAAAAAGAGCCGTTCAGTTGCTTTGCCCATCCAATAATCTTCCATGGGCGGTTTGCCAACAACGGTTGTTGGATAGATTGGATTGGTACGGTGGGTGATAGCAGTCAGGTGAAAGGTTGGGAAATAGTCGGCCGGCGTATAGAATCCAGTGTGATCACCAAATGGTCCTTCGAGACGTTGATCATTGGGATCAACATATCCTTCAATCACAATCTCGGCGTCGGCCGGGACCTCAAGTGGCTGGCTTACGCATTTGACAAAAGTAACCGGCTTGCCTCGCAGCCAGCCGGCCAATAAGTACTCATCGATGCCAGGTGGTAGGGGTGCGCTGGCACACCACATCTGAGCCGGGTCGCCGCCAAGCACGATAGCCGCCGGGATAGTCGCCCCTGCCATTTTCTGAGATCTTCGTTCATGCTCAGCGCCGCCTTTGTGCCGTTGCCAGTGCATCGCGGCCGTTTTATCGTCATATATCTGAACCCGGTACATGCCAACATTTCTTTGGTTGGTTTCGGGGTCGCGGGTGATAACCTGCATTAGGGTGATGTACCGTCCGCCATCTTCAGGCCAGCACTTAAGCACCGGAAGCATATCAAATGAGGCATTCTCCAGGTGGACAATCTCCTGACACTCACCGCTTCGAGCCCGGCTTGGCTTGAGACCCACCGCTCTCAAAGCAGACATCATCTCCGAGGCCCGGCCCAAGCTGGCCCCAAGTCCCTCTGGCAATTTCATATCAAGTAAACGACTCAGGTTATGCCGGAGTTCTTCGAGGTTATCAACCCCAAGGGCCAGGGCCATACGACGAGGATTACCATAGGCATTGATGAGAAGTGGCATTTCGAAACCTTCTACATTCTCGAACAACAGCGCTTTGTTGCCGGTTGGCGGACCCTTGCTGACCCGATCAGTAATCTCGGTAATTTCTAAATCGCGGCTTGCCGGTGAACTAATTACTTGTAACTCACCTTCCGCCTCAAGCTTCTGAACAAATTCTCGCAAGTTTCTATAGGCCATAAACGATCGTTTACCTCAGAGGGATACCCTTAAATAGGGTTACCTTCACTTCGTTCAAAATATTTTGAAAGTTTTGTAGATCTTATCACAGGCTACCTGTGTGGGCAATGGCGAGGCTCACATCCGGAATGTGCCAAATTGATCGTGGGCAAAGGGGGCATTGAGCGTTGCCGAGAAGGCCAGGGCTAGGGCAACTCTTGTTTGAACCGGATCGAGGATGCCATCATCCCAGAGGCGCGCCGTGGCGTAGTATGGGTTGGATTCCCGCTCATATTGTTCCTGTATGGGTTTCTTGAAAATAGCTTCAGCTGCCGCTACTTCGGCCCTGGTTGGCTCATCGAGTTTGGCTATGACGGTCTGTTTCCCAACGGTCCACAATGTATTTGCAGCAGCTTCGCCGCTCATCACACTTATCCTGCTATTGGGCCAGGTGAATAGAAAGCGGGGATCGTAGGCGCGGCCGGACATGCCATAGTTGCCCGCTCCGTGGCTGACCCCGTGGAGTAAGGTGATACGTGGCACATTAACATTACTTACCGCCATCACCATTTTTGCCCCATCCTTGGCGATACCTGCATTTTCGTATTTCTTTCCAACCATGAAGCCGGCAATGTTTTGGAGAAATAGTAATGGGGTCTTTCGTTGGCCACAGAGCTGGATGAAGTGGGTAGCTTTTAAGGCTGACTCACTGAACAGTAAGCCGTTGTTGGCAACCACGCCAACAGGGATACCCATGATATGGGCAAAACCACAAACAATGGTCGAACCATAGCGGGACTTAAACTCGCTAAGGCGAGATCCATCAACCATACGAGCGATGACCTCGCGGACGTCGTAACTGAGCCGCGGATCGGCCGGAATAATCCCATATAACTCCTCGGTATCATACAATGGATCTTCCGGAGCATTCAGCGGTATAGTCGCATTCTTTCGTCGATTTAGCTGTCTGACGATGTCCCGAACGCGATCCAAAGCCTCATTCTCGTCTTTTGCATAATGGTCGGCAACACCGCTTAGGTGAGTATGAACATCTGCCCCGCCTAGCTCCTCTGCAGTGACAGACTCCCCTGTCGCAGCTTTCACCAGGGGTGGGCCAGCTAAGAATATGGTGCCGTTTCCTTCAACAATGACCGTTTCATCGGCCATGGCTGGTATATAAGCGCCGCCGGCCGTACACGAGCCAAGCACGGCCGCAATTTGAACAATTCCCTTGCCGGACATACGCGCCATGTTGTAGAAGATACGCCCAAAGTGTTCCCGGTCGGGGAAAACATCGGCCTGCAAATGAAGAAAGGCGCCCCCCGAATCAACCAGGTAAATGCATGGAAGATAATTCTCTTCGGCAACATATTGAGCTCGAACATGTTTTTTGACTGTCTCGGGAAAATAGGTCCCCCCTTTCACTGTTGGGTCATTGGCGATAATCATAACTTCGTTACCGGCAACCCGGCCAATGCCGGTGACAATACCCGCGGCCGGCGCATGACCACCGTACATATCCCAGGTCGCCAATGGTGACAGCTCTAAAAATGAACTGTCAGCGTCTAATACCGCCGAAATACGTTCGCGGACCAGAAGCTTTCCTCGCTGTCGTTGCCGCCCTTCGACCTTTTTAGGGCGATCGTGGGCGACCTCTTTTTGCCTTCTATGCAATAATTCTGCCAATTGGTGGTTATGCTCAAAGTTGGTCAGATATTCTGAATTATTGGGATTAACTCGGCTAATTATTTTAGACATCAACTGCCCCTTATATTGGTTCGGCTAAGCATAACTTTGAGCTAGAATCAGCTCTTTATGGGATATCGTTTTGTGATTGCTGCTAAATTTCTCCATCTTACCTCTGTGTTCAGTCTGGCAATTGCATTATTTCTCTTTAATGTCTCAAACTCATGATGAGGCTTTATTAAACACGCCGGTTACCAAGGCGATCAAAATCTATTTTAACGAACAGTCAAGGAATGGGCATGCATGGATGAACATGATCTGATCGAATTTATTCGACAGCAAGGAATAGAGGCTGAACTTGTATTGCTGGAAACAAAAACGCCGACTGTCGCGGCAGCCGCCGACGCCGTTGGCGTTGCCCCTGACCAGATAGGTAAATCTATCTTATTTTTGGCCGATAGCCAGCCAGTCTTGGTGGTCGCCAATGGTGCAACCCGGTTGGGCTACAAACCATTGGCCGACTATCTGGGTATTAGCAGGCGAAGGCTAAAGCTGGCGAATGCTTCACAGGTGCTTCTCACCACCGGCTATCCAGTTGGGACTGTGCCACCTTTTGGCCATAAAAACAGGATCCGCACAATTCTTGAAGCGCAAGTCATGACAGAGGAAGAGCTGTTTACCGGAGGTGGATCGATCCAGGCCCTTTTACGAATAAAAGTAAAAGAGCTTGCGAGAGTAACGACAACGGAAATAGCCTCGTTGCAAGCTTAATTGGATTGGAAACTCACTTCCCAGTATTGGTCGGCAATCGTCTCCAACAGCGGGTTATCAGAACCACGCAGATAGCGCTCAAAAAAAGCCAGGCTGTAATCATTCACGATCTGAATTCCTCGTGCGCCGTTAATGGGACCGCCAATGCCTATTTGGGCGGAAATAGGTGTAAGCAGGGGGACGTCAGTAAAGTTATTATGACCCATCTCCTCAATGGTTACTTGATAGCTGTCTTGATCCTGAAGATCGAAGAACGTTTTGCCAGTTGATTGATTGTCATTGCCCAACCACTCTGGGGTATTTAAAAACATCGAGGGTTGGGGGAGCGCCGAACTAATTGCAGCGTCTGATACTGGTTCGACCCAGCTATCCAAAGCAAGGACAGCCTGGCATTGAGTGGACTGGGCACAGAACTCAATCGCAGTGCCCCCACCAGTCGAGTGACCCATAACCCCGATTTTTTGCATATCCATTCGCCCCAAAAGCAAACTATCGTTCTTGCGATTTTGATCTTCAAGAAATGCTAGGACCGAAGTAAGGTCTTGAACACGCACATCTAATAACCGGCGCCCGGATTGAACTGTCGGAACTCCCTCAGGCATAACGGTCTGGCCATGGTGCAGAATTACCCGCCCTTCGGGCAAAATGGTAATGACACTATCGTAAGTGTGATCCACACTCGCCACGATATATCCGTTACTGGCTAATTCTTCAAAAAGAGCTGTGTTTTGCATACGCAGCCCACTTAATCCATGAGAAAATAGAAGCAGGGGATATGGCGCTGCATCGCTATGGGGAAGCGCGTTGATTAACGCATGGGTCTTTACCAGATTAAGATGACCGAGAAAGAATGAAGGGAGACCGAGCCTCTCTGAAATTACCGATGCGGCGATATCAAGCTGATCAAACCATGGGGCGGGTTCTTCTGCTGTTCCTGGATCAGCCGGGTACCAAATCTGAAGCATCAGTTCACGATTACCACCAGGACTTTCTCCGAATATCTCCGGCCGGTTTATATCTTCCAGGTGATAAGTCGTCGTACCAATTGCGTAGGGACCGCCAGGATCAGGAAGATGCGGGACTGGTAGAAGGAACGGCAACGCCGCCGCCACCACAATTAATACCAGACCGATGAAGGCCAATAGGGCAAGTCGCCAGGCTCGCTCAGGTTTCTCCATGCCAAAACGGCCCTGGATCAAAGCTGCCAGGAGTAAGCCAACCGTTAGCAAAAAAGCCAGGGTCATCTGCCAGCGGAAACCTTCTAACAGCAAATGGACGAATAGGACTACCAGGGTAATGATGCTCGTACAGATAAGCAAGTATCGTGGCCGGCGGTTAGGAAACAACAATAATACCAATATAGCCGCATCGAGGATCAAGATGAGATACTCAAATGTGCGCATAACTAATCCTTGCTTCTAATTCTTACTACTTTAGGGTTGCAGAACAAGCTTGCCAGCAACCTCGCCCGCCTCTAGGTAGCGCAGCGCAGCAATCCCCCCAGATAGCGGATATGTGCGATCAATTAAGGGGTGTAAACGACCCTGGAATATATGATTCATCACCTGTTTGTAATCATTCAAGGTTCCCATGGTACTGCCGATTATCTGCAGGTGCTTACCAAAGAGATAGCGGTTGTCGAGATTGATGGTTGAACCGCTGGTATTCCCCACGGTCAATAAACGGCCACCTTTTTTCAGGGTTCTCAAAGAGTCGCGGTAGGTTGCTGCGCCTACATTGTCAACCACAACGTCAACGCCTCTGCGGTTGGTTGCCTCGAATAACTGATGGACCCAATTCTGGTCGGTCCGGTTTATCGATACATCTGCGCCGAGTTGTCTGGCTGTGGAAAGCTTTCTATCATTGGCGCTAATCACGTAAATTTTACCTGCGCCAGCGAACCTGGCTATATCGATATAGGCCGTATTAACCCCGCCACCGGCCCCTATTATGAGAATATCTTCACCAGCCTGAAATCGGCCAGCTTCAATCAACGAATGCCAGGCGGTCACGTATACCAGCGAGGCAGCGGCGGCTACTTCGAACGAGGCTTCTGGCGGCATCATGACCAGGTTGCGCGAAGGAATCGCCTGATATTGGGCAAAAAAGCCGGGAAGGTGCTCGCCAAAGATAGCGAAGTGATCGCAAAGATTGTCCCGACCCATCAAACAATAGTCACACCGGCCGCAACTTCTGGTCGGATTGATGCAAACATGATCGCCAAGGTTGAATCCATTGACATTATTGCCAACAGCAGTGATCACCCCGGCTCCATCGCAACCCATAATGTGGGGGAATTGTAGCTTTAGGCCACGCCATCCTTCCAGCACCCATAGATCTAGGCGATTGAGGGCGGCGGCTTTGATCTCGATAAGGAGTTCATCAGGCCCCACTTCAGGTTCAGGAACATCTGCGTAGCTGACATCATCCAACGTTCCGTGATGATGAAGAACGATTGCTTTCAACGTCTATTTATGCCTCCAGTTGCTGAAAACGGTGTGCGCTTACCAAGTCAATACTAATTTGAAAAGCAAAATAGATCCAGGCTGCTCGAAAATCATAAGCGCCCGGTCCGAGATCGATCGCTACTGAAAAGGGGAGGTAATATTTCGATGATGCAAGCTACACTCCAGGAAGAATTTTAGTGACCTGGTGCCCGTAAAAAGACCAGCACAAACTTATTCCGGCCACACTTCGTCCAAGTTGTCTTTGAAATAATTGAGGGTGTCAGAATATGATTGTAACTCCTCATCAGCTGTTGTTTCCAGGAGAGCTTCTAGCAATAACTGAACTGATTCCGCATATTGCCCATTCCCATAATAGGCAACGGCGAGGAAAGCTTTTGCTCCAAAGCTGTCGGGATATCTTTCAACAGCCTTTTCTAGTATATCCACCGAATCTTCAAATTCGCCAATCACTCGATGGCTAGTACCAAGACACACATAACACTCTTCCAGCTCGGGGTCATCCAGACCATTCTCTATGGCTTTTTCATAATATGGTATGGCTTCAGGAGCCATTCCGAGAATATCGTAAGCGCCTCCGACCTCGAATAATACGAGGGGATCTTCAATATATTCATCCAGTAAAGGCAGCAATGACTCTAATGATGCTTCCAACTCATCATTATCTCGTAGTTCTCTGGCATGTTCGATAGTTTCGACTTTGTTCATAATCTTTCTCTAAGTCTGTTTATTGATGATAGGTTTAAGTCTAGTGACGGCAGTTAAAAAAATGATTAGCCGGTCGCTTTTCATACTAAGTTGCTGGATGGCGTACCAACCGGCGTGATCCAGTTGGTAGTGTTTGTAATACAAACATCACAACCAGGAGAATAATAATCTGACGAAAAATAAAAGCAAGTTCTGCAACGGCGGTTGGAAATGCCGACACAAATGAGTAAACTAGAGGAAGAAGAAATGCCTAAGCTTGGGTTTCATTCAAGATGACTTTTTTCCAGATACTATAGTCGATGCTAATTTATTCAGGCAAAGTTATTCAACCAGTTGGCAAATGGAAGTTGGATACCCACCTAACTGCCCATTATTGCGATTTATCACAGGAGAATGTCGATGCAGAATTTTGGCCCACATCCCAGCGATTTCGGTTTAGAAAATCATGGCATAATGAATGCCAATACGGTCTACTGGCATTTGACAACACCTATGCTCTATGAGCAGGCAGTCCGACGTCGTGAAGCGGACCTTATGCATTTGGGTCCTCTGGTAGTACGTACTGGCGACCATACGGGACGATCGGCTAATGATAAATTTATCGTCAAGGAACCATCCACCGAGCAGGATATCTGGTGGGGAAAGGTCAACGTCTCGATAACACAAGACCAATTTGACGATCTCTTTCGACGGATTCGTGCCTATTTGCAGAACCGGGATGTTTTTGTATTTGATGGATATGCCGGTGCCGATAAACGATACAGGATGCCCGTCAGAATTATTACAGAATATGCCTGGCATAGTCTATTTGCCCGTAATATGTTTATTCGTGAATTTGAATCTCAGAAGCTATGCGATTTTAAGCCGGATTTCACAGTAATTGATATGCCTAACTTCCGCGCCGATCCCCAATATGACGGGACCAATAGCCAAACTTTTATAGTCATCGATTTTGGCAAACGATTGGTCCTTATTGGTGGTACAGCTTACGCAGGGGAGATAAAAAAGAGTATCTTCACGGCTTTGAATTTCTACTTGCCGAAGCAGGGTGTGCTAAGCATGCATTGCAGCGCTAACTATGGAGCTAACCCAGGCGACGTTGGTTTGTTCTTTGGCTTGAGTGGTACAGGAAAGACCACGTTGAGTAATGACACCGAGCGTGTTCTAATAGGCGACGATGAACATGGCTGGAGCGACAAGGGCGTCTTCAATTTTGAGGGTGGCTGTTATGCGAAGGTAATTCGGTTGGATCCAGAAGGTGAACCCCTGATCTATGATACAACACGTCTGTTCGGAACCATATTAGAGAATGTGGCTTACTTTCCAGATTCGCGCCGGGTCAATCTGGATGATGGAACTTTGACAGAGAATACACGCGCAAGTTACCCCATCACCCACATGGCAAATGCTGATCGGACTGGAGTAGCCGGGCATCCGAAGAGCATTGTATTCTTGACTGCCGACGCGTTCGGCGTGATGCCCCCAATTGCTCGACTCAATGTAGAACAGGCTGTCTACCACTTCTTAAGCGGCTATACTGCGAAAGTTGCTGGGACGGAAAGAGGTGTAAAAGATCCTCAGGCGACTTTTAGCGCCTGTTTTGGCGCTCCCTTCATGCCACTGCACCCAGTAAGCTATGCTAATTTATTGCGTGAAAAAATAGAGAATCACAACTGTAATGTATGGTTGGTCAATACCGGCTGGACAGGCGGACCATTTGGTAAAGGCAAACGGATGAAATTGGCTTATACCAGACAAATGGTTTCAGCCGCGCTGACCGGCGCGTTAGCTGATATAGACACGTATACTGATCCTTTCTTTGGTCTAAACGTCCCGGTCAGTATCGCTAACGTACCGGATGTCCTGCTTAGACCGCGTGACACCTGGTCCAATGGTGACGATTACGACAACCAGGCCTCAAAATTAGCGAAAATGTTTGCCGACAACTTTGAACAATTTTATGATCGGGTGTCTGAAGGAGTTCGTAAAGCTGGTCCTTCCAATTAGCCCTTCTGGAAATTATGAGTGTTTTGTGAGAAATTACTAATAGTTCATCTTTATTCTTCAGTGTATCGGGTTATCAATTGCTTTTGAGTTGGACCTGTCCTTCGGTGCCGCACCTAGGGTTCCGCAGGATAGCCAAATGTTATATTATGCCTGATCTGAGAAAGAAGATACGAGGCCGGATCTACAAAGTTGACGAGAAAGCATTGCTGCTCATAGATGATGGGGCTGCCAGTTGCTACCTCGCCTTTGCCCTGGTTGAAAAGGGAACAGAAATGGAGATCTTCCCCGAATCCCTCTTGGACGACTGGGGTCACGAGATAAATAGCCTGGCTCTCTATGAATGGATACAGGATAACGCGATCCATTTTCCTAGAGCCGAGGTATTCGGTTACGATAGCGATGGCCGCACCACCCAATCCTTCTTACGGGATCTTGATCCCTTAGCCAAATATCCCTGTTATGTCTTCGAGGAACGTCCACAAGCGATTGCCGATGGCGTTCAAGTTGTCGCCATTGGTGTGGTAGAAGGCGACGCTGAACAACCGGTTCGTACGATGCAACCTCCCGGCACCGAATCGCCCTTGAACAATGCAGAGATTCACTGGTGGCGGGTAGGTCACAGATGTTCACCCGACTCCATCCTGGCGACTATTGGGGTATCCTTATAAATCAAAATTGCTTAATCTATGAATTACTCAGGGTACGGTCCATTTTAGATCCTCATAAGTTATGAATCGAAGCAGATTCACTTGACATAACTAGATTGACAGGCATTAACCCCTCTGCTAGAATGCTAGTTAATTGCCGATATTCATGGATGGAGATTGTGTGCTGGTTTGTAATAACCTGAATCAATCCAGGTCCTGAGCCAGTTGATTCCGACTGGTACAAGTCGGCCCTACCCAGAGCGGGGGCTCATGGCCAGGAATTGGTCAGTTCTATGTTTTCGCTCACGCAATTCCTATTGCGCGGTCTCTCTTGGGCAAGGGCTTGAGAGAGGCTTTTTTTGCGACAGGTAGGTGCGAGAAGTGAGGAGATGTTTAATATATGCGTAATCTGAAATTAGCCCTGGTTGCGCTAGCATTGATGGCGTTACTATTTATGGGTGAATTCAGTCGCGCTCGAACCGCTACTGTTGAAGGCGGGGCAAATCTGACTGAGCCGGAAGCCAACAAGTCTGTATTGTCTCCAATTTGGGGAGCCACTATCACTCAGTGGTCTGCTCACATAAACAGCGAAGCCCAAATGTATGGGCTTGATCCGGACTTTATTGCGGCCGTGATTCAAGCTGAATCAAACGGGAACGCTTCTGGCATTAGCCGAGTTGGCGCGGTCGGTTTGATGGGTGTCATGCCTACGGGACCTGGATTAGAGTGGCGACCGTCGCCGGATACACTTACCGACCCAGGGATCAATATGAGTTGGGGGGTGGCGATATTAGCTGAGATCATACACCAATCGGGCGGTGATATTGTGGCTGCCCTGGCTGCCTACAGTGGCGGCTGGGATCAGGCCAATAGTCGTGTACCGCAAGAATATGCCAGTCAGGTTTTGGACTTTTACGGTCGTGCCGTGGCTGCTCGTGAAAATGTCTCACCAGATATTGCCACTCACTGGACGGTGGCCACGGAGATCTCCAGAGGTAATATTCCTGTTGATCGCCTGATTTTAAACGAAGTACCCTTGTCGGGCTTACGAAAATACGGCGAACATATCGTTTATAACCACGTTGATGAGTCAGGCCGGGCCTATTATGTCAAAGGATTCGCGGTTCCATTGGCGGTCATCGTGCCCTTGGAGTCTACGCCGGCTACCTCAAGCAGCGATACAGTGGATCCACAGCTGATGGCCCGCTTGGGAATGGGCGATACGAAGATCAGTAGCAGCAATCCTCGTGTGCTACTGTCTTGTTTGCCAAGCCTTAGCCGGCTTCGTGGGAGCCTAGCCACACGTTATTACGCCCCGTCCGCGTGCCCCTCCTGGCATCGTTGAGCTGGAAAACATCCTGGTTACTGATATGGCCTTTGGTTATCTTCTGTAACGAGTCAGGATAAGCACCATGCCAACGCCATTCATGCATTTACAAATTGCTGAACGCATCCTATCTGATGCTAGTTTAAGCGACCGGACCCGGCGGACGCTACAGGCTCATTACCCCGCTTTTTATCTTGGCAGCGTCGCCCCAGATTATCAGACAATCTGTAATGTCCCACGAGAAACAACACATTTTTACAATCTGCCACCTGATGACGGAGACCGTGCTTATCCAAAGCTGCTTTCGTCCTTCCCAGAGTTAGCGCAACAAATTCGCCGGAGTCGCGAACAGGCTGTTTTTATCGCCGCCTACTGTGCTCACCTGATGCTTGACTTACGCTGGTACCATGAAATCCTGACCCCGTACTTTGTTGAGCCCTTGGAATGGGAAAGCCATCACCAAAGATTTGTCGTGCATAACACATTGTTGACTTACTTGGATAAACAGGCGGTAAAGGCGCTCCCCGATTCGGCCGCCGGCATTCTTACCGTCGTTAAACCCAAAGGGTGGTTGCCATTTGCGCGAGATGAGGAACTGATAGAATGGCGGGACTTATTGGTGGCCCAACTTAGACCGGGAGCGCTTCTACGAACCGTTGAGATATATGCCAAACGGTTGTTTTTAACCCCAGAAGAGTTTGCCTCTAATCTGGAAGAACCGGCCTGGATGGAGGCTTATCTGTTCAGCCGAGTTCCTATTCCGGATGTCCAGAATATTTTGACTTCAGCTGTAACTGAAAGTGTGGGTATAATGACTGCCCTGCTTGATGAGTCAGGCCTTAAGTGAACGATTCTTTTAGACGCAATAATCGAGTGAGTAATCCATAGCATGGAAACGAACATTACCCCCGCGGCACCCCGGAAGGAAGTACAAGTTACATTTTCTGATGGACGCACCTTTAATGGACCAAAAGGAACAACGGTCGAAGCATTTATTCAAGCCGCCCTTCCACTTAATGGGAGCAGGCCAGTAGGCGCCCTAATCGATGGCCGGTTACGTGAGTTGGTTACAGTAATAGAGGGGGATACAACCGTTGTGCCAGTAACAATGGCCGATTCCGATGGCGTTCGAATTTACCGGCGCTCCCTTAGCTTCTTACTGATTGCTGCCGCAGCTGAGATATTTCCAGGAGACACCATTACCGTTCACCATTCTATGCCATTTGGAGGTTACTATTGTGGTCGCAACGGAGGTAGACCACTTAGAGATGTTGAGTTGGACCGTTTGCGTAACAGAATGCGCGAGCTGGTTGAGGCAGATCTACCCATTAATCGAGTTCGAGTTCCTCTAGATGAAGCCTGTCAGTTGTTCCGAGATAGCGGTGATTTTGAGAAAGCAGATCTGTTTTCCCGGCGACGGAAGGATTATTTGACACTGTACGAACTCAATGGGGTCCGAGATTATTTCCATGGGTTCATGGTTCCAAGAACCGGTTACTTGAATCTGTTTGAGCTGCATCATTACGGTGACGGTTTTATTCTACAGTTTCCTCGAAGACATGAACCAGACAGGCTACAACCCTTTGTTGACGAGGCTCGCCTGGCGCAGGTATTTCAAGATTATGATGAGTGGCTTACGATTGTTGGCGTTCCTAGTGTTGCTGCACTTAATCGAGCTATTAATGGGGGTAGGACCCAAGAGACAGTGCTGGTCGCTGAAGCACTTCATAACCGGCAACTAGCACATATCGCATCTGAAATCGCGCAACGAAGACCCAGGGTCCGGGTTGTGATGATCTCGGGACCAAGCTCGGCCGGAAAGACGACCTTCAGTAAACGATTGGCCATTCAATTAATCGCCCTCGGGATACGGCCGGTGGCCATTCCTATGGACAATTACTTCGTCGATCGCGAGAATACGCCAAGGGACGAAAAAGGAGATTACGATTTTGAGGTTATCGAAGCGCTAGATTTAACCCTCTTTCGACATCATATGCAAGCTCTGCTAAATGGCGAAGTTATTGATTCGCCACGCTATAACTTTCATACGGGTAAACGGGAGCAGGGCAAAAGAATCAGCGTTGAGGATGATCAAGTATTGTTGATTGAAGGAATCCACGGTCTGAATCCACGATTAACGAGGGGTATTTCCTCTGAGGCGTTCTACCGTATTTTTGTCTCTGCGTTTACTCAGCTAAACCTCGACAAGCACAACCGGGTACCAACAACTGACACGCGAATGTTGCGCCGCATTGTGCGCGATGCATCCAGGAGGGGCTATACGGCAGTTGATACTATTCGCCGCTGGCCGAGTGTTCGGAGAGGTGAGAAAGACCATATCTTTCCGTTCCAAACAAATGCAAACATCTTCTTTAATTCGGCACTGGTTTATGAACTAAGTGTCTTGAAGCAATTTGCTCAGCCTCTGCTGCTTCAAGTTGAGCCAGGAACTCCGGAGCGGATTGAAGCCAATCGCCTGTTGGCCTTTTTGCAATGGTTCGAGCCTATCGCGGCCGACGGCATACCCAATGACTCAATATTACGGGAGTTTGTCGGGGGATCGATTTTGGAGAATTTTGAACCGTGGCAAAGATAGGCTATCGGCCTATATTTCTCCTGTTGAGAGGGCCATTTTTACTTCGCCGATAGCTTTGGTAACTTCTATATCTCTTGGGCAGGCGGTTGTGCAGTTGAATATTGTTCGACAACGCCACACGCCGTTCTGGTCCGTTAGAATGTCCATTCTACTCTCGTAAGCCTGGTCCCGACTATCAAAGATGAACCTGTGGGCTTGAACGATGGCTGCAGGACCGATATATCGTCCGTTAGCCCAGAAACTAGGGCAAGATGTTGTGCAGGCTGCGCAAAGAATACACTTGGTCGTATCATCAAATTTTTGCCGGTCAGCTTGTGATTGAATTCTTTCTCGACCATTCTCCGGAACGGGGTCGTCATTAATAAAATAGGGCATGACCGAACGATAATGCTCAAAAAACGGGTCCATATCGACAACTAGGTCCTTGATCACCGTCATGCCCAAGATGGGTTCGATCTGTATCTTGACGTAATCACTATCTTTCTTTGCCAGGCGACCAACAAGAACCTTACAGGCCAGGGCGTTTGCCCCATTGATTCTCATAGCATCTGAACCACATACGCCATGAGCGCATGATCGCCGCAAAGTCAACGTGCCATCAATCGTCCACTTAACGAGGTGCAAGACATCGAGGACAGAGTCATTGGCGCTCACATCATTGAGAATATAATCACCCCACCACGGTTTCTTGTCTTGTTCGCGATTGAATCTTCGAATTCGCAGTTCGACTTGCATCAACATCTCCTCATTCGCTTAGTAAACTCGTGGTTTGGGTTCGTAGCGGCCTAAAGTAACCGGTCTGTATTCAAGCCGATAACTGTCGTTGTCCTTCGAACAAAAGGTGTGTTTTAGCCATTTCTCATCATCACGATCAACATAATCATCCCGAGCATGCGCACCCCTACTTTCGGTCCGGGCCAGGGCAGATATTGTTGTAACTTCCGCCAGTTCCAGCAAGCAACCCAATTCCCAGGCTTCAAGGAGATCGGTATTAAATTGATCACCTTTGTCATCAATCTCAATCTCGGAGAATTGGGTTCGTAGCTTTCTGATTCTATCCAGACCTTCATTGAGTGTTTCATCAGTTCTGAAAACGCCCACATAGGTAGTCATCGTTTGTTGCATATCGCTGCGTAAGGCATAAGTCTTGATACCGCCTGTATTGTTCCTGATTCGGTTAAACTCAGCCATGACTGCGGCTGCCGGTTCGTCAGGCAAAGGTTGAATCTCCGTTTCGGTACAATACGCCGCCATATGTTTTCCGGCACGGCGGCCGAAAACAACCAGGTCCACCAGGGAATTTGTACCCAGCCGATTCGCACCATGGACTGAAACACATGCAGCCTCACCGGCAGCGTACATGCCTGCCAGGACCGATTTCTTTTCATCGTAAAATACGCGACCGTCGAAATCTGTGGGGATACCACCCATTGCATAATGAGCTGTTGGTTGGACAGGCATTGGTTCCCTTACAGGATCGACGCCAAGGTAAGTCCGGGTAAAGTCGGCAATGTCGGGGAGTTTTTCTTCGATATAATTAGCATCAATGCGCCTACTATCACCTGCTTCCTCATTGTATTTGTTAACTGTCTCGGGTCGGATATCAAGGTGGACATAATCCTTTCCATTTATTCCGCGACCGGCTTGAACTTCTAGAAAAATCGCCCGACTGACAACATCCCGGCTGGCCAAATCCTTGATAGTCGGTGCGTACTTTTCCATAAAACGCTCACCATTGCCATTTATAAGTACACCTCCCTCGCCACGCACCCCTTCAGTGATGAGGATACCAAGCCGAAAAATACCGGTTGGATGGAATTGGAAGAATTCCATATCTTCAAGCGGAATGCCTTGTCGAAGGCAGATTGCGGCGCCGTCTCCGGTCAAAGAATGGGCATTTGAGGTGACTTGCCAGCAGCGACCCCAACCACCAGTGGCAAACAAAACGGCTTTGCTGTGAAAAATATGGAAATCGCCTGTTTCGATGGATAGGGCGACTACGCCACGTACAGTGTCGCCAACCCGAATCAAGTCAACGACATGGTATTCATCGAAGAAATTAACACTATTTTTGATACACTGCTGGTAAAGTGTTTGCAGGATCATGTGCCCGGTTCGATCGGCCGCGTGACAGGCTCGCATCACCGGCTTGCCGGTTTCATTATTGGTATGTCCACCAAATCGACGCTGGGAGATTTTGCCTTCCGCTGTTCGATCAAATGGCAGTCCCATATGCTCCAATTCGATTACAGTCTCAATGGCCTCATTGCATAAAAGGTCGACGGCGTCCTGGTCGGCGAGATAGTCGGATCCTTTTACCGTATCATATGCATGCCATTCCCAACGATCTTCCTCCAGGTTTCCCAAAGCAGCACCGATCCCACCCTGAGCAGCACCCGTATGAGACCGGGTTGGATATAACTTCGATATGACAGCCACGTCTACTGATCGGCTGGCATATAGGGCGGCCATTAAGCCAGCCCCTCCGGCTCCGACAATAACGGCATCAAATGTATGCGTATGAATTTTATTTGACATGATTTCCTATTGCTTAAATTTAATTAGCACTTGCCATAACGGCGCCGGGATTAAATGTAAAGATTGCTACTGCTGACCATATTATGGTCACCACTGCCAGGACAACCAGTGCATAGCTAACTGCTTTCAGTGTGCCTGGCTTGTGAATATAATCCTGTAGCACCTGTCGTAGTCCATTAAAGCCATGAATAATGGCAAAAATCAATAATAACAAATCATACGCGCGCCATCCCCAGGAGCGCCAGATATCTTGCACAACTTGCAGGGTCAGACTATGCACATCACGCAAAACGTGCTGGATCATCATATGCCCAACGGCAAATAGCAGGAGCAAAACTCCTGATAAACGCATAAATAGGAAAGCATAACTTTCAAAATTATTTCTTCGCTTTATTTGACGGGTAGTAGCCATATGCAACTTTCCTCACGCTTACCGCGATTATGGGGATTAGCTCACGTTGTTAGGGTGCCGGGAAGGTAAAACAACTCAAGTTTTCCGCTGCCAGGGAGCTACAGTGGTCAAGCGTCCGGGAAAACATAAATATGGAGATAGGAATGAACGTTATCGCAAACAAGATCCACACCGCAATCGCAGCCTGACGTTGGTAACGCCACCATTCAGGTTTGAAATCTAACAGGGTCACTCTTATACCATTGAAGGCATGGTAGAGAACGGCTGCCATCAGGCCAATCTCTAAAAAACTGACGGGAAACCATTTGAATATCTCGACCGTGTAACTGTAGGCTTCGGGCCAAAATGTGGCATTGGCTGTGTCCCAAACGTGGATAAGAAGAAAGATAAGGACTGCCAAACCCGAAATGCGATGGGCGATCCAGCTCCAGTGACCCCACTTACCACGATACCGTATAGCTTCCCGCAATGTTAGCTTCAGGGTAGATTCCGATCGCATCTGCTACCTCCATCAGAGTGTAAGGGCTGTTTGAGAATGACCTGTTCAGTAGAGAAACACGCAACCAAATATAACACAAGGTAGCTTGATAAGAAAAAGTGACGAGCAATTCCGTAATTGGATTCGAAGAATAGTATTCTGGTCATGATTTGATTTTCTATTACGTACTACGACTCATTTGGCAGCTGTAACCAAGGCCCATCGGCCCCTCAAAATATCCTGTTCCGTGCTCAGATTTTATTTGCATTGACTAGCACCCGCTGTTACACTTTATTCAATGATAAGACCCTTTAACCTCCGGGATATGGCCCTTATTCACCGCCTTGGGGAGCGGGGAACGATATTACAAACTCAGGCCGCACTTACATCCATTCCCCATCCGGTCCGACGGGCCTTGGCACACCTGTTGGTGGGTGGGCGCTACATAACTTATGTGTGGAAGTCAGATCATGGCAATGCAGCAGCGTTTGCCCAATTATTCTGGAGAGAAGGTGATGCCAGCGCGTATCTGATCGGCCTTGGCGTCACGCCGCCAAGAAACGAATCTGACCCAGTCGACGCCTCCCAGCAGGACAATTGGCTGAAGTTATTTGATGAGTTAATTAAAGAAGCTGGAAAGCTTGGAGTTCATAATCTGGTTGCAGAAGCTAACGAGGATGGACCGGAGTTGGATATCTTGCGTAAATCCGGTTTCGTTGTTTATACGCGTCAGGATATATGGATTGCTGATCGAACGATTGAGGACGAACGTTCTGTAACATTGCAGACCAGTCGCAGTATTGATGAGTGGGATATCAATATTCTCTACTCGAATAGCATTCCCGGATTATTGCACTCTATCGAACCCCAGCCGCCACTAAGTTTCGGCCAAAATTGGATCTTGCGAGAAAAAAACGGCGAATTGGCGGCCTACGTTCATATGAATACAGGAACTATTGCCAGTTGGATGCAACTGTTTATCCATCCAAATGCGGAAACGAAACCAAGAGAAATAGTCAAAGCCGCATTGGACATCATTTTACCGACGCCTGAGCTACCGATTTATTGTTGTGTTCGGCGATATCAGAGCTGGCTACTTGCTGCTCTGGAAAAAGCAGGTTTTCATCCTTGGGGAAGCCAAGCAGTTCTGGTCAAGCAAATTGTTCAACCGGTGAAGCACAGGACGCCCGCGTTGCAAGATGTGCTTCAGACGCAGACGGTTTCAGGATCTTCACCGGTAATTCAAGGATTCAGCCCCCCAAACGGCCGAAACGGAATCTACTAAATAAATAAGAAATGGAAAACAAATTCGAACAAGTGATGGAAGACCTTCGCCGGCTGCTCGTGATATTGCCGGAGGAAGTGAGAAAGAAAATTGAATCAAATGGCAATGAAGCGGAGCTGTTAGAGGTCGTAATGGACCTGGGTCGTAAACCGGTCGCACGTTACGTTTCGGGCGAGAAAACACTGCAAGAAACCGAGGTAACGCAGGCTGAGATAGATATGGTTGTCGGCAGTATCGGGGATTTCGATGATGACAATCGCGCCGGGATAGCCCGTACTTTACACCGGATCGCTGCTATTCGTAATCGTCGCGGCCAAATAGTTGGCTTGACCTGCAGGGTGGGCAGGGCTGTCTATGGAACATTGGATATTATTTCTGATTTTATTGAAGATGGAGAAAGCATTTTGCTCCTGGGCCGTCCAGGAGTTGGCAAGACAACAATGCTCCGAGAGATGGCTCGGGTGCTTTCCGAGAAGAAGCGCGTGATTATTGTTGATACGTCCAACGAAATCGGGGGTGATGGTGACATTCCCCATCCTGCGGTTGGCCGAGCGCGTCGGATGCAAGTTCCCAGGCCGGCGTTTCAACATGAGGTGATGATCGAGGCCGTAGAAAATCACAATCCGGAAGTTATCATCATCGATGAAATTGGCCGCGAGCAGGAAGCATCTGCGGCAAGAACGATTAACGAAAGAGGTGTGCAGCTCATAGGTACGGCTCATGGCAATACGATTGATAATCTGACCTTAAACCCAACATTATCGGACCTGGTTGGGGGTATCGAAAGCGTTACCTTGTCGGATGAGGAAGCTCGGCGGAGAGGCACACAAAAAACGGTCTTGGAGCGGCGAGCGCCACCGACCTTTGATGTTCTTATCGAAATACAAGATAGACACCATTTGGCGATTCACCGTAATGTGGCTGCTGCCGTCGATTCCTTGTTGCGAGGAAACTCCCTGGGAGTTGAATTACGGCTTCGAGATGAGACGGGTGAAATTGTTATTGAGCAGGAAGAGGCTTATGTGGTTCCTTCCCTTGAATTTGCCAGGCGGCGTGGTGGTCGCGAACAACGTGACCATCTAAACTCTGGAATTACGAAGACCGCTCGCAAAGAAAGTGCCGACCAGGCAAACGGCGGCGTACCTTCCCTTGAGCAAACACCGGGAAAAAATGGTAAAACAATCAGGGTATTCGCTTATGGTGTTGCCCGAAACCGATTAAGGCAGGCTGCCAGACAGCTTAATTCGAGGGTAGATATTGTTGAACAGTTAATGGAAGCTGATGTTCTTGTGACCTTAAAAAGTTACTTCCGGCGACAACGCAAACTCATTATGGAAGCTCAGAACAGCCGCATCCCGGTGTATGTTCTTCGGGCAAATACAGTAAACCAGATGGAGAGTTTTCTTGCCGAGGTGATGAATATAGAATTGGCCACACCTGATCCTTTTGAAATTGCCATAGCAGAAACTGAACAGGCTATCCGACTCGTCGAGACGGGACAGACCAGTGTTGATCTGAAACCAGTAGGTAGCGCCGTAAGAAGGTATCAACATCAGATGGCTCGACAGGCCGACCTTGTCTCTCACAGTTATGGTAAGGGATCCGGCCGACACGTACGCATTTTTAGAACTTCCAGAAATTAAAAACTATGCCAGATGAATCTGTGAGGAAATTATTGGTCCAGCGATATGTTCGTTACTTTTGAGGGTTCCGAAGGAAGTGGGAAATCTACCCAGATTGACCTGTTGGCCGATTTTTTGCGTGCCCAAGATCTTGTTGTCGTCACAACCCGGGAGCCAGGTGGAACTAGCATTGGCGAGCAAGTCAGAGATTGCCTTCATGCTGTAAAGAATACGCTTATGACAGCGGCCGCTGAAGTGTTACTCTATTCCGCATCCCGGTCGCAATTGGTCAATGAAGTGATTATTCCTGCCCTTGCAAAGGGTCAAATTGTACTAAGTGATCGCTACGCGGACAGCACCTTGGCTTACCAAGGTTATGGCAGGCAGCTGGATTTGGAGACTCTGCTCAGAATTACTGATTTTGCTACGGGCGGCTTGACTCCTGACATGACCTTTTTTCTGGATGTAGACATCAAGGCCGGCCTGACCAGGAGAACTGTCGGTCAGGCTGAGATCAATCGAATGGACCTGCAAGATATCGAGTTCTATAAGCGTGTGAGAATGGGCTACCTGACGTTGGCTGCTCAAGCCCCTGATAGGTGGATAATTATCGATGCCAATCGTGCGGTCGATGAACTTCAGGCTGACATACGTTCGTTCACGACCCAGCGTTTAGCCCAGTCCCAGATCACCGCCAGGTAAATCACCGCCACCGCTCGCGGCTAGATCGGGCATAGATTCTTCGATCGATTCTGGCGATTCACCACTTTCAAGCCGGCCGACAACTTCGCCGAATTCGTCCCCAAGATCTTCACCCATTTCCGAACCCATTTTACGCATGAAGCGCCCCAGGGATCGGGGATCTTCTTCATCTAACCCGGCCATCATCCTATCGGGATCCATAGATTCCATACGGGATTCTTCTGATTTAGCGAGGGCGACTCGACTGATAAGCCGACGTAGATTGTCGCTTCCGCAATGATTGCATTCCGGTTGGACAGTGTCGAATTCTGCATAAGTGTAAAATTTCCGGACGTTTCGTCCACAATTGTTGCAACGATACTCGTAATATGGCATATGATTTGGTAAATAACCCCTGTCTACTGCTTGATATGCTGATAGAATTTCATACAGACTGACTGAATCAATATTCATTATACGGACACGAACAACAGGTGCAACTTTGAGTCTAGACGACATTTACCAAAGACCGCGATACCCTCTACTGATTGTTATTTCCGGCCCATCTGGGGTAGGCAAAGACGCGGTTGCTAAAGAGCTATTAAGATCCCGCGATTCCCTATCCTTTGTCGTTACAGCGACTTCCCGCCCTCCGCGTCCAGGAGAGGTTCCAGGAAGGGATTACATTTTTTTTAGTCCAGATGAATTTGAACGGCGAATTGCTCGAAACGAGTTCCTGGAACATGCAGTTGTCTATGGAGAATACAAAGGGGTCCTCAAAGAGCAGATCCAAAAGGCCATTGACAGCGACCAGGATGTTATCATGCGTGTTGATGTGCAAGGTGCAGCCACCCTGCGAGGGTTGGTGCCCAACGCAGTATTTATTTTTATAACAGCCGAATCGGAGAAAGTGCTTGAATACCGATTGAACCGACGGAAATCAGATCCTGCAGAAGCTTTGGAATTGCGAATTGCTTCGGCACATCGCGAAATGAGGCGCGTTGGGGAATTTGATTATTGCGTCGTCAATGTCGAAGATTGTTTGGATGAGACTGTTCAGTTAATTCTTACCATTATCGATGCCGAACACCAGCGAGTGGATCAAAGCCCAATTGCATTATGATCGCTATTTGGCCAACTACGTCTTAGCCTGATGGATATCAGGGTTATCCTTTTTGATTTTGGGGGTGTGATCTGGACACCTATAGACGAGATGGCGGTTCGAACCAATCGTGAGCGCCTGGCTCGAGATTTAGGTTTTGAAGATATGGGGCTGATGTGGCAATATTTCTACGGGGGAGAGGAATGGCGATTGACCAAAGTTGGTCGCCAGACAGACACACAAATGTGGTCAAGTCTTCTGAAACCATTGGGCTTATCGACTGAGGTGAGCCAGAAAGCTTTTGTAAAGGAACTATTTCAGGGTGTAGGGCTTAAACCAGAGATGGAAAAGGTTCTTAGGGCACTCAGCGAAAAATATTCCTTGGGCATTCTAAGTAATGCCAGTGATTTACTTGAGTCACTAATCCATGATGAACTTGGAATCGGCGATTATTTCACTTCAATTGTAAACTCCTACCGTATCGGGGTGGCCAAACCCCAGCATGAATCCTATGAGATCGCTCTGGATCGGCTGGATGCAAAACCAAATGAAGTTTTTTTTGTAGATGATCAGCCGCGAAATACAGTCGCTGCCGAAGCGTTAAGTATCCGTAGCCATGTCTTCACAGGCGTCGGAGACCTGAGAAGAGATCTGATTAAAATGACCTTGTTGACAGGTTAGTTGGCCAAGGTTAGTGGGAACAGCCGGAGCTTCAAGTCCATTTGACTTTCATCTTGACAGCAGCGTCAGGCCCATTCCAGCCAGCCCAAGAACAACAATTATGGCCAGACCATAAATTGTGGCTCGCTTGAGCACTTGACCATCCTCAGCTCCATCTACTGTACTGGAACCAACTATTACCTTTGCGGGGGCAAAAAGGCTACCGATTGCCCCTCCGGCCGTCTGGGTGGCCAGAATCAATGTAACCGATGTACCGAGAGCAATCGCGGTCTCGCGTTGGAGGGATCCAAAAACAACGTTGCTGTTGGTGTTGCTTCCAGTCATAAAGGCTCCGAGTGCGCCAATAAACGGGCTCAGAAATGGGAAGATAGGTCCGGTGCCAATACTGAGACCCTGGGCGAGAAGATGTGTCATACCCGCATGCAGCATGGTTACAGCCATGGCCACCAGAGTAACAATCCCGATAGTTGATTTGGTTGAACCCTTTACCGTTTTTCGGATTATGATACCAAAATCATAATTGATATCGCCTCGAAAAGTGCCTCGCCATCTAAACCATATATAGCTAAGTATACTTGTGTAGAGCAAGAGTGCGCCGGCATGACCAAACAAGCTGATAGCACGACCTGGCCCAGCTGGTGTATGCCAGCCAAAGCTTGTTATAACTTCAGGAAAGAAGGGATCGAGAGTGATAAAAGATAATGATTCTTCCCAGAAAAGTTGTCCGGCAACGACAATAATCGTAAGTATTAGATAAGGCACCAACGCCTTCGCTAAGGTGCGGTTTATTGATCCAGAATTCTGTTTCGGCCTCTCTTTCTCAGGCACCTGCGGCTCCGCGGAAAGTATTGATTGTCCTTGTTCTGTTTTATCGGAATAAGTTGATCCAATGTTCCGAGACAACCTCTTGCGCCACCGTTGGACATCGAATAAACCGTATTGCAGATCTAGCATAAAAAAGAGTAAACCGGCCAGCCCGGCGCCAAATGCGGCCAGACTCCAGAGTCCGGCGACGGCCAAAGCGTATTGGGTTGTAGCCATTATCAAACCTATTCCGAGTAGCTGTCCCCACCGTTTCTTTACGGCGTCTCCTCTGCCACTCTCCCAGAGTACGGCAAGACCGCATAGAAAACAGGAAAGCCCAAGCAGGATGGCTGACGATCCAGCGAAGGTAGATCCTGCCTCACCCGTCGAGGCTACTAGCGAAAAAAACGATGATCCTAGCGAGCCAAATGTGACCGCCCATGCATGGCCAACCAGAGCAATGACTACAGCCGGGTTTGCAGCAAATCCAAGTCCAACAAGTAGGGGAGCAACGACCGCGGCCGGGACGCCAAAGCCCGATGCACCCTGGAGAAAGGAACCGAATATCCAGCCAAGAAGTAACGCCTGGCTCGACCTATCCCGCGCCAGACCTGGCAACTCATGGCCAATTACCTGGATTGCGCCGGCTTCGTCGACAACATGATATAAGAGGAGGGCCATCCAAATGATATAAAGAACGAAAAAGGCCAAAAGCAAAGCTCGGCTAGTGGCAACTATTATCACTTGGATATTCGCCCCGAAAATGATGACTGAAATCAGGAGTGAAGTTATCCATCCCGCAGGACCCGCTTTACTGCCACCCCAATTACGTCCGATCATCAAATAGAGTACGACCAGCAAAGGAAGCGCGGCGGCGAATATGTAGGCGATATTCAGAGGGGGGAGTGTCATATTGCTAGAGTATAACCTATGCTTTTGCGGTCACCAGGCTGATATTTTACACAAAACGTGTGGATATTACCTGATAAACGGTGCGGATATCCACTGTCATTCGCGAGAGCCCTGTGTTAACATTCCCTGGCAGTGACCTCCATATCTCACAGAGGAATGATCTGAATCGTGATTGTTCATAGCTCCGCTGGTCAATCACCCATGATAAACCTTGACCTAGATTTCGTCTCAAAATTGATCGGCGTTGTCGCCGGCATTTTACTGATCATACCGGGGCGCTGGTTGGGATCTAATCGTTACAACTCCTGGCAATCCGCAGGTAGTTGGCAAAATTCAGTTTGGGAAGCGCTTCAAACGGACCTAGAAACACGCAAGGCAAATTGGGTGGCGGTATCTGTCAGGACGTACAATACAGGGGCTAACATGGCTTCCTTGGTAGATATTATTGTCTCACCCCGAGTTTTAGTTCTATGTACGATTAATGCGGAGATCAACCCATTTCAAATGGAAACAAGCCAGGTATATTACTTCTGGTCAGGTCTGGCGACAGAAGTTGCCCCAAAGCTCAGTCCGAATAGGACCTCCCGTCAATTACTTTTGAAGGGCAAACGGGAAAATTCTCGGTCTATTCGGGGGCCGGTAAACGCGCTTCTCTGGCGTATTACGCTGGCCTGTGTTAGCAATGCGTTTCCTAATCAATCGGTGCAGCACTCTGTACTCTGAATATGCAGATTAACAAATTAAAAGATCAACAGGCAGGTTTTTTCCTTATGACTCCCCAACAATGAAACCATTAATAGGAACTGAGTTAAAGCGATTTCTTCGTGATTACAAACGTCAGAATCGGCCAAACCGAGATCTAAGCATATTACTTCAGAGCGTAGAGTATCCGGCGAATGTCGGCTCAATTTTTCGCCTTGCTGATGGCGCCGATGTCAGCGAACTATTATTAACGGGCATAACTCCAGCCCCACCGCACCCGACCATTGATAAGATTGGCCGTTATAAAAGTGAGCGGGTGCGCTGGCGTTACATTGAATCTGCGCTTAACGGGATCGAGCAAGTGAAAAACCAGGGATATGAAGTCATTGCCCTTGAACTCACCGATTCGGCCGTCCCCTATTTTCAATACGATTACAAGCAAAGAGTCTGCCTGGTAGCTGGAAATGAGGATCACGGTGTAACAAAATCAACGCTGGCCGTTTGTGACGGATCTGTGTTTATTCCGATGTATGGGTCCGGCCGTTCTCATAATGTTCATGCAGCCTTAGCCATCGTTCTCTATCACATACTACATGTTCATTAACTAACCGGTCACCTGGCCCAGGCTTCAGTAATTTTCCAAATGTGAACACTTGAGGCGAGATATACCTTGCCCGGTATCAATGGTTTCAGTATACTAACACCACATCAACGTGCGGGTTAATACAACAATATTTCTGGAGATTTACCATGAAGGTTTCTTGCCTGCAAGAGAATCTGGCTAAGGGGTTGGGAATCGTCAGCCGAGCCGTTAGCACCCGTTCAACGCTTCCGGTATTGGCCAATGTATTAATGGCCACAGATAATGGACGGTTAAAACTTTCGGCTACTAACCTGGAAATTGTCATTACCTGCTGGGTTGGAGCAAAGGTGGAAGAGGAGGGGGCTACTACTGTTCCTGCTCGAACATTGAATGACCTGGTGAATGCCTTGCCACAAGAGCAGGTGGATCTGTCGCTGGACAGCAAAACACAGACCCTTCATCTGTCCTGTGCAAGAACCGAAGCGAATATCAAGGGCATTGATGCCCAAGAATACCCCTTGGTGCCAGAAGCTGCACAAGATGGCCGGCATCGAATCGAGACCGAGGTCTTTAAGACGATGATCAGCCAGGTCGCTTTTGCGGCAGCATCGGATGATGCCAGGCCAACTTTAACCGGTGTGCTGACGCGGGTAGAGGGCAACAAGATGACAATGGCCGCGACTGACGGCTTTCGGCTGGCGGTGAAAGAGGTTAAGTTGTCGGGAGAAGCTGGCGATCCTTTTGAGGTCGTTATTCCTGCGAGGGCACTGACAGAACTGGCCCGAATTGCCGATGATAAAAACGAAGAGATTTTTATAAGCATGCCTAAGGGTCGCAATCAGGTCATATTTGATCTTGATAATATCGTATTGGTCACCCAGTTGATCGACGGGAATTTCCCGGAATACGGTCCTGTGATACCCAAAAATAGTAAGACTCGGACCATAATGAATGCCGGAGAGTTCGCACAGGCCTGTAAAATGGCTGAAATTTTTGCTCGAGAGGCGAATCACACAGCGCGAGTTCGGGTTGAACCGGGAAATGAATTAATGCCTGGCTATGCAACGATTTCAGCAACAAGCTCCGAAACCGGGGACAATGTTGCTCAGATCGACGCTGAAGTTGAAGGAGATGGAATGGAAATCGCCTTCAATGTCCGTTTCATGAGTCAGGTACTGGGAGTTATCAATTCACCACAGGTACTCCTTGAGACGAACAAATCGACTGATCCAGGGGTTATTAGGCCGGTCGGCGATGAAGGTTATTTGCATATAATTATGCCCATGCATTTCGGCCGCTGAACTGACTAGGAGCGTGGGTAGTCCGTTAGCCAGTAATATTGTTTGCGTTCGGCTGGCGGCACTTGCTTAATCCAAGGCTTCCAACACTTTCTGATAGAGAGAAACCGCATGCAAATCCTCCAGGGTGTGACATGGCGCGCCCAGGTTCTCGGCAAGAAGGTGGGCTAATCCCTGATCAAACGCTGCATGCTCCATATTGATAACCACTGATCGAATCCCCGCATCGCGAATTTGATGAGATATTTGGTGCGCTTCCTGTTGAGGAGGCAGCTCGGAAAGACTTACATTGCCGGCGCCATCCGTCAAAAGAATCATCAAGGGCATGACATCGGGATGTGTTATCGCTTCTTTGCGAAATACTTCATAGGCCGTCAGTAAGCCGGCCGAAAGAGGCGTTTTTCCACCAACCGCGATATCTGCCAGAGCTTTTCGCGCAAGTTGCACGGAATTGGTGGGCGATAATACCAGGGTCGCGTCATTTTTGTTGAAGACGACAAGGCCTACACGATCTCGTCTTTGATAGACATCCGTTAGTAGAGACATGATGGCACCCTTTGTCGCCTCCATTCTTTCGGCTACGGCCATGCTCCAACTGGCATCCACGACGAATAGAACCAGATTGGCTGATCGACGGACACGGACTTTTTCGCGAAGATCACTTTTCTTCAAGGCAAGGGCCATGGTGGATCGGTCTCGATAACGCTGGTGCGGCGCGGCCGCTCGCAATGTAGCGTCAAAGGCCAGGTCTGTGATTTTCTCGCCCTGAGGTATGCGAGATTTGATATATCTCCCTCGCTTGCGATCAGTCTTGGTCTGCGAGCGCCGCCCGGCCGAGCTTCGAGTCAGCCTATCGAGTTGTGTGTCCAGCCGGCGGGCGGTGAATTCGTCACTGGATTGGACAGATTTGCCCCCCTCCCACCAGTGGCTATCTTGGGCGGTCGCTGGCACCGACTGGGGTCCAGCTTCTGTTTCACCGATATCCGAACCTTCGGATGCTTCACTATCTACGGTTTTTTTTTACCAGAAGCGTTCTCAGTGGAGGACTCTTCCATCATTTCGCCTTCCTGCCCATTTCCCCACTCGCTCTGAACTTGCTCCAATCGGTCTTCTAACTCGTAGGCGCTGATTCCGGCATCTTGAAACGGTCGGCCTTTTATGCGGTGAGGTAGGGCTAATTCAGCCGCCAATACGACATCTTCATCGGAAATAGCGGGCCGGCCTTTCAAGGCCGCGTGGGCTTGAGCGCCCCTGAGGATGACCAGGTCAGCTCGATGTCCATCAACTTTTAACGATGCTGTCAGACCTGCGATAGAGGCCAAGTCTCGCCTTGTATACCGAACTTGGTTTACTTTTTCGCGGGCGAGGGAGATCTTGTCAGAAAGTTCCCTCTCCTGGTCATGCCAATGGGCGATGAACAAATCAGGATCGCTTTCGAAATTAATACGGCGCTCCATAATCTGCATGCGTTGTTCTGTATCCATTAAACCCTTAATGTGAACCGAAAAAGCAAAGCGATCCAACAACTGTGGTCTCAAATCCCCTTCTTCTGGGTTCATGGTGCCAACTAGGATAAATTTTGCCGGATGACTGAAGCTGATGCCCTCACGTTCAACAACGTTAACACCCATGGCGGCCGAATCCAGCAATAAATCAACGACATGATCATCGAGTAAGTTGACTTCGTCGACATATAGAAGACCGCGGTTGGCAGAGGCTAGAACACCTGGTTCGAAATGCTTTTCGCCTTTTTGTATGGCCAGTTCGATATCTAACGTCCCTACGACCCGGTCTTCTGTAGCGCTTACCGGTAGGTCCACAAAAGATGTCCGCCGAATGGAGGTCGGAATCTGATCGTTGTCATGGCGAATCCGGCATTCATCGCACCAAACATCAGGTCGGCGAGGGTTACAACTGAAGTGGCAGTCGGCAACAACTTCAATATCGGGTAGCAATGCCGCTAAGGCACGAGCAGCCGTGGATTTTGCGGTACCGCGTTCGCCACGAATCAGTACGCCGCCGATCTGCGGACTAACCGCATTTAGAATAAGCGCACGCTTCATACGCTCCTGGCCAACTATTGCGGTAAATGGAAAAACACCACGGGACATTCAATATCTCCGGTCGAATTGTGATAGCGAATTATACTTCATGGAATAAGGTCGACAAACGAGGTGGGCAGCCTGGCGAAAGTTTACATAAAATTTATAATATCTCGCGACCAACCGCCTTGGCGATGGCTTTCATCTCTGTTACCAATTCTGCGTAACGTTTTGGTTTCAAAGATTGAATCCCATCTGAAAGAGCTTCCTCCGGCCGTGGATGAACTTCAATTATCAAACCATCGGCGCCTGCGGCGACACTGGCCCTGGCAGCTGCGGCAACATATTCCCACTTTCCTGTCGCATGGCTTGGATCAGCTATGATAGGTAAATGGGACATGTGTTTTACAACGGCTATAGCATTGATATCGAAGGTGTTTCTGGTATACCTTTCAAATGTGCGAATACCACGCTCACAGAGCATGACTCTGGTATTGCCATGGCTGAGAATGTACTCAGCGCTCATTAGCCACTCTTCCATTAAACTGCTCATGCCTCGTTTAAGCAAGACAGGATGTTGCGATTCACCGACCGCATGGAGCAGAGCATAGTTCTGCATATTTCTCGCACCGATTTGTAAAATATCGGCATACTCGGTAACCATTGGAACTAACGCGGGTTCCGTGACTTCTGTAACTATTGGCATGCCGGTTTCTGCGCGAGCCTCAGCGAGATATTTGAGCCCCTCTTCGCCCAAACCTTGAAATGAATAAGGTGACGACCGCGGTTTAAAGGCGCCACCACGAAGGATATGGGCACCTGCCTCTTTACACGCATGAGCAGTTTCTATGATTTGGCTACGGCTTTCAACACTGCAAGGACCGGCCATCAATACGATTTCATTACTCCCTACCACATGATCGCCAATCGGGAAGGTTGTGCCGGTTGGTTTGAAGTTTTGACTGGCTAGTTTGAAAGGCTCCAATATCGGTACGCAGCGTTCCACGCCAGGAAGTCGTCCGAGCTGGTCTGGGTCAAGAGGTCTTCCATCACCGATGATACCAACAATTGTCCGTTCATCACCTTCGGAAAGATGGACCCGGTATCCGGCATCTTCAATCCGGGCAACTACTGCTGACAACTCCCCCATCTTGGCCGTAGCCCTCATTATTACTATCATCATTAATTGACCCTTTTGATCATATGATTAATATTCAATTTTACTCTATTTAAGTTTTGGTGATAGCCACTTATTTGAATCTGTGTCTATGCCCTCGAAATTGATTGCTGCCTCGATCTCCTCATAGGGTATTGGGGGTAAATCTGTCCGGTCGGCACGAAGATCTTTGGCTCTCCGCAGGTAGACATGAACGATCTCATCGGGTGTTTTCCTCGTGTTCCAATGAATCAGGATTCGAATACACTGGGAAACACTGCCGGGTACTTGCATTTCGTTACCGCATAAAAGGGCAGCATCGTACCAGCCAAGCTGGCGGGCAGCCAGAGCCGGGTAAGTCGCATCAAGATCCATTGTAGTCGTAAACATGGCACTGGCTACATCATCTTGCTGAATCTCATTAGCGCGCATGATGATATAAAGCAGTTCGCGAGTCGCAGACAGAATTGCCTCAGCGCTGTTTTCTTCGACCGTCGTCGCTCCTCTGATACCACGGCAAACGGTTTGTCTGTAAATTATCTCTGCTTCATCAGAACTGTTAGTCATAGTAGGCACCTTAACTTGTTCAGTAAACCAAGAAAAAAAAGCGCGACTTTTATTGTCGCGCTTTATGTTATCGTTAGTTGTGCCACCTTCTTTAACTATCCTGGCGGAACATCCTTCCCATGGTAGCGCAACTGCCATATGGTTCCGTAAAGAGATAGGGGTTAAAAAAGCCGGTAGATTTCCTCATGGATGCGTGGGCATATTAGCATCAGGAGGCATCTCCGTCAAACTTTGTAACAGGTTTGATTACGGCTCTGGTGTTGACACAATTTCTATTGGAAAGTTGTAATGAGGTATAGCATTAACCACGACTTGGTACAGTTCGATGATCGTTTGACTGCTGGTGAAATAGCCGCTTAACATGTCTTGGAGCAAGGGAGATATCAAGAGATCCTGGTACAATGTACTGGTCAATATGCCCTCGTCTTCAGCAATACCCCAGCGATTTGAACCGGCAATATCTTCGATCAGTTGGTGAACAAGATCAGCTCCAAAGACCTCCTCTAGTGTTGGGCCCGCTGGTGAGAGTTGGTTACTAGCCCATGCATCGACGAAAAGTCTTGGTTGATCTTGAGTTCCGGATCGTAAGGGCACTTTGCGCTCCGGATTAACTGCCAGCCAAGTTGAATAGCCCTCATTAAACCAGAAGTCGGCAAAGGAAACCGCCCCATCGCGATTTGCTCCTGGTGTAAAACCCAAGGCCGTCAGTTCGCTGAAGCCAGAAGGCTTTTCACTTGCCGCACCGCCGTATAATCGAGTGATATAACCGCTGTTCTTGGCCAAGTAGCCAGGTTCGACGCACTCTGGGCAACCAGGGATATTCTGATCAACTAGCCCTGCAATAAAAGGTAAGGCGGCTGGTGAGGTGACGATCATCCCGGTACGACCCGCCAAATAGGCGTTCAATGAACTGATGTCGGTCTGAAAGCCAATCGGACTAAACTGGTTTATAAGTGCCCGATAGAATTCAAGCGCCTCGAGGCAGTACGGGTGTAAAACCGTGACGCGACCCCCTGGCTCAACTAACCTGCAATCGTTGGCGATAGCCAAATATTCAAAAACTTGTTGGGTAGAGACCAATGAGGCATCGGTGGGGACGACGATACCAGAGGTTGACCCCTCCGGTTCATCGAGAGCTTCGGCCGCGGCCATTAGAGATATGTAATTGTCAGGGGGTTCCAGGTTCCGCTCAGCGAACCAATCCGATCGATAGATCAATAATTGCCGCCAGCCATCGGTAGGAATGGCAAAAATCAAATCATTCTCCGTGTGCACGGCGTTCAAGGCTTCCTGGTCAAAGGTGCTCTCACCAATATTACGGAGCGCCTCAGTGGCTAAGCCTGGATCAAGGATGCCTTTTTCCGCCCAGCCGGCTGAGTAGGTTACTGGGTGAATGATCAGATCAGGCAATGTGCCGGAAATCACCGCTTGTTGGACCAGCTGGGGGAGCAACTGTGGGGAAACCAAAAGAACTTCTACCTGGATATGCTGCTTGGCTGAAAATTGCGCGACCATTTCCTCCAACGCTACAGCATGATCCTCAGAGGTTTCATTTACCCAGAGCGTAAGACGTCCATTAACAAAGTCACTCCCGGCCGAATTCGTATTGTTGGCCGAAATGGCCAACTGGGTTGTTGGCGTTGGCGCACCGGATTTGACTGGTGTGACAGATGGCGACAAGGGTGCATTTCCGGCCGCACTCTGTGTTCCCATTCTAACCGGATCCAAAAATGCCGGTCGGCAGCCGGTCACAATGGACAAAGTCAGGAGCGTCAACGAAATGACAAAGAAGATATTGTGTGGACATCCCCAAGTGATGTGAGGTGTACACCAGGTCCTATCACCGCGGCATTTGTTGGACACGTCTACTCAGTATTAAGCCTGTAGATTTCTCTTAGACCGATTAGTGTAAGCCATGGCTCAACGATATTGATTACCCCGGTATGGGGAATGATACTGGTGATCAGGCCCCCCGTTCCAATCACATTCGCATCAGGTGCACCCATCTCCATTTTGAAGCGCGACACCATGCCGTCTATTAGTGATGCATAGCCAAATATCAGTCCCGATTGCATCGCATGCACGGTGTTTCTTCCGATACTATTGGGTGGGGCTTCCAGAGCAACCCGCCCAAGCTGAGCGGCGCGGTTAGAGAGTGCCTCGGCGGCCAGGCCCAGCCCAGGAGCGATAGCTACACCTAACAGCTCGCCATTCGCGGAAATCGCATCAAACGTCGTTGCCGTACCCATATCAATGACGATACTGTTGCCCGGGTAAAGATGGAAGGCGGCGGCTGCGTTGACAATACGATCCGCGCCAACCTCGGCCGGCGTATCAGTCTTTACTTCAATGCCGGTGTTTGTGTCTGCATCAATCAAGAGTGGTTCCTGACCAAGATAGTCACAACATACCTTCGAGAATGTGCTCGTCAGCGGGGGGACTACACTACTAAGGACAGTAGCCCTAACTTGATGAGCTGCCTTAGCTTCCCTTAGTAAAGCCTTGATATAAACACCATATTCGTCAACAGTCTGGTCGTGAACTGTGCGCAAGCGCCATTGCTTCCGCCAGACATGGTTATCCCAAAGACCTAAGGTGATATTTGTGTTGCCGACATCAATCGCTAATAACATTCTTCGTGATTGTAGCCGAGTTAGTAAGTAGGTCGCAAATGCTTCACCTCCATTTTCATTCCGACCTTTAATCCACGACTCTGATTTGACCGTCAAGAACCTTGATGTAAACTCGCTGGCCATAAGTCATAACGGTTGCCAGCAGGTAAATGGAGGAGTGAAATACCTCCTTTTGACCAACGGTTGATGATGGGCAATCAAGGGCGAATGTTGTGGTGCCCATAAGCGTGGTTCCAACATGAGGTGTAACATATGCTAGAGCCAGCCGAAACGATCGCCAAATCAACAATGATAGCAGTTTGATCGTAACAATAAAGGAAAAGACTACATATGGCCAAGAGGATTCCTGGGACTAGTGGTGTCATCGAGGCTGCCGGTGGTTTACTTTGGCGTTATACCCCCCAAGGTAGGCAAATAGCAATCGTTCATAGGACTCGATACAATGATTGGTCGCTGCCTAAAGGATGGCGAGAGAAGGGTGAAAAATTTATCGAGGCCGCTTTCCGGGAAGTTACTGAGGAAACTAATTGCCAGGTGGGGATCGGTGAATTTGCCGGCAGTGTTAGCTATTTGGTTGAGGGTGTGCCTAAGATCGTATTGTTTTGGAATATGTATCTCACTGAAGATTGTGGTTTCAAGAAGAACTCGGAAGTTGACCGTATGGCCTGGTTAGGTATCGAAGAAGCAATAGAGAAGTTAGACTATGAAGTTGAAAAGAACCTCGTATCCAGGACAAGAAGGGCATAGTCGCAAATGAGCAAGAATAGCCTCCGGATATTCGACGGTCATAATGACACCCTGCTGGATCTCTATTCACCAAATAATTCGGTAATGCGTTCGTTTTTCAAGCGCAGCGAATATGGACATATTGACTTGCCGCGGGCGAATGATGGGGGCTTTGCCGGAGGCTTTTTCGCCATATTTGTTCCACCGGATCCTGTTGCTAATAGTTCAGATAATACATTGGACACGAAGAGGGAAGCCGACAATGTTGACCTAACCGGAGCACAAGTTGATCTCTCGTATGCCCAGCGGTTGACAGGCGAGATGATGACTCTGTTATTTAATCTTGAGCGGGAGTCGAATGGTCAGCTAAAAGTAGTTCGGGAGGTTAGCGAATTAAGGGAATGCCTCCGTACAGAAAAAATAGCAGCAATTTTGCACTTTGAAGGAGCGGAATGCATTGAGCCAGATCTTAACAATCTGGAATCATACTACCAGTCTGGATTGCGTTCGTTAGGATTCACCTGGAGTAGGCCAAATGCCTTTGGTTGGGGCGTGCCCTTTATGTATCCCCACTCTCCTGACACCGGTCCTGGGTTAACGATGGCCGGCAAAGAGTTGGTGGAGGAGTGTAACCGCCTTGGAATCATGATCGATCTTTCCCACCTTAACGAAAAAGGGTTCTGGGATGTACATAAACTGACAGACGCTCCGCTGGTGGCGACTCACGCGGCCGTTCACGCGATTTGCCCAAGTACCCGAAACCTGACTGATCGCCAAATCGACGCAGTTGGGGAAAGTAACGGGCTTATCGGCATTAATTTCCATGTTGGTTTCATCCGGCCGGACGGCCGATCTGATCCCGATACGCCCCTGGGTGAGATTATTCGCCACCTCGACTACCTAGTCGAGCGAATTGGCATCGATCATGTAGCTTTTGGATCTGATTTCGATGGCGCTAAGATGCCAACTGAACTCGGGGATGTGAGTGGACTGCCCAGGCTGTTAACGGCCTTAAGGCAAGCAGGTTATGAGGATGAAGACCTGGCAAAGTTAGCCCAGGAAAATTGGGTTCGGGTACTGGAATCGAGTTGGAAAAAATAACTTCAATGGGTGAAGGAAAAAAAATGACGGTTGGTCAGCGGCATTCTAAAAAAGTGAATCTATCTGTGCATATTGTGGGAATAGATGCCCAAGTTCCCTTATTAGATGGCTCAACGGTTCGTTATGTAAACCTTGACAATGCCGCCAGCACGCCTGCCTTTAACGTTGTGCTGGAAACCGTGCAAGAGTTCATGCAATATTATTCAAGTGTACATAGGGGAACCGGTTTCAAATCAAGGATCAGTACCATCGCCTACGATCAAGCCCATGAGATTATCGCTCATTTTGTTGGCGCAAATCCGATTACCAATACTGTCATCTTTGGAAAAAACACAACTGAAGCGATAAACAAACTCTCGTACCGTTTGCCGATGGCTGAAAACGCCGTGGTTATTTCCACTCAACTGGAACATCATTCAAATGACTTGCCCTGGCGAAATCGGGCAAAGGTTGTCCATGTCCGGGCCACACCTGACGGCCGGTTAGACGAGGAAGACTTTGATAACCAACTGAAGTTGCATGCTGACCGGCTGGCGTTGGTGACTGTGACTGGCGCTTCGAATGTTAGTGGGTTCCTATTGCCAATTCATCGCCTGGCTCGAAAAGCCCACGAGGTTGGGGTGCCCATTCTCGTTGACGCCGCCCAACTTGCACCGCACCGGCGGGTAGATATGCGACCTGATGAGGATCCGGAGCATCTAGATTTTGTGGCTCTATCCGCACACAAGATGTATGCACCATTTGGAACCGGTGCGTTGATCGGACCTAAGGCGGTATTTTTAGCGAGTGCGCCAGAGTATCCTGGTGGCGGGACTGTGGATGTGGTTACGCTTGATGAAGTCAGTTGGGCTGGCATGCCCGACCGCGATGAGGCTGGCAGCCCTAATGTAGTCGGAGCGGTGGCCATGGCTGCAGCAGCACAAGCCTTGAATGAATTAGGCATGGAAAATGTGGCCGCCCACGAAGAAGAGCTTATTGCCTACGCACTTGAGCAGTTAAGCCGCGTTCCTGGTATAAGAATCTATGGAGAAAACAATCCGAACAAAGCAAATGTGAAAGTTGGGGCGATTCCTTTTAACCTGGAGGGTGTTTCACATTTCCTTGTCGCCGCAATCTTGGGCTATGAGGGAGGAATTGGTGTACGTAGTGGGTGCTTCTGTGCGCATCCATATGTAGTTCATCTGCTAACTTTGAGCGAACAAGAATCCTCCACCTGGCGCCAACAGATGTTATCGGGAGATAAATCTAACATGCCAGGCATGGTAAGAGCCAGCTTTGGCTGTTATAACACATCAGAAGATGTGGATCGTCTGGTAGCAATGCTCGAGCGGATAAGCAGGGGTGAATATCAAGGTGATTACGAATTAATTCCTAGTACCGGGGAGCATATACCCCGGGGCTTCAAAGAGCCTTTGGCCGATTATTTCCTTTTGGAGCGTAATGCTCGCTGATATCGCCCACGCTTTTGGCTTATTTGGTAACCCTAACGCCGGGTCTCTCCCATGAGTAATTCCGAAGAATCTGCGTATGATCGATTAGCCGCTGTATACGCGACAGGTGATGTCCCTTGGGATGACCAAGATCCTCCGCCAGAGGTTATCGCCTTTTTGGCATCAATTCCGGCGGGAAAGGCGCTAGATCTTGGTTGTGGTTATGGCCGTGCAGCGATATATATGGCTCAGTTAGGCTGGGAGGTTGATGCGGTTGACTTCATACCTGAGGCGATTGTCGAGGCGGCAAGGCGGGCTTCAAGCGTTCATGTCGTGGTGAGGTTCCATTTAACAAAAGTAACTGATCTTTATTTCCTTGCCGGAACATATGATTTTGCTTTGGATGTTGGTTGTAGCCATGGTTTGAACCCGCTTGAATTGCACGTATACCGGGACCACCTACTTCGCCTCATCAATCCGGGTGGGGTCTATATGCTCTTTGCCCGAATTCAAGATGGTTTAAGGGAAAATTCTCTAGATGGTCCGCCAGGTATGGATTTACAAGAGATTCAGGCGCTTTACGGTAAGGGATTCAACTTGGAATGGATGGAGCGCGGCCGCACCCAAGCGGGAAAGGATGACGATTGGTCATCCGCCTGGTTCCGTTTCCACAGAGTTTGAACCAATCGGATATCGGCAGCGGTTATAGCTCCATTCAATAAACTACACACAGTCAGGATGGCTGCCGCTATTTACCCAGGCGCTCATTCATCTGGGGTCGATAGACTGTTGTATTAGCCTCAACCAATCCTAGTTTTCTGCCAGAAGACTTTCTATTGCCTGTTGAAAGACCGCAAAAGGTTGGGCTCCTGAAACCGGGTAGCCATTGATGAAGAATGCGGGCGTACCGGTGACACCAAACTGAATGCCTTCTTGTAGGTCCGCGTCGACAGCCGACGTGTAAATGCCACTTGCCAGACATTCATCGAAAGCATCTGCATCAAGGCCCAGATCTTGAGCAAAGCTAATGAAAATGTTGGTTGGTGACTGGCCACTCCAGCTTGTTTGCCTGAGAAATAACAGATCGTGCATATCCAGGTAGCGACCCTGGTCACCTGCGCAACGAGCCGCCTCGGCCGCTTCCGCAGCCTGAGGGTGAATGCTGTTTAATGGGAAATCCTTAAATACGTACCGAACGACGCCTGTATTGACGTATTCCTCAAGAATTTGAGGATATGTTTGGCTGAAGTGGCGGCTACAAAATGGACATTGAAAATCAGTATATTCAACGATTGTTATGGGTGCATTGGCATTGCCAATAGCCAAGCCATCATCAATAGGTATATCAACCGGCCCTGCCGGTTGTTGGGGTTGCTGAGGTTGCTGTTGCGGTTGTGGGGCGTAGGCCTCGGCTAACCGGCCCTCCTCTGCGTATTGCACAGCGAGTTCAAAATGTTCGTAGGGGCGGGCGCCGTTCAGAGGATAACCATCCACGAAGAAGAATGGCGTGCCGCTAATGCCCAAGGAATTTGCCTCCTGGGCGTTTGCCTCAACGGCCGCATCATGTTGCCCACTTTCAAGACAGTCGCTGAAAGCGACATCGTCCAAACCATGCCCGGTGGCGTAGGAAACGAAGAGTTCATTAACAGAACTGCCGGCTTCTGCCCATTCGGATTGTTGGGTGAACAATGTATCATGCATTTCCCAATAAGCATCCTGATCAGCCGCGCAGCGGGCCGCGGATGCCGCAATCCTGGCATTAGGGTGCAGTTGATCCAGGGGAAGATCTTTCTGTGCATAAAATACACGGCCGGTATCAACCATCTCAGAAATGATTCTTGGTAATGTGTCTAAAGAGTGACGAGAGCAGTATGGGCATTGGTAATCTGTAAACTCGATAATCGTTACCGGGGCATTGGGGTCACCCAAAGTAGCCGCATAGTCACTCAAGATGGCCGCTGGTGTTGGGGCAGCCTGGGGCTGGTTCGGTTGTGGATCCGGCTCGTTACTGGCTAACTGACCTCCTTGCCCAATGGTGGTTATTGCGTTCTCAAATACCGCCAAAGGCTGCGCGCCGACCAGAAGCTGACCATTAATCACAAAAGTTGGTGTGCCGGATATACCGAGCGCTCTGCCCGATTGAAGATCCGCGTCGATTTCTGAGGAGTACGATTGCTCAGAAACACATTTCTCATAATCATCGACATTCAATTCCAAATCTTCTGCGAAACCCATAAACACTGTTTCGGCTTCAGAGTTTGCCCACTGATCAGAATTTGCGAAAAGTAAATTATGCATAGCCCAATAGGAATCCGCCCCTTGCTCGCCTGCACATCGAGCGGCATTGGCGGAAGCATATGCCTGGGGGTGAAGCTTGGTCAAGGGAAAATCATAATAAAGCAATACAGCTTCGCCAGTGGCGATCTGATTTAGGATTAATGAAGGGTAAGTCTGTTCGTAGAAACGCGCACAAAATGGGCATTGATAATCAGAATATTCTTTAATCACAGTTGGCGCATCAGGGTTGCCGCGGTAGGGGTGACCATCCTCGGTAAACCCAACCTCGATACCCTCGAAATCAATCACAGTGGCAGTGGGCTTAACAGCAATGCCTGTTGAAGCGGAATCTTCTTTGGCTGGCTCCTTCTTGGGTTCAGCGGTATCTGTCGCTATTGTTGTGGAATCAGGTTCCATGCTGGTTGCACCACCGTCATTCTCAGCCTGAGTGTTCTCCGAAAGCACTGAATCACCCACTTGCTCGGGAACTGGTATTTCGCCACACGCTACCGCCACCAGCAGAAGCATAACCAAGACAATTCCTGGAACCAAGTATTCCCTTACAATCTTAGGAATTAACATAATCTTCCCACCTTCAAATGAATTTGGGGGATTATGGCAGTAAGCCCTATGAATCGCAAATGCCCAAGGTATCTATTGTTATCTTCTTAGTGACTACTTACTTATTCGTCCCAGAATCGCTCGCGGTCGGCTCGTCTCTGAACGGTGGTTGTGATAGACTTGGATGTTTCGTTAATTCTAAAGATCAACGACGTTGTATTAGAAAGCAATGGACAACCGAAAAACAGGCACTGCGCTGAGCTTGTTGTCTTTACCGGTTGTGATTCTGGCCCTTGCCTGGATTCTTCCAAAGTATTTGCAAGCTCAGGAACAAAACGGCATCCAGGTTCCGGCCTCCGGGGATGTTGTTTCAGGAATTGTCATTATCGAGGGGATCGCCTGGGATCCTGACTTTTTGCGTTATGAGCTCGCTTTCTATCACGAGTCACGATCCGGGGCTGAATGGATTGTATTCGCCCAAGGTGACCAGGCGGTTCTGAATGGGACTCTGGCTATTTGGGATACGACGGTCGGTCTTCCTAATTCGCCTGTTTTTCAAGATGGTCAATACCGATTGAGATTAAGGGTCGTGCGAAGTGACTATAACTACGATGAGTATTACGTATCTGGTTTGGTAGTTGACAACGAGAATACGACACCGACCCCTACAACACCTGTCACGGCTACCTTGGAGTCGGATGTGTCGCCGTTATCAGGAACCGCCCTGGCGGCAACTGCACGAGCCGAAGCGCGGCCGATACCGTCACTGACGCCATTTCCAACACCATCGCCCCTGGCATTGCCTGAAAACGACCCCCTTGGAGCGAACAGTCCGGAGGACGCGACAGGAGATGACCAAACCGGACTCTTCGGTCGATTAACAGGAATAGACACCAGACAATTCAGTCGTGCCTTTTGGTCAGGTGTGAGAATCGCGGCCTTTATCTTTGCGGGCCTGGCAGCATATTGGCTCCTGCGTGGAATTTTTCGAATAATCTTTCGTTATATTCGGGCGAGCAGATAGGGATTAACCACGACCAGACCTGGCCGATCAGGACATCATGATATGGATGGAACCCAAGCTGGAGAAACACAATCTAATAATAAGTATTTGGTCGCCGGTTTGGGAAACCCCGGTCGGCGATACCGGCGTAACAGGCATAATATCGGTTTTATGGTAATTGATCGGCTTGCCGAGACGGCCGGTATCCAACTCCGACGGGTGCAATCAAATGCCATTATTGGAGATGGCTTTCTAACACAACAGTCCCTTATTTTGGCAAAGCCGCAGACGTACATGAACAAAAGTGGAACTGCCATTGCCTCTTTGACTCGATACTACCGGATACCCCTGGGCAACCTCCTCGTCATATATGATGAAATAGATTTACCCTTCGGTATGCTAAGATTTCGAGAACAAGGCGGGTCCGGTGGTCACAACGGGATGAAATCCATCATCGATCAAATTGGGCAGGAATTTCCGAGGTTGCGTCTTGGGGTCGATCGTCCACCGGGTTATATGGAGCCGGCGGACTACGTGCTGCAAAATTTCAGTGATGGCGAAGCTTCGATTGTTGACGAGATGATTAATCAGGCAGTCGCGGCGATTCAAGTATTCCTTAACGATGGTATTGAAATCGCAATGACCCGATTTAATGGTCAAATCACTTGATATAAGCCTTCGGAAGGTATTTCTAGCTTCTATTTATCTTTTCCTGGTGACAAATGAATTTATCTGGCGTACTCAATTTATTTGAGGATTTACCCGCCTATAACACGCTACAAAATCGGCTGGCCGATGAGATTGAGGTGGCCCCCCTTAAGCTGCCGCTGTCTGCTCGGGCGCCCCTCTTGGCCAAACTATTCGCGTCCAACCAACGGACGATACTTCTTATTACATCGAGGGTTGATTCTGCTCCGGTGTGGCAACAAGCGCTTGAGGCATGGTTACCAGACGGCAGGCACCCTCATCGCTTTCTCGAACCAACCCCTCTCCCTTATGAACGGGGGCCATGGAGTAGGCTTTCTAGAAACGGCCGCCTGACTGTATTCGCAAAGTTGCTTGAAAGCCAACACCCTTTGTTACCCCAAAACAGCGGTCCCTTATTGGTTGTGACCTCAGCCAGGGCGCTTCTCCAAAAAACCGTTCCTCGCAGGAGGTTCGCAGCTGCAACCCGATTGCTGCGAATTGGGCAGATCCTGGATTTGGATAAACTTATCAATGACTGGCTTGTCGCCGGTTATTCGCACAATATTGTCGTTGAATCTGAGGGCCAATTCAGCCGTCGTGGCGGAATCCTGGATATTTTCCCGGTTGGCGCGCTCAACCCGATTAGAATCGAGCTGTTCGGCGATGAGATTGAGACTTTGCGCGCTTTTGACCCGGCCACCCAACGTTCCGGTGATTCCGTCTCGACCCAGTATGACCATCTTGTCATCCCGCCGGCTCGTGAACTTATGCCCGGTGATGCCATCAAGCTCGGAACTCTTTTGGCAAAAGAAGTGTCAAACAAAGAAGATAACCTACCAAGTTGGCATGACGACCTGGTAGAGATTGAATCGGGGGAGGCGACGCCTAATCTAGAGTACTATCTGCCCATGGTTTACTCCCAGCCGGGGTCCATCATCGATTACCTCCCAGATAACGCGCTGGTCATCATCGATGACCTGGTTGAGTTAGAAGCGGCAAGCTATGAACTATATAATCATGCCAAACAAGTTGCCGGGGAACAAGTGGACTATCCGCCCGGATTTCCCCATCCACTTTTCAAATGGGATGAGTTGATAGCGAAAATATCGACCAGGCAATCTCTGGTGATGGGTCAGGGGCAGGCTATTCAAACATCAGTAACGCCTGCCCCGAATCTTGCCCTGTCGTTCCAGAGCGGCCCAAGGTTTGGGGGACAGATGCGGCCGTTTCTTATGCAATTGCGCGAAGCTGCGAATCGCCGGGAGAGTACGGTTATCGTGAGCCGCCAGGCACAGCGCCTGGTAGAGTTGTGGCGTGAAGACATGGGTGACAATCTACTTATTGCAGCTGACCAGTTAAGTGAAACCGATGATGCAGCCAACGGATTTAAAAAAGGTCAGATTTCTTTCATCCAGGGAACTCTGACGGAAGGTTTTATCATCGAGAGAATCCTGGAAGAGGATGCCAATTATCAATCAAACAGTCCTCAGGTCTTGCTCCATTTACTTACTGACGCGGAAATATTTGGTTGGAGTCGACCAGCTCCTCGCCGCCGAAGCAGGCCACGGTCGGTTGCCCCAGAAACCTATTTTGCCGATATAGCCCCCAGCGATTACGTGGTCCATACCGAATTTGGAATCGGCCAGTTTGTTGGCCTGGTTGTAAGGATGATCGGAGGTGCGGAACGAGAATATCTACAAATATCCTTTGCGAATAGTGACTTGCTCTACGTACCAGTACACCATGCCGATCGTCTCAGTAAGTGGATAGGACCCGATGATCGTTCGCCGACTTTGCAGCGCCTTGGCGAAAAAAGCTGGCGCAACACAAAAGTAAAAGCTCAGCAATCGGTTGATGAATTAGCAGATGAGCTATTGGACCTGTACGCGGTACGGGAGACAATCGCTGGCCATGCTTTCGAGGTTGATAGCCAGTGGCAGGCTGAATTAGAGGCCAGTTTTCCTTACCGTGAAACGGAAGATCAACTCCAGGCGATTTCCGAAGTCAAGAATGATATGGAACGAGCCTATCCGATGGATAGACTCATTTGTGGCGATGTGGGTTATGGAAAGACGGAGGTTGCTTTACGAGCGGCATTCAAGGCAGTTATGGACGGTAAACAGGTGGCCGTATTGGTCCCGACAACCGTATTGGCCCAACAGCATTACAATACATTTCGTCAACGGCTCAAGCCATTCCCGGTCATTCTTGAGATGTTGTCTCGATTTCGAACTACAACCAGGCAAACAGAGATCATTCATAAACTCCGTGATGGCGCAATTGACATTGTTATCGGAACGCATCGTTTGTTGTCGGCTGATGTTTCGTTCAAGGACCTGGGATTATTGATTATCGATGAAGAGCAAAGATTTGGGGTTGCTCATAAAGAAACCCTAAAACGACTGCGTACCGAGGTGGATGTTCTAACCCTGACCGCAACGCCCATACCCCGAACGCTTTACCTGAGCCTTAGCGGTGCCCGGGATATTAGCCAAATCGACACAGCGCCCATGGATCGCCTTCCCATTCAGACCTATTCTGGCGAATTTGACGAGGTCTTAGTCCGCCGGGCGATATTGCGCGAGTTAGACCGGGGCGGGCAAATTTATTATGTGCATAACCGGGTCCAAACAATCGGCAATGCCCTGTTGAAGTTATCCCATTCGGTTCCCGAAGCGGTTATTGCAGTTGGGCACGGTCAGATGAGCGAGCGCGAGTTGGAAAATGTGATGGTCCGATTTGTGAACGGAGAGGTCGATGTGTTGCTCACAACCACAATTATCGAAAGCGGCCTTGACATACCCAATGCCAATTCTATTATTGTAGATCGAGCTGATCGATTCGGATTGTCCCAGCTTTATCAATTACGAGGACGCGTTGGTCGAGGGGGTCGCAGGGCCTATGCGTATTTTCTGCACCCAGCTTGGGATAAATTAACAAACGACGCCAAAGTCCGATTGGAAGTTATTGAGGCTCAAACTGAGTTGGGCGCAGGCTACACAATCGCAATGCGAGACCTGGAAATACGCGGGGCAGGCGATCTTCTTGGTTCCCGTCAAAGTGGGCATATTGCTTCAGTCGGGTTTGCACTCTATACGCGAATGCTTGCCCAAGCTGTTAGGCAGCGAAAGGCAATGAGAAAGGGCGAGATAATAAAATCAGAGCTCTCAGAGGACGTATTGATTGATATTCCCCTAGCAGCCTATATCCCAATCGATTACGTTTCTGATTCATCTCTTCGTTTGCGCCTTTACCGGCGGATGGCAATTCTGGAAACGTTGGCAGAGATTGATGAGATGGCTGTTGAGTTAGCTGATAGATTCGGAGCGATTCCAGATCCGATCGATAATCTCCTATACCAACTCAGAATAAAAACCATGGCGAAAGAAGCAACAATCGAATCAATAACCTCGGAGGCGGGCCAGATCCAGATTCGATTGAACGGAGAAGAAAGTCACAATCTGTTCCAGTTGCAAAGGTGGCTAGGTTCGGATGTGCGCGTAAGCAGGCGAGGAATTTGGCTCGGTCGAGACATGAGTACCCGTGAATGGCAAGTTTTGTTGGTGCAGACCTTGGAAAAGCTTCAAGAGACCCGGCGCGACAGGTTGTCAGCGGTTAGCATTAGTAGCAGCGGATGATTGCTCTGATCTGGGCTTACGCGTTATAATGACGATCATGAGAATCGAATTCTTTGACAATCCACTCCAGGAGTCGCGTTCTCGTGGCGAAGTTCGTTTCAATCAGTTAGGAATATACGTTTTTGAAGATCGGCAGCGCATTGCAGTTGGTTTTGACCTTACCCCATTCCGTGAGCGTCCTTCCATTGATGTTTCCATAGTTGACCATGCCGGTGTGGAAGAGGCCAGCTTGAGCGTTATCGAGGCAATGCAAGCACGATTTAACCTGACAATGCACCTACATGAACCTGCATCCAACCAAAATTATCATATTAAAGCATACCTTTATTACCGGGCGGCCAGTGGAGAACGAAAGGTTGTTGATAGCATCAGCAGGCAATTTGATCTGATAAATGTTGGCGAACAATAGACTACCGTCCCTTGCTTCTCGTTACTCCTATAGATTGATTCAACTTGATTGTTAATATAGATTGTGATGAATATGGCGAATAAAACACTCATAGGTCAAACATTAGGCAAATATCGAATCGTAGATCCCCTGGGGCGCGGGGGTATGGCTGAAGTGTACCGGGCCTTCCAAGAAAATCTTGATCGCTACGTCGCAGTCAAGGTGATGCATGCATTCCTGGCCGATGAGGAAAACTTTCTCGCTCGATTTCAAAGGGAAGCCAAAGCAATGGCCTCTCTGAATCACAATAATATTGTTGGTGTATATGATTTCGACGTTCAAGACGGAATGTACTACATCGTCATGGAGTACGTGAGCGGTGGTACTCTCAAGCAGAAGTTAACGACACTATCAGCCAGTGGTAAGCAGATGGCGCTTTCGGAGACGGTCCAAGTTGTTTTGGAGATCGCTGATGCCCTGGCCTATGCACATTCCCGCGGTATGGTCCACCGGGACATAAAGCCCGGTAATATCATGATCAATGAAGGCGGTCACGCGGTTCTAACCGATTTCGGAATCGCAAAGATTCTCAGCGGACCAACGGTAACAGCCACAGGGGCAATGATTGGAACACCGGCTTACATGTCTCCAGAACAAGGATTGGGGCAGCCTGGAGATGAGCGCAGCGATTTGTACGCGTTAGGCGTTCTTTTTTACCAGATGGTAACTGGAAAATTGCCATACGATGCGGATACACCTCTGGCGGTTATTCTAAAACACGTCAACGAACCGGTTCCCCGACCTGTTGAGATGAATCCCAACACACCGGATGCGGTGCAGTCGGTTATCATTAAATCGATGGCCAAGGACCCAAATGAACGATATCAATCGGCATTGGATTTTATTCATGGTCTAACCGCCGCCGCTTCGGCCAGTGATTTGGCCCTGGCTGCTGGGGTGGTTTATGGTGCAGTTCGCGATACACCAACTAATCCACCAGTTTCTGGCATCCAGGCTACCCGGATTGCACCGGCCGATGCAACCGCGCTCTCACCTGCGATAGGAGGTGCGGCCGCCGTTGGCGCCACACGAATTGCTACTTCTGACCAGATTATGGCCACCGAGATAGCGGCGCCCGTGCTACCTGGGGCACCGTCTACACCGGCCAAGACGAGAACGATTTGGCCCATAATCCTTGTCGTTCTGTTGTTTCTGATCGTTGCTGGCGCTGTCGGGGGCTTTGTTATTTTTGGAGGTGGGGACGATCCGACGCCAACAGCTACGGTAGTCGTCGCAGTTGTGCCGGAGGACACACCAACTGATGCACCAACCGGTACAGCAACGCCAGAACCTGGACCGACGGCCGATAATGTGTCGACGGCCGTTGCCCGAATCGCAGAAACACTAACAGCGCAACCAACCGAGACAGATTTGCCAACGGCGACCTTAAGCCCAACGGAAACACCGACTCCTGATGCCACAGCCACCTTTCTTGCCGGGTGCGAGAATGATGTCGAACTTGTCAATAGCTATACCTTCCAAAACGAAAATACGAGCAACGCACCTATTGGCGTCAATTTCGATATGAACTGGGTTATTCGAAATAATGGTGATTGTCCGTTGCCAGCCGGACTACTCTGGACTTATCGAGAGGGAGAGGGGTTCGGACAAGAGGTATCGGTTGAGTTGGAAGATGACCTGTTTGCCGGGGACGAAGCGATATTACGGACAGAACTCGTTGCCCCAAATCGGACCGGCACATTTGTCAGTTCATGGCAGTTTGAAGATGAAGATGGCAATAGCGTTGGACCTGCCCTTGAATTTGAAATTCTGGTTTACGTGCCCCAAACTCCGACCCCGCGGGCGACCAGCACACCGGAGGTCTCGCCAACCGCCTCCCAGCCTTTTGGTTATAACACATCAATTGGAAGCTGTGTAGATGTTGAAACAGACTGGGAATGCACGGTCAGGATAACACCGTACGGTGGGGTAGGGCCGTACACCGTTCTTATTTCAGATGACGATCCGCCTAGTGAATATAATGGAACCGGTCCATTCTTCCATGTGATCCTCTCCAGACGCTGCAATCCTTGGGTAAATACGTTTACGATACAGGATGATGGCACTGGCCAAACTTTCACTGAGTCAAAATTCTACGATCCAAAGGTCGTGTATGGGTGTACAGAACCCTAGATCTATTCAAAAAACCATATGTTTCGAGAAATTGAATTAAAGACCTACAAGATCGAAGGCATCTTGCTAGACTATGTACTGCGGGCGACTCTGCAACCTCGTGGACATTTGTTAGCTTTTATGAATGATCGGAACTGGGAATTTATTCCCTTTCAGGATGCAGAACTTTTTCCTCTAGCCCACGACTCGAGGTTGGGATCCATGCGGAAAGAATACCTCTCCGTAAACAAGCAGAATTTATGTCTGGTGAGCTTGTTGGATCCTGAGGCGATAGCCGATATCCAGATTCCTATTGCTCACCGCTCGATTATTTTTCACCTGGGGTTATTCGCAGTTCAGGGTGAACTGCATGTTACCAGTGATGCCCCCAACGAGGATCTATTGGATGATCTTCACGATTACTTCCCGGTGACCGCGGCCTCAATCTACCCAATTCGACCAATTGCCACGCCGCCAACAACCAAAGTCCCGCTGATGTTTATCAGCCGCTCACTGATTCAGGCCTATCAGGTTATCAAGAACAATCGGGCTTAAACAAGTGCTTTTTGGTCAGATTTCTCCTTGCTGACGCGCCTGGAGCTTTTCGAGTTTGGCTTTCGTCTCTCGCCAGGTCACTGGGGACAATCCTAAATTTTGGCGGATTTGTTTTAGTTCCTGCCCCGATCTTAAGGCTCGCAGAGCCGAAGCCCAGCGCAAATTTTCAAACGACAATAATCCCTGGGACAGGCCGGCGATCTCCCCAACATGGCTCAGTATATATTCCAGATTTCTTGCAGTACAGGTAAATAACGTATCTCCAGGTTGGTATTGTTGGAGGTACTCGTCTAGTGTTTCGAGCCAATTGGAATCTAACGGTATCTTTCGTTCCTTGTGGCGGAGGCTAGGATTACTATACCGGATGAATACATACGGAGCCTCAGGATCTGTCCGGTCAATGTGGTTAGGTACCAGAGTCATTGTTTCGCTCTTCTTGATACCCGTCAAGAGTAAAAGAGTCAACAACAGATGGGGGCGGGCGTCTGGAGCCTCCTCGGCCGTTCCGGCTCTTAAAATCGAAGACGCCGCCAATGCTTTTGCCAGATCCTCTTCTTTGGGTACATGAGGTAAAGGACTGCTGACGGTTATCTGAATGACAGCTGAGGCCGGATCTCTTGGGAGAATGCCTGACTGATGCAACCAATCAAAAAAAACTTTAAGCGTCGTGACTCTACGGGCATATGATTTGCGGCTACAAGGCACACCTCTCTCATAAAGAAGCCAATTCAAGAAATCGTTCAAATTCTTCGTGCCTATTTCACCAATGGGTTGCCCTACACCCAAATACTTTCCCAAAAGCCGAATATCACTGGCAAAAGCTTTTCTTGTATTAATGGCAAATACCTCTTCCTCCATATGGCGATCAAAGGCTCCCAATGCTGCTTGAATGGATGCTTCGGATGACAGTTGGTTTTGTTGGTCCTGGGTTAGAGTACCTCCAGGGTATAATTCTGGCTGGTGGGATTCACTCATGGATACCTCTCTTCATCACAACTATATTTCGCATAGTAATAATAGCATACCGGATACTTGGATTACTGTCAAACAAAATCGGAGTCGAATGAGGAGGTAAAACATCTTCCAAATCACCAGAGTCCGGGCCAAGGATCATGAATCTTTTACTTCGGTCGAATTAACCTCGCTCAAATCTGTTCTGAAATTGATTCAAAAGGTCAACAACCCAAGTGATTGACTTGGCGGAGTAATACAATCCCCCGAATATGGGTCGCCTGGAGACCCGGTTTGTCTTTCCTGGTCCTGGGTAGTCATAGGAATGGCCTGGATCACTCCCCGAACCAATTGTAGCTGGGGGAGGCACCGCGAGAGCTGCAATTTTTTTTAGCAATAAATCTAGCTGTCGGCCGATACCTTGGCTGAGATCCAGGGTTTCGTTCTTTCTACGACGGGCACTGACGCGACCAACTAATTGCGTTACAGGGAAGGGTGGATCAAAGTTTTTGATCCGATCACCTCTGAGTAGGAGGTAATTTGCGCCGTCGATGGAAAAAATTAACCATAAACGATGGGCAAGAAAACCATCGGCATCGCCGACAATTATGATATCTCCGACTTCAAGCTCTTGTTGGTTGGTTGAGGTTACCTGAATTTCATCACCCGCTCGTATCAGCGGGGTCATGCTGTTGCTGGTTACCGTCAGTAATGGCCGCGAGCCCCCTTGTAAGGAGCGAATTAATATTTCTGTCGTTACCGATGGATCAACTGTTCTCATACCCAAAAGGAAATTTGCTGCTCTTGACTAATACTTTCGGTCAGCGACGGCGGCTGCAATGTATAGTATAATGTGTGATGGATATCGCTAAGAAGCAATCAGCGATCTTTGTCGTACAACCATTGGGTTTAAAACGGATGATTGCTTGAGCAAATGTCAGATTGGACTCTAAAGTCAAACCGGCATGAGTCAAACCCTGGAGAATAAACCATGCACGTCCGATGTTCTTACTGTCGTCATTCCTTTAATCTGTCGCGAGATTATCTCGTTCAGGCGGTCAGCGAATCGTCAGCCACAGGCCAAAAATACCACTCAGTTGAATGCATCAAATGCCGCAAACAGATAAAAGTGCCCTTAAAACAGATGAAACGATACCTCCCGAAGACCGAAACAGGGGAGGCTGACGCTTAGTCTAAACTAGTCGCTCCATTCTAGGGTTTCTTCGCCGATGTGCACGGTGTCGCCATCGGATACACCTGCTTCTATGAGAGCTTTGCTAATCCCCATGCTATCCAGGATCTGTTGGAAACGGCGGGTCGTCTCCTCAAATTCCCAATAAGTCATTGCAGCCACCCGTTCGATGTTTCTTCCACTTACGCGCCAATTGCCATTTTCGCGAGCAATCCTAAAGGAATCATCATCCGGCTCTGGGCTTATTACCACGATTTCTGCTGCGGTTTGCTCTGGTTCCGGTGTGTTGTCTAACAGTTCTTTTACCCGGTGCATCAATTGCTGGACTCCATGACCGGTGACGGCCGAAATCGAGGCAAATGGAAAGCCCGCTTTTTCGATTCGTTCCCGCACCAAAGGTTCCCAGGCGACGGCATCAGATAAATCAATTTTGTTGAAGACAACCAGTTGCGGTTTATCTTCTAATCGTGTGGCAAAGGAAGCCAACTCTTGATTGATCATTGCCCAATCTTCCAGGGGGTCACTAGCGCTGCCATCGAGTAAGTGAATAAGCACCCGGGTGCGTTCGATGTGCCGGAGAAATTCATGACCCAAACCATAGCCCGAAGAGGCGCCCTCAATGAGCCCGGGAATATCAGCGACTACCAAAGTGTCGTAGTCGTTGATAATCGCTACACCCAGATTAGGCTGAAGCGTTGTGAAGGGATAAGCTGCGATTTTTGGCCGCGCGGAGCTGATGACGGACAGAAGAGTTGATTTGCCAGCATTTGGGACGCCAACGATCCCTACATCGGCTATTAATTTTAGTTCAAGCAGCAACCACATTTCTGCACCAGGTTCACCGCGCTCGGCCACTCTAGGTGCTTGGTTGGTGCTCGAGGCGAAGCGAGTATTACCCCGGCCGCCGCGGCCACCGTTTAGGATTGTTACTCTTTGACCTTCAAGGGTCAGGTCAGCCAGAAAATTGTTGTTTTCCCCGTTGTAAATCAAAGTTCCGGCCGGGACCTCTAATAGCAAGCTCTCTCCCCTGGCACCGGTCATTTGTTGTCTCCCACCATGTTCCCCATGTCCGGCCTGATAATGGTTCTGGCGATGGAACCGGAACAGGCTGTTATGGTTGGAGTTCACCAGGAAGCTAACACTGCCACCATCACCACCGTCCCCACCGTTGGGGCCACCCCGAGGGACGCCTTTCTCCCGGCGGAAACCGATCATGCCATCCCCGCCGTTGCCGCTCCGTATATTTATCTTTGCTCGATCGTAGAACATGGTTTGGTCAAATCGCTTTGATTCTCTAGGCTAGAACCTTGGTTTTGGCTCATCATGGCGACTCAGCTATTTGAATCTAATAGCTCTCGTAGGATTGTCAGTCGCGGATCAATCTCATCATCAGGGCATCCACAATCACCTTCATTTAAGTTATATCCGCACTCCATGCAGAGCCCCTGGCAGTCGGCCCGGCAAATTGGTTGCATTGGGATCGCCAGCAAACTCAACTGTCTCACTAAGGGGGCTAGATCAATAAAACCATCTTCACCGATCGAGTATTCGCCAGGAGGGGCTGTTCCCGGTGGATAGTTATACATCTCATCGAGCTGAATATCTAAGGGCACCGTCACTGGATCTAAACATCGGGCGCACTCAACCGCGATATTTGATTGTAGAAGTCCGGTAATATAAATTCCTTTGGAGTTTCTGATGGCTTTGAATTTGCCGGTTAGCGGTGTGAGGGTAACATCATCTTCGAGTTGAATTGTCGGATAATCGAGCTCCATGGTACGGCTGGTACCATAGTTGACCTCCAACAAAAAACCGAAATTAAATCGCAATCGAGACTGTATTGAATTACTCACAGCTGGCTTGTTCCTGTTTTTTTTATCTCCCCATCAGTGGATACAATTGTTCCATGAAGGTGTGATTCGTTGAAGGAGTTAAAGGTCGAAGTATAACATGGGCGTCAAAGAGGCGTCAACGCTACGATTATTTTCTAATCTGCCCGATTAATCGACGACGGTCGGTTATAATAGGCCCATTGATACTGATAAGCCGACGGATTGTTATGAATAACCTCTCAATATAAGTTACCACCCTTCACCTATTACCTTGGGAGTTGGAATGAGGCAAAAGTTATTAGTCGCCACTCGGAATACTGGAAAAATATCTGAATTTGCGGACATGTTTGCGGATTTTAAGCTAGAATGGATAGGGTTAGGAGATCTAGAAATTGACCTGAAGATCGCTGAGACAGGAGCGACATTCCAGGAGAACGCCATAATCAAAGCGACAGGGTACGCGGCCGCATCAGGTTTCTTAACCCTGGCTGACGACTCTGGTTTGGAAGTAGATGCGCTTAATGGCCGGCCTGGGGTTAATACAGCGCGTTATGGGGGTTTGGGTCTTACACCAGTTCAGAGATACGAATTACTGTTGGAAAATTTAGAAAGTGTCCCGATGGCGGAGCGGTCGGCCCGCTTTCGCTGTGTTATCGCTCTGGCCTCAGGAGAGGGCGTCCTCGGTACAGCGGCTGGTATTTGTGAAGGCTGGATTGCGCAGGAGCCGGCGGGCACAGGCGGTTTTGGCTATGATCCGATTTTCCTTCTACCGGATAGAATGAAAACGATGGCCGAGTTACCGGCTGTTGAAAAGCATCTCATCAGTCACCGAGGGCAGGCTATTGCCGAAATTGCCCCATTGTTACGGCAAGTGTTGGCTGAACAATCAGATTCGGAATAATGATGCCGTCATTCTCAGCCTTTGGCTTCTTTCCATCGCAGTTCTGCCAGGAAGTCAGCGATAACTGCGGCGACAGTGGTGGGTTTTTCCAACAAAACCATATGCGGACCACCTTCAATCTCGACCAGCCTGGCGTTTGGCAGCAGGTCGGCTAGCTCGCGACCGTATTGGATTGGCGCCATCTTGTCGGCCGAACCACTGATGACCAGAGTCGGCTGTTCAATCGAAGCGATCTCTTCTCTAACATTGAAGGTGTTACAGGCAGAGAAATCTCTGAAGGTGGTCCGTTGATCAGTTTCAAGCAGGCGTTCCTTTGCCCTGGCAGTGACTAACTCGGGTGCATCGCGAGACCAGGATAGCTTGACAATCAAATCTGTGGCTTTCGGGTAGTCAGTTGATATCAGGTTTAGAATGCTCTCCCCAACTGGAAGGGTAGCGCCGGTAGAGATCAATACCAGACCAATCACCCCTTGAATCCTGCGCAGGCCTATCTCTAGGGCGACCGCACCACCCATTGAGTAGCCGGCGACTACGACCTGTTTTAGACTCAGGGTATCAATGAGTTGAATGACATCAATGGCGTACTCAGCGATGCTATTCCTACCCGAGCCCTCTGATCGGCCATGACCAGGTAAATCGATAGCGTAGACAATGGTACTATCAAGCCGTTGTATCTCCAGAGGCCAATCAAGATGGGAGCCACCAGCGCCATGTATCAAAAGAAGGGCCGGCGGAGGTCCATGCCCTTTTTTTGTGAAAAAGATCTTTTGCTTCTGATCCAGGAGATAAGGCATGCTGTTCGTAGTTTAGCCGATATTTGAATATTTCTTCAATATGTAATCTCCTTGTCTGGACCGGCGTTATTGACTGGGCTTGTTATTCGGGCTTTAATGAAGGGTAATCGTCGCTTGACCCTCGATAAATGGGTCGTTAGAATCGGCTAAGAATTGGCCAAATAAGGATAGCGAAAATGAGTCAACTAGTCATTGAGGGTGGTCACAAGCTACGGGGTACTGTCACGGTCGGGGGGAACAAGAACGCGGCACTCAAGTTGTTACCCGGATGTCTGCTCACAGACGAGCCTGTAACTCTACATAACATTCCAGACATAGCCGATGTGCGTACAGAGATGGAGATTCTTAATGATCTCGGCGTTGAGATAACCAATCTTGGCCCAGGTAGCTTTAGGATACATGCGGCTGAGGTCACGAAAACAGATCTTAATGCGGATTTAGCCAGCCTGATCCGGGCCTCGTTTGTTTTTTCAGGCCCCATGTTAGCCAGAATGGGTCGCATACGATTACCCGGGCCAGGTGGTGATATCATTGGTGGTCGGCCGTTGGATACGAATATCCAGGGTCTTGAAGCCCTGGGGGTTAGCGTCACGGTAAGCGATCAGGGGTCTTTCTTAATGGAGGCGCCGCAATTGCATGGGGCCGGTTATCTGTTACAGGCTGAAGCCAGTGTCACAGCCACGGAAAATACCGTTATGGCTGCTGTGATGGCCAAAGGAGAGACCGTCATTGACAACGCGGCTAGAGAACCACACACTCAGGATCTCTGTAATTTTCTAAACATATTGGGTGCCCAGATCGAAGGCATCGGCACCAGCCGGCTTACCATCCAGGGTGTTGATCACCTTCACGGTGGCGAATATTCAATTGGTGCGGATTTCATGGAAGTAGGCAGCTTCATCGGCGCTGCAGCCGTGACTGGGGGAGAAATACGAATACGCAATGCGGACCCACAAAACCTGGGAATGATCGGGCAGGTATATCGCCGGCTTGGAGTCAGTTGGCACATTGAAGACCAGGATATCATTGTTCCTGGCGAACAATCCCTGGAAATAATCTCCGCCCTTGGCGGGCGGATTCCCGAGATCAAGCCCCATCCGTGGCCCGGATTCCCACCCGACCTGATGAGCATTGCCCTGGTTATAGCCACCCAGGCCCAGGGTTCTGTGTTGATGCACGATTGGATGTACGAGAGTCGCTTCTTCTTCGTCGACAAATTAGTTTTTATGGGAGCAAAGATCGTCCTATGCGATCCTCATAGAGTGTTGGTCCAAGGTCCCAGTCATTTATATGCGAATCCCCAGGGCGTTACCAGCCCAGATATCAGGGCCGGTATGGCCATGGTTTTGGCAGCGTTGTGCGCCCGCGGCTCGAGCACTATCCACAATATTCAACAGATTGATCGGGGATACGAGAAGATTGACGAGAAACTTCTCCAGCTTGGTGCGAATATTCGTCGATTGGAGTCCTGATCTTTGAAACCTGGTGACCTATATTTAGGGAGATAAATTTACGTTAAAGTATTTGACATGGGTCAGTGGTCATGTATAATCGCCTGTCGCCTTAGGTAAAGCATAGGAGACCGGGCAGGCTCGGCACATCCTGGTCTGTCAAGATCGAATTTTTATGAATGACAGAGGTGAACTTAAAGGGCTATATAGGCCCTTGTTTTTTTGGGAGAAAATAGGAAATGCCAAAACGGACTTATCAGCCAAAAATACGCCGCCGCATGCGAGTACATGGCTTTCGCGAGCGCATGAAAACACGGTCAGGTCGAAATGTATTAAAAAACCGGAGGACGAGAGGACGGTCAACCCTGGGCGTTACGATGAATAATCACGTCAAGCGCATCAATTGGAATGGTACACGGGCAGTTAGTTACCGGACCATGAAGAAAGCCAACGGCGGGAAATAGAGTTAATAACCGATGCAGCGGCGCCATCGCCTCAGGCGGGCAGTGGATTTTGACCTGTTGCGCCGTGAAGGCAGGCGCTGGCATCACCCCCTAGTCTTGATGGTTGTCCGGGCAAACGGCCAGCAGATTAGCAGGTTCGGATATTCAACAGGCAAACGCTTGGGCAAGGCGACATCGAGGAATCGAGTAAAACGTCTATTTCGGGAGATTGTTCGCCGGAAACTTCGAGAACTCGATAGCGGCTGGGATTGTTTATTTGTGGTCCGCAATGGCGCCGCCGAGGTCTCGTACGTCGAGTTGGAAATTGCCGTTAATGAGCTTCTTCAGCGAGCCGGTATATTGAATTCAACCGAAATCCAAGAGCTTTTGGGAAAATAGGATGAAACAATTATGAAACACATTGCCCTTATTTTTATACGCATATATCAACTTGCATTTTCCCGGGTTTTGCCCGCAAGCTGTCGATTCACGCCCTCTTGTTCTCACTATGGTTACGAGGCGATTGAAAAGTATGGCTTTTTTAAGGGGGGCTGGATGGCTATCAGGCGGATTGGCCGCTGTCATCCACTTCACCCCGGCGGTTACGACCCGGTGCCTTGATGGAGGTCCGTTGTTAAAAAATAATCCGCTGGTCCGCAGACCGGCATTCATTTTCTTATTCTTAGCCGTAGTGTTATTGAGCGCGTGTGGTTCTAGAGTAGCCAATAATAATTGGCCGGGCATGACCTCGTCCGGTGATACCGTCTACGTGTCTTTTGGACCCGGAGTGGTCGCTTTTGACATAGAACAGCAGGAGCAGTCCTGGTATTTTTCGCCGGATGATGGAGGTCCTAGTTTGCAAATATTTGCTCCACCATCAGTTGTTGACGGACAAATCGCTTTCGGTGACTATGGCAAATCTGGGGGCATGATTTCTCCCAACGTGACGGTTACCGTATACATGCTGGATGAAGAGAACCCCCAGAACCCAACCTGGACGCAAAGTACTGTGGCTCAGGATCGTATCGTGGCCCAGGCACTACAGATAGGCGACCGATTATATATTGGTACGGCCGACAATTTCTTGGTTGCGCTGGATGTAGAGAACAATGGGCAGCCGGTTTGGAATGAGCCCTTTGAGGCAGGCCATAGCATTTGGGGACAGACGGCTTACGAGGATGGTGTATTATATGTGCCATCACTAGATAAGTTCGTTCATGCCTTGGACGCTGAAACGGGTGAGATCCTCTGGCAGGCTGATGTGGGTGGATCGGTTTCTGATAAACCCATATTGAATGGTGACCTGGTTTATGCTGGTAGCTTTGATAAACAACTTCATGCACTATACAAGACAACCGGCGAATCTCGTTGGACCGCCCCGGCCGAGGGATCGGTTTGGGGTGCTCCTGTCGTTAACGGCGGCTCGGTTTACTTTGTCGATCTTCTTGGCAATGCTTACGCCGTTGATGCCACAACCGGCGAACAGTTTTGGCAATATGCGACCGGCGGATACGTGGTTGCTGCCCCGGTTTTCCATGATGGCGTTGTATATGTATCCAGCGGTGGTGATCCAGACCTGGAGGCTGCGGACAGAATCGGCGCCTTAATCGCTATTGATGCCAATACCGGGAAAGAGTTGTGGCGTATTACGGATCTAGATCCAATTTTCACAACACCGGCCATCGTGGGCGATGCCATCGTAGTGGCGACACAAAGCGAGGAACATCCACTAACGGTCACGACGATTGATACAACTGAACATGATCGTACATCAACTCTATTCCCCGAGTTGCCGTCTACTGAGTAATAACCCGTCACCCTAGTTAAATGGGTCGCTGAAGGAACAAGCTATGTGGGATGCTATTATAATTAACCCGATGACCAACGCCCTGATGTTGCTCTATGATTTCTTGGGCCACAACTTTGTATTGGCTATCGCCGTATTCACCATTCTAATTCGACTGGTTACGCTGCCGCTTAACCTACGGCAACAGAAGAGCAGCCTGCGAATGCAGGAGATACAACCGCAGATCCAGTCCATTCAAAAGAAGCACAAAGACAACCCACAGAAGATGAACGAGGAGTTCAAAAAAATTGGTTATAATCCGACCGATAGCCTCACTGGGTGTCTTCCGCTTCTTATTCAGTTTCCGATTCTTATTGGTTTATACCGGGCCATTATTACCCTTCTTGGTTCGACACCTCAGGCCCTTTTCCAACTTACCGACCGGATCTATGCGTTTGTGGACCAGTTGGTAGGCGTGAGCACAGCTTTACCGATACCCAATAAATTCCTATGGTTGAATCTGGCCCAACCTGATCCTTTATATATTCTCCCGGTATTGGTTTTTGGTACGATGTTTATCTCCCAGAAGTTGATGACGCCAGATAAGCCTAAGGAAGATAAGGATAAGAAGAAACAACCAGATAGCAACCCGATGGCCGGCATGACACAATCTATGCAATATACGATGCCGCTCATGTTTGGCTTTTTCTCGTTATCGTTTCCATCCGGCCTATCCATTTACTTCATTCTTTCAAACCTGATTGGTATTGGCCAGGGTTATATTACCAAGAATAATATGGCTAAAGAGCGGGCGGCGCGTGAAGCGGAAAAAGCAATAGGCAAAACGACCGGTATCCCAGCAGAAGCAAAAGCTGCTCCAGCCACAGTTAGCAGCACAAACGGCCGGACAACCCGGCCGACAGCCAAGCAACGAACTTCCAAGCGCAAACGACGTTCAGCGAAGCGATAAGAGTCCTGGGCTTGGACTATTCAGACGTTAATCGACAATAGATAGAGTGCAGATTATGGAAAATGAACAACGTATCCTTGAGAGTTCTGGCGAAAACGTAGAGAAAGCCATCGAAGAGGGCCTGAGCGAGCTCGGGTTGAGCCGAGATGAAGTTACAGTTGATGTCCTTGATGAAGGGAGTTCTGGTTTATTAGGTCTTAGGCGCCGTGCAGCCAAGGTTCGTCTGACAACTATCGAGCAACAACCCCTTGCCGCCGAAAACCTAGGTGGCGATTTAGACGACCCAAGTGAAGAATTGAACAAAGCTGAAGCTAAATTCTCCAGTGATGTAGTTGCCGCGAACGATACTGAGAGGCAGATACCCGACAAAATGGCCTTGGAAGTGGTTGAGGCGCTGCTGGATAAAATGGCGATTTCTGCATCAATTAGCTCAAGAGAAACGGAACCGGACGACATAACCGGTGAGATACGCATGGTTATCGATATTCACGGGGAAGATATGGGTATCCTGATTGGCCCTCGTGGCGATACCTTGAATGCTCTGCAATATCTGGCGCGACTTATGACTGGTCATATGACCAGACACCGACCTACATTCATCGTCGATGTAGAAGGTTACCGAGAACGACGGGAACAGGCATTGGCCAGATTGGCCGAGCGTATGGCCGGCAAAGTCATAGCCCGAAAAAGACCTATCACTCTGGAGGCGATGCCCCCGAACGAGCGGCGGATAGTGCATTTGACCTTACGGGACAACGATCAAGTTTATACGGAAAGTTCAGGAGAAGGCAATTATCGTAAGGTGAGGATTTTCCCGAAATCTTAGCCGTGCCAGGGATAATCTCCTATCGCTATCCAATTGGACGGTGAAGTAGCTAGGTGGTAGAGGGCTTGAGTCTGACGAGGGTTACCTTAGTTACGGCTGAGATCTCTTCCAAAGCTGGCAAAACGGCAGCCGAGGGTTCGTTGTCCAGGCTAATAAAAGATAATGCTTCTCCATTTGGCCGGCGGCGGCCCATTCGCCATTCGCCTACATTGACCATATCCGCGGCAAGAATCGTGCCAACCTGACCGATGACGCCGGGCACATCCTGGTTGTGCATGATGAGGATAATTCCCTGAGGATTGATGTCAAGATGGTAATTGTCAACCTGAACAATTCGCGGCCTAGATCCACCAAACAAGACACCCGACATTAATTGTTCTCCCCCATCCCAAAGTACCCGGCATGAGATTAGATTTGGGTAATCGGCCAAATTCATCCCTTTCGTCTGTGAAAGAGTTATGCCGTGTTCTTCGGCTAGAATTGGGGCATTAATGTAATTTACCGAATCGGCAAGGTAGTTTTCCAGCAATCCTTTTAATAACGCGGCTGCGACCGGCCGAACCAGGCGATCGACCATCTCTCCCCGAACCTCCACTTCCACACGGCGAATCGGCGCATTCGCCATGGCTGCTTGCAAGGTGCCAATCCGTTCAGCCAACTCCATATGAGGCCAGATCGTGGCAAAATCTGGACCAGCGTGAAAGGGCATATTAATAGCGTTTCGATAATCGATGCCACGTAAGGCGTCCGCGACCTGATCGACGATCTGAGTTGCCACGTCGCGCTGGGCTTCGACAGTACTCGCGCCAAGGTGTGGTGTGTGTAGGACGTTGGTTAGACCAATGAGAGGATTATTTACTGGTGGCTCTTCACTATAAACATCGATAGCGGCGCCGCTCACTTTTCCACTTTGTATCGCCTCTGCCAATGCTTGTTCATCGATCAATTTGCCTCGAGCAGTGTTGATGATCATTACGCCTTGTTTCATTTGTTCAATCGCGACGCTGTTAATGATGGATTTAGTCTCGGGTGTTATGATGGTATGGAGCGTGATGTAATCCGCTTGTCCGAGCAGATCATCCAGGTCGACTAGATCAACACCCAGCTCCCTAGCCACATTTTCTGCCACAAAGGGATCATAGGCGAGAACTTCCATGCCAAAGCTCAAAGCTCGCATTGATACCAATCGGCCAATCCGGCCAAAACCGATGATTCCCAGGCATTTTCTGTAAAGTTGTCTGCCTACAAACTCCGACCGCTGCCAGCCACCTGATAACAGTGACGCATGAGCGACGGCGGTGTGCCGGCTGAGCGCTAACATCAAAGTGATCGCTTGTTCGGCCGTAGCCACAGCATTGGCCTGTGGGGTATTCATAACGATAATACCTTGTGCCGAGGCTGCGTGAATGTCGATATTATCTACCCCAATTCCCGCCCTGCCGACGACCTTTAGCCTCTTTCCGGCCCGGATAACATCGGCATCGACTTTTGTACCACTGCGCACGATGATGGCATCATATGCTGGAATCACCACCAGCAATTCGGCTTTCGTCATCCCCAACTTGAGATCGTAGATTATATCGTCGGCCTCGTCCAATCTCCGGAGACCATCATCGCCTAGTTTGTCTGACACCAATATCTGATACATTCGGTCAATGCCTCATATTTGACACCTAATTTCAGGCCAATAGGTTATTTTGGTTGTTATTTCCAAGCATTCCATCAATGGTGATTAGGAGTTGGTCAAGATCGGCCATCCTGGTATCGCCCATATGGGCGATGCGGAAAGTTTTCCCTTTTAAGCTCCCGTAGCCGTTCGAAATAATCATACCCTGAGATCGCAAGTATTTGTTTAATTGACCTATATCCAAATTGAGATCATTGGATAGACATGTTACGGTGGGCGATCGATAACCTTCAGGCGCCAGCAGGCCAAATCCATGTTGCTGGGCCCAAGTAATGACCCGATCTCTCATTGTCAAGTGACGCTTAAATCGATTTTCCATGCCTTCAGCCAACATGTCATCCAGTTGCCTGTCCAGAGCAAAGAGTAACGAAATTGCCGGCGTTGCTGGTGTTTGATCACGCAGCAAGTATTTTTCAAGTTCGAGAAAGTCGAAGTAGTAGCCGCGATTGGACACCGTGCGGGCCTTCTCTAGTGCCCGATCTGACACGGCGCAGAAAGCTAAACCGGCAGGCAAGGCAAATGCTTTCTGACTAGAGGTGAGCACCACATCGAGGTCCCAAGAATCAAATTCAAGACGAGCACCAGATAGGCCGCTTACCGAATCGACCAGGATCATAATATTTTCCCCACCGGGAATCGAGCGAACAGCACTGGCGATTTCCGCGATTGGACTCACTGCACCGGTACTGGTTTCATTGTGAACGACGGTTACAGCATCAAATTGTTGAGTATTAAGTCGTTCAGCAACCTGTTCCGGACGGACTGGTTGCCCCCATTCGACGTTAAGGACGTCGTTACCCTTGCCATTGGCTTCGGTTACCTGGCGCCAACGATCGGCAAAGGCGCCGTTGACACAATTTAATATTTTTAGATTGCTACAATTTCGGACGGCCGCTTCCTGTAGCCCTGTGCCCGAAGATGTGCTGATATAGACCCGTTTTTTAGTCATAAAAACTTGCCGGATCTTTTGCTGAATGCGAGCAAATAGTTCGGCGCATTCCGGCATACGATGTCCGATCATCCATGACGTTTGCGCGTCAAGGATCTCTGTTCGAACTTCAGTTGGACCCGGAATGAAGAGTCGGATATGCGGCATTCCATGCCTTGTCAAATTTATCTTTGAGTTTTTCACTTTGAAATTCTAATGCTCCGTCAAGAATTAGTTGAATACTCGTTTCGCTTATTTGGTGAAAATCGGTCTGGACCAGGCCCAATAATCCAGCCGGCCCCAACGCGATGGCCAGGAGTGGGGCCAGGGTTGGCGATTTAATAAATAGCGGCGACTCAGCACGAACCTTAGGCCGGCTAGTGATCCCGCCAAAGCCGACGAATAGATCAACTGCGTGGCTTGCAAGGAGATCGCTGACCCCGTCACCGATAAGCAGGGAGCGACCTGTCGTGTTTCTTAAAAATTCTTGGATTATCAAGGCTTTCCCATCGCTTACTACCAAAGGGTCGTCATTGTAGGTCATGAACTGCTCGTTTGGATTCTGCTCTTCATCAACCTGTTGCCACCACTCACCAGAAAGTTGATCGTATTCTATACCAACACCCCGAATGTTTTGGCGAGGTATACCAAGATAGTTGCCAAATTCAATGACGGGCTCTGCAAGACCGCCACTAACAATGTAGACCTGAAGACCCAGGTGTTGCATCGCACCGATAGTCTCAACTGAATCCGGGACAATGTTTTGTTTGTATATTTGGCGGATGGCTCTGATTTGACCTCGAGTTGGGCGCACTGCCTCTAAACGCTTGGCGTAGACTTCCTCTAAATCAAGCTGGCCGTTCATGGCCGCCTCGGTTAAAACACTCACACGCCAGCCTTTTCCCGCCGCATCCGCCAACGCATCAATACCCTCGACGGTGGTTAGTGTCGAGTCACAATCAAAAAAGATGTGTTGAAAGGGAGGCCAGCGCATATGCTTTGTTAGTTAGAACTGAGTAAGAGCAATGATTTCCTGATGTAAGTGACGATTAGATGCCAGGCATCCAGGGTGGTTAAGACGCCAAGTCCCTCCACTAATATTGCTTAGCTGCCCTCCAGCTTCAGCAATGAGCAGTTCGGCGGCCGCCACATCCCAGGCACTAAGAGCTAGATTACAGTATGCGTCGAGACGACCGGCGGCAATCCAGGCCAATGCTAGAGCAGCCGATCCCGTAGCCCGCACCGATTGCACCTGATGAATAAACCTACCAACGGCCTCAAACATTTGCTCACGTCGTTGATAATCCCGGCTCCAATCTAAGCCGATGATGGCCGATTCCATATCGGTTGTGGGGCTAACCCGCATGGGTTGATCATTGAGGGTACAGCCTTGACCAAGGGAAGCGCTAAATAACTCGTCACGGAAAGGATCAAATATCGATGCGGCCAACACCCGGTGGGTCACCGGTTGCTTGCTTAAATTGGCTGTCTCTAGATCATCGAAATTGATAATTTCAGCGGCGGCGACGGAAACGCAAAAAGTTGGAAGATGGCGGCTGTAATTTGAGGTGCCATCAACCGGATCAATGATCCAGACAATGGGACCCTCCTCTGCAAGTGATGGATCATCTTCCTCGGTCAAGAAGCCATGATCAGGGAATATTTTTAGAATATTTTCTGTTATCAAAGCCTGGGCGGCATAATCCGCGTCGGTAACGAAATCGCGATAGCCCTTTTTACTAACTTGTAGCGGTTGTACCCATTTTCGGAGCAATAATTCGCCCGCTTCCCTGGATACATCTCTGGCTAAGGTTTCGAGTTTAGAAAGCTCAATATCACTGATCTCAATCATCTTATAATCTCATGCCGTTACAATCGGGTACAGATACTCGTGTATTCACCTAATTTCTACTCCCCATCTGCGAACCGGCAGCATTATAACATGGCCATCAGGTAGAGCAAAAGCCGGCGGCGGTGAATCGGCAATCAATGACCTACAGCCCAGGAATGGTTGATTTGACCCCCGACCCTACACTAATAATAGCAAATCTAATATTTCTCTATTTTTAATCTAACAATTGTCTTACAGGAAGATCGTAAAGTAGTTTTATGTTCGTTAATTAATGGGTTGAATAACTCTTTCACACCTGAAAAAGAATCTTGATGTGATTTTTTTTATCAACGAGTTATAAGTGATGGCAACCGCTTCACGGAGTTGTTGTAATTACAAATAGCGAAAAAATGGAGGTTTCAAAATGATTTACCGTAATGATTACCGAAGAATGATGATGCCCAGGCGAGTTATGTGGCGTGGGATGCGTGATTTACAGAATGAGATGGAGTTTTTACTGGGAGGAACACTCGGTCCAGTTCGCAGACATTACCCAATGATTAATGCCTGGATGAATAAAGAGGGCCTGATTGTTTTCGCCGAACTTCCTGGCGTAAATCCCGATGAACTCGACATATCTGTTGTGGGAAACACCTTGACCCTGAGCGGTGCCCGAAATAGTGAGGCTCTACCGGATAACGCCGAACATTACCGTCGCGAACGCGGCCACGGCGAATTCAGCCGGTCCTTAACGCTGCCATTCAAGGTTGAAGTGGATGGCGTGGAAGCGACGTTTGAGAATGGTGTTCTTAAACTCGAGCTTCCCCGGTTGGCCGAAGAAATGCCAAGGAAGATTTCACTCAAATCCGAATAAAGTCCAAGCTCAATAGTTTTACATAACATATTAATGAATAAGAGGATGTTTAAATGACTGATACAACGATTCAAACCTTGCAGGAAGAAGCACTGGCCCCTGAGCAGCGGCAATCGATCCGTCCTCGGCGGACTTATTCACCCGCCATAGATATTTTTGAGACGAATGATTCGATTGTTCTGTTGGTAAATATACCTGGCGTACCCGAAGAGAATGTTGATATTACCCTGGAAAAGAATCAGCTAACAATTCGAGGAAATGTAGAGTACGAAGCCCCTCAGGGATACAAGGCCGTTTATGGCGAGTACGACGTGGGCGACTACAAACGGACGTTTTCTCTGTCTGATGAGGTCGATCATGACGAGATCGAAGCGACATTGAAGCATGGTGTCCTTCGTTTGGTCTTAGCCAAAGCGGCGGCCGTTAAGCCGCGGCAAATAGTCGTGCAGGCAGCTAACTAACGGTTGAGATTCTAACCATAACAATTTGTGAAAAGGGACAAGGTATCGAGACTATTTGATATCATGATAGTCAAGTAATAGAGGCCGGTGCTAAACAAAGTACCGGCCTTTTTTGTCACAATTCTGATTTTAATGAGATCCTTTCTGAAATCTCGACGGAACGCACATGTAAACTCAGGATGTTCCCCCGGTTGTTAATGTAAAAATTCGATAGTTTGATATCGCGAAGATTATTGGCTCAAGGCTAGAAAATCGCTATACCAGGCCATTGTTCTTACCAAACCATCTTCCAGGCTATATTCCGGATGCCAGCCCAATTTTTTGTGAGCCCGGCTAGAAGCCAGATATTGGTCAGGAATCTCATTCTTGGCCTGGTTTAATATTATCGGTTTCAGGTTTGATTGACCCGAGATATGACATATCGTGTTAACCATCTGTAAAGCGGTCACAGGTTGGTCCATTCCAAAATTGAACGCCAGGCCGTGAAGATCCTCATCTCCAATATGCTCACCGAGCGTCATGTAACCGCTAACAGCGTCTTCGACATACAAATAATCTCTTTTCGGCGATCCATCTGATCTTATGACTGGCTGGTTACCTTGAACTATGCTTCTGATAGTTCCGGGAACAATTCGATTCCAATTTAGGTCTCCTCCACCGTAAAGATTGCTAAACCGCGTTACCACAGCGGGCGTACCATAACTATGGGCATAAGCACGCGCAATCATGTCTGCACAACTCTTGGACACATCGTATGGGTGGCGGGCCATGAGCGGGGCATTCTCTTGATAGGGCAATTTTTCTTGCGCGCCATAGGCTTTATCACTGCTAGCAACAATAATGCCTTTCACCGTTGTGTTTCTTCTGGCTGCTTCCAGTAAGACCCACGTGCCCTTAATATTGGTCTCAAAGGTCGATAACGGCGATATATTGGCGATACCTACGATGGTCTGGGCCGCCAGATGGAATATGATCTCTATCTCATATTCAGCCAGCACGCGCTCCATCAATTCATAATCACACACGTCCCCGTTGACGATGGTCATCCTATTCCGCAGTCCCAATTGCGCCAGTAGGGAATGGGGAACCCAGTCACGAATTATGCCTACGACATCAGATTGGGCTTCGACCAATCCGGCCGTCAGCCAGGATCCTAGAAAACCATTGCAGCCGGTAACCAGCACACGCTTCTCTTTCCAGAATGAATTACTCAATGTATTGCTCCGTATCTAAGAGGTCTGGCCTATTGACAACCAATTCAACCTAATCCAGCGCTAGACGCCTGGGCCAGAAACTACCATACTTTCCAAGGTGCTCCCGATTGCCATAATTTTTCCAGCAAAATGGTCTCTTTCATAGAATTCATCGATTGCCAAAAACCATCGTGTCTGTAGATCATCAATTGTTCTTGTTCCGCCAAAGCAGGAAGCACATCTTGCTCCAAGCTAACATCATCGCCATTGGCCATCATTTCAAGCGTTGAGCGCTTAAAAAGCATGAACCCACCATTTATCCACTGCTCCATGCGAGGACGTTCTTGGAAGCCTAGAACCAAACCAGACTCATCAGCTTCAACAACGCCAAATGGTAATTCTATCCGGACAGCGGTTATCGTTGCGGCCTTACCGTGTGAGTGGTGGAAATCTACTAAAGCCTGAACATCTACATCACTAACGTCGTCTCCATAAGCAACAAAAAAAAGGTCCTCAGTTAGATACTGGCTGACTTTTGCTATGCGAGTAGCCTTATCCGTCCTAAGGCCGGTCTCACATAGGGTTACGTGCCAATCCGGGTGATCGGTGCTACTTAGGAAATCAAGATTGTTGCTACCGGCTTTAGGGCCCAACTTCAGTGTCAGGTCCCGGCTCATAGAATCATAGTCAAGAAAATAGCGCCTAATTTGCTGCGACTCGTGCCCCAGCGTGAGAACAAAACGATTGAATCCGTATGCAGAGAAAATACGCATCACATGCCAAAGAATCGGTCGCCCACCAATTTGGACGAGCTCTTTTTTCGTGATGGTCTGTCCCCGCATACGGGTTCCCTGTCCACCACAAAGTACTACTACAGGAATCTGTGCCATATTTATCTCAGTGTTATCGGAGGCGCCAACCCTCGTGAAGAATACAGAATATTCTCGATCCCGTTTGTTTAACTTCTCGATTAATCATTCTTTTCCTTGGGCTCGGTTAACTGCCTCGCGTAGATGTTTCAAATAAGGAGGATAAACAATACCAACCTCGGTCACGATACCCGTCACGTAGCGGTTTGGCGTCACGTCGAAAGCTGGATTTCGGGCACTAATGCCGGGGGGGGCAATGGGACGGTCAAGCACATTAACAACTTCTGCGGCCGGACGCTCTTCAATGGGGATCAAGTCGCCATGGGCAAGGTTGATGTCTATGGTACTTGTTGGAACAACCGGGTAGAAGGGAATACCATTCTCTTTGGCAACCACGGCCAATTTATATGTGCCGATTTTATTAGCTACATCGCCATTTGCCGCGGTTCGATCAGAACCGACCAGGACAATATTTACCTCCCCAGTTCGCATAAAGTGACCTGCGGCATTGTCGGCAATAAGGTCGAACGAAATGCCTCGCTGCTGCAGTTCCCATGCTGTCAAGCGAGCACCCTGTAGACGAGGTCGTGTCTCGTCGACCAGCACATGTATGTTTTTTTTCTGCTCGTGGGCTGCGAAAATCACGCCCAGGGCTGTTCCCCAATCCACAGTAGCCAAGGCACCGGTGTTACAGTGATGAAGAATTGTATCACCTTCCGATATTAGTTCGGCGCCATAAAAGCCCATCCGCCGATTCAATTCAACATCGTCATCGGCAATCATCTGAGCATTTTGGATCAAGGCGGTACGAATTTGATTGTTGGTTGTCCAGGCCTGATCATTGGCAACTTTTAGCTGGCGATTGACAGCCCAGGACAAGTTTACGGCCGTTGGTCGGGCAGCGTTTAGAACGTCAGCCGCCGTTGATAGGTCACTTCGTAAAGCGACGATGTTAGTAGCCGAACTCTGGCGAGCTGCCAAGGCCATCCCAAATGCGGCCGTTGCCCCGATAGCGGGAGCGCCGCGTACATACATCTCATTGATTGATCGCGCAACCTCATGATAATCGTCAAATTCAGAAATTATGAATTCGAACGGAAGTAAGCGCTGGTCAATTAGTTTGACCTTATTGATGTCATAATCCCAAAACACGGTTCGCATATGTCCTCCTCTCCTGGCCGAGATCATATCACAGGCAGGGGGGCATGCCAATCGTTTATAAATCGGGCGCATCACCGTTTGCCGAGTATTCTACTTTGACTGGCCGGCTAGCGATTGTTAGAATGAACTCTCAGGTGCTAAATGAAAAAACAACCTTCAATATTTGAGGATCTTGGGGCATCGCGTCTATGGCTAACCCTGGGGATCGGTATAAAGCGCTGGTTGGTAATCCTGGCCTTCGGGGCGCTTTTAGCAGGCACGGGCATTGGGTCTTTACTCCTCATTCTCGGTCAAAAGGAGCTTCTGCCGACAAACCTTTTTGCTCTTTTGACCCTCCAGTTTTTGCCTACCGGATTACGAATCCTGGTACCCTTTTTGCTTGGTGGAGCTCTTATTATCCTGGCCATTTTGCGCTTGGGGAACAATCTTGTGGCACCATTCAAACAACCAGGAGTTGATGTTGCTCACTCATTGACTAGTTACAATCAAAGGCAAAGAGGACCCAGAATTGTTGCCATTGGAGGTGGGACTGGGATGCCCAACCTTCTGCGAGGGTTAAGCAGATACACAAATAACATTACGGCTATTGTCACCGTAGCCGATGATGGCGGGAGTAGCGGTCGGATCAGGCGAGAGCTTGGATTACTTCCACCAGGAGACTTTCGCAATAACATCGCTGCCTTAGCCCAAGATGAGGCTTTGATGACTCAAGTGCTGCAATATCGATTTGGGCGGCGATTAGCGGGAGATAATCTCGAGGGTGAGTCTGGGGAATTACAGGGGCATTCTTTTGGTAATCTATTGTTGGCTGCTTTGACGGGTGTAACCGGGAGCTTTGATGAGGCTCTCATTGCGGCCGGTCGCGTGCTTGCGATCCGAGGCCAGGTGCTCCCCTCAACTTTATTTCCTGTTACACTGACAGCAACAATCATTTCTGGCGTCGATGGAACTGCCATGCAGGTTGTTGGAGAATCAGCCATCACTGAGGCTGAGGGACAGGTTGAGCAGGTCAGACTTGATCCAGACCTGGTTCCAGCTTATCCGCCAACCGTGAAGGCGATATTGCAGTCCGACCTGGTAGTTATCGGACCAGGCAGTTTGTATACAAGCATTTTGCCTAATCTTCTAGTCCCCGACATAGCTCGGGCTTTAATTCATACCCAGGCAAAGCGGATTTATGTATGCAATCTTGCCACACAACCAGGTGAGACGGATAATTATTCAGTTGCTAATCACGTTGCTGCAATACACCGCCATGTCAGTCATTTAGATCCTGATGGACAGGGTTGCATGGACGTGATATTAGCCAATAACAATCTTTCTGTGCCACCGGGCACAGGCGGTGGCGACACAGTTTTTGTGTTACCAGAGCCTGTCGATGATATAAGGTATGTAACAGCGGACCTGGTTGATGAAGAACGCCCCTGGCGTCACGATAGCAATAAGCTGGCCAAGACGGTAATGAGCTTTGCTTGACAACAGGTGTGAGATATCAAGCAAGTTTTTCTAGCAGTAACGATAAACCATGAAACAATCATCACGGCCGGTGCCGGACAATACTATTCAATGTAAGGAGACTAGTTGATGAGCGTAAAAGTAGGAATTAATGGATTTGGTCGAATTGGCCGCCAGGTCTACAAGGCCATATATGAGAATCATCGCGATGTACTCGATGTCGAGGCCATAAACGATTTAATGGATGTTGATACCAATGCCCACATGCTCAAATATGATTCGACATACGGCCGGTTCCCAGGCGTGGTCGAAGCCCGCGATGGCAATCTTTTCGTAGATGGAGAATTACTGAAAAGTTATGCCGAACGCGATCCGGCAAAATTACCGTGGGCCGAATTGGGCGTTGATATCGTCTTAGAGTGCACCGGTATCTTCAAGGACCGCGATACGGCCGGTTTACACCTGGACGGCGGTGCCAAGAAAGTTGTGATTTCCGCTCCAGGGAAGAACATGGATGCCACCTTTGTACTTGGCGTCAATGAAGGTGATTACGATCCAGCAAATCACCATGTCATCTCCAATGCCAGCTGCACCACCAACTGCCTGGCTCCAGTCGCGAAAGTTATCAATGATCAATTCGGGATCAAAAGAGCCTTGATGTCCACCATTCATGCCTATACTAATGGGCAGAAGATTCTGGATATGGCGGCAAAGGATAAACGTCGTTCTCGCTCAGCTGGTATAAATATCATTCCCACATCTACAGGAGCCGCAAAGGCTGTAGCAATGGTAATCCCAGAACTGGCCGGGCGGCTTGATGGCATGGCCTTCCGTGTCCCTGTCCCAACCGTCTCCGTCGTCGATTTGACGGCTGAGTTGGATAAAGATACATCTGTCGCCGAGCTGAATGCCGCGTTAGAAGCGGCCGCGAACGGCGGTGGCTGGTTGGGCAAAGTCCTAGATTATACGGATGAGCCTCTGGTTTCGACTGATTTTATCGGATCCGAATTCTCTTCAACTGTGGATGGCCTTTCAACCCAAGTCAGCGGTGGCAATCTGGTAAAGGTAGTAACCTGGTACGATAACGAATGGGGTTACTCGATGCGTCTCGCCGATTTGGCTGTCTTTGTTGCCGAGCGACTATAGACTATAAGCTGTCTGATCGCTCTCTGATAATATAATCTACAAATAGGGGCGCCTTTTCAAGCGCCCCTATTTGTATTTACATCGCCTTCGATGAGGAGTGGGAAATATGGAATTAAGAGAGCTTGAAATGCGCATGCACACATTTGTTGACAGCAAAGGCTGGTATGATGCTGACTCGCCTAAAGTACAGTCACCACGAAATTTGGCCATTTCACTGGCCATTGAAGCGGCCGAAGTTCTTGAGCATTTTCAATGGCGTGAAGAAGCGATAGATCGTGCGGACTTGGCCGGGGAATTGGCCGATATTGGTTTATATTTGCTGCAATTGGCCAGTGTCACTGAAATTGATCTTGAACAGGCTATCCTTGACAAGTTAGCCCAAAACCACAACCGAAATTGGCCGGAACCTTAGATTATCTTTGGATTAACCTCCAGGTAATCTAGGCCTCGGATATAGTAATTGCCAAGAGAAAATGAGATTTTGAACTTGTTGGCCTATATAGAATTAGTCTAGACCAAACACTTACCACCCCAGCAGGAGAAAGCCGTGCGCATCATGGCTGTCAGTGATCGAATATTGGAAAAGCTCTATGCCGCCGATGTGGGCAGCCGGTATTCAGACCTGGATCTTATTATAGGATGCGGCGATCTGCCTTATTACTATCTGGAGTTCTTGACAACGGCCCTAAATACAGAACTGCTGTACGTTAGAGGAAACCATGATATCGGCCCCCAATATACTGCCGACGGACGGGTGCTGACGGGGGTGCCCGGGGGGATTGACATTCATGGACGTTTCGTAATCAAAAAGGGATTATTGATTGCGGGTCTGGAAGGCTCGATGCGTTACCGACCTGGAGCCCCGTATATGTATAGCGAGCGTGAAATGTCGTTGATGGTTATGAGAATGGCGCCGTCCTTTCTTTGGAATATAGTCCGGCACGGCCGGGGAATAGATGTACTAGTTACCCACTCTCCGCCGTTTGAGATACACGATGGGCGTGATGTAGCCCATCGAGGTTTCAAGATTTTCCGCACTTTAATGCAATACTTCCCGCCCAAATACCTGCTTCATGGCCACGTTCACGTGTACCGGCAAGATGTCCCACGCGAGTCTCGTTTTAAACAAACCATGGTAATAAATGTATATCCTTTCCGGTTACTTGATATCCCCATGGATGATCAGATTGGAATAGAATAATCTATCGCCCGCTTGACGATCATTTTCAAGAAACATACACTTGCTGGACAGGTAACGCTAGATGATCGCTGATCTGGGTTCGAGAATAAAGGTAGGAAAAACTTTGCAGCCAATCCCATTCTATTTGGGTCGGCCTGTACGATTGTTGCGCGGATACGAGCGAGCCAACATCCGACCGGATTTGATGGCGGGTTTAACAGTTGCGGTCATTCTCTTGCCCCAGGCAATCGCCTTCTCATTGATTGCCGATCTTCCTCCTCAGATGGGTATCTACACGGCAGTAATCGCCGCGATAATAAGTGGCTTATGGGGCTCCTCACACCAGACGCACACCGGACCAGCCAATGCTATATCACTGCTCGTGCTTTCGATCCTGTTAACTACCTTTGAACCCGGAACCGAGGAATTCATTCTTGCTGCCGGCATGTTGGCCTTGATGGCGGGTCTGTTACAGTTGGCTTTGGGACTGGCTCGCTTGGGTATGTTGGTTAATTTTGTCTCTCATTCTGTAATTGTCGGCTTTGCCACTGGTGCCGGCGTATTGATAGCAGTTAACCAGCTACCTCATCTATTGGGTATCGAGGTTAACGGTGAAGACCTGGTTTCTACTCTTTATGACCTAATAATCAATATTCCTGAATTGAACCCGGCAACGACAGCGATCGGCTTGGGAACAATAATCATCATACTGGTCCTAAACCGGATAAACAAGCGCCTGCCGGCCGCACTGATTGCCATGGCCATCTCTGTGCTGGTCGTTTATCTATTTGATCTGACAGAAGCGGGCGTTGCCGTCATCGCGGGCTTACAGAAGTCTCTGCCCAGTCTGGCCGAATTACCTCTCCTCGACCTGGGGTTCATCCAGAGCCTGTCAACAGGCGCCTTAGCCGTTGCCGCAATTGGGTTGGTAGAGACGACGGCAATCGCTCGCTCGATTGCGACGAAGACAGGCCAAAGGTTAGACAGCAACCAGGAATTTGTGGGCCAGGGATTAGCGAATATTGCCGCGGGTTTGTTCTCTGGATATCCGAGCGCCGGCTCATTCTCCCGGTCGGCCGTAAACTTTGACGCAGGGGCCAAATCATCCATCGCGGCAGTATTTTCGGCTCTCTTTTTGTTAGCGGCCGTGTTTCTGACGGCTCCCTTAGCCGCTTATTTACCTTTGGCCGCATTGGCCGGTGTCTTGATCGTTGTTTCTATCGGTATGATTAACCGAGTAGAGATAAGACGTATCTGGTCCGGTACACGCGGCGATGCGTTGATCATGCTGGTCACTTTTCTCGGAACATTATTCATTGAAATCGCCTTTGCAGTTTTATTGGGGATTCTGCTCTCATTTGCTTACTACCTTTACAGAACAAGCCTGCCTCGCGTACATCAAGTAGTCCCCGATAAGAATTACAAACATTTTGTCTACCAACCCGAGATGGCCATTTGCCCACAACTCGGCATCGTCGATATTTTAGGAGATCTATACTTCGGCGCTGTAAATCATGTGGAAGAAACGATCCTGGCATATATGGATGAATATCCTTTACAAAGGTACCTGCTGATTCGGATGCACAATGTGAATCAATGCGATTTCAGCGGGATTCACATGTTAGAGAATGTTGTCAGCACCTACCGGGAGAGAGGAGGAGACGTCTTTCTACAAAGGGTCGGTTACAGGGTAAACAAACTGATGGAATCGACTGCTTTTCTTGATTCTTTGGGCCCGGGTAATATCCTGGATGATGATACCGCGGTCAGTACCCTCTTTTATCACAAGTTGGATCCGGCCGTATGTATTTACGAATGTCCCGTTCGAGTATTTAAAGAGTGCCGGAATTTACCAAAACAGTTGTATTTGGAGGATATTCCAGTTCTGGAACAGGAACCCTTGTTGCAGCCAATTAATGAGGTGTCGGCACAATCATTATGGGAAGAGATGCATAACGAGCAGTTACACCTGAAAGTCATTGACGTCCGAGAGCCGCGCGAGTATGGCCGTGGCCATATACCAGGGGCGGAGTTGATGCGCCTGCCAAATATTCTTTCCGGAGGCTTTGCCATCGCAGCGAACGATGGTAACGAGATTGTTTTCGTTTGTCGAAGCGGACGACGTAGCAGGAGGGCAGCTCAATGCTTAATGGGCAACCAAAAGAACCTGCGCATTCTACGCGGTGGGATGTTGGCCTGGGAAGCGGCCGGTTTGATTGAGGCGATTGACTGATTTGGATTAGCTATTTGATTGATTTGGACCATCTAAAAAAAACCAAGCTGGGAAAAGATAATGGATGACAAGCCTTCGCGAAATATAGGCCTTGAACTTTTACGGGTGACCGAGGCCTCGGCTATCGCGGCCGGTAGGTGGATTGGTCTGGGCGCTCGAGATAAAGCTCATTCAGCCGCGACCATAGCCATGGCTAATGTTTTGGATCAGATTAGCATCAATGGCCGCATCGTTGTTGGGGAAGAGGGGCGATTGGGAGAACACACATCGCTCGATAGTGGCTTTAAAGTTGGCACTGGAGAGGGACCCCTCGTTGATGTGGTCGTTGACCCGATTGATGGTACGAAACTTGTTGTGTTAGGACGTCCGGGGGCAATCTCCCTCGTAGGCGTAGCGCCTGCCGGAAGCATGTGGTCACCACCACCAGAAGCCATCTATATGGATAAGATTGTCGTCGATCGGGATGCTGCCGGAGCATTGGTACCTGAATGCCTGGACGCCCCAGCGGCCTGGACTTTGGCTTTAGTCGCTCGTGTAAAAGATAAGCATGTGAGGGATCTGGCTGTGATTGTATTAGATCGTCCAAGGCACAAAGATCTGATTGATGAGATCCGAGCGGCCGGCGCGCGAATCATTTTACGAAGAGAAGGTGATGCCGAAGGGGCACTGGAAGCAGCGATAGATGGGAGTCGTGCTGATTTGCTTATGGGTTCTGGGGGCGTATCAGAGGGCGTTATCGCCGCTTGCGCTGTTCGTGCGCTGGGTGGCGGCATGCTCGGCCGCCTGGCCCCACAATCTCCGGAAGAAATTACAGCGATCCGCGCTGCAGGCATCGATCCCCATCAAATTTTATCCTGCAAGGAATTGGTGAATAACGACGACATCTTCTTTGCCGCCACAGGAATCACCGGAGGGCCAGTACTGAAGGCAATTCGATATCGACGGGATTTCGTTGAGACCCACTCTTTATTATTACGCTCAATCACAGGAACAAGACGGTTTATTTACGCTGAGCAGAAGCTGGAAGGTCCGTTGTCGGAGTAGATATTGGAGATTGGCCATAAGATATTCCTTTAGCTGGTGGGGAGTGGTGGATACCTAACTCAAAGATCGGTTAAGGTCACCGACGGAACTTGGATAAGTTCAGATTGGACGTGAAGTGGAATTAAAACCTTAACTCTGGCGTAATGTAAGTAGAAAATTGGAGCACCTGTTCTGAATCAACCTGAAATACAGACTATTGAATTAGCCATTTCCGGCATGGATTGTGCCGAGTGCGTACGCCATGTTCAAAAGGCCTTGTCTGATGTACCAGGAGTCAAGAAGGTTGAGGTTTTCCTGGTTTCAGAGAAAGCGATCCTCCAACTTGACCAGCCCGGTTTCGATATGGATGCAGCTAAGAGGGCAGTAGCGGATGCTGGCTACGCAATATCTGGCGAAAACCATGAGGAATTTAGTGAACGACCTGAAGCAAATCTTTCACGCCAGGTAGGTTGGTTCACTGCACTCATATTCGTTACGATCTTATTCGTTATCATAGTCGGTGAATGGCTTGGCCTGTTTGACGAACTAACTGAGCGAGTCCCGCCTTTCATTGGCCTGTTCCTCGTTATCGCGGCCGGATATCCAATTTTCCGAAATGTCGCGCGCGCAACCTGGCATCGCCAGATAATCTCCCATTCTCTGATGACCTTAGGAGTTGTTGCTGCGCTCTTGGTGGGTGAGTGGGTCACAGCTCTCATCGTGGTTTTCTTCATGCGTATTGGCGATTATATTGAACGTTACACTACGGAACAGGCCCGCCAGGCTATAAGAAGTCTCTCTTCCCTTACTCCGCAAACGGCCAGGGTAGTTTCGAACGGTATTGAGGCTGAAGTGCAAATCGCGTCGGTAAGTACAGGCGACCTGGTCGTTATTCGGCCTGGCGAAAGCATACCGGTAGATGGCGAAGTTATATCCGGTTTCGCGGCAATCGATCAATCGGCGATAACAGGCGAGTCAATGCCAGTTGATGTAGGACCTGGCGCCCACGTTTTTGCGGCAACTATCGCTTACGGGGGAAGCATACAGGTTCATACGCTACATGTTGGAACAGAGAGCACCTTTGGCCGGATAATCAAATTAGTAGAAGAAGCAGAAGCCAATCGAGCTGAGGTACAGCGGTTCGCCGACAAGTTCTCGACTTATCTCTTGCCGCTTGTCCTTTTCATTGCCATCATGACCTTTCTTATCAACGGAGATCCGCTGGCCGTCGCTGCGGTCCTGGTTGTTGCCTGTTCGTGCGCCATTGCCTTAGCTACGCCCATTGCCATGCTGGCCTCGATAGGATCGGGTGCAAAAAAAGGCTTGTTGTTCAAGGGAGGCAAGTATGTGGAATTACTGGACAAAGCAGAGATCCTATTGATTGACAAAACAGGAACAATCACCCTGGGTCAACCAAGAGTTACTAATGTAGTTGGTCTCAATGGTATGACAGAGTCCCAGGTACTGAGCATGGCGGCGTCGGTAGAAAAATATTCAGAGCACCCTATCGCGAGAGCGGTGCGGGCGGAAACTCGAACACGGGGGCTGAATCTCCACGAGCCAGTTCATTTCGCAGCGATTCCTGGCTTTGGGGTGAAGGCGGAAGTTGCCGGACGCCAGGTGAGAATTGGAAGCGATCGCCTGATCAATATTGGTCAACTCACCGAGCTGGTCGACCTCAGGAAAGAGGGAAAAACATTGGTGTTCGTCGAGGTGGATGGAACTGTGGCTGGCTTTTTGGCCGTAGTCGATGAATTACGTGAGGAAGTACCAATTGCTCTGGATGAGTTACGCGAACTGGGTATGAGTCGAATCGAGATACTGAGTGGTGATAACGAACAGGCCACTGCTGCCATAGCCAACAGACTTAAATTGCCCTACAGGGCAAATTTGCTGCCGGAGGATAAGATATCCATTGTGAGGTCCTACCAAAAGGAAGGATTCCTGGTCGTCATGATTGGCGATGGAGTAAATGATGCGCCTGCGTTGGCCCAGGCTGATGTTGGTGTTGCCATGGGTGCAGCCGGAACCGATATTGCCCTGGACGCAGCCCATGTGGCCTTGATGCGTGATGATTGGCGCCTGGTCCCTGATCTATTTCGTATCTCGCACCGAACTATGCGGGTAGTAAGAATGAATCTGGGTTTCACAGCCATATATAATATTATTGGTCTTACTCTCGCGGCGTTTGGTATATTACCACCGGTCCTGGCAGCGGCCGCCCAGTCTCTGCCGGATCTAGGGATCTTAGCGAATTCGTCAAGATTAATGCGCGACTAGACATAACTGAGCCTGCAGTAAGATAGTATACCGACAGTTGATTCTATAAATGATATATTTCCCTTGAAATCAGAATTCCTAAGGAAAGAGCGAAAAAGCACCATGTACGATGGCAGTGAGCAAGAAATCCAGGAAAACGAAACAACTTCCCGTTTTGGATCGATAGGTTGGAAATCATGCCTTCTCCTGATCGTGATGTTAATTGGCGTCTTTACGACCCCGCTTGCTTTATTTTATCGGTGGTACGAAGCCCGACCTGTGGGATCGGAGGAATCATTTTTCGAAGATGACACCGAAGGTATCAATCGCCTCGCATTTGTCGCCTCAGACCGGAAGCTGGTAACTGTAGGCCCTAATGGCGAAGATTTTCGTCAGCTGGCAACTTTGCCCAATCAACTTGCTTTCCCAGCCTGGTCCCCTGATGGCTCCTTACTTGCAATAACCGTGGGCTCCAACGTCTATATTATGGCTGATGTGGAAGCGGCGAGTCTGAACAATGAGTTTGAATCGATTTATGAAAGCAGCGATCTGTCCCCGTTTTATGCTTACTGGTCACCTGACAGTACTCAGCTCAGCTTTTTGACAAACCATCCTGAAGGACTGGCTCTGCATTTGGCGGATGTCGGTGCCGGACGTGACGCTGCTAGTATTGTTGCTTTAGGACAGCCCTTCTATTGGGACTGGACACAAGATAGTGATCAACTGCTCATTCATAGTGGTATGTTGGGCTCTAACGCTCGCCTGGCGCTAATTGACCACCAGGGAAATGGTGCAGATGTAGCCAAACCCGGGTTCTTTCATGCACCTGGCATTTCTGCCAGTGGTGAGCTCAGAGCGTACGCTGCCTTGGACGAGTCTAGGACTAGCCAGCTGATCATTCAAGATGTCAGTGGAAACCAATTAATTTCTGAGCCACATTTAGGACAGGTTTCGCTACTCTGGAGTCCAGTTGATGAGTTGCTGGCGATTTCAAGCCCAGTTTCGAATTCAATAGCCAGCTATGGCCCTTTGCGGATTGTCGATCCGATAAAAAACGAGATTCGAACTTTGACCTCAGACAATGTTGTCGCCTATTTCTGGTCGCCAAATGGAAGGTCCATCGCCTATTTCAGTTTTTCAAATCATGATATTGGGGCTGTGCAGGCTCTTGTACCACCGGGAAAAAATAATCATCGTGCACGGATTCAGGGTCAGGTAGATGAGTTAACGATGGATTTGTGGATAGTGGATGTAGATAGCCAACAAAAGCGGCTGTTGCTGAATTTCTCGCCATCCCGGACGTTCACTCACCAGTTCTTGCCATTTTTTGACCAGTATGCTTTAAGCCATCGCATTTGGTCTCCGCAGAGTAATGCCCTGACTGTACCTATCCTGGAAGAAGGCGTCTCCCATATTGCTGTTGTCTATCTAGATCGAACGGAAATCAAACTCCTTTCATCTGGTGAAATCGCATTTTGGAGCCAGCAATAAATCCTATCTACTTCATCAAAGCATTGTCAATCAGGCGCACGTCGCCGAAGAATACCGCCATTGATAATAGAACTTCGCCTTCGAAATTTGACACTTCTTTCAGGGTAACTGGGTCGGCAACGCTAATATAATCAATTCGGGCCAATGGTTCCTTTTGAATCGTCTCAGCCATGATTTTTCGAAGCGCAGCCCCATCCGATTCTCCCCTCTCGATAGCACTAATGGCCGACTGGAGTGCTTCGCATAACACGATTGCCGCTACCCTTTGTTTGGAATCTAGTCGCACATTCCTTGAGCTCATCGCCAGGCCGTCCGATTCTCGTATTATCGGGCAGATTACCAGGTCCAGATTGACATTCAAATCAGAGACAAGTTGGCGAATAACGATTGCCTGCTGGGCATCTTTCTGACCGAAATACGCCCTTGATGGCTGGACAATGTTGAATAACTTTGTCACTATGGTGGTTACGCCTTCGAAATGAGATGGGCGCGAAGTTCCTTCTAATAATCTGGTTAAATTCCCCACAGCTACTGTCGTTTGAAAACCCTCAGGATACATAGTCGCATCATCAGGCACGAAGACAAGATCGACACCCGATTTCTCCAATAGACCCAGATCGCGATCCACGTCGCGGGGGTAAGCGTCCAAATCTTCACCAGGAGCGAACTGGGTTGGATTTACATAAATAGTAACAACTGTGCGATCATTCTCGGCAATTGACTGACGAACCAGGGAAAGATGGCCTTCGTGGAGATAGCCCATCGTAGGTACCAATCCCCATTCGGTATTCGGATCGGACCAACGCATCGTGCGAACGACTGATATTTTGTCAGTTACGATCATTATTTAGATTCCTGATATTGGGTTGCCAGCGCACGAAAATCAGCCATTATTTCGAGTGGCAATCTGTCTAACTCATCAAACCAATTCCCCTGAACATTCTGGATTTTTAGAAGCTGAAGTAAGGCTTGATTGACCGGCGTAGGGATATGAAATTCTCGGCCCAAACGGACAATTGAGCCGCAAATAGAATCAATTTCCGTTGGCGCACCTCGAGCAACGTCTTGTGCCATGGATGATCGATTGGTCGCGGTAGCTTGGGCGACCTGAAGGGCCTGTTCGGCCGCATCTGGGTAGGGCAGACTGATAT
>DATLAB010000028.1:0-8023 GCA_035527655.1 Patescibacteria group bacterium | reverse complement strand
AAAATTCTACGGCAACGAAGAAATAGAGGATTGATGATGCGCAATGATAAATATATTGGGTTTATCATCCTGGTGCTGTTCTTGCTGGGGGTGACGGCCAGTTTGACCCTTAGCGTAAATTTCTATAAGGCTGAATCATCGTTCGATGAAAATCGGACCTCAACTATTTCGGAGTCGCAGATTGGGTTTCCAGGCTGCCGGTATGGCGTCACCTACGGGAGCACCGTTGACGAATCATCTCAGCTTGAATGGCTTGATGATCTTGGTGCCGGTTGGTTTTCGAGCTTTAACACTGACGCAGGCGGGGAGGCGCCGAATGGTTCCGAATTTGTCCCCCTCATCTGGGTGCAGCAACATAGATTAGCTGGAGAATATCTACCCACGTTCAGCATCTCGCCTCAACTTACAGAGGCAGGGCTGGGGAGCTTGATCGCTGACAGACGAGGGGCATTATGGATTGTTGGCAGCGAGGTAGATCGTGGTCCTCAACCTGGTTCGCAGGCGCCAAGAGGCACATTTCCAGAAATCTATGCCCAAGCTTATCATCAAGCTTATCACTTTATTAAAGATCGCGATCCAACAGCTTTGGTTGCGATTTCGGGATTGGTTGAAGTCACTCCCGGCAGATTGTCATACCTTGATCTGGTATGGAATAGCTACCTGGATCGCTACCATGTTCCTATGCCCGTGGACGTATGGAACATGCATATCTACATCCTCCCTGAGGTAAATTCGCAAGGCCAGGCCAATGGGATAGCCAGCGTCGCTATGGGCACGGACCCGGCCATCGGCAAGAAAGGTAGCTATGATCCCGACGGAAGTGGCCCATTATCCAATAGGGATACATGCGATTTGGAGGAAGTATATTGCGTCGCAGAGCATGATGAAGTGACCATATTTGCCCAGCAAGTTGAGGCTATGCGGAGATGGATGGCCAACCACGGCCAGCGGACCAAGCCCTTGATCATGTCGGAATTTTCACTGATATATCCTAATGAGCAGGATGGCGCCACATGCTGGTTGCAGGATGAATTTGGTAAGTGCTTTACTCAAGACCGCGTCCTTGAATATATGGATGATACGCTGGCTTTTCTAACCACTGCCCGAAACGAAACGTTTGGTCTCGCCCTGGATGACAACCGGCTGGTCCAACAATGGCTTTGGTTTAGTATCGCTAACACACCGTCGGTTGGGAACATCAGCGATTTAGTCGCCTTTGATGATCAATCGGGTAGCCTGACTGGATTGACACCTGTCGGGGATCGCTACCGTGCCTGGGCTAAAACCGAACAGCTTTTCCCAAATCTTCTACTTGACGGATTGAGTAGCTCGATTGCCTTTACCAGTGATCCAGGGGGGACGGCCGCAGCCAAATTGAAGGTGATTGTTGGAAATAATGGCAATATCGATGTTTCCGTGCCATTTTCTGTGACATTTTACGCCGATTCAGATCTGACCCAAGTTATTGCCTCCACATCGGTACCGATAACGGGCACTGATTCCCCCGGCTTCCCTGTTCCCGGCTGTGCCCGACGGACAATTATGGCCGAAGCGATCTGGGGAGATCTTTCTCCTGGACTACACCAATACTGGGTGGTTATCGATAGTAGTTCGCAAATCGTTGAAAGTGATGAAGGCGACAATGGGATTAGTGGCTTTGTGATCATAAATCCCCAACAGATATTCCTACCAGTGGTGCGGCGCTAAAGTTAACGCCAGCAATAGATCCGGATGGAGGCGCAATTTGATTGGCTCTGATCATCCACCTCTATCAGCCCAATCCCGGCAGCCTAATATCTCTGGCCGAGATGGGACACCATATCCGATCAGTTAGGGAGGATATATTAATTCGCGGTTAGAGAATGGCTTCGTCCCCCGAAGACCCAGTTGGGAAAATGTGGCAGGAATTTAGGGTGAGACTCAGCCGGCCGGACCATTGCTTGAGCTACCGCTTTCATACGTGCGATCCCGTTTCATCAGATTTTTTATTATCAGAGCGGCGCGCCAGAGATAGGCTAAAGGCCAGAGTTTGGCATACCTCAGATGGTAGCGCTGGCGCATATAAATCGGGCTGGGAAATGTTTGTTCTAGAAAGAGACCGAACTTGCGTAATATACCGGGTGTCGATGCCACGAACAGCAGTACGTCAGCTGTTGGATTTCGGTGGCGATCAAGCACCCAGCGGTGAAATTGTTTTTCCGCCAGCGAACGCGGTAATCTATCCGCTTCCCGGACGACGCTTGGGGATACGGTTCTCGGCCAAATACTCTCCAACCGTAACAAGGTCCGTTGGAGCGGTATTACCATTTGCCAGCCGGCGGCCTGGCGAAATACCGTCTCCCAATTTAATGTTTCACCAGCCGCATGAATTATGGCTGCCAAATCACAATGCCGAAGCAAGTCGTTAGAATACCTTTCGTGAAACGCTAGGTGGGCACATAGGAGAAGCAGGTGATCTTCGGCTGAGGGAATATGGGTTTCAACGCCGCCGAGAATTGCTGTTTCGGCACCCTCAAACCAGGTATCGATGGGAATGCGTTCATAATATGGGACATCCACCACCCCCCAATGCAAATCAACGAGAAAGTATAGACCTCCCTCGGCCTTTCGGATAAACTCAAGAACCTGGCGGTATCGCCGGGCATGATTTGGCCAGGGTTCCAGGCTATCTGTGGTGTACCCCAGTGCGGTCAGAGTAGCACAAGCAGCGTTTGCGCCGGCCGGTGTTACCAGAAGATCCAGATCAGCCATGGGGCGCACGGCCGGGTTGCCATAAACTGTCTCGGCCAGGGCGCCACCTTTTATAGGCATCACAGAAACCCCCGCAGTCTGTAAGCCGTCCAGCACCATTCCCAGCTCATCCAGAAGCAAACTGTTGCGCATGGCTGTCCATAAATAGACCTGTCGTAGAGATTGTACTGCTTCCAGAGGCAACAGGTTCAGGCCACGGAGAGTCTCATAGAGAAGAGGAGCTAATCTTTGTCTCTGTACGAATTCCAACCATAGCTGCCAGCTGATCCCTTCTTCAACCAGGTGGCGAGCAGTTTCTAGAGCTGGCGGATCCCAGTGACCGCGCAAGCCAGACAGAAAGAATTGGTAGCTTGCATCCGGTAACGCACTATTCTGACGTGGCACAATACACTAAGTGTAGTTGATAGGAGACGGTTAGTACAAGTTGAAGGTGTTGAAGGGGATTAGAGTTGGCTAGACTCGGGGATCACTCGAGGAAGTTCGCTGGTGTTGTATTTGTTGGCGCCAGGAACTAGCGTAACGGCCACTCTGGTTGAGTAACTCGACATGGGTGCCAGATTCGACGATGCGACCCTGATCCATGACGTGAATGACGTCAGCAAACCTGGCCGTCGTGAAGCGGTGAGTAATGATAATGGCCGTGCGTCCTTGGGCCAGTTCTTGGAAGCGCCAGAGCCAATCCGCCTCGGCCCAGGGGTCCATGGCGCTGGTGGGTTCGTCGAGAATGATAATTGGCGCCCGACGATAGAAGGCCCGGGCCAAGGCGATGCGCTGCCACTCGCCAACACTGAGCTCGGTGCCCCCTTCAAACCAGTTACCCAGCATGTTCTCGTAGCCCTGAGGCAATCTGGCGATGACCTGGTCGGCTCCGGCCGCCTGAGCTGCTCGCTGGACGTCGCTACTGCTATTCTGGCCGTTCAATTTACTGATGGCAATGTTTTGTCTGGCCGTAGCCTGGAAATGGAAGGGTTCCTGGAACAAGATGGCGATCTGGTTTTGCAGATCGGAGACACAAAAATCACGGATGTTTAACCCATCTATTTCGATGCAGCCAGACTCAGGATCGTAAAGACGGCAAAGCAGTTTGATGAGGGTGCTTTTGCCGGCGCCGTTGCTGCCGACGATGGCGGTGACCTGGCCGGCCGCGATGGTCAGGTCGAAGTCAGACAATGCTGCTCGTTCGACGCCGGGATAGCGGAATGTGACCCGAGAAAATCGAATGCCTTTCTCCAGAACTATCGGGACCGGGGATGGATGGGCTGGATCCTGTATCTGAGGTTCCAAATCTAAAAACTCAAAGAAATGCTCCAAAAAGAGGCTGTGAGTGTAGATCTGTCCTGCATTGCGTAATAGCGAGCTCAGCGCTCCCTGACCCTGGCTGAATGACCGGTAAAACAACGTTAAGTCACCTAAAGTAGCTAATCTTTGTAATACCTGCCCGACCATCCATATCATGGTGATTGCAGCAAGTAGTAAGGCAAATAAACCGGCGGCCAATTCGGCCAGTCCTTGCTTGCGGGTCAAAACCAAACGCTCGTCACGCAAGCGACGACGCAATGTCTGGTGGGCAAGCCGGTAATATTCACCTAGTCGAAACAAACGAACTTCAGCCGCCGGTCCCCGGGATGTCAACAACCAATCATAGTACCAGGTCCGCCGTTGATCGGCCGTTGTCCGCATGTACCAGTCGTGCTGGTATCGGCTGTGGCGCAGCATAACGTAAAAAACCGGTAGTGCTCCTACAAAGAGAACAACCGGCACCCATAAACCGTATGGGACCAGAAGAATCCCAAGGGTCACCAGGGTAATGCTGTTTTGCAGAAAGTTGCCAAGATTCTCCAGGAGTGTGACCGGCCGGAAGCTTGCTTGCGAGCGGGCACGATAGAGATGATCATAATACTCGGGAGAATCATAAAACGCCAGATCCAGAGCAACCGACTGTTGATGTACTAATGAGGCGACATGTTCGCGCACCAATTCACCTTGGATGGTTCGCACCCACTCACTCGCTCTACTCAAAAACTGGGTCAGCACCATGATGCCGCCAATCAAGATAGCGTAGCCCAGGGTCGGTTGGATTGTCTCTCTGGTTCCACCGGAATCGACCATAATAACAAGGTTGTCGACCAACAGCTTGGACAAGGTCACGCTGACGGCCGGCAGCAGGCCCTGGATGACCAGCAAAACAAGCCAGCCCACAGTCCAGCCTCGGGAGGCCGCCCACACCAGATTCAGCGCTCGTGGGATATATGCCAGCTGGGTCAGAACCGGCCGTATTCTTTTGTAAAGTGCCCTAGCTTTAGCGATCATGGGTTTGACGTGAGGGGTGTTAAGGTTTTGACACTTTGAATGGGCTTTAGCTAGCTATCCATAAAGTCGCGATGACAGGGTAATAGCCTCTCGTCTACAAACAATCGGAATGGCCGGCGGATGGTCCAGCATCCGCCATTTTCTTCATAATGACCTATACAATGCTGACCGAGCAAGAGATGTAGCCGCTGACGCCCACCAGATCGAAAGGCCACTACTCGGGGACGTAGAGGAACGGGCAACAAGCGCTGGATAATACCAGCGCGAGCAGGCAGAACATAGAGAGGATAGAGTAAGGTGCAAACGCGTCGGTCAATGATCCGAAGCAGGCGAGCGAACTCAATCTCCATCAGACCGGTTTTGCCTCGGGTGATCTTCCGCCGAAGATGGCCTCGCCACGCAGCTACGACGCAACCAACTACATCATCGGGCTTAAGAAGGCAGGGATCTTCATAATCATTATTGTCACCTTTGGTGCGGATACCATCCGGCTTGATGCCTATGATACGATGGACGGTGATCGTCCGTTGTCCTGGCATTCGGAAGACGATGACATCGCCCACTCGTACTGACAAATCGTTGCAAAGTTGAACCTCTAGCAGATCCTGTTCACACAGGGTTGGCATCATGCTAACCCCTGTGTGGCACAACATCAGCGGATTGTCATAGCCACCATTGGCGAAACCATGCTGTGACCTAGGCTTTATTGTCGTGATAGGGTCGGACCCCAGATCTAGAGATCGAAGTTTCGGCATCAACTTCTTGCTCAAGATATTCCCCCATTCTGGTGCAGAACTTCTTCAATTTCGCGCCAGAAGGTCCCGGCGGGGCTCATTCTCAGGCGAAAGACAGGCGCTTGTTTTGCAGTGGAGCAAATGGTCTCAAAGCGTCGTAAGCGATGGGCTCGTACCTCGTCTGGTGACATGGTATACAACATAAGTCGGGAAACTTGTTCCGCAACCTCATTGAGTAAACATGTGGCTGCTGCCGACCCCACCTGGCTTACCATGTCTTCGGTTGCCTGGTTTAGAAAAAAGATACCTTCCAGTCGGACTGCATGGTGCACATCCCAGCTACCGCCCTGCCCACCGAACATGAAGTTGCTCCAAGTTGGCCAGGGATGGGCCCAATAGACTCCCTGATCATCGCGAATCAATAGCGTTGTATCATCACATGGAGAACGCCAAGGGGGCGGGAGCCGGCGGCTGATTGTCGTCTTGCCGGACCCGCTCGGACCGGCCAGAATCACACCTTTTCCATCACGTTCTACCAAAGCACCATGTAGCAATAGCCCGCTACCAAGCTCCACTTCTCTAGCAATAATCAATGATAGGATTGCTAGCTGCGACGCAAGCATACCGTCGTTTTTGATGGGGTTCAGGACGCACTTTGTAACATGGGCCTGCCTGGTGATTGATCTGACCCACGGGAGTAATGCATGGTGCCCAAGATCGGTGGCTTTTAGACTATTGTGTTTGTGATCGATAGCGGCATCTTGGAGATCATATCCGACAGTCCCCGTCTCAAACGCTGGGAAGCTGGTAGAGATATTGAGCCGGTGAATTGCGGTCCCTGTAAATGTGTCCCAGCCATCTGTCTCGCCAGATACTGGCTTCAATTGCATCGCTGCTGCTAGTCGCGAGACGGTGTAGGTTGACGGCTCGTCCCCGGCCGAGCAAAACCAGACACTACCATCCGCCAAGGTCAGCGAGACTATGGGTAGTATTTCTAATGGGGCAGTGTGGATCGCCGGTCTATGGAACACTAAATCCCGAACCCTCGCCAGAGCCTGAGTCGTCTCCAGAACCTGAACCCGTATCGAAGCCCGAACCCCCGCCACTGCTTGATCCAAGGGGAGGGGACACCGGTGCAGTGCCAGTCTGACAACATTTAGGTGGTCCAGGTTGCCCACAGTCCGCTACGGCACCGTCTGTACAAGCGTTGGCGCCTGGGCTGCTAGCGTTACTACCGGGGGAGCATTGATCCCCTTGCCCAAATCCTCTGGCGAGTTCTCCAAGTTCGATCATCATCGGGGCTTCATAAATACGTTTAGCCGACATCTCTTTTGTCATTTTTACTCCTCCCGGCACAATAATAGTGCCATAAGAATCTCCTTTAATCCCTTACGCGTGAATCTGGGAACAACCCGATTTTGTCGGCCTGTTCGCAAAACCAAAAAGGGGCGAAAAGATCACTGGTTCGATAGTGGTTTTGGGCTACGCAAGAGCCCAGGCAGCGGTGTTTCATCAAGCAACGACCACAAACGCCGCCTAACCGTTCGGGTAACCCGCCACGCAACCGCTGTAAAGTAGCCTGGTGATGCCAAAGATGGTCCAATGAGTCGGATCCCACAAGACCAAATACCAGCTCAGGCACATGTTCACCGATGCCACAGAGTGCATAGTGCCCGGTTGGGATAACGCCTAAAATAGTAACGATACCACAGGTGCCGGCGCCATTCTCGGTAGCAATGCGGCTTAGTGGGCGAAATGCAATGGGGTAGTCAAAATGAAGGGTTAGTTGGCTGTGGGCCGACAATTCAGCATCCACCCAGCGACCCAATTCGACCAGTTCTTGCACTTCTAAACCATTGGTCCCCACATGGATCATCTCGCCCCGGCCGGTAGGCTGGATAATATTGAATTTCACCGATGAAGCGCCTAAATTTTCGGCGAGGCGGATCATGGCCTCTAACTGGTCCGCGTTGCAGCGCATAATGGACATGATAATTTGCGGCCGGATACCGGCATCTACCAGGTTGCGCACGGCCTCCTTGGCTAACTCGAAAGAACCTTTGATGCCCCGCACCCATTCATGGGTGTCCGCATCGGCCCCATCCAGGCTAATGGAAACGAAGCGATCTTTTGCCTTAGCCACCTCGGCCGCCATCTCAGAAGTACACAGGACACCGTTACTTTCGATAACCAGGCTGAGCTTTTCCCGGCGCACGATCTCCAGCATA
>DATLAB010000027.1:0-96700 GCA_035527655.1 Patescibacteria group bacterium | reverse complement strand
TTGTCATGAATACAGGCGCATATGCGCGTTACTTCAATGATCCAGGTCGATATAGTGATGAGATCGGGAGATACGAGCAGCTTTTCTCAGGTTTTACTCTGCTAAAGTTGTTTGAGTACGAGGAGTATACAGCACGAATATACTCAGTTTATCAGTAATTTGGACCCGAAACTGAAGACGCAGAATCCAGATTCTGACAGGTCCTATGACTCATTTTCGGTCACTAGTCCCCTTCTTCCTTTTAGTTCATCTCGCCGCGGGGGATCGGGACTGAAAGCCAGTTTTCACGGGGTGGGAAAGGGCCGTTGGAGCACACGGACTGCAAGCGAAAAAAAGAAATTATGCGTTGAGATATACCAATTTCTTTCCCTTTTGTAGCCCGGTAAGTGAGGAGAATGCCGACTGGAGTTAGCGGAGAGGTAGGGGTGGCCATCGATTCACAATTAATTCGATCTAAACTGCCATCTAGGCAATTGGTCGTGGCCGGGCAGGAAATGGGAGTAAAGCAGCCGGCAAACGAGGCCTATTGTCTGAATATTTAAGCTGGTAAGGCTTATGGGCAAGCAATGACTTCACTTGTACCCTGCCGTACAAGGTATCCTATGAGGAAGACGTGGCGTTTACGGCTTTGTGCCATTGACTGAAAGCATGTAGGTGGCTGCTCTTGTGATGAAAGCGGCTATCTCACAAGCCCCATTCTTTTTAACAAGGAGTGGCTCGGCCGGTGATTCGTACCATTCTGACCGGCTTTCGATAGTTGAGGACGCGGCTTTTGATAAGTGGAGTTTTGCTTGGGCTGGGTCGGGTATTTATGGGTTGGCTTACTCAACAGGTAGGCTAGATCTTCTGTCAGGGTAGATATCGCATGGCTGGGATAAGCCTGGGTGAATGGCAGCCCCTGATTTATTGCATCGGTCATCTCGGGTGCGAAGGGTACGTATGCTGAGAGCGAACGGCCGATGAACTTTTCGATATCGCTTACTTTGATAGCGTTGCCAGGGCGCGTTTCGACCAGGATCAACTCGATATTTTCCTCCTTGATGCCCATCGCATCGTAGGCATCCAGTGCCTTTACTGCCAATTGCTGGGAGATATGTTCAGGCGATAGCAAATAGAGGATCTGCTCGGACTCTTTCAGTATTTCAAGAGTGTTGCCACGAAAATCATGGGCCAGGTCGGCGATAACGTACTCGTATCGATGCTCCATCAATTTTAAAGTGTGTTCGAGGAGGCGCGAGCTGAAGCGATCTGCGTGGCCCGGATCGCGGGGAGCCGTTAGTATATGCAGGCCGCTCTCATGGGCAATAGATTCGTCTTCCAGGCTTCGGTGAACGGAATTGCTGGCGCTGGAGCGTAGTAGGTCGGTCCAGCTGAGGCCTTCAGATAGATGGAGGGCCATGGCAACCTGACCGCTGGCAAAATCGCCATCCAATAGTAGAGTGGGCTTGTGCCACAAGTTATTAAGGGTAAAAGCCAGATTGATAGCCATCGTTGTGCAACCAAGACCGCCTCGTAGGCTATGAACAGAGATGAGCCTGGCTTGATCCCAGGTTTTCAACGGTTTTGTTGGGTTGTTGGGAGAGCTTTTGGTTTCATCAGTCAGCGCCTTGGCCTTGGCAACGATATCTTCAAGGCTGAAGGGTTTGGTTACGAAGTCGTCTGCGCCAGCTTCAAGCGCTGTCTCGCGACCATAAGAGGTGGCCAGGGCGGTGAGAACCATGATAGGTATATGGGCACAGTTGGGATCGTTTTGTAGCTTCCTGGCTACTTCGAACCCGTCCATACCCGGCATAATTATGTCAAGTATGATGAGATCGGGATGAAATAACTTCGCTTCACGAAGACCGCTAGCACCGTCTTCAACGAAAGCAACTTCGAAGTCGTTTTTGACCAGGACCTTTTGCAACAGCGCGCGCATTTGCGGCTCATCATCAATCACCAATATCTTAGGCATATCAGACCTCATCCATTAATAACTCTTCTACAGCACAACATGTGCTGTGGGTGGCAAGATATTTGTCAAGGAATATCGAGTCCTTGTCCTTCGCAGTAACAGAGACATTAACGGTGGGAAAAATACAATTTATTCACGTCACGAGAACGGGCGCTATGCAATTGGTCATAGAATTAGACGCGGTGGGTCATAGCGGGACTTGATGTAGTGAAATGGCTGGTAATTGCTTTGTTGATGGCTTGATTAGGTTGAGGGCGAGAATGCGCTCCAGAAATTAGCCGCTGGTCAGGTCGTATAAATACATGACGGCTTGGTCAAGCTTGTCCTCGACCAGGCGGCTGGAAACAAAGTCCACTAAGGCTCTGACGAATTGATCTTGAAGATCAATATCGACATGTGGGTTCCTTCAAAGACAATCGAACGGCCATGTCCGCTATAAAAAAGGCACTCTGCGCAGGTCTGCCATCCCCAAACCGTAAGAACTTCTGATAATGAAAGCCAACCATCAGTATCAAGATGAAATTCCAACTTCTCTGTCCATTCTTCGTTTAACCGAAGGGCAGATTAGCAGTGGATGTCTTGCCCGAACAGAGAACAAATAATCAGGCAGCTTGATTGGCCGTATTGGCCAATCAGTTGGTGAACCAGTAGGGGAAGAAAAGAGGAAGAGGCGCTTCGTTTCAGCAGCATTTAGAAGAAGTATTAGGATTTAATGTCCAAATCGTTAACGTGGCCATGAGTACATCTCACACATACTTCTTCTCTCCGGCATCGATTGGTACCTTTAGCCAATTTTCTCTTGGCGGTAGTGGACAGCTATAGTAGGGACTGTAGGCACAATATGGATTATAGGCATAGTTGAAGTCAATCTCGAATCGATTGGGCCCTATCCGTTGCATCCCGGGCCGGTGATCATCCATATACCGGCCGGCGCCATAAGTTTCCAGGCCGTTGGTGGCGTCTTTGAAGGGCATAAAAAAGTCAGCGCCGAGCGCATTGCTATAGATAGTGAGGGAAGTTTGCTGACCACCGAATTCAAAATCAAACTTGCCCCAGCGGCGGTAATCTTGTTCCGCACCGGTACTGGTTTGCATAGTGATTAAGGGCTCGTCTTCTGGGAAGCGTTCAACCTCAACCTCTAGAACCAACTCCTGTTTAAACTCATAGTAGTTGAGCCCGCTGAAATTGTGCTGGGCATCATGGTCAAGTGGTGACTGAGGATGGGATCCCATAAAGCTATCAATCTCGTGTCGAAAATGTTCTAATTGGCTCATTTATTACTCCTTAATAGGTCTTTAAATCGGAAGGTATGGGTCTTAATGACAACCCATAGAACCAGACGCCTTCGTCTTAATGGTGATTTATGAATTCAATGTGGCCTGAATAGCAGCCGCCATTGAATCGTACGAGAAACTGACAATTTGGCCATTAATATAAAAAGTTGGCGTACCCGCTGCGCCGGCTGAGAAAGCCGCTTGCCGATCCCGGGAAACATAGCTGGCATATTGGCCTGTGTCCAGGCATTGGCTAAATTGACCGGTATCCAGGCCAATGGCAGTCGCGTAGCTCTTCAGCTGATCAGGGGAGAGAGCTGCCAGTGGTGTCTGCTCATATATAAAATCATGATAGGCCCAGAATCGATATCCATTTCATGCTTGCGCAACAGTTCCATAAAGGCCATAGTTATATCGGTCATCTTGTGCTCTTTTTCTATTGTTTTGTTCGAACAATTAGAGAAGCACAGATGACCATTTTCGTCAAACCAATTTACACCACACTATGAGACTCTACCTTTGGTTATTGAAAAACCCTTAAAAAACTTGTTCCATAATCATTATAAACTTATGATTAGATCAATCTTATTTTGGATACTATATAGAGATTTATCAAGCATAAATGCTCAATAAACCTAAATTTTTCATTAAATCAACCATGTTTTGCTGATTTATTGCCTGATCTAGGGCATCATCCAGCATATTACGTTTGATAAAATGAATATGAGGATTTTATCGAGCAGTTACGCAGGTTAATAATAGTTTTAGATCGACAGGAACGCATGGAATCCCTCGGCAATCAAGAGCTCCAGATCATCGGGGAGTGCCTGAAGGCAGTAGCACAAGGTCCGTTCCTCGTTGATCCCCAGGCAGACGATCCGTGGTGGGAGTATTCCACTCTCATGAGTCTCAAGCCGGAGGAGCTGTCCGACATTGCCGATCGCTGGCCGGACGTCGACAGCGCGAGTACGGATGTTCAGCTGGCAATCAACAACTCCATGAACAACCTTCTTGGCTATCCTCACGGGTGCGAGGCTGAGTGCTCGCAGTACATATTGGTTCCTGCAGCGGAGGTGGCGAGAGTCTTCGACAAGTGGCGGGCGCTGACGGCACAGACTGACGGAGACTCTTCCAATGACTATTTCAACCGGATGATGTAGAAGTGAACGGCCGTGAGATCTAATACGTGCGTGAACCCGACGGTCCCCCCTGTCAACGGTCCGTGCTTGCGCACGGTCGGCGTCACATCGGCCTGCAGGTTACGCACAACGTTAGCCCGCATGAGTATCATTGCATTGAATGCAAAGGGAGAATCTAAAGTATGAAAAACACTAATGGCAATCAAAAAGAGTTATCACCAGAACAACATGAAGAACTACTCAGTGCATTGAAAGCCCGGTTTGAGAAAAAGATGAATCGCCATGAAATTCTTGACTGGCCTAAAGTACAAGAAAAGCTTGAAGCTAATCCTGAAAAACTGTGGTCGCTGAATGAAATGGAAAGAACGGGTGGTGAGCCGGATGTAGTTGGTTATGATGAAAAGACGGGCGAATACACTTTTTATGATTGTTCAGCAGAAAGTCCGAAAGGCCGAAGAAGCCTTTGTTACGATGGCGAAGCGTGGGAATCAAGGAAAGAACATAAACCGAAAAATAATGCCATGGATATGGCTGCTGAATTGGGCATCCAGATATTAACCGAAGAACAATATCGGGAGTTGCAGAAACATGGAAATTTCGATACGAAAACATCAAGCTGGGTGAAAACACCCTCTACGATCAGGAAACTTGGTGGTGCCATCTTTTGTGATCGTCGCTATGATCATGTTTTCATGTATCACAACGGTGCAGAATCATACTATGCCGCAAGGGGGTTCCGTGGCTTGCTAAAGGTCTAGACTCTGCACAGCCAGGGAAGTAGGATGTTTCTTGTTACACGATCCAGAAAATAAACATAGTCGGTTCTGTACCATGTCCATAAAGATATAAATGCGGGCTAACCCAAGTTACATTTAACTCGGCTTCGCCTCAGAGTGAGCGACGCGCTAAACAGCGTTTCAAGCCATGTAAATGATGTTGGGAGGCGCAAAATGCCGAGCCGGTGAACAAATCGTTGGCAAGCTCACAGAGTTTCCAAAATAACTAATTGAGATACTGAATCAAACAACGATGATTTAATCTTCAATAAATTCAATACAAGGAGAAAGGACAAAAGCTGAGTATCGGCAAGAGGTGCGGCAGGCTGTGTATGCTGTACTTAAGCAAGGTTTGTAACCAACTAAGTTTAAGGTTTAAGATTATCTGGAAAAACCGGGCATTTTGCGTAGCAAAGCGGGAATGGTCGCTTGGCGTGAAACTTTACAAAAACTCGGCGGGAGGGGAGAGAAATGAAAAAAGCCCGCATGATCGTTCTCACACAGGCTTTTTGTCGTCATACTCTAGGGAGGCATAACTTTGCCACCCCATTTGGGAAAAATAACCTTACCAGATCGGCAATATTATGGTTCCCAGCACACACCATTTCTGGAGTCCTAAAACAAGGCGGAGAGGGTGGGATTCGAACCCACGGTGACCGCAAAGCCACAACGCTTTTCGAGAGCGCCCCGATCAACCACTCCGGCACCTCTCCATATATGTTGTTAATTGTTGAATAATAAATGCGACTGCGGGCTGCGCCCGCTATGTTGTGTGGCGTACCTGACGGAAGAAGGATTGCATCAACCCGGCCGATTCATCTTCCATGACCCCTGAGGTTACCATCACCCGGTGGTTAAATCGTGGTTCGGCTAACACATCGATTACCGAGCCATCGGCGCCAAAGCGGATATCCTTTGCGCCGTAAACCAGGCGTTCTAAGCGAGCCTGGATCATCGCGCCGGCGCACATGGGGCATGGTTCCAGGGTGCTGAAAAGGGTAACGCCGCCAAGTCGCCAGTTGCCCAGTGCTTGGGCAGCCTGGCGAAGAACCACCATTTCAGCATGAGCTGTTGGATCTTGTTCCGCCTCCTTGACATTATGCCCTTCGGCGATAACCTGCCCATTGAGCACCGCCACTGCGCCTACCGGAACTTCGCCGCTGGCCATGGCTTGTGCAGCCTGGGTTAAGGCCAATGCCATCCACTGTTCATCTGTTTTATTGATAAAGTGCAGTGCTGTCACAACGCCTGCATTATAACTGACCAATTGGTCATTTGCCACAGATAGACCGTGAACGATAGGGTAATCGCATACTAAATCCGATCAAGTGGAATTGCGCGTTCTCGGTGCCATATCAGCTTTATTAACGGTAGAATATCCCGAACAACTCAACATAATGTCAACATTAGGTGTTATACAAGCCGTTTTCAATACCAAATCTGAGCCGAAATGAGCGATCATGACACTTTTGAGTCTCTATGCGATTGCCCTGCCATCTTTGCCTAGACAGAACGCTTGTGCTACATTACTCTTGTACAATATCCAATTTCCGATTTCTAATTTCCAATTTCGCAAAATACGCCAGGATCTCCACCTCAAATCCGAAGCCAGAAGAGTAATGGCCAGGTCCGAGTACAGTCGCTGGATCCCGTTGACCGGTACCCAACAATTGCCGGGGCGCCTGGTTCGCCTGCTCGACTCACTCTGGCAAATACTCATCCGCGGCCGCAACCATTCCGGTAATCCCACAGAAAAAAAACCCTCCCGGGATCAATTACCGGGCCGGATGGTCCGTTGCGGCCGTGGGCGACGGTGGGAATTTGCAGGGCAATCGTTTACTAAATCCTATCAAGTGGAATTGTGCGTTCTCGGTGCCAAATCAGCTTTGTTAACAGTAAAATATCCTGAAAAACTCAACATAATGTCAACATTAGATGTTGTACAAGCCGTTTTCAGTAGCAACTCTGAGCCGAAATGAGCGATCATGACACTTTTGAGTCTATAGGCGATTGCCCTGACGTTAACGAAGATGTGTCTACCCATATGCGCCGACTTTGGTCCTGCTGCCATATGGAGCCTTGAAATCATCGGTGGCGTTGTTATATAGTATAGATGAGAAGTTAGGCATGGACTTGGAAGCAATCGAATCTTCGAATTATACTCACCCTTGAATCTGATAATAAATAAATCTCTTTCTTGAAGATAGGTCACCTAAATGTCTAGACACCGAATTTTTCGCTTATTGGCCCTTTTTTTGGTTCTCGCATTGGTATTGGGCGCCTGCCGGAGCAAGGAGGAAAAACCAACTGACCCGGTACCATCAGCGACTTCAAAGCGTGATGATCCGGTAAGAACGGAACCGGCCGTCACAAAGGTTTCCGAAGGTACCGCGACGGCTACGCCGGAGACAACGGCTGGACCCAGCGTCGTCTATGATTGGGCGCCGCAACTCGTATACAGTTCGCCTGCCCAAGGCGAGGAAGTCATGCTTAATGGTGCGATTACGCTTCGATTCGACCAACCTATGGATCAAGGATCCGTCGAGGCAGCTCTGCGAGTCAGCCCCTTAGGCAAGATGGCACCGGTAAAGGGTTCGATCATGTGGCCCAAGGTGGACACGTTGATTTTCACGCCAGAAGATCAACTCGAACGAGAGCAAGCGTACGAAGTATCGCTGACCAACTCTGCCCTGGCTAAAACGGGACAGACCTTGCTTGAACCAGTCAATCTGGTGCTTGAGACAGTTGGCTACCTCGAAGTTAGTCAAGAGTTACCGGCAGCAGGGACAAGAGATGTGCAGACCGATGCCGCCATCACGGTTGTCTTTAACCGGCCGGTTGTCCCTTTGGTAAGCACCGGACAGCAGGGGGATTTACCGCAACCTCTCCTGTTTAAGCCGACCGTAGTTGGACAAGGGGAGTGGGTATCAACCAGCATTTATCGCTTCCTGCCCGAAGAACCCCTTGCCGGGGCGACGAACTACCAGGTTATAGTACAGGCTGGACTACAAGATATTGGTGGTGGGGAACTGGCGGCGGATCACAATTGGCGATTTTCCACAGTTCCACCCAGCGTGGTATCCACCACCCCTGGACCCGATGATTCAGGAGTCGATCCGACACGGCCGATTACGATCACCTTTAACATGCCCATGGATCACGATAGCACGCTGGCTGCAGTCTCGCTAAGACCGTTGGCGGATCTTAACCCCGTATGGTCGGAAAACGATCACATCCTAACCTTGGTACCTGGGACAAGCCTGGCGCTTGAGACTCCCTATGCCCTAGAGATAGATAGTTCGGCCAGATCAGCAAACGGCCAGGCTTCGTTGGACCGGGTCTATGACATTCGCTTTACGACAGTTCCCTACCCAGTCATTGTTCGCACTTCACCTGCTAACGGGGAGGAAGCTGAACAATATCAGCGAGGCGTGTCGATTTATTTCGCCTCGCTGATGGATCTGGATACCCTCGAAGACAAAGTCCTTATTACCCCAACTCCAGATGAAACGAGAAGTTACTTCAATGAGTATAACAATTCATTGTTTATCGATGCTGAACTAGACCGGAGCATGGAGTATGTGGTAACTGTTCCCGGCAGCGCGGCCGATCCATTCGGCAATACGCTAGGGGAAGATTACACTTGGCGGTTCCGTACAGCTGATTATGAACCCCTCGTTTCGATGAATCTGCCCGAATGGGTAAGCCAATTTAGTTCCAGCCACCCGAGCGACGTTGATCTGATTTATCGTAACGTATCCTTTATTGATGCTCGTCTATATGATGCGGGTTTACCCACCGGGACCTTGGTTCAACGGCGAACAAATGAATTTTTGCCCCGCAGTGAAATGCTTCGAGGGTGGTCGATCCCTGTGGAGAAGAATCCGGAGACAGCCAAACTGTTGACCTTGAGCCTAGCCGACGGCGGCGTGCTGCCCACCGGTGTTTATTATCTGGAGGTTGATGCGCCGGAAATCGGACAGGATCAAGCATATTGGCAGAATCAAGAAAACCTGATTGTCGTCGGGGATACCAATCTTATCGTAAAAGAAATGTTCGAGCGGGTTTATATTTGGGCAACAAGCTTGGCGGATGGCCTACCGGCCGCCGGACTTGATCTGACGCTTTTCGATGAGTCAGGTAACCAAATTGGAACAGCGGTATCGGACGAGAACGGATTGGCTGATTTTCCTTATCAGCCAAACGAAGAGTATTTACCCGGCGTGTTGGCAGTCAGCAATTCACCAGGTCAGACAGGTTTTGGTGTAGGCGGCAGTCTGTGGAGCGACAATGTGACCGCCTGGCAGTTTGGTCTCGACTTGGCCTATAGAGACGAATTTGAGCGTTTTGCTTATCTGTACACCGACCGGCCGATCTACCGGCCTAGTGACACGGTCCATTTTCGTGGCATTGTGCGCGATACGAATTATGGACGTTACCCGTTTCCAACGGCGGATTCAGTGACACTTGGCCTGGAATTTACAACCAACTATGAGACGCTTGATTACCAGTTCCGATCAACGCTGGATGAAAATGGCGAGTTTAATGGTGCATACATTATTCCTGAAGATGCTCCGCTCGGTTCGTACCGGTTCTATTTTCAGGATCAGGACCTCCAGGCTGATCGCCAATTCACAGTCGCCCAGTATCGGAAGCCAGAATTTCAGGTTGAGGTGATTCCAAGTACCGGAGAAACATTGCGAGGCGACACCGTGGACGTCGCCATCGATGCCAGCTATTTCTTTGGCGCTCCGGCTACTGATCTGGTGGTCAATTGGAGCGTCACCGAGATGGAGTATAACCTGGATGTTGAAGGACCATATTATAATTTTGGCGACAGGGCTAATTTCTATTATGAGCCTGGCGGCCGGTTTAATTTTGGTCCTGGCCAGCCATTTGGCAAATATGTTATGGGTGGCGAAGGCATAACAGATGGCGACGGCCGGTTGGTTATTCAACTGCCCGCCAATTTATTGGCTGAAGCTGGGCCAGGTAGTCGACTTGTGACCGTGGAAGCCAGCGTTACGGATGTAAGCAATTTCCCCATATCAGCCCGATCCGACATTGTATTTCATGCGGCCGAAACATATGTTGGCATCAAGCCCGCCACAAGTTTTGGCACAGTGGATAGTAGCCTGGATGTGGACCTAACTACGGTCGATTGGGATGGGCTGGCGGTGGGCGACAGTAACATCGAAGTCGTTTTTTATCAGCGAGAATGGGTGCCAACGCGGGCTAAGGAATTTGGTCAATACTTTACCCGGTGGGACGTTAATGACACCGAAGTGGAACGGGTTCAAGTGCGAACAAATGAAATCGGAAAGGGGCAGGCGACGTTTACTCCACCAGAGGGTGGTATATACCTGGCTGTGGCCACTGTTTCTGATGATAGCGGCCAGACGCAAACGAGCAGCACCATGATGTGGGTGGCCGATAGCAGATACGGCGGTTGGCGAAATGATCCCACTGAAAAGCGGATGGACCTGGTTGTTGATAAGCAAGAGTACCGCCCGGGTGACGTAGCCCGGGTATTGGTTCAATCGCCCTTTGAAGGACCTGTAAAGGCCTGGCTGACCATAGAACGAGGGAGCTTAATAGAGCAACATCTGATTACCCTTGACACGAACAGCGATTTTTTGGAAATACCAATCTCAAGGGATTATGCCCCTAATGTGTTCCTCACAGTTCACGCAGTGAAGGGGGTTGATGATACAAACCGTTATGCCGATATGCGCCTGGGCATGATCGAACTGATTGTATCGCCGGAACATCTGGGGATAAATCTGGATATTACTCCTGAGAGCGATCTGTATCAGCCTGGGGATACGGCTGTCTTTGACATTTTGGCGACAGATCATCAAGGTCGCCCACTCCAGGCGAATTTGTCGCTAGCCCTGGTTGATCTGGCAGTTCTGACACTGAAGTCGGACAACGCCCCAGAGATAATCGACGCCTTTTACGCTCGGCAACCCATACGGAGCCAGACTGGGTCGGGGCTCATTGTTTCAGGTGAGGGCCTGGAGGTAGAGATACCGGACGTCGTGTTAGGTCTGGGCGGCGGTGGCGGCGGCGACGTTGAGGCTGCTCGATCTTTTGCCTTGGCCGAGGATGAGGATGTGCGCAAAAATTTTCCCGACACTGCCTTTTGGGATCCCAAGATAACCACAGATGCTTCGGGCCGGGCCTCTGCTGAAATCCCCTTGCCAGATAGTGTCACTACCTGGCAGTTGAGTGGCAAAGGTGTAACTGATTTCGCATCGACGGGAGAGACCCTGGTCGGCCAGGAAAGTGTCAAAATAATAAGTACTCTGCCCTTGCTCATCCGTCCGGTTACGCCTCGCTTCTTTAGAGTGGGTGATACGATGCAGCTTGGGGCTGTTATCCAAAACAATTCGGCTGATCTACTTGAGGTTACAGCCGAACTTGAGGCAACAGGTCTGACGTTACTGGACCGGGCTAAGCAGACGGTAGCGGTTCCGGCGGGTGGCAACCAACTGGTCAGATGGGGCGTCACCGTGGATGACGTATCTTTTGCCGATCTGACTTTCCGAGCAGACGCTGGCGAATATCGGGATGCAACAAAACCCACCTTCGGTATAGCACCGGATCAACTTTTACCAGTGGTTCGCTATACTGGAGAAGATATCGTCGGCACTTCGGGTGTGTTGGACGAAGCCGGCCGGCGTGTAGAAGCGATCTTATTACCACCTGATATTGATGTCAGGCAGGGTGCGGTCAATATTCAGCTAACCCCCTCTTTAGGTGGCGTCCTGATAGAAGCGCTTAACAGCATTAATAATCTTGATAACCAGCCTGATTGTGCCCATACCATTGCCCAACGCCTTCTTCCAAATGCGGCAACGCTGGCGGTGATCCAGGATCTTGGCTTAGAAGAGCCGGCTTTGGCCGCGGAATTAGACCAACACATCCTTGAGGATGTTGTTCAGATCGGACAATTGCAAAAAGGCAATGGCGGCTGGGGATGGTGTTATAGCGAAATGAGCGATCCGAACCTTTCCGCTACTGTGTTGCTCAGCTTGGCAAAAGCGGCCGAGGTTGGTTATCCAACCAATGAACGGTCAATAAGATTGGCAACCAATTATCTGGACAGGCAGTTAGAAGATGTAGATCGATTGAATAATATGTCCGACGCTAACCGCCAGGCCTTCTTCCTTTATGTTTTGGCAGAGTGGGACGCGACTGAATTGGCAGATTTAGACGCTCTTTTTACCGAGCACCGGGCGTTGTTAGATCCATATTCCAAAGCATTACTGCTTCTGACCTACCAACAACTTGGTGGAAGCCTGCACCAGCAAGCCCTTCTGGCCGATTTGAATGGCTCGGTTATCCTGAGTGCCAGCGGCGCCCACTGGGAAGATGCAGTTCCGGATTGGGACAATCTGAGCAGTGATATTCGGGGAACTGCAATGGTTATTAATGCTTTAGCCCGTCTGGATTCTGATAATGCCATCATACCTAATGCAGTCCGTTGGTTGACAATCGCCAGACAAGCAGGCCATTGGACGACCGGTCAGGATAATGCTTGGAGCATTATGGCCTTAAGTGAATGGCTGGTAGCTTCCGGCGAGCTTGAGGCTGATTATGGATATCAGGTGCTGGCGAATGGTCAACAATTAGCGAAAGGTCAGTTTAGCCAGGACAATATCAATCAGGCTGTTAATCTGGAAGCGCCTGTGGAAGATCTTCTTCTGGACGATGTAAACTTTCTGGATTTCCAACGTGATGAAGGGGATGGCCGGCTTTACTACACAGCCCACCTCAATAGTTTTATCAACGCCGATGGATTGGATCCGATAAATCGAGGTTTTTCTGTTCAGCGACTCTATTATGACGCTGACTGCCAACCGCTTGAATCAGATTGCGAACCGATCAATGAGATCGAAGCCGGAAAACAAGTACGGGTAGACCTAACGATTATCGTGCCAAATGATCAGCCGTTTGTCATTGTTGAAGATCCACTTCCGGCCGGAGCTGAAGCAATCGACCCGGGGCTGGACACCAGTGTTTCCGGCGCTGGTGGTGGAATCCAGGATATTAGCCAAGATTTCCCCTTTGATTATTGGGGGTGGTGGCACTTCGACCGTATTGAGTATCGGGATGATCGCGTCGTATTCTTGAGTGAATTTTTGCCGGCCGGCACCTATCAATACACTTACACGATGAATACCATGATCCCCGGTGAATTTCAAGCGGCGCCAGCGACAGCCCGACTGGAGTTCTTTCCTGAAGTATTCGGCCGGAGCAATGGTTCCCTGTTTTCCATTGGTAATTGAACAAGAAAAAGGAATTGACGGCGAGGGCACCAAAGGTCTGACAATTTATCAATTCCTGGTGAGATCTGTCTTCGATTGGTTGGCGTATTACCCAATAGCTAATGCGCCAGCCTTTATTACTACAGGGATAAACAATCTATTTTTTTCACCGGGAGATTCCCACTATCGTTGTGAGAATTCCCGCATATGGCGACAGAGATCGGACTCTATTTATTAATATAACGCAAGGTAGTTTGCGGTTTACTCAAATATTCGACGCCTTCTTCCGTCACCAGAACATTTTCCTCCAGGCTCACAATACCCCTTCCGGGCACAACAACATGAAGTTCTAAGGTGAAGACATTCCCAGATTCGACCGCAAGATCACAGATGCCAGTGTATCGTTCCCAGCGTGGTCCAAGTACAGTCGCGCCATCGTGGGCTGCGCGACCGAGAAGATGACCGAAGGCATGCATGAATTCGGGATATCCGGCCTTAAGAAGATACTCTCGTGCCGCAGCATCCACCTGCCAACCAGGCACCCCAGGTCTTAGGGCCGCTTCACCGGCTTTAAGGGCTCCGTAGACGGCGCTGAAAGCCTGTCGGACTTCAGGCGGCGCTTCGCTTTCGTCTTGCTTTAAGACATACCAGATACGCTGTAGATCCGAACAATAATCCGCTTGTTTTACCCCTAGATCTATGTGCAGCGTATGTCCCCGTTCGAGTTTAACATCTCCCGGAACTGCGTGACCGATGATTGAATCCGGGCCGCAGGTAACAAGTGGGTTGAACTGCCTATCCCAGGCAAAATCTAAGCCTAAATCCTCGATCCGGTCTTGAATAAATACAGCTATTTGCTGTTGCGTCATGCCGGGATAAACAATTTGCTCGACTTCGTCGAAGAGTGCTTCGGTTGTCACAACCGCCTGGCGAATTCGATCTATTTCGATTTGGATTTTCCGACCGCGCAAGGCGCCAATGATTCGCTCAGCCGAAACGAGCCGTTCTGTGAAGGGCGAATCAAACAAATAGCCTAGTAGCGTATGGTAATTGCCCATTGTTAAGCCATCGGCCGCGACATCATTCTCAGAATAGTTGATACCGATTAAATTTGGGTCATATTGTTTAAGGGCGATTAATAGTGGCGTGCCCAAATCTTTATGATAGCCAATAACCCAGTGATAGGCATTCAAGGATTTCACATTATCGGCATCAAAATGACCGATAATTGCCGTATGTTTGCCTGTTCGGGAAACAAGGAAAACGGAACGCCAGGTGACGTTGGAATTGTAAATCAATGCCAGTGCCGGATCGGGCAACATGGCACTTTCACGCGTAAAGGTGAGCCACAAGTCAATGTCAAGCTCATCAAGGATGTGAGTTGCTTGATCTAACTTCGAATGAATAAGAGATTGTCCGGTGGGTGACATCAAACTTCCCTTTGCCATAGGACTCCAAGGCTTGTCTAATTCAACTGTGGTTCTTGTTGATGGCCCATCATGAGATATTATGGGCTAAAAGTTATCGAAGGTGGCTCTATGAGTTTTCAACAATAGCTTCGTAGATGGCTTGCAGTTCCTCAGCTGAGTAATAATGAATTATGACTTTCCCCCCTCTTTCGCCACCCTGAATATTTACTTTTGTGCCGAGGGATTGTCTGAACAAGGATTCGAGTTCAACAAGTTCAGGCGGTAACGATGCTGCTGGCTTAGGCCGAGGTTTCTGACCTTCCAAGCGTTTTTTTACAATTGCTTCCACTTGGCGCACGCTCAGATCCTGATTAACAATTATATTCATCACCTCGGTTTGAGCCTCAGGTGTCGCCAAAGGCAACAACGCCCGAGCATGAGCCCCGCTAATCTTTTCCTCCACCACTGCTGCCTGAACATTGCCTGGTAGATTCAAGAGACGGACCAGATTCGCAACCGTTGACCGGCTCTTCCCTACTCTTGTGGCGACCTCTTCTTGGGTCAGGCTGAAATCGGTGATCAAATGCTGGTAGGCGACTGCTTCTTCCAGGGCATTCAAATCATCCCGCTGGACATTCTCGATAATCGCGAGTTCTAGCATGTCCTGAGTGCTGGCTTCCATCACCAATACCGGCACCTTGGTAAGGCCGGCTATCCCCGCGGCCCGCCAGCGACGCTCTCCGGCGATAAGCGTAAATTGGTCTCCTGTAACTTGCGTCACGATAAGCGGTTGAATAAGGCCGTGTTCTCCAATCGAAAACGCGAGTTCTGCTAATTTTTCCTCGTTCATCCTCGATCGCGGCTGTTGGGGATTGGGGCTTATTGCTTCAATTGGCACAAATAGGAGACCGCCTTCTTTGGCCTCGGCCGCATCCGACGGTGGAATGAGTGAACTGAGTCCGCGACCTAGACCGCGCTTTTTAGTCATTAATTAATTTTCCTCCAACCTCTTGCCCGGTCATTAATTGCTGCTGGGTTGAGCATCACCACGCAAAAGCTCTGACGACAGTAATTGGTATGCGATCGCCCCAGGTGAAGTTGGCGCGTATAGCATTACGGGTTGACCATAGCTAGGCGCTTCGCTCAAACGAATGTTTCGAGGGATTATGGTCCTGAAGACCTTTCCAGGAAAATGGGATCTTACCTCTTCGACAACCTGCCTGCTCAAATTGGTGCGGCTGTCATACATCGTCATTATTAACCCGCGAATGTTAAGTTTCGGGTTTAGATGCCGCCGAACGAGGTCAAGGGTATCCAGCAACTGGGTTAAACCCTCCAGGGCCAGGTATTCGCACTGCACAGGGATAATCACGCCGTCTCTGGCGGCCGTCAGCGCATTTACCGTAAGCAGCCCTAAACTTGGCGGACAATCGATCAATATGTAGTCAAAATGATCATCTGCCTCTAGCAGCGCTTTCTCCAGGCGATGTTCCCGGGCGAACAAGTGGACAAGCTCTACCTCGGCGCCGGCCAAATCTGGGTTGGCGGGCAGAAGCCTCATATTTGTCTGCTCATGTTCCACGATTACTTCGGAATAGGAGGCTTCTTCAATCAGCAGGTCATAAACCGAAGGGTTCATTTGTCGTTTGTCAAAACCGTAATAAGAGGTCGCATTGGCCTGGGGATCCATGTCGACGACCAAAACTCGATGACCTTTGTTAGCCAGGTAAGCACTCATATTTACGACGCTGGTGGTTTTTCCAACGCCACCTTTCTGCATGGCTATGGCATAGATTTTGCTCATATCGCTTTTAGACGGGAGGATTTATCTCAAGATCGGACGTGAACAGGCCGGCGAGGCCATCACTCAATCCTCACGCCCAAGAACCTCCCGGATAGAATTAAGTTTTTCGTCAAGAGTCAACTGCGCAACTGATGTGGCAGCGACTTGATTGGCGAACCCGGCCGCTTCCCATGGGTTGCCTTTGGTCTGGTGCAACCGATACAAGAAAGCCGTGGCAAAGATATCACCGGCTCCGGTTGGGTTTACTTCTGTAATTATTGGGGCAGATATCTGGCGTGTTTCGCCATGAAAATAGACTACACAGCCACCCTCCTGTTGAGTTAATACCACGATAGGAGCTAGTCTGCGCATCTCAGAGACTGTTTCAGGACCAGGGACATCCTCAGGGCTAAGGATAATAGCCGCTGAATAGGGCAAGACATCCACGGATGCTTCCCAATCACCCGGCCGTACCTGACCACTATCATCCCAGGTCCGATACCATCCCTGTGGGGTTAGTCCAATAATACTGTTGCTAAAAAGCCTTATCATATCTGGTTCAATTTCATTGGCTATGGGGCCTAAATGAACAATGGCCGCTCTCTGCCATTCTATTGGGACATCCTGGGTGGTTAGTGGGCTGGCGACGCCAAATAATTTCTGGTGTCGCCGGCCAGCAGCATATTGATTTTGAAATATCGTCGAGTTTTCAGCCGGCACCACATGAATGGCGATCCCCGGTAGTATCTCCGCCAAATTATAATCTTCGGCCGTACTGGTCAGCACGGCTACACGGCATCCAAGAGCTTGTGCGGTTAGCGCTGAGTATAAGGCCGTTCCCCCGGGAACGAATCCGTTTGTCGAGAGATCCTGGCTAATGTGCCCAACCACCAGGTAATCTATTTGGCTGAAAGTGACCATGTGACTGATTCTACCTTAACGCAGGAAAAGACGACAACCTGACCATGTGGTAAAATTCATCGTCAACAACCAGAGGAGTGATTGTGAGAAATTGGCTTGCTGGCCTGTTTGTGGTTGTCGGAGCTGCTATTTTGGTAGCTTGTCTACCTGGAGGTGATGATGCATTGCCATCTGCAACCGCAGTGGTTGCTACACCGCTTCCACAACTTAGACTGGCCAATGTGGAATCTATCAAGATTAATCAAATACTGACTTTTCCAGTCGAAGTGAACGTGATTGCCCGCGGGTATTTGCCTAATGCCTGTGCTGTCATCGACCAGATCAGACAAGAACGTGATGGCAGTGACTTCAACATAGTAATCGAAAGTCTCCACCAGGGTGATGCTAGCTGTGGCGAGGATCGAATTCCCTTTGAAGAAACTATCATGCTTGATGTACTAGGTTTGCCGGCTGGAATATATGTTGTGGATCTGAACGGCCTCAGAGGTACTTTTAAACTAATGACGGAGAACATCGCCGACCCGGAAAATGCCGTCGTTAGCGGGCAGCTTTGGCATGATGTATGTTTGGCAGATCCCGACGAAGTAGATCCGGCGATAACCACAGAAACCGGCTGTATTGATCGGGGAGGTGGCTTGCTATCAGCAAATGGTTTAAGGGATGCTGGTGAACTGGGATTAGGTGGCGTGATTGTTAACCTGGGTGCCGGTCATTGCCCATCCACAGGATTGGCTACTACTATTTCAGATGGCAATGGGGTCTACCTCTTCGGAGGTCTCCAATCAGGGTCGTATTGTGTATCTATTGATAGTGAAGGTACCCAGAACAGCCCTATTTTATTCAGTGGTGAATGGACTTTACCTCCATCCGGTAGCCTGGCTGAAGTAAACACGGAGTTATTGCTTGGTGAGAGTAAATTGAATGTGAATTTTGGCTGGCAGTATAAACAATTGCCAACATATTTACCTCGGGAAGATCCATGTACCGATAAGGCTCTATTCATCACCGATGTAACCGTACCGGACGGTTCTGAGATAGCTGCCAGGGAGACGTTTACCAAGACATGGCAACTGCGAAATATTGGTAGCTGCAGCTGGGATGAAGAGTATAGTTTGGTTTTCGTCGAGGGAGATTTACTGACCGGGCCCGATACACTCCCGGTTTCACAGGTTGTCAATCCCGGGGATGACATTCAATTTTCGGTCCTTTTATCAGCCCCAGTCGATCCGGGTAGATACCAGGGCGCCTGGAAACTGAGAAATCCAAAGGGAGTACTTTTTGGAATAGGCCCTGGATCGGATCGTGAGTTTTGGGTCCAGATTGTCGTTGTGGAGTAAACGAAAACCGACACAAATCATTATTCAAGTACACTATAAACCAAGTAATCCTTTGAGTATTATGAGACTATGGACTGATCTTTTGTGGGTAATGGTTCGGAAAAAATTCTTAATCAGGAGGCAGTTGTCATGCCGGCAAAATCGCGTTAAGATTACATAACTATGCGCTCTCGAACGCTCTGGCGACGCCCGCTACTCACGCTTACGCAAATGATTGTGCTCTCCCTGGTTGTTATATCTCTTGTGATTGTCCTAGATTTAACCCGGCGGGAACGAGCCGGAAAACTTGTCGGCGTTGGAGAAGATACCTTACAAAATGAATTGGCTATTCAATCAACCAGGCATGTTGAGCTGATAGCAACACTCACCTACGTAAATAGCGATGAATACATAGCTATCTACGCTCACGAAGAGGGAGGGTTTTTATTGCCTGATGAAAAGCGTGTCGTTCCCATACCAATAGAAGCGCCAGCGGTTCCGGTGCCAGTTTTGGAGCTAACGCGAGATCCGGCCGAATCGGTTCGAGCTTGGCAAGCCTGGTGGCAGCTTCTGAGCGATGCACCGCTCCCTTCCCGCTAAAAGAGCATACCTGTTTACTGTTGTTCGGCAATTTCAACTTGATTATTTGAGTCGATATCTCAAAATGGTTGCAGCTGATGGCAAGATAACCTTGCTCTTGTGGAATCTTGCAACCGATTTTTACCTATGATACCATCTTGCCAGGTCTGAAGTTTACATATTGTAAGCGATATGTCCTAAGTCCTATTGTGTAACTTGACATAGGATGGTACAGTTAATGCGGAAATTCACGCGGTTTTCACGCTTCTCGTGACCAGCGCTAAGGAAAAGAACTATGAGTGGTCGCCGTCTCATTGCCATAATCGTCGGGGTAGTTGGTATTCTCCTCCTGGCAGTTGTCGCTTTCTTCTTAATCCGGCAGAATAATGAACCAGACCCGGTTCCACCGGCGCCGGAGGAAGTAGTAGTAGATGGGGAAGGGGGAGTTCAAGAAGAGGATCTTGCGCCGACCCCGACAATCGATCCGAATATTACCTATGTGAATGTTGTGGTCTCGCTTCAGACCGTACCTCGTGGTTGGCAGATGACCGAGGCTGAGCTAGCTTTTGACGAACGTGCCTCCTCTCAAGTGGGCCCCGATGTCTTAACGAGTTTCGAAGAGGCCATTGGTCTCTTTGCCCGGCAAGAGATTTACCAAGGTGAAACTTTGACCAAGGATAGCCTGGTTCGGGATCCGACATTTATTGGCGTCGAGACTTTTGGACCATCCTCTCTTGTGCCCCCAGGTTGGGTTGCCATGGCCGTTCCCGTGGATCGTCTCAACAGTGTGGCCTATGGCATTGCGCCAGGCGACTCCGTTGATATCATGCTATCATTTACTTTGAACCCGCTTGATCAAGAATTCCAGACGTTGTTATCGAACAGCGCCAGTTTCTTCTTGCAGCAGGAAGGCCCCACCGGCGTTAGTCAGGGCAACATCTTTGTGATCGATCCCTATGGACGATTTGAGACGATTGCCACCGGTGATCTGGCCCATATCGCCCCATCGGAAGATCCTCCACGGCCTGTTCCTGTCTCGGTGCTTTTACAGCAGGCCAGAATAGTTCATGTCGGCACGTATAATCCGCCCTTACCGGTGCTACCGCCGACTCCGACCCCAGATCCGAATGAACCAACGCCGACGCCGGGTGGTCCGCCACCGACACCGCCGCCACCACCTCCTGAAGTTGTCTTGGTCGCCTTAAACCCGCAGCAACAACTTTTCTTAAAGTATGCAATTGAGACAACGGCCGACATCGATTTTGCCCTCCGCGGTGAAGATGATGCACAGATTTATACTATCGAACAACTGGATATTAGCTATCTATTAGGACAATTTGGCATCGATGTCCCACCAAATGCTATCTTTTCAATTGGTGGTTTGACTGACACATCAGCCGAGCCTGAATTGCTTGAAATCACCCCGTAGGTTCGAGAGAATGATGTTGTTAATCGAAGGGCAATTCTCGCGGATAATGGTCCATGCAAGAGATACCTTAAACAGCGTTTAGAGAGAGGAATTCATTATGCGGCTCAGAACAGTCATTCTTCTCATCTTGGTTATTGTGTTTGCCGCGGTGGCACTCTATCTATTAGTATTACGCCCAGAGGGTGGTCTTTTTGGTGGAGGAGAGGATACAGCCGCCCAGCCGGCAGTCGAACAGGAGAGTGGTACAACCCAGGATGAGCCTGGCGCTCCACCACCTACGCCAACACCGCAAATACAATTCGAAGATGTGATTGTCTCGATTGTAGACTTGCCAGTTGGGGAAAGAATTCGACCTGATCTTGTTCAGGTTGTGCAACGACCGGTCGATAATGTAGCCGTTGTTGCCGGCGTTACATTCTCAGATCCTGAAGAAGTAGTAGGTGAACTGGTAAGAACATTTATAGGACGGGGCCAGGAAATACTTCGACCGATGATTGCCCTCAGTCCCAGCGACATTACGGCCATGGGTTCAGACCTTTCACTGTACATTGACCAGGGAGAGGTTGCCGTTGCTTTTCCAATTGATGAGTTCAGCGGGGCTGCCTATGCCATGCGACCCGGTGATCTGGTTGATGCACTAATGACCTTGCAGATGGTTGATGTTGACGAGGAATTTCAGACTAAACTTCCCAACATTGAACAAAGGGTCAATGAGTCGGCGCTGCTAGAAGGTCAGTCATTTTTATTCCCGCCAACACAACAAGGAAGATTGGAACTAATACCTAATCTGAATTCAGTAGCATTGATAGGGCCGGGTGTGGGTAAAGAGGCAAGTCCTCGACGAGTAACCCAGCTAACACTGCAGCAAATGGAAGTGCTTTGGATTGGTAGTTGGCGCGATCCGGCCGATGAAATGGTCCAGGAGTTTTCTGCGGACGCGATTACAACACAAGAGTCAGCGTCAGCGCAAGCTCTTTTGTCCCAGGGATCCTACCCGCCTGATGTTAGATTGCGGTACGAGCAGAATCCCGATGTGGTTATATTAAGTATGACAGCCCAGAACGCCCTGGCATTGAAATGGGCTCTTGAGGCAGGCATCCAAATCGACCTGGTTCTTAGAGCGCAGGGCGATCTAACCCAATTTGTGACAACCAGTGTTACTCTTCCGCAGCTCTTTGAGCAAGGTGTATTGACCGCGCCAGTACCGTCCGATGTCAGCCTGGAGCCACGAGTTGATGAGGTACCAATTCCGTCTTTGCCCGTGAACCCGCCAGGTTAATAAACCAAAAACATAGTTTGATATATCATCCAATCCCTGGCCAGCAATAGCCAGGGATTTTTTTTAGACAGTTAACTGGGAAAGACAGGCTCCCATAAACAAAAAGCCCCTGGTAAGAGGGGCCATAAAGAAGAATAAAGAGGCGACGACCGGATTCGAACCGGTGATGAGGGTTTTGCAGACCCTTGCCTTACCACTTGGCCACGTCGCCAAAATCAAACCGGCAGGTGGATTGCCTGCCGGTCTGTTTCTATAGAGCGGGCGAAGAGATTCGAACTCTCGACCTTCTCCTTGGCAAGGAGACGTTCTACCACTGAACTACACCCGCAATATTGATGATAAAGTGCCAGGACCCAGACTCGAACTGGGGACACCTGCATTTTCAGTGCAGTGCTCTACCAACTGAGCTATCCCGGCAGATGGTCCGGCGGCTGCTTTTTAGGCAGCGGTGATTCTATCTAAAGGGTTCGTAGCTGTCAAGTTGAACACAACTATGAGTATGTCTGGTTGCCAGTATGTAGGGCATTGGTTATAGTGGTGGCCTATTGAGGGAGTGGTTGTGTCCCGGTGGATGCCCCGGTCTTCAAAATCGGTGGCCGGTCGCGCAGAGCGAGCGGCGGTGGGTTCGACTCCCATCCACTCCCGCCAAGGCTTACGGCATTTCCTGTCGTCCTTCTAAAGCCCGACCCAAAGTAATCTCATCAGTATATTCGAGGTCGCCGCCAACCGGAAGACCCCGGGCAAGACGTGTGAGCTTCAGGCTGTATGGGCTTAGACGTCGTTGTATGTATAGAGATGTTGAATCTCCTTCGAGGGTTGCATTTGTGGCGATGATAACTTCTCGAACATCTTCAATATCAAGCCGCATGAGTAGCTCAGCTATCTTGAGATCATCAGGTCCGATCCCTTCGACCGGTGATATGACGCCATGTAGGACATGATAACGGCCATAGAATGACCTTGATCGCTCGACTGCCAGAACGTCCAGGGGTTCCTCAACAACACATAACAGTTCTTTATTGCGATTTTCGTCGCTACAGATGGGGCAAGGATCATCCTCAGTGATGTTAAAACATGTAGAGCAGACCTGAGTAGTGGCTTTCAAAGCCGCCAAAGCCGCCGCCAGCTCTATGGCTTGCTCATCAGGAGCTCGGAGTAGATAAAAGGTTAACCTGGAAGCGGTTTTTGGACCTATCCCGGGCAAGCGTGCAAGTTCATTGATGAGTTGCTCGACTGGACGAGGGAGAATATTCGCCACTACCTTAGGCCCCGCCCAGACTGCTAAGTATGTCATTCAGGTTTAGACCGCCGGTAAGTCCCTCCATTCGTTGAGCCGCCATTGCTTGCGATTGTTCAATGGCCGCATTAACTGCGGCGACAAGTAGATCCTGCAACAAATCTATCTCTTCAGGATCTACCAACTCGGGTTGAATCTCAATCGATTCCAGGCGTTGATGTCCTGTGATTACAATTGTAATGGCGCCGCCCCCCGCGGTGACTGTTACTGACTCATCGGCTAGAGCCTCTTGCTGTTCGGCCATCTGCTCTTGCATCTGCTGCATCTGGCCCATCAAGCCAGCGGTACTGGGCGCTTTCGCTTTTTTTGGTTTTCCTCGAAAGGATCTCTTTGCCATGATTCTCTCCGTTGGTAATATAGGTGTTATACTTTTTACTCGTCATGCTCGCGGGATACACCACCCAGTTCTTCAGCCAGGGCGGCAAATTCATCTTTGTTTATTTCAACATCAGCAGTCGTTGGAATGTATTGGTTCGTAACGACCGTACGGACAAGGCACTGAATACCCAATAATTCACTTAAACCGTCACATACTACCGTTCTCGCTTTGGGCCTATCGTCGAATTTATCCTTTAGAATTGAGTAGTCGAAACCCAATATAAGCATATTTCCTTCCACAGCCAAAGGTTTACAGGAGGCAAGTAAGGCCGGAAGGTTCCGATCCTTGAGGGCAACGTACTCGCGTAAATCTGGCCAATGATTGACTACCCCCGCGATTGAGAAAGATTCCAAGGCACTAGGAGTATCGTTCTGGTCCAAAGAGTTCCCATCAGTTGGCACTTTCTCAGAAACCGTCATTTGCGACTTTTTTTTGGTCTCAGGGTTCTGGTACTCAGTGGAAGGTTGTTCTCCAGTTTCAGCGCTACCGAAATTGTTACTTTCTGGCGCAAGTACACCTGGTGCTGCGTCCTTGGAAAGGTTGGGCCTATTTGGAAGTAATCGGATAAAAGCCAATTCTAAGGGCAGCTGCGGTTGCCAACTGGCAGACGTCGACAATGCTGCTTCGTTAAAGGTTTTCAGTGCTTCGATGAGCGTTAAGCGATCAGTTTTTTTGGACTGGCTGAATAAAATCCGTAACTGCTCCTCGGTTACGTCCAGGGATATCTCTCGGCCCGCCGTCTGGATTAATAGCAACATGCGGAGGTGTGAAACCATCTGGCGTGTAAACTGGCGCGGGTCTGTGCCTGATCTCAAGGCGCTGTGAATGATCTCCAACCCCGCCGATCCATCACCAACCAGCCACGCTTCAGTTAAGTCGATTACGGCCAGATTAGAAGCCGTTCCCAGGACTTTCTGCGCCCTTTCCAAGGTTATTATATCGCCAGGAGCAGCGATCAATTGATCGAGCAGGCTTTCAGCGTCTCGTAGGCTACCCTGACCCTGTTGGGCAATCATAGTAATAGCCTGCGGTTCCACGGCGATTTCTTCCCGATCCGAGAGCCAGGTCAATCGGCCGGAAATCTCCCGGATGGTAAGCAGACGGAAGCTAAATTGTTGGCAACGAGATTTGATTGTCAGGGGAACTTTATGTTCCTCAGTTGTCGCCAGAACGAAGATGGCATGCGCTGGCGGCTCTTCAAGGGTCTTTAACAAGGCGTTGAATGCAGCTGTTGAGAGCATGTGTACTTCATCGATGATATACACCTTGAAGCGGCCCTCACTCGGAGAAAAATTAATCTTCTCGCGGAGATCTCGAATGTCGTCTACACCTGTATTGGAAGCAGCATCGATTTCTATCAGGTCCAGAAATCGTCCGTCGGATACTGCAACACATGGAGCGCATTGTCCACAAGGTCTTTGATCCAAATCTTCATGGAGACAGTTAGCGGCCTTGGCTAGCAAACGAGCAGTAGTTGTCTTTCCAGTTCCACGCGGCCCTGAAAAGAGATACGCATGACCAAGGCGTCCGGCAGTTACCGCATTATGTAGCGTCCCAGTTATATGTTCTTGACCAACTACTTCATCAAATCGGGCCGGTCGCCATTTAAGGTAGAGAGCCTGGTACATAGTGATTTAGTTTAGCACCGAGCCAAAGGCCAAGCAACCGTTGATGAAACCTGTCTGAAGGATACGTATTGCGCTTGATTATTCCCCGATGTTATAATGCAATCGTAAGTTAGCTATCGGAGGCTGGAAACGATAATTCAGCCCTATCAATGGAGAAGGTGTCATGCCAAGTCTGGGTGGATGGGAATGGGTCATCATTTTGGTAATCATATTATTGATTTTTGGTGTCGGACGTGTTGGTAAACTCGGCGAAGAACTCGGCAAAGGCGTTCGTGCATTTCGCCAGGGTGTCAAGGACGATGGTGACGAAAAAACAGACAAAGACGAACAAGATGATGTAAAGGGCCAATAAGGCAGCCGGCAAGCTCGTTCAACCTATCATAAAGTAGAGGTTTTGTAGGCGCCCGCCAGGGCGCCTTTTTATGCAAAATATCGCTCAAAAACCAGCAGAAGTGAATCCGAATAACCTGTGGTCAAAGTATCAAGCCATCTTGCTCATTGATACTTGAAAAGATCACCTTGGTAGGAGGCAACAGCTCCTGTATAAACCTGCAGGGAAATACTGGTAGTCTTTCGTATTCTAGATAGTAGATCGCTCAGCTTGTCTAGAGCACCGGCCGGCAAAGGTCAGCATCTTTCTGTAACCCGCTGCAGATGGCACCGGTGCTAGCACAGCTGCCTAACCTTGCAATCGGATAATAGTTCGCCCTTCAATCCATAGGTAGAGTGCCGGATGTATTCTGTATGGCAGCGGCCAACCCCTTAATCGTTACTTATTTCACCAGTGCCAGTATCGGCCGGTGAATTGTTTGGTAGAATTTGACGTGCTTGATCGCTATCATCGCCAGATGATTGTTGCATTAGCTCAATAAGAGCATCGATACGATTTTTCTGGTATAGATCCGATAAGAAATAGCGTACGTTATTATTCTTGAGCCTACTAACATCCATATCACCATTGATATCCAGCGCCTCAAACATATGCTCAAGATCAACCATCGAGTAGTTGGCGATTAGAAATTGGCGTAAGAGAGTGGGTGGTGAATCTTCTTTTAACTTTTCTAAACGGGGTAAATGCTCTGGTGGCATGGGGGATTTGATTCGTTCGCTGGCTAACTTCAAAGATTCAAGTTGCCCCTGAGTTTCAGCCAGGGAAACGATACCATCCACAATCTGATCGTTTTCACCTTGCAGAAGCACGGTTTCTTCATCGAACCAACCTAGATCAAATATGAGGTCCAACAACTCATCACGGCTCAAATCGAAGCGCAGTTGTTCTGCAATCTGCCGGTGATTATTGGTTACCTGTTCAGACTGGTTTGTTATTTCATCCTTTTCGGGACCACGCTCTTCTGAGGGATCATCTCCTTCATTCTCCTTATTTGAGCTGAAGGCGAACTCTTTCATAATGGCCCACAGCCAGACGACCGCACCAGCAAACAGCGCGCCGGCGATGATGTAGAAGAAATACCCTAATTCATCCAACATCTGCTCCCGGCCGAGGGTGCCTAAGAAGGTGTCTAACAAAATAGCTGAAGTAACCGTTAGCAAGCCAATACCCCATGCTGGCTTGTTGGTGCGCAAGAACATGATCAGAAAAAAAATGATAACGAATGATTTGGCGAAAAGAAACATTAAACTCATATTAGGGATGAGATTGTAACACTCAGGTTGAGAATGTAACGCTCAGGTTGAGAATGTTACACTTAGGTTGAGAATATAACAATCGAGATGAGATTGTAACAATCGGGATTGGATTGTAGCACTCAGCTTATAGGCGGCAAACGATGTGGGTAAGTGGCAAGGACGAGTAGCTTGAGAAGCCTCAATTTGCTTGACTCTGAAGCAGTGGTATGATTTGCGCCATGCGTCATAGCGTCACGCGGGGCAGGCTAACCCTCTTGTTGATATTGACAACTGGAATATTGATCCTTTCAGCTTGTGGATTAGAACAGCCAATCCCCACACTGGCAATTGCCCAAAATACCCTGCCGGCAGCACCTAACGATGATCCGACCATTCAGTCGACCGTCAGGTCGTTACCGGCTACATTTACGGCTACCCCAGGTCAAACAGCTTATCCCACTACTATTGTCAGGCTGGCGACGGAGCCTGTCATAACATCTTCCGCGACGCTATTTATCCCAAGCAGGACGCCAACCGCCTCGCCAACGGCGACACCAACAGCGACGGCCACCAGGTATGTAAGTGTAATCGGCAAACTACCACCGACGAATGAGCTTGGGCCGAGCAAGCTGGGACTGCATGTTGTCAGAAATAATGATCCGAATATATTGGAATTTGTGCGCAAGGCTCAACCCGCAGTTATGAAAGCGGTCGATGATTTGGGCTTTCTGGCAGAGGTGAAGGCGGTATCTCCGCGAACGATTACCATCGGTCGCCATAGCGTCGGCAGCCAGGATTATAAAGGCAACCCAGAAGAAGTGGCCCAGGAATATGTGGAAGAATACCTTGACATTTTCAGGGCGAATCCGGCCGTAGACTATTGGGAGGGTTGGAATGAACCCGATCCAAACCTGAATAACATGATCTGGTATTCTCGCTTCGAACAGGAAAGAGTACGGCAAATGGCCCAGCATGGTTATCGGGTCGCAATTGGCGGCTTTCCCACTGGCGTACCGGAGATGGACGAATTTCAGCTTTTTATTCCGGCCATCGATGTGGCAATTCAGCACGGTGGTATTTTGTCGTTGCATGAATACTCGGCGCCGGATATGGCTTACCTATATGGCGATCCATTACCAGGTTTTTCGGCCTATCCAGATCGTGGTTCGCTCACATTCCGCTATAGATGGTATTATCGTGAGTACCTGGAACCGGCCGGGCTTGAGATACCGTTGGTTATTAGTGAAGCGGGCATTGACGGCATCATAGGCAACCGTCCTGGACCCGCCGGTTTTGGCTGGCGTGATTTTCAATCATATTGGGAAAAACAGGGTTTAGGTCGGACAGGCGTTGAAGCATTTATAAACCAACTGGCATGGTATGATACCGGGGTCCGGCAGGATGGATACGTGATTGGTTTTACGGTATTCACGGCCGGTGGCTTTGGTTATTGGGAAAACTACAATGTTAATCCTATCTTACCTGAAATTACGGACTATGCGGTTAGCCAGGATTGAGTGCATCATAGGCATGCAACCAGCCTGGCCGTATTGCGTACTGGGAGGTGTAGAATGAGTGAAGACGAGCACAAAATAGAACGAGAGGAGAATCAAGGATCAATGGATTCTAGAGTGACTAGAAATTTATCCGATCAGGGTTTCTGGAGGGAGATGTTGCACCAGATTCGATTGGCTTGGTACCTGGTAAAGAGCCCCGATGTCCCGCTATACTTGAAGGTGCTACCGGCCCTAGCGGTCATTTACGTGCTCATCCCGACAGATCTTATCCCTGACGTATTCCCGGTGATTGGCCAGCTTGATGACCTGACAGCCCTGATTGTAGGGGCAAAGGTCTTTATTGAGTTGGCCCCTCAGGATGTGGTCAATCGTCGCATTCGATCGATGCGATCCCAGACCCCAGCAAATGGGGACGTGGGGAGTGGAAATGGGCAGAGCGACGATTCATCTGATGATTCTATTGTTATTGAAGGAGATTTTCAGGTAGTCGAGGATGGAAAAGAAAACCGGGCCGATTAATTAATCCGGCCCGGTTGATCGTAAGTTAATCAAATTATCAATTTTCAAAAGGTGTCAGCGCTGTCGATTTGGTTATCGCTTATACGCCTGCAAAGGCTAGAAAATAGATAGCTGTTGAAATAATCGAGCAAATGCAACACAGCAACACAACAGCCGCAACACCAATAATGATGTTGCGGTTTTTATTACCCGGTGCTTTATCTTGTACGATTTCGCCAGAAGTTTGAATGGGGGCGCTGGCTTTTGGCTGTGGTTCTAAATCTGGGATAGGCGATCCAGAATCAAAAGCTACGGCCTTTTCCTCCTGCTCAAAAGCGAAACTTGGCGATTCTACAACTGGCTCTGGCATGGGTTCTTGGTAGGCGGGTAGGGGCGCAAGTGGTGGGGGCTCTGCCGGTAACTCAACTTCGGGAGCAGGTTCAGGTTCGTCATAAGATGGAAAAGATGGCGGCGGCGCGTCTTGTTCGGGTTCCTCGAACGATGGTAAAGGCTCTGGCTCAACGGGTTGTTGAACTGGGATGATAGGGCCTGCTTCTACCATGGTCGCCATGGCATCGTCATCTTCTTCGAGGAAAGGTTGACTTTCGGGCACATCAAATGCTATAGCGACTGCGGCCTTCTCAATAACATCATCCGACACCAGTTCCTCAACGATAACCTCCTCTTCTACCTCGGCTTCTGCATCTATATCAAGTAATGGTTCAAGATCGGCAAAGGGATCTTCCCCGATAGAATCAACGACGTCAAATGGGGGCAACGCCTCGAGATCTTCGAACGGATCTTCTATTATAGGATCAGGTGTATCGAACGAGGGCAAGGCCTCGAGATCTTTGAAGGGATCTTCCACTTCCGGATCAGCTGCATCCAACGAAGGCATGGCTTCAAGCTCTGGCTCTACCACAGGCGCTTCTTCTAAGACCGGCGGTTCAGGCTCAGAGACACCGAAAGCGGCGGCCGGACCGACCATGGTGGCCATGGGGTCGGACATGGAAGTTGCCTGGTAAACCAGGGTTACTGTACTGCCGAACATAATAACTTGCCCAGGCTTGAGTTGTACTGGATTACCGCCGATGCGTTCGCCATCAACGAATGATCCATTGGTGCTTCCCTTGTCCTGGAGTAAGAAACCTTCTTCACCCTGGGTAAAACTGGCATGGTGGCGCGAAACTTCCGGATCTTCGATAACGATATCCGAAAGAGGGTCGCGGCCAACTGTTAAAAGATCTAATTCCAACGGGAAAATCTGCCCTGGTCTGGGGCCTCTGCGAACTACGAGTTGATAGAGTTGACTGGTCACGTTTATTATCCTTAAAAATATGCTCGAGGTACAACGGCAGATAACTTGACAAATTCATTTTACCCGATTTATCGGGCTTGACCAACCTCAAGGCACATCTTCGCCTATTTAGGTTTGCTTCGGCGCATTTTTCGAATGACTAAGTACCACAAAGATTTTGCATCTTCGATATCTAAGGCGAATACAACGGCAAAATACGTCGCTAAGCCACAAAAACCGGCTGTTAGCACGATAATAAGTTTCCCTAAAAAGGTGTCACTAGGGACGAGGGTTACTATAAAGTATTCAGCCCCAAAAGCAGCGATTCCCGTTATTAGGGCTGCGATGATTGACTTAAACAAGCTTGGAGCAATCCGGTATCCGGCCAGGCCGCCGAGTTGCCTTTGAAAGATCAGTAGCATGATGGCTGTGTGAACAATGTGTTTCACTGCGTCAGCAACCATCAGGCTGAGAAGTCCCAGGGGTTTTAGAAGCAGAGCTGCGGTGGCTACATAAATAATGATACTAATTACGCCAACAAGGGCAGGTCGCCAGGTATCCTTCCTCGCATAAGAGGCGAATACCAGCATCTGATCGACGGCGGCAAATCCGAGACCGATCAGATAAATACGTAAGACCCGGGCAGTAATTTCAGTATCTGCAGCGGTAAAAGCGCCATGCTCCAGAAGTAAGGCAATAATGGGCTGGGCCAGGACGAACAGGCCAACCGCGGCCGGAATGCCCAATACAATCACCAGTCTCAAACCACCGGCCAGGGTTTCCTTGTAATCGTTTAACTTTTCCGCCGCATCGGGAGCATGATTTTCTACTGCTAACTGGTAGGCAGAGGCCAGTCGGGATAGTGTTGGAAGCGTGGCAACGGAAAGCGCTGTCACAACCAAGCCAAGGGGAAATTGGTATAGTGTCGTGGCGTAAGTCATGTAGGTGACAGAGTTGTCGCCAGTTGTAATTGCCAGGTTGTAGCTGATCCAGATGGCGATCTGATTTACCAACAGGCCAAGGACGATGGGCGTGTAGAGAATAATGATGCGCCGAATTGCCGAATGTCGCCAATTGAAATCAAGGCGGAATTTTCCATCTCGCAGACCGGGTAACAACATGAGGACCTGGAGGATCGAACCAAGCAGCAGGCCCCAAACCAGGCTGCTAATCTTGTCCGGCCGGAGCAGGGTCACGACGACAATGGTTCCGTTGAAAACTGCTGTCGTAAACGCCGGCAATGTGAAGCGTTTGAGGGAAAGTAGGACGCCGGTCAGTATGCTGGCGATGCTCAAAAATAGAACGGCCGGGGTTGCCAGGCGCATCATCTGGACTGTTACAGGTATTAGTAGAGGGTCAGAAAAGTTGCGAGCGCCTGCCAGAAAAGCGATTAACGGCGCCAGGAGTTCTACAAGAATAACCAGGAGTATCAGAATAATCGTGGCCAGGCTCAATAGGATACTCACCACTCGCCAGAGTTCGGGTCGTTTCTCTTTGGCTGCGTAATCGCTAAATACGGGCACCAGGGATGAGCTAACCATCTCGCCGCCTGATATCAGATTGAAGAGAGTCATGGGCACCAAGACCGCGACAGTATATGCCGCCAGTAAATCGGAGGTGCCGAACATGTTTGACTTTACGATCTCACGCAGAAGACCCAGTATGCGGCTGACCACATTGCCGATAGCCAAGACAGCCACCGCGCGAACGATGGCTGGATCATCGCTTAATGTGGCTGGGATGAGGGTCTGTTCGGCCGGGGAGACGTCGGTTGGTTCAATCACTGATAGTTTTCACTTTCAGGGGCATTCTAGCTGATGGATCTGGGGATAGCAACCCGCCATGGAGACGGCTTTCCGATGTCTGGCCTACGTAAACCAGTATCGATACCATCAGCCGACCTTTAGGGAGTCCCCGAAGCAGCGCATTGGGAGGCCAGTCTCACTACTCGCATGGCTCCAAATGGTCAAGTATAATCGCCCTATTCTGCAAACGATAGTAAATGACCCCTTGATCCGGTTACATGCAACATTGGAGAAATTTGGCTAATGCACGATAAAGATGAGCTGGCTGAACTGGTGAAACGGAAGGATAAGTGGCAGGAAACGACGCTTCAGCAAAACTTGGAGCGTTTTCCTGAAACGCGAGATAACTTCACAACGACTTCTGGAGAACCCATAAATCGGCTGTATACGCCGCTTGACGTGGCCGGTCTGGATTACCTTGCAGACCTGGGCATGCCTGGCGAATATCCCTTTACCAGGGGCGTTCATCCGACCCTGTATCGAGGCCGGCCGTGGACGATGCGCATGTTTGCCGGATTCGGAACCGCCGAAGAGACCAACGAACGTTACAAATATCTTATGAAACAAGGCAACATGGGCCTCTCTGTCGCCTTTGATCTGGCAACGCTAATGGGTTATGATACAGATTCTCCGGAAGCATTGGGTGAGTTTGGTAAATGTGGGGTTGCCGTTAGTAGCTTGCGTGATATGGAACTTCTTTTTGATAGCATTCCATTGGAGAAGGTCAGCACCAGCATGACCATCAATGGACCGGCCGCAATTATTTGGGCGATGTATATTGTGGCGGCCGAAAAACAGGGCGTTCCAGTAGAAAAGTTGCGGGGTACTTTACAAAATGACATCCTGAAAGAGTACATTGCTCAGAAAGAGTATATATTCCCGCCCCGACCATCTATGCGATTAGTCGTGGACACGATCGAATATGGCTCCCATAATCTACCGCTGTGGAACACCGTATCAATAAGCGGCTATCACATTAGAGAAGCAGGTTCGACTGCTGCCCAAGAACTGGCCTTTACCTTGGGCGATGGTCTCGAGTATGTACGCTGGTGTCTCGCACGAGGGCTGTCGATTGACGAATTCGCTCCTAGATTGAGTTTTTTCTTCAACTGCCATAATGATTTCTTTGAAGAAATAGCAAAATTCCGCGCCGCACGTCGTATTTGGGCCCGGGAAATGAAGGAAACCTTTGGCGCCAATAACCCTCGTTCATGGTTGCTCCGTTTTCATACCCAAACGGCCGGCGTTTCGCTCACAGCCCAGCAACCTCAAAACAACATCGTTCGAGTCACGATTCAGGCTCTTGCGGCCGTTCTTGGCGGAACACAAAGCCTTCATACCAATAGCATGGATGAAGCATGGGCGCTGCCCAGCGAAGAAGCGGTAACCGTTGCGCTTCGAACCCAACAAATCCTTGCCGAGGAGAGCGGCGTTGTTAACACGGTCGATCCCTTGGCAGGTTCGTATTTTGTTGAGCACGAGACCAATAAGGTCGAACGGCAGGTGTATAATTATTGGAAGGAAGTGGAAGCTTTAGGCGGGGTTTTGCCTGCCATTGAAAAAGGATTTTTCCAAAGTGAAATAGCCGATGCCGCCTACCGCTATCAAATGGAAACTGATGATGCCGAGCGGATAATCGTCGGCGTAAATGGCTATGCTGATCCAGAGGAGGATCTACGAATACCTATCTTGGCCATGGATCCGCAAGGATATGATCGGCAGGTGGCGAGGTTACAACAAATCCGTCGGGAACGAGACGCCGATCAAGTGAGCGATAAGCTCAATGCTCTGCGCCATGCGGCCGAGGGAAGCGCTAATACGATGCCCTTCATCATCGAAGCCGTCCGCGCCTATGCAACCCTGGGTGAAATTACCAACGTTTTCCGGCAGGTATTCGGCAATTACATAGAACCCAATTGGATCTGATTCATCCAGGCAGATAGTAACGAATCAGGAAGGGATGTTTATGAGCAGCAACTGGTATCAAGAAGCTGTCTTTTATGAGTTGTATCTCCGTGCTTACTGCGATAGCAATGGGGATGGTCATGGCGATTTCAAGGGAGCAATCAAGAAACTTGACCATATCCAATCGCTCGGAGTTGACTGCATCTGGATATTGCCCATGTATCCCTCTCCATTAAAGGACGATGGTTACGACATCGCTGACTATCGCAATATCCACCCTCAATATGGTACGCTTGATGATTTCAAAGCCTTTTTAGATGCCGCCCATGAACGCGGTCTGCGAGTTATCACCGACCTGGTGATGAATCACACCTCTGATCAACATAATTGGTTTCAAAGGGCTCGAACGGATCCCGAGTCGCCTTACCATCATTATTACGTCTGGAGTGATACAGGACAGGAATACCCAGATGCCCGGATAATTTTCCGTGATTATGAGGAGTCTAATTGGTCTTATGATAATGCGGCCGGGAAATATTTTTGGCATCGTTTTTACCGGACTCAGCCTGACTTGAACTATGATAATCCGGCTGTGCAGCAGGAGATGATTGACACCATGCGCTTCTGGCTGGATATGGGCGTAGATGGCTTTCGCGCTGATGCCATTCCATACTTATTCGAACGGACAGGGACTAATTGCGATAACCTACCCGAAACTCATGCTTTCATGAAACAAGTCAGGAAAATTATGGAGGTTGAATACCCAGAGGCGATCATGATTGCCGAAGCCAATCAATGGCCTGAAGATGTCGTTGAATATTTCGGCATTGGTGATGAGTTTCATATGTGCTTCCATTTTCCGGTTATGCCTCGTCTCTACATGGCCCTCAAACAGGGCAACAAGAAACCCATTATGGATATATTAGCCAGAACTCCTGAGATCCCCAAAGGAACCCAATGGCTGACTTTCTTGCGCAATCATGATGAATTGACTCTGGAAATGGTAACTCCCGAGGAAAGACAGTGGATGTGGGAACAATATGCACCTGAGCCACGAATGCGACAAAATTTAGGCATCCGGCGTCGATTGGCGCCACTCATGGACGGTGACAAGCGACGCTGGCTTTTGCTAAATGCTTTGTTATTGTCGTTGCCGGGAACGCCCATTATCTACTACGGAGACGAAATTGGCATGGGCGATAATATCTGGTTACCCGACCGGCATGGCTGCCGGACGCCAATGCAATGGTCGGCCGAAAAAAATGCCGGTTTTTCGGTAGCGGAGGATACATACCAGCCGGTTAATGATGACCAACTCTTTGGCTATAAAGAGTTAAACGTAGCCCAGCAAGAGGAGGATCCCGAATCTTATCTTTGGGCGATGCGCTTCTTACTTAAGGCCCGGCAAGAGCATATTGCCTTGCGTAGGGGCAGTATGAAGATCCAAACAAACGACAATCCGGGTGTATTGGCTTACTGGCGAGTTGTGGGCAATGAACCTGGTGCAGGACACAAAATCGCGGTCTCCCTGGCCGAAAGGCGAGTCCTTTGTCTCTACAACCTTAGCAATCAGCAACAGTCCCTATCGCTTGATATGCGGTCCGATCTGGGTAAAACGTTCACAGATTTGCTGTCTCAAGAGAAGATCTTGATAACTGAATGGCCTGTGGTAAAAATTCTGTCTCCCTATGCAAGCCACTGGTTGCGGCTGGATTCGTAAGGCGGCCTTCTATCGGCGCCTGCCTCCGGTCAATAAGAGCAAATAGTACAAAAATTGACCTACGGCAGCGACGGCCGCGGCAACATAAGTCAATGCGGCCGCGTCCAACACCTTGTTGACACCGTTAATTTCGTTGCCGATTAAAACCCCATTTCCAACCAACAGTTTTTTGGCTCGTTTGGAAGCGTCTAATTCAACTGGCAAAGTTATCAGCGTAAATATGACCGCGATGCCAAACAGGACCAAGCCTGCCCACGCCAAAGCTGTAAACTGAAAGAGGAACCCCAATATAAATATCCAAGGGGCTAGCGAACTCCCGAAACGGGCGGCCGGAACAATTGCGCTGCGAATCTGAAGCGGAAAATAGCCACCGGCGTGCTGCAGGGCGTGTCCCATCTCATGGGCAGCAATGCCGGCTGCGGCTACACTGGGCTTATGGTACACATCTGAACTGAGCCGGAGAACGCGTTTTCGAGGATCGTAATGATCGGTCAAACGACCCTTGCTCTCTTCAATTTGAACGTCATAAAGCCCTTGTGAATCCAATAAAGAGCGGGCTACCTGGGACCCGGTGACCCCCCGGGCAGTGGCCACTTTACTGTACTGGTTGAAGGCGCCGTTGACCCGAGAACGAGCCCATAGACCGAGAAGCAAGCCTGGAAGGGCAAAGAAAAGCCATATAGGATTAAAAAACATCTTTTACTTGATGCTCTCTAGCTAGGGGAATAAGTTATCTGAACGGTGGCAGGCTTGAGTTGTTTTTCCATCCTAAACTTCAGGTAATGGGTAAATACGAACAAGGCAATTCCGACAATCCAGCCTGGGATAAGCAGAAGAATTAGATTTTGCATGGACAACATTTTAATAGTTCCTTGTGTTAGGCGAACACTGACAGGATTTCATATAGAGTGACCGATAACCACATCTTCGCATTCGCAACAGCTACATTTCGTAGCCGGATACGCAAGCTATAGCAGGATTCTGACATAGTTCATTTCAGTAGTCAATGATCAGGCGGGGAATTCCAACGAGACTCTAACAGATTATCAAGCTGCCCTAATACCTCTTTAAGGTTGATAATTGTCTCTGTCCTCGTACTAAGCCTAAGGTATAATGGTCCTCGCTTCGAAGTTTAGAAGCTAAACGGGCTAATGAATCAAGTACGACGATCAAAGTGGACGTTTCGTAGAGTTTGTTATGAAGCTGTTGCGAATAGGTAAGTTGGTTCTTTTATTGGCACTGATTCTGCTGATTCAGCACTCTCATGTCATTGCCCAGGATGAATCGAAACAGGAAATCTCTATTGTCGCGGAAGCTGGCTTCGATGGCCTATATAAGGCTGAGTACTGGGTTCCGGTTAATGTCACTGTAGCCAACAGCGGTCTGGATGTGGATGGATTGCTGCAGGTTGTTGTTGGGAGTGGGCCTGCCGACGATGAGGTACTCTATACCAGTCCAATTCAATTACCCAATGGATCGAATAAGCAACATACTTTCTTTGTATATTTGCCAGGTTATACGGGTAATATTACCGTACACCTAGTAGATGAAGAGGGTCAGCCTCTTGGGGCTGCGACCACGGATCCGCTCACACTCCTAGCTCTCGAAGACCTTAACTATGGCGTCGTAACAACGGACCCAGCCGAGTTTAATATTCTGGAACAATTTGAAGGAAGCCGAAGCATTGCAGCCGTCGCCTACCTCTCCTTGGAGGATCTACCCGAAGTTGCCTCAGCCTGGAACAGCCTCGATGTGCTTATCTTTCACAACGTCGACACCGGCCAACTAACTTCAGCCCAATTAGCAGCAATGCGTGCATGGCTTGAGGTTGGGGGTCAAATTGTTGTTAGTGGTGGCGCTGGCTGGCAAAAGGCGGCCGCCGGCCTGTCCTCACTCTTACCGGTTACCATCCTGGGGAATGAAACCTGGCAAGATTTACCAGCCTTGAGAGAAGAGGCCGATAAACCGTTCCGCGATCCCGGCTCCTACCTGGTTACCAAAAACCTCCTGGTTACCGGGGAGGCTCTAATACTGGAAAATGGGGTGCCGTTATTGGCCCGGCGGGAGTACGGCCGGGGCGCCGTCTATTTCCTGGCCTTGGACCCGGCACTTCCTCCCATGGCGGATTGGGACGGGAGTGCCCTAATCTGGTCTCAAATCGCCCAATCAGTACCCGATTGGCCAATGTGGGCAATCGGAGCTACAAATAGTTATGCGGCCGCCAATGCCGCTTCTAGCCTGCCGTCACTAACACTTCCATCAGGTTTTCAACTTTTTTTGTATCTCTTGTTATACATTGTCATTATTGGACCAGTTAACTATCTTGTGCTGAATCGCAAGAATCGCCGGGAACTGGCCTGGCTAACAGTTCCAGCGCTGGTAATCATCTTCAGCGGGATCGCCTACCTGGTAGGTTTTCGCTTAAAGGGTAATGAGACGATTCTTAATCAATTATCAATCGCCTATGGCCATATTGACAGTGAACAGGTTCGAGTTCAGAGCCTCTTTGGTCTGTATTCTCCATCTCGTGATACCTATGATTTGACGTTACCTGGCAAGGCAAATGCCCGACCATTTTCTCAGGCATATGGGGCGCTCTCTGGTAGTGGCAATATCGAAGCGATTGAACGGGGAAACGATCTCTACGTCAGAGGGATTCGCGTTGATGTGAGCGATGTCGAGACGTTGGTTGCCGATAGCTATCAACCTGGCCCAGCCTTGTCGGCGAATGTCGAGATGAAGATGATCGATACAGAATTTGTAGCGGATGTTTCGATCCAAAACAATGGTGATGAGGCTTTTGAAAACGTGACCCTTTTATTAGGGACACTGGCGATTCCTGTTGGCGATCTTAGGCCAGGAGAATCCAGATCATTAACTGAAGAAGTTTCCTTCATCTTGAGTTCACCTGCCTTTGGCGGATTAAGTGCGGGCTTTCCTCCTACGGGCCCTTCCACCTCACCTATAGCCTCCAGTTACGGGACAATTTTAGGGACGACAAACTATTTTAACGAGCCTGATGTCTACCCTCGTTGGCAGTTGCTGGACTCGATTGTTCCCGAGCTCGGCTCACCATATTCTGGCTCGGCGATACCCGGGAGTGTCACTCTCGTTGCCTGGTCGGATGAAGAGCAGTTGGCAGCGTTATTGGATAACGAAGCGATCGAGAGCGCTGCAACAAGCCTCTATTTCCTCGAAGTTCCAATCAAACAATCCGCACTCGATGGTGAGAATGTTCTTATTCCTAAGGCGTTGTTCGATTGGCGAGTAATGGATGATAGTGGTTTCTATAACCCTGGCATTAGCGATTATTATTTTTCACCAGGTTGGATTGAGTATGAATTTACCCCCTGGTTGCAATTCCGAGCCATGAGCGTTGGCAACCTGGCGGTTGTTGTTCAGACAAACAGTTCGCCGACGCATCAACCGATACCTCAGATAAAGATTTGGAATTGGTCCGCTAAGAGGTGGGATATGATAGATGATCCCCAATGGGGGCCTAACCGAGTGTCTGATCATGAGAGCTACCTTGGACCAGAAAATAGTGTTCGTTTGCGACTGGAAAATGCGACGTCCCAGGGAATCAATCTCCAGGAACTATATCTCGAATTGACCGGAGACCTGGGCTCTTGAGTATTCGGTACTATGCAGCTTCAAGTAGAGTCATTCAAAATGCTGAACTATGTGGTAGCCTAGAAAAACTAATATGTTCAATGTCACTTAATTATGAGTAATATCATTACAATTCAGGCGCTAACAAAGCGCTACGGACAGTTGACAGCCCTCGATAATCTAACCCTCGACGTTGAGGAAGGTGCTGTGGTTGGGTTTATCGGACCAAACGGTGCGGGTAAAACGACAACCATGCGCATACTTACAACATTGCTGAGTCCGAGCTCAGGTGAGGCAAGCGTTGCAGGTTACTCAGTGACCGAAGAACCCCAAGGCGTCCGTGGTTCCATTGGGTATATGCCTGATTTTTTTGGCGTTTACGAAGATATGAAGGTGTGGGAATACCTTGATTTCTTTGCTGCCTGCTACAATGTCCAGGAGACGGTCCGGCATGGCATGATCGGTGACTTACTTGACCTGGTAGATCTGGGTCACAAACGAGATGAATACGTTGAAAACCTAAGCCGTGGTATGAAGCAGCGACTTTGCCTGGCCAGGACACTTACCCACGATCCCAAAGTTCTAATCCTGGATGAGCCAGCCAGCGGTTTGGATCCACGAGCACGAATTGAGATGCGGGAGCTTCTACGTGAGTTGAAGAACATGGGTAAGACTATCTTTTTTTCTTCCCATATTCTCTCTGAGATAGCGGATGTCTGCACACATATTGCCATCCTGGAAGCGGGCCGCCTGGTTGCTTATGGGGATATGGCCGAGATGAAAAAGCAACTGCGCCCTCATCGCCTATTTATCGTACGTATTTTAGGCGATACAAAGGTAATTCAAGAAACGCTAGTAGAAACAGATAAAGTGTTGGGGATTGTTCCGGTTCAAGAGACGGACCCGGAATCTAGAACCGTTCGCTTCGAGTTTACGGGTGACGATCGTGAAGTGAGCCTGCTACTGGCTACCTTGGTAAAGAAAGAGGTCCCGATCATCTCATTCGCCCAGGAAAGTAACGATCTGGAAGATGTATTTATGCACGTCACACGCGGCATCGTTCATTAACTATTATGAGTATAGTAAGTACCGAAGGAACATAGAAGAGGGCAAGGGCTGTGAATTTTTTGCGAAATCCTGTCGCAGTTAAGGAGCTCCGAAGCCGCATGCGTGGAGGTCGTGCTTTTGCCGTGCTAACCATCTATCTGGCGCTGATGAGTGGTCTCGTGTTAATTGTTTACCTCGCTTTTTCGGCCGCCTCCAATAATAATTTTGGCCCAAGCAGCCGGCAAGCAGGTAAGGCTGTATTCGCCGCCGTCCTGACGATCCAGGTTTTTTTAGTTATTTTTATCGGACCTGCATTTACATCGGCCACTATCAGTGGGGAAAAAGATCGCCAGACATATGATCTACTAAGAACGACCCTGCTACCAGCCCGCTCTCTAGTGATCGGAAAATTGATATCGGCTCTCGCTTATGTTTTTTTGCTCATCATCGTATCCATTCCCTTGCAAAGCATTGCGTTTTTATTGGGTGGTATAACCTTCACAGAGCTTTTTCTGTCTCAGGTCCTTATCATCATTTCGGCCATAAGCTATGCACTAATTGGTTTTTATTATTCGACTGTGATGCGTTCAACACTAGCCGCCAGTGTTGCCACCTTTGCCAGCGCGCTGTTGTTGACCATGGGTGGCCCCTTTCTGGCTGGTATTCTTGCTACTTTGATGGGTACGTTCTTGTTTGGTTCGAGCATGCCGAGTTGGTCGATGCAAGCGCTGCTCATATATGGCGGCATCTTGCTGGCGGCAACGAACTTACCGGCGACCATAATTATCAGTGAGGTTTTTCTGTTGGAGGAGGACACCTTATTCTACTGGACGAATGTCATCGATGGTCACACAGTTTTCATTTTATCACCCTGGTACCTCTATGCTATCTTTTATGCCCTGCTGGGTTTGATCTTATACTGGGCATGCGTGCGGCAAATAAAAAAGGTCTCGACGCGTTAGATTGGCATCGTTGAAAAGTCTTATGGAATACGAAGACCGATTCTTGATCCTTGGCGAACAACTTAATAGGTGGGATGGACGCCGCCGGCAAGCGGAGGCGATGTTGTGGATCCCGCGAGCCCTCTTGGCCGGTTTATCGGTCGCGGTGATCATCGCTATTTTCATGCGTTTGTTTCCCTTAGTGGATAATCGCACATTTTTGCTTTTAACCTGCCTATTAGCCATTACCAGCCTGGTGGCCTGCCTGCTGATAAGTTTCATGAGCCGGCGCACCTTGCTCACCCAAGCCCGTTACGCCGATGAGCAATTGGATCTGTTTGAACGCGCAAGTACGGCCGTGGAGATAAACGCTGGAAAAGTAACCGCTATTCCCTCCATAACCTTACTACAGCTAAATGATACGTTGGTGGCAATCGCGAGCGCGGATGGGGAACGGGTTATTCCCCTTCGTTGGCATTGGCGAGAAGTTGCGCTGCTTCTTCTTGTCGTGGTTTTATTGATTGCCGCTGGATTAGCGCCTAATTCTCAGAGCGATATCCTTGAACAGCAAGCAGCCGTATCTCAGTCTATTGAGGTCCAGATTGAGGCGCTTGAAGAAATTGAGCAGGCTATAAACCAGAGTGAGTTATTAAACCAGGGTTTACAGGAACAGTTGCAGGCGCCGATACTGAAGGCCATTGAAGCGTTGCAGCATGAAGATTTAAATCGCGAGCAAGCGGTCGCCGTATTATCAGAGGCGGAAGCAGATCTTCGCGAATTGAGTGACCGGTTAAACAACAACGCGATCGAACAATCCTTGAGAGAAGCCGGGCGGCCTCTGCTGGATAATCCATCCGGGCGACAACTGGGCGAGGCTATAGCGAACAGTGATCTGTTTGGGGCAGGTGAGGCGGCCAACAACCTGGCTGATTCCATTCCCACTTTGATCGAAGAAGAGCGTACGGCCCTGGCTCAAGACCTGGCTCAGACTGCTGCGGCGCTGCAGGAAGTCGCTCCCGATTTGGCGGCCGAACTTAGCGGAGCTGCCCGGGCCCTCCAATCTGGGGATATCGAAACTGCCCAAGAGGCTTTGCGCAAGGCGGTGGCTACCCTTCAACAACGGGCCCAGGAACAGGCGGCGGCCAATATGGCAGCCTCTACAGCGACCCAACTCGACGAAGGTAGCCAACAGGTAGCCCGTGCGGGCCAGACAGACGAGGCCGCGGGGCAGGGAGATGGCCAGGATTCGGCAGGCTCAAGCCCAAGACAGGGTGCGGGTGATGGTAATAGCATGGGTCAGGGAGCCGAGATGGATCCAACAAGCGAACAAGGCCAGGCTCCAGGTGGTCCCGGATTCGGCGGCGGACCGGCCGAGAGTGTTTATGTACCCGGGCGTTTTGAACTTGACGCCGGTGAAGGCATTGATGTTGAATTACCGGCCGAATGCGCCGGCGATCCCGACGGCTGTGGTGCTCTAGTAAATGAATCGGCCGTCGAGTTTGGTGATGAGAAGAGCCTTGTTCCTTACCAACAGGTTTTCGCCGATTATCGTGATACGGCTTTCGAAGCGCTTGAAGGCGACTATATTCCTCTGGGCATGAAAGAGTATGTCCGCGATTACTTCACCAGTCTTGAACCATAAGAAGAAGAGCAATGGAAAACAACGTCGATATATCAGTAGATGAATTTCGTAAGACCGCGGTCAAGATCGAGCAAGAAGTTGGCCGGGTTATCGTTGGCCAGGAAGCTGTGGTCCGACATGTGCTTGTTGGAATATTGAGCGGCGGTCATATCCTCATGGAAGGTGTGCCCGGCTTGGGAAAGACGATGCTTATTCGTACTTTAGGCCAGGCTTTGGAGCTCGAATTTAGCCGAATCCAATTCACGCCGGATATGATGCCGGCCGACATCACGGGTACTGATATCATGGAAGATGTTGGAGACGGCCGGCGGGCCTTTCGTTTTCAAACCGGGCCGGTATTTGCCAACCTGGTACTCGCTGACGAGATTAATCGAGCCACACCTAAAACGCAATCCGCTCTATTAGAAGCGATGCAAGAGGGCACCGTAACCGTAGCCAATCACACCTATGATCTACCCTCACCTTTTTTTGTCATGGCCACCCAGAACCCATTGGAGATGGAGGGTACCTATCCCTTGCCGGAGGCACAACTTGACCGGTTCCTCTTCAAAGTTGAAGTACCGTTTCCATCAACTGAAGAGTTAACGGAGATTCTAGCCAGAACGACAGGTGGCGAGCAGCCGGTGGCCGGCACTGCGGCCGATGGCCAAATGATAGCGTCCATGCAGAAAGTGGCTCGGAAAGTGCCCATTGCCAGCCATGTCAGCGATTATGTAAGCCGGCTGATTGTGGCCACTCATCCAGGTGATAGTCCAGCGCCGTTGGTAAATAAATATGTTCGTTACGGGGCGAGCCCTCGAGGTGGACAGGCGTTGATCTTAGGATCCAAGATAACCGCTCTGCTTGCCGGGAGGTATAACGTTAGCTTTGATGACGTAGTGGCAGTGGCTCCTGCAGCGCTCCGCCACCGGTTATTACTAAATTTCGAAGGACAGGCGGCTGGTATTCGAGCGGATGAGGTTGTGGTAAATCTGATTGACCACACTGATAGGAACGAGTAAGTCATGGACTAAAGGTTTCTTTGGGTGAGGTGCTCACATAACCAACGAGGGCGATATTATTGCAGCTTCGACAGCGTTGATAATCAAGGGATATCCTAAGAAGATCAGGATATGCTTGTCTTAGATCATTTCTATTACTTTTTGAATGAACTTGGCGCCAGTTCTATTGCCCGGCAGTACGCCTGAGGCCATGTTGATTTTCGACGAGGCAACCTTACGCAAACTGGAACAACTGTCGCTGGTTGCCACTCATGTTCGAGTTGGCTTGATGAAGGGGGAGCGAAGGAGCAGCAAAAAAGGCACGTCTGTCGAATTTGCCGATTATCGCGATTATAGCCAGGGTGATGATCTCCGCCGGCTTGACTGGAATGTATTTGCCCGGTTGGAGCGACCCTTTGTCAAGTTGTTGGAGGAAGAAGAAGATCTGGCTGTACACATTTTGGTGGATGCCAGCGCGAGCATGAATTGGCCGGAGGGTGGGGGTGAAGCCAATAAATTTCAATACGCCTTGCGTCTGGCCGGCGCATTGGGCTACATCGCCCTGGTGAGCGGCGATCGCGTGGGGGTAACTTGGCTCACCAGCAAAGGAAATCGCAGTTGGGGACCCTATCGCGGCCGGCAGAACGCGTTGCCCATGTTCCATTACCTCGAGGCTGGTGAAGCGATCGGAACCACGAGTTTGAATGAAGCAACCCGCGATTATGCTCTAAGGGCAAGACGGCCGGGCTTACTAATCATGATCAGCGACCTTTTTTCACCATCTGGTTTCATGGATGGATTAAACTCTCTACTCGGCCACGGCTACGAGTTGGCTATTGTGCAGCTGCTAAGTCAGGACGAAGTAGACCCACCCCCTGGACGTGATGTTAAACTCGTCGATGTGGAGAGTGGGGCAGGTGCCGAGCTCACCCTCGATATACCTACTATCAGTCTGTACAAGCAGCGGTTAAGTGAATGGCAATCAGAAACCGCAAAGTATGCGGCCAATCATGGTATTTATTTCGTGCCGGTGACAACTGATTTGCCCTGGGATAAATTAGTGCTGAACTCATTGAGATCCCGAGATATCGTCAGATGATGGCCTTCTTAGCCCCAGCCCTGCTCTTGCTGAGCCTGTTGCTTATACCTATCCTACTCCTCTACATGCTCCGCTTGCGCAGACAGGAGGTGGTTGTGAGCAGCACCATGCTTTGGGAGAAATTGATGCGTGACCGTGAAGCAAATGCTCCCTGGCAAAGATTGCGAACCAACCTTATGCTGTTCTTGCAGTTGTTGATTTTAATTGCCCTGATCGTTGCTCTGGCCCGGCCCTTTTTGCCGGTCCCGGCCATTGCCAGTGGTAATGTTGTCATCTTGTTGGACGGATCGGCTTCGATGTTGGCCAAAGATAGTTCACCGACCCGATTTGCCGAAGCCCAAAGTGCGGCTGCCAGGGTGATAGCAGACTTACGGGGAGATGATCAGGTCACCCTCATCCTGGTTGGTAAGGAGCCGCGGATTCTGGCCGCATCGATCACGGATCGCCCATTGCTTTATGATGCCTTGGACGGAGCCGACGCTATGGCGGTTGAAGCTGATTGGGATTCTGCCCTGGCTCTGGCTAGCGGCGCAGTACAAGGTTTTGAAGAAGCACGAGTTGTGATTATTTCGGACGGCGGTTTGCCTGTCGGCTCTCCACCCGTTCCGGCCGAGGTCGACTTTATCCAAATTGGTTCAGACAGTGCGAACCTGGCCATCTCGGCTATAGCGTCACGGGCAACCGGGGATGATTTATTTTTATACGTCAGAGTTACCAATTATGGTATTGACGATCAATCAACAATTATAAGCATTGATGTTGATGGGAAATTGCAGGAGTCGCGTGAGATCGTGCTCTCAAGAGAGAGTAGTACCAATTTAAGCTGGATGTTGCCGGAGGATGTCCAGGTAATAACAGCCCGCTTATACATTGAGGATGGGGATCTCCTGGGCGAGGACAACCGTTTGTGGACTATCCCCGAAGATAGTAAACAGAAACGGGTGCTGCTGATTTCTGAGGGTAATAGATTTCTGGAAACGGTTTTTTCAAAGCTACCGGGATATCAACTTTTTCGGAGCCCGACAGGCTCGGAAATATCCCTTGAGCAGGTGGGTAGTTATGATTTAGTGGTATATGATTCAGTACCAGTACCAACACCTCCTCCGGCGACTGATCTGCTAATTATTAACCCCCAACCCGGTGATCTTGACTCGACAAACGACGCTCCGTCCCTGGTGAACGTGAGCGGTGTGTTTTCCGCTACCAGCGTAATTCATCTTGTTGACAGTCCATTATTGCGTTATGTAGATTGGAGTAATGTTAATATTCTCGAGGCAGCAAAGGTAGAAGCTCCTTGGGGTCAGGCAATAGTCGAAGCGGAAGCTGGGCCTCTTCTTTTATCTGGTGAATATAATGGACAACGCATTGTCATAATGACCTTTGCCCTCCAAGAGTCAGATCTGCCACTGCAAATTGCATTTCCAGTGTTAATGGCTAACATTACTGGCTGGCTCAGTCCCGGAAGAGTTTTCGAAGCATCAGATTTGCTATCTCTGGGAGATCCATTAAGAATTATCCCTGATACCGATACAGAGGCAGTGGTAATAATAAAGCCTGACGGATCTCGGTGGACTGAACCGGTTGTTGACAGTTCAATCTTGTTTGCAGAAACGGATCAACTCGGCGTCTATGAACTTATTTTTCGAACTGCAGGAGCTGAGAGATTGGCCGGCCATTTTGCGATTAATTTCTTAAGTCCGATTGAATCGGCTATTCAACCCAAGGAGAGTATTCGCTTAGGTCCAACGGATTTTTCTACTCCAGAAGAAGGGGATATAGGCCAACGAGAGTTTTGGCCACTCTTTGTGATTATGGCGTTTCTGATCCTGCTCGTCGAGTGGTGGATTTACCATTATGGCGCGCGATTGCCAGGTTGGACCATAATAAGAGACAGCTTGAAGCGTATAAACTGATGAAAACCGACTGTGGCAATGATCTTGAAAGCTAAAATGTATCCAGTTTTTATTTTGGTTGCCATGCTTCTTGTGGCTCTTGGCCTGGTCGCGTGCTCAGAAGCACAAGGGCAATTAAAACCGCTTTTGCCTGAATCATCACGAGAGGGGATCTTCGCGGCCGAGCCGCAATTGGTGACGTTTTCCGAGCTTCAAGAGCACCCGGAGGATTTCAAAGATAGCCTTATTCGTTTGTCTGGGAGCTATTTTCGACTGGAAGCCCCCAATTGTTTTCCCGTTAGTGGCTATGACGCCGAATGGATGCTTGTTAGTGAGGATCTGCGCCTGGATGCCGTTGGCTTTGAACAGCTCATGCGCTTAGTCGAGGAAGGAACGATATTAACTGTAGATGGATTTTTCCGCCTTTATGAGGGACCTCTCGGTTGTGGCAAGGCTGCCCCTGGCACAACTGCCTGGTTCTTGGAGGTTCTCCAGATTGTCCAACCAAACCCGCTGTTAAAGAGTGGTAGTAAGGGATCCGGTTTGGGCACCCCTATCGGAAGCCCGCCAATAGCGACCGTCCCTGGAACAGCAACAGCTCTGCCGCCAACAACACAACCGCCGATAACAGAAACGCCTCAACTGACATCTGTGCCGACGGGTACGCCAACAGCCAATGGCACCATGCCGCCTGTTGGCACTGGAACCATAACGCCCACAGGGACGAGGCCTACTACTGGCACCCCGACGATAACGCCAACAAATCAAAGTACAGGAACAACCACCCCAACGCCCACCCGAACAGTAACACCAACACTATTAGCTACTCCGCCGTCCACATCAACCAGTGGACCGGCGCCAACCCAACCTCCATTACCTACAACATATCCTGGACCAACGGCTTTGCCTACCGGGTATCCATCATAATGATATTTGGATTTCAGACAGCCGTCTCTCCACTGACCAAGATATTTGGCACAGCCAAGTGGTTTATTTTTCGGCGATCTCATATGCTGGTTCAGATTGCCGATGGCGAGGCTACATTGCCAGAATTTACCGGTCCGGGGGAGCTGGGTCTGACGATTATTCGCCGGCAGTATCTGGGAACTCTTAACGGTCAACACTGCTTGTCTGCCGAAGTTGCCGAGGCAACCGATCCTCCGGATGGATGGGTTTTCCAGAGCCTGAGAAGCCTATTTGGACTATTGCCGGAAGAACTGTTCTGGATTACTGGGGTGGCCGTTCAGATCGTGGACTGGGATCGCACCAACCAATATTGCGGGCGTTGTGGCCAACAGACTGATAATCATCCTCGCGAGAGGGCCAAAGTATGCCCTGGCTGTGGTCTAACGAGTTTCCCGCGAATCTCACCTGCTGTTATTGTTCTGATCGAGAAGGGTCAGGAAATATTACTGGCGCGCTCGCTTCGCCACCCCATGGGATTATACAGTGTATTGGCCGGCTTTGTTGAGGCAGGAGAGTCGCTCGAAGCGACCCTAATCCGCGAAATCAAGGAAGAAGTTGGATTGCAAGTACAGGATATCCGCTACTTTGGCAGTCAACCCTGGCCGTTTCCAAATTCGCTGATGATCGCCTTTACCTGTACATATGCCGGCGGCGACATCGAGATCGATGAAGAGGAGATGGCCGATGCCGGCTGGTATCGACCGGAAAATTTTCCGAAGATCCCACCAGAGATTAGTATAGCGCGCCAGATGATCGATTGGTTTGTGGCCCGGCAAGATAGCAAAGGAACTTCAGGTTGATCAGCCGAATGACTAGCTGCCTAGAAGAATGGCCGAGAAAGTTGCCACAAATACGACGACACTGATGTAGCCGTTGACATTGAAAAAGGCGATGCTGAGCTTGCTTAGATCATCTGGATTGATTAGGGAATGCTCGTAGATGAACAACAACGCCATTAGAATCAGACCCAGCCAGTAGGGCCATATCAGGCCCACAATAAGCCCAACCGAGATCATCAACATCATCGTGGCTACGTGACTTGCCGCTGCCACACGTAAAGCCCGCTTTGTGCCGAAACGCACTGGTATTGAATAAAGCCCCGCTTCTTTGTCAAAAGTCACATCCTGGCAGGCGTATATAATGTCGAAGCCACTTATCCAAAAAGTAACGGCCGCCATCAGGAACCAGGCCGGCATATCGTCAACAGTAAAAATGGATCCCCGAACAGCTACCCAGGCCCCCATGGGCGCCAGGCCATCGGTGAAGCCGAGGATGTAATGACACATCCATGTGAAGCGCTTGGTGTAGGAGTAGCCAACCAGGAATAGCAAGGCAAAGGGGAAGAGTAAAAGGGACAGGGGATCTAACATCCAGGCAGCGAAGGCGAGGATGCACAGGGAAATGATGGCCGAGATCAATACCGTACCTGCTCCAATCGCTCCAGCCTGGATGGGACGCCCGGAAGTCCGTGGATTGCCGGCATCGATAGTCCGGTCAACGTAACGATTGATGGCCATCGCGGCCGTCCTGGCGGCTGCCATAGCGACTGTGATCCAAATGAAATCCCACCAATTAGCATTTTGCCAATTGTCCCAGGCCAACAACATACCCAGATAGGCGAATGGTAGCGCGAAAATGGTATGTTCAAAACGAATCATATTCAGGAATGTGCGGAGTTTAGGCATTTATTTTTTAGAACTCCAGGCTGAGCTGGTCAGGCTCGCTGGGAAGTGGGCGGACAAATCGCCAACAGGTAACCAAATCCTTGATGATTGTCCTGTTCGATAAGCGAAAACCAGCCTTGGTAATCATGGATTCCCAATATTTTGCCGAATGGAGGCGAATACCGGGAAAACCACAAGTTAGGATGGTCGTTGGCGATTGAACACTCTCAGCGATTAGAAACTGTCCACCAGGGGCGAGGATGCGAAAGATTTCTAAAAATAGGATCTCCTGATCGCCCTGCTGCCAATACTCTGATGCGCCGTGTACGATGGTCAGATTATTGACACAGGCGTCAGGTAAAGGTAGCACGTTGGTGCTTACATCGCGCCAGGATATCCGGGGATCGACCAAAAATCCGGCTTGCCTTCTGGCCCTGGCCAAGGGCCGGCCGGGGGTGAGCTGGGGATTAAAAGTATTGAGTACTGTTATATGTCCGGTGGTCAGTCGCCGGCTGAACTTGACCGGTATGTGGCGCCGGCCTACACAAATGTGGGCGAGGTTATCTGTCGGTTGCAACTTCCCGAGCACAAAAAGTGTATCCCTAAGTAGTCCAATATCATTGGTAAAGCCGGCAGCCCACAGAGAGGCCAGGAACAGATAGATTAACAATACGAGAGAGGCAAAGGCGATAATAATAAATGAGTACCAGCCCTGGATAATACTTGTCCAAATGATTAGCAGGCTGGCCAACATGCCCCCCCCATAGCCAAAAACATAGGTCGGCCAGCGCTCCTGGACAAAACCCAGGGCGAAACGAATGTGGTTGGTGATTTGCATGACCATCAACTATAATCGCTTTCAAACACAGCACAAAATGAAAACGCCTGCCTTTTACTCCCCTTCTATTGCTCCTCCGGAATCATATAAAAACGAGGAGTTCATTCTTAGACCTCTGCTAACGAGCCATGTGGAACTAGATTACGCTGCTTTGATGGTCAGCAAAGAGATGCTTCGACAATGGGGAGGTAGCGAATGGCCGGCCGCCCATTTTGATCTTAAAGGCAATCTGGCCGATTTAGCCGAGCACCAAAGAGAGCATGAAACAGGCGTGGCTTTTACCTATACCATGCTTAATCTGGCAGAAGATGAATGTCTCGGCTGCGTCTATATCGAGCCGCTCTTGCGATATTTGGAACTGGGAAGAGTTACATCACCAGCCTATGCAACTACAGTGGCGGATTTTGAAGCGGTTGTCCGATTTTGGGTCAAAGAGCCCCGGCTGGATGATAATCTGGATCAACGTCTGTTCCAGGCATTGATTTCCTGGATCAAGAAGGAATGGCTTTTTTACCGGGTGTTCTGCCGCGTCAATAGCCGGGACCGGCGCCAGGTAACCTTAGTTGAAGAGGCGGAATTGCAGCTTCAATACACCTTAGAGATTCCAGGTCGTATTGGACAATATCTATTGTATGGTTTTATCCGGCCTGACTCGAGGGCCGGTGATTCAGGAAAAGAATAAATGCCAATCGGTACTTTTTTTGCCGGCGTAGGCGCGTTAGTGTGGGATCCTAATTCGAAAACATACCTCTTGCTAAAGCGTTCGATGGCAAAAGATTTTGCAGCCGGCGCCTGGGAATGCGTGACCGGGCGGGTGGATCAGGGGGAAGGTTTTGGAGAGGCGCTGCATCGAGAAGTTTGGGAGGAAACAGGACTGACCATTGAGCCGATATTTGTGTTGGGAACGACCTGTTTTCATAGGGGTGAAGAGCGCCCAGAGAACGAATTACTTGGGGTTGTTTATTATTGTACGGTTGTCAATACCGCGGGGGATACGTCGCAATTTAAACCCGAAATCCATTTGAGCCCAGAACACGATATGTATCGTTGGGTTTCAGCCGAGCAGGCTCACGAGTTTCTCAGTGTAATTAATTCGAGCGAGTATTGGCTTTTACGAGTCATTGAAAGAGCGGAAATTGTGAAACAACACCTATCAGGAGAAATGATCGATTATTTCCGGCATTTTGGCTTTGATATAGATACCATCTAACTCCCGGGTTTTGCTTGCTTCCGTGCTATAATTCAGCCAAGTTTATTGTCTTCAGGTAACCGTCAATCGGCGGTCCTAATCACCTTGCTCACTTAAAGGAGTGACTTATGCCCGCTGCACAATGGAAGAAGCCACCGGCTATGCAAATTGATCCCAAAAGAACCTACCTGGTTACGATTGAAACCGCCCGCGGTTCGATTGAACTTGAGTTGTACCCACAATACGCGCCAAAAACAGTCAACAATTTTGTTTTCTTGACCCAAGAAGGATTTTACGATGGCATCATCTTCCACCGGGTGATAGACAATTTCATGATCCAGGGGGGCGATCCTACAGGGAGCGGCCGAGGTGGACCAGGTTATCGATTTGAAGACGAGTTTGCCGGTAATAGTTTGAGACATAACACCGGGTCACTTTCGATGGCCAATGCCGGTCCAAATACGAACGGAAGCCAATTTTTTATTACTCACGCGCCTCAACCACATCTTGACAATAAACATACAGTTTTTGGCAAGGTTGTGGCCGGTCAGGACGTGGTAAATGCCATTCGACAGGGCGATGAGATGACTGCAGTAACCGTTCGCGCGGCTTGAGAAGCTCAGCTCTGTCGGAACCGGCATCGGCCGCTACCAACTGAGCAAGGAGTTCAACCGCCAAATCTGTTATTCCAATCCTCTTTACAGGTTCATTACCCCATGGTTTCAAAGGAATCACATGACCTGCCCATACAACTTGGGGATGGGTTGCTTATGCGTTGGGCTACGACAGCTGATGCTGATGAATTGGCCGAATTCAATCTTCACTTGCACAGCGAAGATCTGAAGGACGATCCCGAATTGTGGTTGAAGGATTGGACTAGAGATATCTTAAGCGGACATCACCCAACGATCAGCCCAAAAGGCGCAACTGTTGTCTTGACCCAAAGAAGCAAAACAAAATAGTTTCCTCAATGACCATGATCCCACAATTATGGGCTTATGTTGGACTAACTTTTGGTTGTGGCCGGCCAGAATTGATCGCCATAGATCCCGATTATCGCCGAGCTGGCCTAGTCCGCCGTCAATTTGAACATTTTCATACCCAAAGTGCTGCTGGAGGTGATTTAATTCAGGCGATTACCGGTATTCCCTGGTACTATCGCTAATTTGGGTATGAGACAGTGCTCCATCTTGGTGGCGGACGAGTAAGTAGAGGCAATAAGAGATAAACCTGCTTACCAAGATGAGGAATTCCAATGGCGAAGAGCGATTACAGATGATCTACCTTTCTTGAAGAAAATGTATAGACAGCTATGCGCCGGTAGCCTGATTACATGTGTGCGGGATAAACGAATCTGGAATTACGAACTGAGGATTGATCAAAATCTACTTTTCAGTCATCGAAATCTCTGGATAGTGCAGACATTATCGGGATCAAAGGTCGCCTACGCCAATTTACCAACATACCCAGGAGCAGAAATAGTTCGTGAACTTGAGGTTGCCCCTGGTTATTCCGTCCGCGCGATAACTTTTTTTATTGCGCGCCAGCTGATTGCCAAGGTCCAACAGGGCGATCCAGATCGAAGACCATTGAGCGGTATTACATTCAAGCTTGGCGCAAACCAGCCAGTTTACGAGGCGTTGGATGGAGAGTTGTCCCGACCGCGACCGTCCTATGCCTGGTAGCTGCGTGTCCCCGATTTACCTCGATTTTTATGGCATATCAGTCCAGTACTAGAAAAACGACTATCGGCCAGCGTCATTGCCGGTTACAGCGGTTCACTCAAGCTTAACTTTTATCAGCACCAGCTCAGGTTGGAATTTTCTGATGGCCGGATATCAAAGATTGATCCGTACATGCCAGAACACTTTTTTGATGGCGATGCTTTTTTCCTGGGTTATACTTTTTTGCAAATGCTGTTTCGTTATCGTACTATGGACGAACTTAACTTTGCCCATATTGAGTGTTTCGCTAAAGGCGGCGATATTGCGGTATTACTCCAGGCATTGTTCCTAAAAAAAAATCAAATGTGGTTCCCATATTATAATGGTAAGGACAAGCCAAATACTTACCCGACTCTTTAGATAGTGGATTGAGGTCGGCGACCCGGCTGATCGGATGTGCCAATTTGTGAACCCTTAAGACAAATATCCCCGTAGTCATATTGCCAGGAGATAAGCCGGAAAAAACTTGACCTCAACAATTAATCCATTGCAACCCTTCTTGGAAAATTCCGGCCTCCTCATGCTGGATGGCGGTCTGGCAACGGAACTGGAGAACCGAGGCCACGATCTTGATGATGCCCTTTGGTCAGCGAGGCTATTGGTGGACGATCCGATGGCGATAGCCCAAGTGCATCAGGATTACCTTGCGGCTGGGGCCGACTGTCTCATCACAGCCAGCTATCAGGGGACCATCCATGGTTTTAAGCAGCGAGGTTTTGGGAAAAGCGAGGCTGAAGGTTTATTGACTCAGGCCGTCCAATTGGCGCTTGATGCCCGAGACGCTTTTTGGGCAATTCCTGAGAACCGGCCTGGAAGGATACGTCCGATCGTGGCCGCAAGTATTGGTCCATATGGGGCAGCTTTAGCCGATGGTTCAGAATACACTGGGAATTACGATCTGGAGGAAGAAGGACTTCGCCTATTCCACCGCCGGAGATTCCAGATATTGGCTGACACCCGAGCTGACATAATGGCCTGCGAGACGATCCCATCCTATTTGGAAGCCACCGCGTTAATATCTCTATTGCAAAAGACGCCCGATCGCTACGCCTGGTTTGCTTTTAGTTGCCGGGATGACAAGCGGATCAACGATGGAACTCCCCTGGCCATTTGCGCGGAACTGCTGGATGGGATTGATCAGGTTGCAGCCGTGGGTATAAACTGCACGGCGCCTGGCCTGATCCCGGGCCTCATCGCCGAGATTAAAAGAGTGTCCAACAAACCCATCATCGTTTACCCAAACTCTGGCGAAGAATACGATAGTACAAGCAGACGCTGGGTGGGATCCTCTGATTCTGATGGTTTTGCCCAGGCAAGTTTGCAGTGGCGGTCGGCTGGGGCGACTTTGATTGGTGGTTGTTGCCGCACCGGACCAGAGCATATCCGTAAAATGCGATCGCAGTTAATAAAGTAGGTTGCCCATGCCAGTCCTGGGACAGATAGCCGCGCTCGCGACCGCCTTTTGTTGGTCGCTAACGGCGATATTCTTCAGTTATAGTGGCCGGCTTGTGGGTTCTCAGGTGGTGAACAGAAGCAGGTTGCTCTTCGCCATGCTCTTCCTTATTACCACACACCTGGTATTGATGGGGACGCTTTTCCCTATTGACGCCGGCCCGGAACGCTGGGGTTGGTTAGCGTTATCAAGTATTCTCGGCCTGGTATTGGGAGACACATTTCTATTTCGGGCCTATGTCTTAGTCGGCCCCCGCTTATCCATGTTGATGATGTCAATGGCGCCAATTCTCAGCGCCGTCCTGGCATGGTTGTTTCTCGGAGAGTTACTTAGAAGAAATGAATTGATCGGAATTAGCGTAACCGTTGCTGCTATTGCCTGGGTGGCAACCGAAAGAAGGTCCGCCCAGAGCGTTGTGGAAGATAAACGTTACTGGTCAGGTCTCTTCATGGCCTTTTTGGGTGCCTTAGGTCAGGCCGCAGGTCTTGTCTCGGCAAAAATCGGTATGGATGGCAATTATCCAACCATATCGGCAACGGTCATTCGAATTTTAGTGGCTTTGGTTATTCTCTGGTCTATTGCCGGATTGCGCAGAGAGATAATTCCAACGGTCCAGGAGTGGCGTAACAGGCAGGCATTTTGGGCCATGATCGCCGGTACCATAGTCGGACCCTTTCTGGGGATCTGGTTATCGCTTGTGGCTGTCCAACTTACTCCAGTCGGTGTAGCTGCGACTTTGATGGCCTTACCCCCGGTGATTCTCATCCCCTTGGGTTATTTCATCTACAATGAACGGATTAGCCGGCGAAGCATTCTTGGAACGGTTTTGGCTTTCGCCGGTGTTGCTCTTATTTTTCTGCCATTCTGAATAGCATCCCGTCAACTAAGATGCACAGTGGAAGGAATACGGGAATTAGCATACGGCATGTCCCTGGTGCTAATTAGCTATATAATGATCATTGTTCTTAATAAGTGAAAGAGCAACCACAATAACATGGCTACGCTTGATTGCTCACTGAAAACCTCCTGGGCGTTTGATCCTTTGAGGAAAGTAATATATGGCGTCTGTATTGTTTAATGTGTAAAAAAGATGTTGGTCATCTGAAGGAGTAAAGAGGAGATGGAGTTAATCGTTGTATTGATTGTTGCGGTTGGCCTGCTAATATTGTTATTCGCCGCGATCAAAGTTGTCGCCGAGTATGAAAGAGGCGTAATTTTTCGTCTCGGCCGGGTACAAGTGGCCAAAGGCCCGGGTCTATTCTTTATCATTCCCATTATTGATAAGATGATGAAGGTAGACCTCCGCACGATTACCCTCGACGTGCCATCGCAGGACGCGATAACGGCCGATAATGTAACAGTCAGGGTAAATGCGGTGGTTTATTTCAGGGTTGTGGATCCCGTGTTAGCTATTATTAACATCGAGGATTATCAGCGGGCGACCTGGCAGATCGCCCAAACCAGCCTGCGTAATGTTATCGGTCAATCAGAGATCGACCAACTCCTACAAGAACGCGAACGGATTAATGCTCGTCTGCAACATATTATTGACGAAGCCACGGAGCCTTGGGGAATCAAGGTTAGCATCGTCGAGATTAAGGATGTGGAGCTAGATTCAACCATGGTCAGGGCCATGGCTCGCCAGGCGGAAGCCGAGAGAGAGCGTCGGGCGCGGGTTATCAAGGCTGAGGGTGAGTTGCAGGCGGCTACCCAATTAGCCGAAGCTGCCAAGCTCCTGCAAGAACAACCTGCTTCTCTGACCTTGCGTTATCTGCAAACCTTGTTGGATATCGGAGTAGAGAATAATACAACAACGATCTTTCCGATACCGATTGAGCTGCTGGATGTCTTTATAAATCACTATCGTGATAAGAAGGACAAATCTTAGGCCGGCAGCCGAATCATATAGCATTATCAAACGAAGATTCAAAATTGGAGTACGTTAGTTTGCCCCGTCGAATTATCCTGGTTGCCAGCCTTATCTTACTCGCTTTGACTGGCTGTTCTTTACTTTCTCCGCAGCAAGGACCGGTTATTCCAACCCCACCCCCAGTTGTATCATCGGGCGCAGTCAATTTTTCAGATCTGCAATTGATTACCAATCCCGTGAGTATGATTGCGCCGGCTGTTGATCCGGAAATTGAAGCGTTGATTAATGCCGTTTCAGAACAACAACTGATCGCCTACGTTCAGACTTTGGAGGCTTTTGGGACGCGTAATACTTTTAGCGAAACGCAGCGCGATGATTATGGGATTGGCGCGGCCAGGCGCTGGATACATGACGAGTTTCTTCGGGTGAATGGCGGCGCTCTCCAGGTTGAATACGAAGATTTTATCGCGAACATTGATGGTCGACAGACAAACCAACGCAATGTCATCGCCACTCTGCCGGGTATTAGCAACCATCCCGGGGCAACCGTATTGATAGCCCACTACGATTCCCGTCATATTGATCCAAATGATGGCGGCAGCCGCGCCCCCGGCGCTGACGACAATGCTTCTGGAGTGGCTCTATTACTCGAATTAGCCCGTCTTATGAGTTCTCGTTCATGGAATCAAACGATTATCTTCGCCGCCTTCGCAGCTGAAGAGCAGGGCACCTATGGAAGCCGATATTTCGTTCAAGACAAGATGCTTGAGGGGCGCGTATTTGACGCAGCTATCGTCAATGACATCGTCGGCGGAAGGCCTGGCATCCCCCAGTCAATTCGTTTATTCTCTCCAGGACCAGATACCAATAATTCGCGCCAGTTAGCCCGCTATGTTGATCTTATTGGTGGTATGTACGTCCCAGAATTCCGGGTGGACATAATCGAAGCTCTCGATCGAGAAGGGCGCTATAGCGACCATCGCGAATTCATCAATGCCGGTGTCCCCGGTATTCGGTTGACTGAATCTGAAGAGGATAGAGACCACCAACATTCCGGCGCTGACACATCTGACCAGATAGATTACAATTATTTGCGACAGGTAGCCCAGCTTAATCTGGCTGTTGCCGCCAATATGGCGGGTGCGCCGCCAACGCCACCTGACCCCACCGTTGCGCCAATGGCCGATCCTGGCGCCTACATAATTAACTGGGCTCCAGACCCGCTGGCCTCCGGCTATGCTATATCATTCCGGATTCTAGGCTCTGAAGAGCATCCTCCTTTCCGCTTCGTGTCTGCGGCGGAATCCGGCAATGTGGCGATAACCGGACTTGATCCTCAGGTAATCTACGCGCTCAGTCTGGCGGCGATTGACGGCCGCGGTCGACTTAGCATGTTTTCACCTGAATTAATCGTAGGTGGCTAGGGGTGGTCTCAATTTACCTGGTAAGGAACTGAGCGATCCAAGCTCCGGAACCGCAATTGAGGCGGATCGATTTCAGTCTGTTTTCTCCACTAACTGGCTATATTGAACAGATAACATCGATTAAGGCGAAATCACCACCGAAACATCACCGTCATCAGACCCAGCCTCGACATTAATAATAATTTCCATACCATTGCGGCTAAAAGTCATGAAGGCCGAATCCTCTAATATGGTCGGATCCTCAACCGCGGTCCAACCGGCAACCGCCATTTCCACCTCATAAAACGCCACGACTTCCGCGATCGAGCGCGAGACGCGATAACCAACCAGATCGGCGATAGAGGTGACCTCATAACTCTCTTCAGGTAGCGGATAAAGATCTGTTACCAAACAACCGGGGGGGATAATTACCTCACCAAGATCAATCAACTCGTACCAGCTAATTTCGACAAATAGCGTGCCATCCTGAACCTGGCCTGTCGCCGCAAAATCAACCTCGCCGCTTACCTCCATCAATACTTGAAGTGGACGGTGACCTTCTTCAGCGACATAAAATCGCCCAAGTACAGATACGTCCTGGTCCGCGAAACGCGGCAGCAACTGTTTTTCCAGGGAATAATGATGGGCCAGCTGACCATTTACAACCTCACTAGAAGCGATCAATGGCGCGCCAACCATACCGCCCAGGAAATAATCGGGATCGATGATCCCAGAAATCATTCGCTCATAATCCTGCCTGGAAGTTGATATGCAGCTTACCGTGGGAACATGAAGAAAATATGCGTCCTCTTGCTGACCAACCACCATCGACCGAAAATCTCCGACTGCCCCATTGCCATCGTAATTGATTTCCAAAACTCGGGTAAGTGGATTCTCCAGTACTGCCAGTTCGCTCTCAATGCGCCAAGGACCAGAGTCTGCAGCAACTGAATTGGGTTCGAAACGCAGAATCATCTCCCTACGGAAATTCTGGAACCCAGAATCCTGGATAGTACTATGGTCCAAGCTTCCCAGCTCTCCCCGGGTCCCGGTCTCTAGATCAGCAACAATGGCCGTGGTCGTCACTGAACTTACTGTCACCGCCGGTGCAGCCGTCTTGTTTAACGGTTCCATCTCAACCAGAGTGACCAAGCTCTTGTCTCCGGCCGAAGAACAGGCAACCAATCCGACAACAACACCGATGACTACCAAAATAACCGGCAGCCGGGCCATAAGAAAAGTCATTACAAAAATATTTCCGACAAGACGACCATAGGAACCAAGGCAAATTCTGAACAAACAGAACTTGCGATCAACTAAAGCATATAGCTTTCGTCAACATCCAATACCACAATCTGTGTGTTCGTCTCAGCCCGTACGCGATCAGACCAGGCAGAAACATCCTGCACTATAGGTGGCCAGGTGTTGTAGTGATAGGGAATAACCACCGCCGGATTCAGAAACTTAACCGCCTGAAGGGCATCATCTGGTCCCATGGTAAAGTTATCCCCGATCGGAACTACTGCCATGTCAAGCCCACCCTGACCTATCAAACCCATATCCGAATAAAGCGCCGTATCACCAGCGATATAAACTCTTTTGCCGGCAGCTTCCAGGAGAAAGCCGGCCGGCATTCCCCCATAGGACCCGTCGGGTAATCCAGATCCATGAAAAGCAATGGTCAACTTAACTCGACCAAAAGGGTGTTGGTATCCACCGCCAATATGCTGCGCGTGAACATTTTCATGGCCCTGACCTGAAATCCAACTGCAAATCTCATAATTGGCTATCACCATTGAATTGCATCGCTGGGCGATTGACAGCGCATCGCCCACATGATCGCCGTGTCCGTGCGTCAACAATATATACTCCGGCGACACCGCAGCGGCCTCGGTCAAAGCCACAGGATTACCCGAAAAGAAAGGATCCACGACAATCTTCGTGCCATCCACATCCAAGGAGAGCGTAGCATGACCGTGCCAGGTTATCACAAACGACATATCAACCTCCCGAAACAATGAAAATGAAACTTGAGCGATTTACCGCCAAAACAAGAATCGACAGTGAGCGATTTTGGTTTAACGTGCAGCAAAACGTTTAGGACACCGCCTTGAATACAAATATATACTGTAAACAGCATACACCCAAACCAATCAAAATATGGATGCCAATACGATCCAAAGTGGAACCAATAGAGCGTCATAAGATAACAAGAAAATCTACCGCGGCCAAAATAAAAGAGCGCTGGGGTCGTAATAAAGACCCCAACGCCCAAAAAACATACCCAGGACAAGCCTTATTCTTTCGGCACGACGCAATTCGCAAAGACCTTGGCGACGGTACACCCAGGCTATCAACGTAAAACCAAACTACCTGAAACCCTTATATGCCCAATACTGCAGCCGCAATCTGACAGCCACCGCCACCACCAGCCGCCAGCCACTCAGCAAGCCTTGAGCTCTCGTCAGCCCCTGAGCTGGCATCCAAATAAATGCCTCTAGCCCAGTAATAATAACGCTGCGTTTCTTCTGCCCAGTTCTCGTACGCTCCGCCAGATGCCGCGTAGCCACCATTGTAACCGGCAAACGATAGGAACACATCGCCGGCGGTATAGCGCATCTGTTCCTGATAAAATGCCAGCCCTCGCATCGCATTCGTATCGGGATCCAACATATTTTCACCAGGCAGAAAATGAAAAGGCATCACCTGAAAGAGGCCTTGCGCGCCTGCATAAGAGCTGGCCTGAGGATTTCCACAGGACTCAATCTGCATAATCGTTGCCACAATATTTGGATCAACATCATATTCGGCCGCCCAACGAACTATTTGCGGTTCCCAATACCTGACTTCTGGCGTGAACAAAGATGACAAGTTGCCCAATTCAAGTGTCTGCTGATCAAAACCTTCCGTATTGTCCGACATATCACTTTCTGTGATCGCTGATGCATCATTTTTAGCCAACGTCGCGCTGTCATTGAAAAGCGAAAATCCATCGTCAGCTGGAAAGGGCTGTTGGCCACTGGCCGAAACGGCTACCCTAGGACGAATAACCACCCAGAAACCAAAGGCCGAAACAAGCAAGACAACAACCATAAGAAAGTGAATTTGAATCTGCGACCGTCCACTCTTAGTCAACAGATACCGGGGATCGCCTTGCGGTAATCCCTGGGTCAGGTGCGAAAATTCGTCTATCGGGACGGCTAATCCCCCTTCCTCAACAAAAGGACTGCCTATTGCGACGTATCCGTATCTCCGTTGCATTTCCATAGTTCATATGCTCCAGCAAACCGAATGGATCCTCACAAAAACTCTAGCGACGGTGGCGTCCGCTGACTTGCGCGCCGCCATAATTCTTATCTAGACCACCGTTTGCTACTGGGCGCGGCGGCCTGCGATTGACCCTTGTCGGCTGCTGTTGGACCAGTGGTGGTGGCGCCGCAAGGTCGATCGTTGACCGAGTTTGACCGGCACTGTTGCTGTTGCTTTGAGCGAATTTCGGCTGGGCGGGATTATCAGATCTCGTGGCCGGTAGACTGGCCGGTGGCCGTTCGCCACGCATACCCTCATCTTTGTGAAGTAGTTTCTCTCCCGCCATGGCGATGGCGCCGATAAACAAAATTCTGGTAAGCCAAACGAGCACGGCAACAAAAACGGGTACGATAGTCAAGAGCTGCTCTCGACTGAGAACTTCATTTCCTACAGGGTGGTCGATTAGCACCGTAGAAACCGCCCACCAGGTCATTACTGCGTTCATCGTCGCCCCTAGTAGCCAGGCGCCGGTGAGATACCAGATTTCCTTCGGCTCATCCCGGCCACTCTCAGGGGTGAAAAGGCGGGCCAACCCGGCAAAGTCAATAGCGCAAAAGGCCACCGCAAGGATCGTTGCCCAGGCGAAACCAAAAAAGCGGATGTCGCCCAACAGACTTTGCAAAGCGAAACGCGTGGTATCGAAATTGAACATCTCAAAAGCAAATAGGGCCAGGATCAGAATGACGCCGATTACTAGTTGACGCATAGCCCGCGGATTACTGCCAACCTTGGCCGACAGGTTACGCAGCGGCGAGCCCTGGGAGCGACCTAATAGCGCATTGTTTCTCATTTTCAAAACCTCCAATTCGATTATGGTCCCTACGTTTCCCCAGAATTTGGAGTTACGGCCGACCAGTATGAGTGGCACGGGCTGGTCGCCAAGGAAACGGCGCCAAATCCGTGAAAGAACACATGTTCTATACACTAAGAATAGCACAAGTGTTCTACTGTGTCAAGATATTCGGCTGGTTTTTCCTGGGGGGTTTGTCACGGATGTGGCTTCCGAAATGGTCTTCGTGTTTAGTCGATCCTGGCTTTTACCGCCTGGGCGACGTCATAGGGGATCCCCGGTATAGAAGCGATTTCTTCGATCGTAGCCTGCCGAATGCCGTCCAGGGAACCGAAGTTTTCCAATAGAGATTTGCGGCGTTTGGGTCCCACACCTTGGATATCGTCGAGTATTGAAGCCACACCGGCCTTGGATCTTCGCTTTCGATGACCCTCATTGGCAAAGCGATGTGCTTCGTCTCGGATTCTTTGAACCAGATACAAACCCTCGGAGCGGCGGGGCAAGTGGACTGCAAGCGTTTTTCCGGGCTGGTATAGTAGCTCATCTTGCTTGGCCAGGGCTGCCAGAGGTACTTCTTGCTCAAGTTCGAAAGATGTCAGCACCTCATATGCCATTGAGAGTTGCCCTTTGCCCCCATCAACCAGGAGGAGGTCGGGTAGCAGGGACCAGGCGGTGTCTTTTCGGAGGTTGCTGATCTTCTGTGGATCGTGCAACTCACCGGCCAATGTATCGGCATATCGCTGGAGGCGGCGGGTTAAGACCTCTTTCATGGACGCGTAATCGTCATTGCCAGCCCGCTGGACATTGAAGCGGCGGTAGTCAGTTTTGCGAGGTGCGCCCTGGACAAAAACGACCATTGAGCCGACAGTCTGTGTACCCTGGGTATGGCTGATATCATAGCATTCGATCCGTGAAGGAGGCCTATCCAGTTCAAGGCGCTCACGCAACTCGTTCATGGCTGTCACGTGCTTGGAACGATCGGCCGCCCATTGTTGCCTTAGCGTGGCCAAGGTATCTGCCGCGTTGGTTGAAGCCAGATTAACCAGGGCTTTTTTAATGCCCCTGCGAGGGACGGTTATGGTCACCTTAGTGCTGCGTTTTTGTTTGAGCCACTGCTCAATTACCCTGGCTTCATCTACCTCGCTGGGCAGAAGCACTTCTTTAGGGATGTGCGCAGCTTCATCGTAGAATTGTGTCAAGAAATCGCTTAATATCTTTTTGTCGGCTTCGTCCTCTGTCCCTTCCAAGAGGAAGTATTCCCGGCCGATAAGCTTGCCATGCCGGATGAAAAATACCTGGACACAGGCCTCATTGTCTTCGCGGGCGAAGGCAATGACGTCCTGGTCACTGTTGGCTGCGCTGATGACTTTTTGTTTGGTGACAACGCGGTCGATAGATCTTAGTTGGTCCCTATGGTAAGCGGCTTTTTCGAAATCAAGAAGATTGGCGGCTTCTTGCATGCTTGTCTCAATATTGCGCACGATTGCCTCGGATTTGCCGTTTAAGAAGTCCATTAGCTGCCGGATCATGTTCCGGTAATCTTCCTGGCTGACGTTGCCGATACAGGGTGCGTTGCACAGCTTGATGTCGAAGTACAAGCAAGCGCGATCGTCGTGACCGTTGATATCGCGGTCGCAGGTCAGATACGGGAAGATCTTACGGAGCAGGTCCAGAGTCTGATGTACGGCCCAAACCGAGGTGAAAGGTCCAAAGTATCGCGAGCCATCGCGGATCATCCGCCGGGTTACGGTTATTTTGGGAAAGGGAGAGGCCCAGTGAACCTTAATATATGGGTAGCGCTTGTCATCCTTCAGGCGCACGTTAAATTGCGGCTTGTGTTTCTTGATGAGGGTCATTTCGAGCAACAGCGCCTCGAGTTCAGTGTCGGTGGTGATGATCTCGATGTCTTCGATTTGCTTCCGCAGGCGGTGGGTTTTGTAGGAGTCGACGTTCTGTTGAAAGTAGGAACGGACTCGGCTGCGTAGATTGATGGCTTTGCCCACATAAAGGACCGTTCCTGCTCCGTTCTTGTGTAGGTAAACGCCTGGTCGGGTGGGCAGGTTGTCTAGAATCTCCTTGATATTGTCCGAGGTTTCATAGGCCATGGCGATAATTATAGCGGTGGCTTTCAAGGGCTACAACGGTCAGGAGCGAAGTAGATCGTTTGTGCTGGCAGGTTGCTTGTCAGACCTTGAGGTTGCTAATAGTTGCCTTACTAAGTTGAGCGAGTGTGGCCGGGGCAATCGCGAAAACGGCGCGTGGAGTTCCGGCAGCGGCCCAAACCTGGCCAAAGGCCATGAGTTCTTCATCAAGGAATAGAGGGAAGATACTGGTGTGCCCGAAGGGTGGTACGCCGCCAATCGTAAAACCGGTGATTTCTTTGACCAAGTCTGCATCGGCGCGCTTCACTTGTTTTCTATTGGCATCACATAGCCCGGCCAGTTTGTCTTCGTCCAACCGGTTTCCTCCAGATATAAGAGCCATGACCGGCTTTTTGTTTACCAGAAACAGTAGGCTTTTAACGATTTGACCAACCTGGCAGCCAATTGCGCTGGCGGCCTCTTCGGCCGTGTGTGTGGTCTGGTCAAACTCAATTATTTCTAACGCAAGGCCCAGATCTAGGGCTGACTGAGCTACTTTCGCGGCCTGTGCGTGCACGGGACTTTTCATCTTGCTCCGTATTAAGAATCAAGCCAGGAATGGCGTATTCCGACCTGGTCGCGGGATCTAGTTATTTGCCGATAACCTGGGTTATTGGCTGCGCTTGGAGATGGGCAGGTGAACGATGAAGATCGTCCCATTGCCTGGTGTGCTAGTTACTTCAATCTGGCCGCTATGTTGCTCAACAATTCGATGACTGGTTGCCAGCCCGAGCCCCGTTCCTTCACCCGGCGCTTTGGTCGTATAAAAAGGTTCGAAAATGTGATCGGTCTCGGCTGAACTCATGCCCCGGCCAGTATCTCGCACAGCAACCAGGAGCTGATCGCTCCGTGCGTCAAGCTCTGTACTGATAGTCACGACTCGTGGCTCAGGACTTTCTTGTAACGCGTCACGGGCATTGATTAGCAGATTTAGCCACACTGTCTGCAAGTGCTCTAGACTCGCTTCGATTTTAGGCAGCTCCTCAGCCAGATGGGAAACGAGCTCGATGCTGTTTGCCGCAAATTGGTAAGAAACGAGATTGAGCGCCTGTCGAACAGAGACATTGACGTCGGCCGTTTCAAAAGAGTATTGGGTCTGCCGGGCGAAATCGAGTAGCCCGCGGACTACCTGAGCAGCACGATCACCGGCTCGAGAAATAAGCTCGACTGATTCATAATCCTCATGATCAGGTGACATGGTCATCTGTAGCATTTGCGCGTTGGCAATAATGGCTGTGAGTGGGTTGTTTATTTCGTGGGCGACACCGGCGGCCAATTGGCCGATAGCGGCAAGCTTACCGGCTTGCATCAACGAGTTTTCAAGGCGCCGCTCTTCCGTTCTATTTTGCCACACGACGACGGCTGTTGGGGAACCAGTCGCGGCCCCTGGAATCGGATAGGCATTCACATCAAATTCTTCTGGTCGGAAATCGGAGCCGATCCACTTGACAGTCCAACGTTGCTCAATCCTCTCGGTTATGGTCTTAAGCACACAGCAATGTTCACACGGAGCGGTGCGATCAAAAAATAATTGGTGACAGGGCCGGCCGATCAACGAATCCTCGGAAATTTTCAGCTCTCGACTCCTGGCTTCATTGATGGCGACCAATTTCCAATCATTGTCAATCGTATAAATAGGATGCGCGATGCCATTGATTACAGCTTGAAGCTGGTTCCGACTTTCCAACAATTCATTCTGGCGCTCGCGAATACTTTGGAACAACCAGGCAATCTCGACCGCTCTGCCAACGGAACTGGCGAGTGAAGTCAAGAGGCCACGATCATTTTCCGAAAATCCGCCTATGCGGCTGTTCAAGACATGGATAACGCCGACTGGTTTGTTTCGAACGAATAACGGCGTGGTGATGAGCGAACGGACCGGAAATCCGACCGGCGCGTCAAGCTCAGAATGAAAGTCAGGGTCAGCTAGAGGAGTATTAAGGGAGATAGTCTGGCCTTCATCGAATGCTCGGCCGACGATTCCTACACCGACGGGAATCGAACGATAACTATTGGCGGCGAGTTGAAGGTCAGGTGAACTTATCTCTCGACAGTGAAGAAATTCGCGTCTGTCGTCAACCATGAAAACCGCTGCGAATTCAAGGCTGATAATCGCATTCACGCCCTTTACAGCCATCGCCAGGATTTCTCGTGATGATAGCTTAGCTGAAACTGCCTGGCTCACGCGATTCAACATGCGCAACTGCTGGCTTTGCTGATACAGTTGTTTTTCCAGTTGTTGGGTACGTAAAATGGTCTTGATCCTGGCCAAAAGTTCAAGAGGGTAATAGGGTTTTGTTATGTAGTCATCTGCGCCGGCGGAAAGAGCTTCGACCTTTTCTTCGTAACCGGCTGCGGCCGTTAACATGATTACCCGTGTATATTTCAGTTCGGAATGGTTACGCAACCACTCAAGCAGTTCCGGACCGGTCATCAAGGGCATGCGGACGTCGAGTAAGACAATGTCGATGGCCAAGGTGGGCTCGCTCAGTGACTCCTCCAGCAGCTGCATTGCTTGCAGACCGTCGCTGGCAATGGCCACATTATAGCCTTCTTTACGTGAAAGAAATTCAGAGAGAGACTCAGCGATCTCTGGTTCGTCGTCAACGACCAGAATACGCACTGGCGAGATGTCGGTTTGTAGTTCAGTCGGCTGGTGGTCACGCCCAATCACAACTGACAGGCGGTCAGATGTCTCGGCACTCACGGTCAACGATCCAGATGACTAGATAAGAATACACCTCGAGCCAATTCAGCTCGGAGAAAAGGATCGCTTCTATTGGGGTGCAAAAGTATAACCGTGTCCCTGAATCGTGCAGATGAATATGGGCTGCCCTGGCTCAGGCTCGATTTTATCTCGCAAATTCTTGATGTGGGCGCGAACCAATTCAGGGCTACCTGTATCGCGAGGATAATCCCAAACATCCTGCAACAGTTGCTGGCTGGTGAACACCTGTCCGGCATTGCTCATGAGATGATACAGTAAGTCAAACTGAACGTTTGTCAGTAAGGTGGTGCCAGCCGGCGTGGTTACCTTAAAGGTTCGTGTGTCCAATAGCACATCACCGATGGCGACCAGATTGTAATCTGGTTGTTCGGTCTGACTTGGGCCGGTCCTTCGTAGAACAGCCCTTATTCTTAACTGGAGCTCCTGCATATTGAACGGCTTGGCCAAATAATCATCTCCACCGGCCCGAAATCCTTCGATTTTATCTTCATCCTTGGATTTGGCGGTGAGAAACAGGATAGGGGTATCCTTCAACAGAGGATCGCCACGAATCTGACGGCATACTTGAAAGCCATCCGTTCCAGGCATGACAACATCAAGAACGACAAGATCCGGGTGATGTCGACGAGCCAAATGCAGACCTTCGGTGCCACTATTCGCTACCATGACCTGGTATTCGTATAGTTTCAATGCACGCTGTAACGTCCGCGACACTAACTCGTCGTCGTCAACAACCAATATAGTCTGCATACTACTACCCTATTCGTTATTGTGATCAATACTACTAGTTGGTTAACTATCAGCGACTTATGTTATCTTAATTATACATACTTTTCATAAGAAACACGAGTGCGGGGAAAAAAGCCCGGCTCCCTCTGAGAAAGCCGGGCAAAATGGGCGCTACTAAGATCAATATTTAGATGAGCAACCGCAATGGATCTTCCATGATGCCTTTGAAGTGTTGCATATATTGAGCAGCTTCCGCGCCATCGGTAACCCGGTGGTCGGCCGAGATTGTGGCCTTCATGCGCCAGCCAACGGTCAACTCACCATCGACCACCACCGGGACTTGCTTGGCGGTGCCAATAGCCATGATACAGGCGTCAGGGGGGTTAATGATGGCGATGAAGTGATCCACGTCGAATGCTCCGAGATTGCTAATTGTGAATGTCCCACCTTCAAAATCCCCAGAGCGGCTTTTTCCGACCCGTGCGCGGGCAATCATGTTCCTATTGTCGACGGCTATTTGGGCTAGTGGACTCAATTCTGTATTCTGTTGGACGACAGTGAGCAGACCACCTTCGATAGCGACTGCGGTCCCGATGTTAATCTGACCATGCCTCACCACTTTGTCACCGGTGAAGCTGGCATTGAGGTTGGGGTAACTGCGTAGGGCTTGAGCGGCCGCCTTGACAATCATATCATTGACCGTGACTTTCTGCTCATCAGGCAGCAATCTGTTTATTTCCTTGCGTAAGGCAAGCGCCGGGCCCATGTCAACTTCCGTTGTTACGTAAAAATGTGGGATCGTCGTCTTACTCTCGACCATTCGCCGGCCGATGGCCTGTCGTAGCCTGGTGGTTGGAATCTCTTTGGATTCCAGGCTCACTGGCAGTGGAGTTGGCGGAAAGCTCTTGGCTGGCGTTACGGTCGCGGTTTCAGCGTATTTTTCCACATCCGCCCTCCGAATTCGTCCACCGGGACCGGTACCAGTGACCTGGCCGAGGTCGATCCCCGACTCATTGGCAAGACGCCTGGCAACGGGTGAAGCCTTAAAACCGCCAGGCCAGGCTCCACCCGAAGTGGACTCTGGCATGGGTGTCTTACTGGAGCCCGGCGCCGCTAGTTTAGCAGGTGGCTCTTGATCTTGATTACCGGCAGGTGGTGTTCCGGATCCGTTTTTGACCAACCCGTTGATATTCTCATTGCTGTCGCCGACAATAGCTAAATTGCCGCCAATTGGCACAACGTCGCCTTCATTAGCCAGCAGCTTAAGTAATGTGCCGCCGACCTGGGTCTCCAGCTCAAGCGTGGCTTTATCCGATTCAATTTCAGCAACAACGTCGCCTTTGTTGATCAGGTCGCCGGGACCTTTTAACCAACTAACCAAAACGCCTTCGCGCATGTCAAATCCCAGTTTGGGCATGAGGATGTATTCAGCCATTAGATGATCTCCTTCACCGCTTCGACCACGCGTCCGGCATTGATCAATGCTAACTGTTCCAGATCTCGCGAATAGGGCAAGGGCACCTCATGTTGGGCGACGCGTTTGATCGGGCTATCCAGGTAATCAAAACCGTCTTCTTGAATCCGGGCAACAATCTCCGCCCCGATACCGTAGGATCGATGGCCTTCCTCGACAACTACTGCTTTAAAGGTTTTCTGGATGGACTTGAGCACCGGGCCCATATCGAGCGGACGCAAACTCCGCAGGTCAACAATCTCGGCCTCTATTCCTTCTCTGGATAATATATTGGCCGCTTCCAGTGCCACCTGCAAACCCTGCGCATAAGTGACGATGGTCACATCTGAACCCTCGCGCTTGATATCTGATACGCCGATAGGAACCGTATAATCTTCACCCTCGGGCACTTCCCCTCGAACCTGGTAAAGCGTGGCGTGCTCGATAAACAACACAGGATCGTCGGTGCGGATCGCCGATTTAAGCAACCCTTTTGCATCGTATGGGCTGCCTGGCGATACAACCTTCAACCCGGGGAAATGTGCAAATATAACGTCTGGTGTATGGCTATGAGTAGCGCCGAGTTGACGACCTCCACCACCGGGAGCACGGAATACTACCGGGCATCTGATATTACCGCCAAACATATAGTGGACCTTTGCGGCGTGATTGACAATTGCGTCCAAAGCCAGAAAGGCAAAATTGATGGTCATAAACTCGGCCACAGGGCGTAGGCCATTCATCGCCGCTCCGGCCGCCGCTCCACCAATAACCATCTCGGAAATGGGAGTATCCCTGACCCGTTTTTCACCAAACTCAGCATAAAAGTCACGGGTAACTGCATAAGTACCACCCCAGACACCCACTTCTTCGCCCATAATGAACACGTTCTCATCACGCTGCATCTCTTCGCGCAGCGCATCAGTAATTGCTTGTCGCATCGTTATTCGAGCCATCTTAAGCCTCCACGTAAATATTGCTGTATAAATCTTCTGGGGATGGAAGCGGGGACTCTTCGGCGAACCGGACGGCTTCATCGAGCTCTTCCTCAACAAGTGCATCGATCGATTCGAGTTCGTCTTGTGTAGCGATCTTCTCAGCCAGAATATGTCTTTCCAGCATCCCGATTGGGTCATCTTCGCGCCATTTCTCGACTTCCTCTCTGGTCCTGTAACGGAGCGGATCACCCATACTATGCCCTTCATAGCGGTAGGTGATCATTTCGAGAAATTGCGGACCTTTGCCGCTGCGAATCGCTTTTAAGGCTGTCTCGGTTGCCGCATGAACTTCTATCACATTCATGCCATCAACCGACTTTCCTTTCATGCCATAGGCCGCCGCTTTTTGGACCAACTTTGATACCGCAGACGCCCGGTTGACGGCCGTTCCCATGCCATATTGATTGTTTTCCGCAACCCAGAGGACTGGTAGATCCCAGACACCGGCCAAGTTCAACGCTTCATGGAAGTAACCGATATTGGTTGAACCATCACCGAAATAGCACAAAACGACATTGTCAGTTCCTCTGTATTGTTCGGCAAGGGCAATTCCGGCTGCCAACGGAAGGTGACCGCCGACCACGGCATAGCCGCCCCAAAACCGCTCTTCCACATTAACCAGGTGCATCGATCCGCCTTTACCTTTGCTTACCCCAGTAGCTTTTCCCAACATCTCGGCCATCACCGCCTTGGAATCAGATCCCACTGCCAAAGCATGGCCATGATCCCGGTAGGCGGTAATCACATGATCGCCTTCTTGTCTTGCACCGATAGTGCCAACGGCTATCGCTTCCTGGCCAATGTACAGGTGGAGAAAGCCTCCTATTTTGCCTTGTTGGTATAATTCAGCGCTACGCTGTTCAAATCGTCGTATCAGTACCATCTGCTGGTACCATTTCATCAATGTCGCTTTTTCCATGAACTTCTCCTCTGTCACCAGACAGGATTAAATATAGGATGAAACCATAATAACTTCATTAGTGGTAACGATTACCAGGGTTTGTTTTTTCGAAGGATGATCTTGGCAAGGTGCAAGGATTACAAAATGCATATATCGAAACAGGGAGTAGGACTCAATCCCGTTACTTTATGTTAACTGAGGGCAACCAGAGATGCAACTCAGACGGCAAGTAGTTTATCAGACAACAATGGGACTGGCTAACGCCTGCTGCCTGGTCAGAGAAATCGGGTAGTAATTGGTAGTCCGAAGGGTAATTCGAGCACGTGCTTCATATTGGGTTTCGGTTGAATCAGATCGACCGTGGCGTTATGGATGGCTTGAGCTAGAATCGCAGTATGATGAACAACCAACCAGCTATTCAAGGTCCCTCGGAGCGCCGTATTGCTATGAGAGTTAAACCGGCCGCTGAGCGCGCAATCAAACAGAGACACCCCTGGCTTTTCGATCAATCAATCGTTCGACAAAGTCATGAAGGGCGCTCGGGTGATTTGGCGGTTATTTTCGATCAACGCAATCGATTCTTGGCGATCGGTCTATATGATCCAGATTCGCCCATTCGGGTACGACTATTACAATATGGTGAGCAGGCAACCATCGACCAGGCCTGGTTCCGCGAGAGGCTGGTTTCAGCAGGCTTGCGACGAGCCCCCCTGCAGAATACAAAGACAACCGGTTATCGATTGGTCCATGGTGAAAACGACGAACTGCCAGGGCTGGTAGTCGACCTGTATGGCAAAACAGTTGTAATCAAATTAGATACGGCCGCCTGGATCCCTCATCTTTGGCCAATTACACAAGCACTAGCTGAGGTTGAGCCTGATCTAAGAATGATCCTACGTTTGAGCAGAAAGGCCAGATATGAGGCAGAGACATCTCATGGTCTGCAGGATGGACAGCTTCTGGTCGGTTCACCCATCGACGGACCGGTAGTTTTTTATGAGAATGGGATAATCTTTGAAGCCGATGTTATTAGAGGCCAGAAGACAGGTTTCTTCCTTGACCAACGGGATAACCGCGCACTGGTCGAGGCGACTGTTGCGACAAATAAACGTTTGAAGCGTTTGGTGAATGTATTTGCCTATTCCGGAGCATTTGGCTTGTATGCCGCCCGTGGTGGTATCGAAAGTGTTACCAGCATTGATGCCAGTCCGGCCGCGCTTGAAATGGCGAACAACAACTTTAAATTAAACAGAAATAACCCGACGATTGCCGCGACAGAACACAGTATCCTGGTAGGCGATGCTTTTAAGATGCTCAGCGAACTTGGGGCGCAAGGTCAGAGATATGACCTGGTGGTAGTGGATCCGCCTTCCTTCGCCAAGCAAAAGTCTGAATTTGGTCGTGCTCTTAACGCCTACTTTCGCTTGGCTACCCTGGCGCTAGCAATTCTCCAAAAGGACGGCATTCTGGTTATGTCTTCCTGTTCTAGCAGGGTCAGCGCAGATGCTTTCTATGAAATTATTCACACAGCAGCAGACCGTCGTAACCGGCCGTTACGAGAAATTACCCGAACTGGTCATGCTATTGACCATCCGGTTGGCTTCCCACAAGGCGCCTACCTCAAATGTCTCTTTGCCTTTGCCGGGTAGGTATCTTTAGTTAGCAACAACCTCTTTGAGATTAGGAAAGAATTGTTTGACCGTTCCTTCGACCCAGCCGTGTAAGGTAACGGGGGCTAAATTACAGCCATTACAGGCGCCGGACATATGGACTATCAGGCGATCATCTGCGTAGGTTACCATCTCTACGGCCCCACCGTGATAATGCTCAATATAAGCGCTCAATACTTCAATTAGAGCGCGCATCCGCTCTTCATCACTAGCTTCAGTGGGTACGCTGCTGGTATCAGGCTGACCACCGGCATATAGCGTTGACATGACGAATTCTCCTTGAATCGTGTAGAAGTAAACAAGCCCGGCCACGGCTTTGGTTCGCCAATTCCACCGAGATGCTCGTATCAAATTCATCTTATTCTATACCGGATATGATTACCGGATCAAGGCCACCTTGGTTTTCTCAGGAAGATCCTAAAGACAAGAAATCAGGCCCACGTTCTAATTATCCGCCAGAACTGAGGACAGATCTAGAAACATCTCTGTCCAGGCCAACTTTTCGTCGGATACCAGTTTGTGGTCAGCCATGATCTCCTTTTATCGAAACGGTCTGGCGAGCAATCACACTGATAGCTTGGTTGATGCCTTTGGAACACGCTTGTCTTCAATACCCTGGATGATCATCAGCGGAATATCTAACTATCGGTACGCCTTACCCGCATTATTACCCAATCGCGCTACCTGGTCCACGATCGGTCTGTAAAGCTTAGTTGGTGGAGAGCATGTTTTGCTTCTGGAGAAACCAGGTCCAGATCAGGCACCACTTCTCCAAAACCGGCGCGAATTCTTGAGTTCTGGAATGAACCTCGCTTGAAACCACGAAAATAACAGGTCACCCGTTTATGCACTTGTCGGCAAAGCCTTTGTTAAAAAGTCGCGATAGGCCAGTAAATGGCTAAAAGAAGCCGGCCGATCGGCCGGGTATCAGCCGCCACATTTAAGGCAACAGAGCCACCATCGAATATGCAATCAACAAGAGCAGCCCTGGCCGTTTCGATTCATACTTGGTGTTCGCGTGATATTAAGGGTGCTAAATTGGGGACCTAAACCGGTTAACAAAATGCTCTTCGTCGTCCAACTACACTGGTAGAGAAAATTGGCAAGCGGCCGCATTTCGGCCGGGGTACCCGGAAAATCATGGATAAATACAGGCGCTGATCGTCCGCCAGGCGACAACAACTCTGGGTCGGTGCTCAACGCCCTAAAACAGTCTTTGTTCAGAGATGTCAATAGGTTCAGACCTTCATTTCTTCGATTAGCTTTCGCCTGTGCCAAAGGAAATAGCGGAGACGAAGTGTCGGCACAGAGCCTTGCCAACCAAACGGATTACAGGAATTCGATGTGATAACTGTCAATAGTCGCCTCAAACTTGCTTTTTTCGATCCAGGCAACTGTTTTCTCTAGCAAACCATGAAGATAGGCTTGATCATTCCCTACAGTCACAAGACCGACCACGGCTGTTTGCCAAATATCTTGATAATCAACTTCGGCAATGGCGATATTGAATTGTTGAGGCAACCTAGTCATTAATGATTTGAGAATGCGCCGTTTTTCTTTCAGAGATGATACCCCATATAACTGAAGCGTAATGGTGCAACTGGCGACATGCATGACCCGATTCTCCCAGGTTCATGACTTCTGGCAAATGAAAAATTCATTAGGCGCTGCATCTATTTTACTGGTCAAGGGTTTATAATAGCGCCCGAGTTGATACCAGCAGAGTTTATTGGTAGCTTTTTTGTGCAACGTACCGATATAAAGCTGCGTATAAACAATGGAAGGAGAGTATTGTCTGACCGACAGCGAGATAAAAAATATGAGTGAAGCTACTAGCCCAAAGCGCAACGGAACTACGCGCAATATTGCCTATATATTCTTGATAATTTTCCTGATAGTTGCCATTATTGCCATTATCGGAGGCGCATATTTTGGCTTAACGGTTGTTAGGGGCGCCAAGAGTGTAACCGATCCAGTTGGGGAACTGATCCGTCAACTGGTTGTTGAGGCCACCCCGGTGATTTTGCCGAATCCTGTGGTGATTATCGAGGAGATTAACAGCCTAGCCCGGCTTGAGACATCTTCCTATTCATTTCAAGACATCCTGCAAATCGAACGCAACAAAGATCTATTATTTGGAGTTTTCGGTGAAAGTCTACTTTTTGTTGCGTATGGTGATGTAATTGCTGGCGTTGACCTGGCAAAAATGGAAAGCAATGATTTGCAGGTCGCCAGTCCAACCAAGATTATTGTCCGACTACCCGAGGCAGAAATTTTTCTTACCGATCTGGACAATGACCGTTCCTACGTTGCAGATCGGGATATCGGTCTGCTCACCAAAGGCGATGCTGATCTTGAAACGCAAATCCGGCAGGAGGCAGAGAGTCGAATGCTGGAAGCGTCTCTGGAAAACGGCATCCTGGATCGGGCTGATGATGAAGCTCGCAATTTCATGATTACCTTTCTGCAGCAACTAGGCTTCACAGAAATTGAATTCTCAGCGACGACCTTGCCGGCCATTACCCCATATGTGCAAGAATTACCAAAGGGTTTTGTCATAACACCGGTGCCTTTGGCAACGCCCGTGACGCCATAAATGACTGCCTCCCAGGAACTCATAGGCTCGTCAGAAAGGTCTTAACTGACACCTGACGAATGGCGGTTCAAGTGCCGCCACCACCGGATGACCGTGCCTAGCATCCCCTGCCTGGCATCCTCGGCCAAGCACAGCTTTCATGGAAAGCGCTTTGGAAGCCATCCCCATCCTATAAACGCTTACTCCAATCATCATTGGCGTATTTCAAAGCTATCAGCCGCCGAACTGCCAATTCTTCTTCTTTCGTCAATTCACCTGGTAATAAGTTCAGATTGAGCGTCTGCGCGAATCCTTCCACCAATTGGCCGGCTGTTACCGCAAAGCTGGTTTCATGACCCTGGGCATATTCAAGGGTTATCGCATTCCTTCCGAGATGATCGGCTAGCGCCTGCTGATTAGCCACATCATTGAATCGCAAAGCCGGAACGATTCTTGCCGGATCACCACGAAGCGGAATTGAGCCATGCTGAAGTACCACTCCCTTCTTCCTCATTTGGGCGCTGCCAACAAGTTTCCGCCTATCCACCGTGATTTCATAGTTGGATGGCTCATCGAAGCAGGCTGGACTATTCATTGGAATTGTTTGAGGATCGGGTTCAGCTCGGGCTGGTGACAGCCCCATCAGATCGAGACCTGCCAGGAGCGCCTTGGAGAGACGTCGGTAGCTCTCCAAAACAGACCCCCGCACCCGAGGCTCAGTGGCCGGAGCGCAAACGCTATAGGTTAGCTCGTCAGTGTGTAAAATGGCCCGACCGCCTGTCGGCCGGCGAACAACATCCCAGCCGGAAGTATGACAATACTCAACATTAACGATAGCATAACTTTGGCGGAAGCCGAGGGAGAGACAGGCCGGTTTCCAGCCATAGATTCGTAAGGTGGGCGGGCTATTCCCCTGGGCTATGGCCTCAAGAAGTGCTTCATCAATGGCCATATTTGTCGGGCCATCGTTGTAACCACTGCTGAGTAACCGCCAGTCAGCGGCTGCATAGCCGTTGTTAACCGGCATAACCCCAACCGATGTCTGGCAAAGTAAGAATATCGCTGCACTCTGCTTCTTTGAGAACACCGGCTCCGATTGCCTCGCCAACCAAAATATCATGGTCCCCACCGATATCGATAATATCAGTTACTTTAATCTCGATATAGGCAGCCGCCCCTACCAGTACAGGGCAACCGGTCTCTGGAGCTGCTGTATAATCAGCGCCTGCCATTTTGTCAGGATTCTTTGAACGACCCTTCGTGAACGGCTTAAGGCTCTCCTGATCTTCTATCAGGAATAGATTAATAGCAAAAACGCCGCCTTTGGATACCAGGCCATGGGTATAACTGCTCTTTTGTAAAGCAAAGGCAAGCAGTCGCGGCTCGAAAGATGCCTGGGTAAGCCAATTGGCAACCATGATGTTCACTTCATCATTATTGCGGGAAGTAATCGCATAAAAACCATAAGGTAACAATTTGAGAGCTTCCTTAATAGGATATTCAGACATAACTTAATTCTCCTTCATTGTGTATTATTTGGCCTAAAATATGAGATTATCTCAATTCTACATCAGTCAGACAATTAGATGATTAAACCCTCTGTCAGAGACAGGCAACGGTAAGGTGTCATGCCGGGTAATGAGGCACTTTTCTTCTGGTTAGCTTGAGTCCCTTTCTCAGCACTTTGCTATAATCCTGTTGATGAAAGTTCCGGGACGTAATCCATTCTTGAAGATTGCCTCAGCGCTATTATTTTTGTACTTCCTTGTCTGGATCAGCCTGGAAGGACGGCTATGGCAGTCAATCTTGCTCGGCGTTGGGATAGCGAGCCTAGGTGCTGGTCTGATCTGGCAAAGGTTTTTTAAGGGGCGAACCATCTCTTTAAAACAGTGGCTGGCAACTATTGGGCTTACCGGATTGCTTTGCGGCTTTTCGATAGCCTGGCTGACGATACTTCTAATGGTTATAAAAACTGGCCTTCATGGCCATGGTCCGGAAATTACGCCTGCTGAGATAAGCTGGGTTGTGAACCAGGTGCCACTGTGGTCAGCCGTTGGCCTGTTAACCGGCCTGGGTATCGGAGTCTTGATTCCTTGTGTTCAAAGAGAATGATGTGCAGCATCTGGTGTGTTGACGCGTCGGGGTTCTCGATGAGTTTTAATCCATGCAGATAAAGCGGCCGCGATTTCTAGTCGGATTCAGTGGCAATTCGTGTTTCGACCGATGATAGGGCTTGAACCAGTTCTGATTGGCGGAAACTTGTGGTTACATCGCCTCGGGTTCGCTCAAGTACACCACGGACCGTGTCGGTGCGGCGGCGCAAGCCATGGGTAATGGAATCGTTGAAATCGAAGGTGACTAGCACTGAATAAATGTCATCCATGGTTTCAAGCAGACGTTCAACTTCCTGGCTGTGACCATGGCGCAGAATATCAAGAATACGCCGCCGGAGTTCAGTGGCAGCTTCCGCCAGACCATTTAACCAGGTGTTGTCTTCAATTCCCAACTCCTCCGGCGTTGGCAAACGATGGTCGCGCACTAGGGCATAAGTCAGATTGGCTTCTACGTATTCCTTCAGTGCGTCCTGGGTATAGCCTGCATGATAAAGGGCAGGGTAGGGTCGCACACCATCGATCATCTCTTCGGCGGCCGACTTTGCCTCGGCCAAGAGCGTCTCTGAAACTGGCCATTCTTCCCGATGAATAGCTCGAATTGTACGGGCGCAGATGCTGGTCAACTTGCGCGATCGTTGGTAAGCAATATCGCGTGTCTGGTTTATCTCTTCGAACTGTTCGCGGATTGATTCCGCAATGGTGTCAAGGTGTTCACGATCCACAAGAATTCTCCTTCAAGTCTCAATCTGATTGTTCTGATTCATCGTCTCCAGAAGCTTCAGGTGGGGGAAAGCGGAAAAATTGATCGGCCAAATTTGTTTGTTGGGGGATATTGATTTCCCCAAATTGCTTTTCGTAATTGGCAATGTTTTGAGCCAGAGCGGCTTGAAACAACTTGGCGTGAATAGGCGACATGATTACCCGCGAGACAATCGAACCCTTGGGCATACGTGGAAGAACCTGGGCAAAATCAAGCACCAGTTCGGCCGGTGTATGGCTTATGAAGGCGACATTGGCATAGACAGCTACCAGCTCTTTGGGAATTTCGATAGAAACTCGCTTGGGATGATTCGGCTTGGCTTTGTCTGTCATTGGTATACTTCTCCTGGGAATCGGTACGATGACCTCTTTGTAGCGAGATAACGACAATAGTTGATAAGATACATCAATGGTGCCCATTGAGGCAAGTGATGCCAGGCAAAAAAATGACTCGGCCGGCTATTCAAACATATGAAGATTGAGTACGGCTGCCCTACATGTTACAATTCAATAACAACTGATTCTGTCGAATATCCGGCTAGCGATTGGTTCAGATTCCACGAATCATCCAATTTGCCAAAGATAGCATCATGTAGGAGCAAAGTGGCCAGGATGCCAACTGATTTGCCGGCTTCAACCGGGGCGCCGTTAGATTTTGAGATAGTTGATCATACGGCCGATTGGGCGCTCCGAATCTATGGGGCCGATTTTACTCATCTTCTACAGAATGCCGCCCGGGGGATGACGACGCTGTTGGTGGAGGACCCTGATGCAGTACCCGCGGATGTCGAACGCCAATTGACCTTACACAGCATCGACGCCGAGACACTACTGGTTGACTGGCTGGGAGAATTGGCATTTTGGGCAGAATCTGAACTACTTGTTTTTAATAAATATGAACTTAACCAGGTGAGCACAACATATCTTAGGGCAACGGTGATTGGCGGACGGGTGCCGGCATTATCAAGGCATATCAAAGCGGTTACTTATCATGACCTGGAGATCGTTGAGATCGAGACAGGACTGACAGCCACCATTGTTTTTGACGTTTGAGGGAGGCGATACTATGGTAAGCGCAAAGGATTTCCAAAGAATAGGACCTTTTCTGTACGAAGTTTCCAAAGATTTCCGGGATGATATGCGCGTCCCAGCACGCTTTTACGCCGATGCGGAACTGTTAAATGACATCAAAGGAGACAAAAGTTTAAACCAATTGGTGAATACAGCAACGATGCCAGGCATCGTAAAATATGCATTGGCTATGCCCGATATACATCAAGGGTATGGCTTCCCAATCGGTGGGGTGATCGCCACCGAATTGCCCGACGGGGCCATATCACCAGGAGGCGTGGGCTACGATATCAATTGTGGTGTCCGTTTGTTGGGTACTCGCCTGGATAGTGAAGAGATCGAACCTTATCTGGACGAGTTGGCTTCGGCACTCTACGCCAATTGCCCCAGCGGTGTTGGCAAGGGGGGAAGTATCAATCTTAAGGACGGGGAACTGGGTAAAATAGTTGAGGAAGGTGCCAATTGGGCGCTTCATCGTGGTTTTGCCCTGCCTGAAGATCTCGAACGAACGGAATCGAACGGCCGTATTCCTGGAGCTGATGCCGGCAAGATCAGCCAGCGAGCCATGAAGAGAGGAGTTGGCCAGGTTGGAACCCTGGGCGCGGGCAACCACTTCATCGAAGTCGACGTGGTTGATCAGGTTTTTGACAGTCAGGCGGCCGATCGTATGGGTATTTCTCGCGGCCAGATTGTTATACAAATTCACTGCGGTTCTCGCGGTTTTGGTCACCAGGTTTGTACTGACTACGTAAGGCGTTTTCAACAGAGTGTGCAGAGCCGGGGAATCCGCTTGCCAGATCGCGAATTAGTCTTCGCGCCGTTGAGTAGCCCTGAAGGCCAGGATTACCTGGCAGCAATGAGAGCGGCGGCTAATTATGCCTTTGTTAACCGCCAGGTGCTTGCTTACCATATCCGGCGATCTTTTGAAGAGGTGTTAGCCGGTAAAGTGACTAATAACCACGTTTATCAGATTTACGACATCGCTCATAATATGGCGAAGATCGAGCAGCATGATGTAGACGGCCAACTAAAGGAAGTGTGCGTTCATCGCAAGGGAGCGACGCGGGCATTTGGTCCTGGATCGGCGGTTTTACCTGATGTTTATCGCGATATCGGCCAACCGGTATTGGTACCCGGCTCAATGGGCACTGCCAGCTGGGTCTTGTTGGGCACGGCCGGATCCATGGAACAAACCTTCGGTTCGACCTGTCATGGCGCAGGCCGGACGATGAGTAGACGAGAGGCCAAGCGGAATATCCGGGGCGGCGATCTGCTCAAGCAACTTGAGGAATCAGGCATTCATATCCGGGCGGGTAGCCTGCCTGGTCTGGCCGAAGAAGCACCGGCTGCCTATAAGGATGTTGATCGGGTAGTCAATGTTGTTCACGGCGCCGGTATCGCAAAAAAAGTAGCCCGAATCGTTCCGGTCGCGGTAATTAAGGGGTAAAGTGCCAGAATAATCAGCTTCTGGTTCGAACCAGAAGCATTAGAATTGCCGATTGACACTCTGTATAGGCGCAGATTTGACGGGTTAGGAAAGTGTCAAGCACACCAACAGTAAAAAATCTTCTACCGTGGATAGTCGTTATCTTCCTGCTAGGCGCTATGGCCGGGATATTGTTCCTTGTACTGGGCAACCGCACCCAGCCAGCCGCGATCATCATCACACCGGCCGCGCCCACTGTGACAGCGCTGCCGACCCAAACGCCTGGACCGATGCGGGTCTACATCAGCGGCGCAATACTCAAACCGGCAGTCTATGAACTCCCAGCGGATGCCATTTTATTAGATGCGATAACGGCCGCCGGCGGTTTTACCAGCGAGGCCAACCCCGCAACCGTTAATCTAGCCTTGCCTTTGAATGATGGCATGCACGTTCATGTGCCCATTCCCGGGGATGAACCGACTGTTGATTTCGGTGGGGGTGAACGCAGCTCAGGAATTGATATTTCTGGGGCATTAGTTAACATCAATACGGCTACTTTGGAGGAGCTTGACATGCTGCCCGGTATTGGACCGAGCATAGCCCAGAAAATCATAGACTATCGGGAGAGCAACGGGCCTTTTACTGCCATCGAGGAAATTGATCGCGTCTCCGGGATCGGTCCGGCAAAATTGGAGGAAATCCGGGATCTGATAACCTTGCAATAACCTTTATTTGTTTGCCGACGAGCCTTTCCATCTTTCCTTGCCCCAACTGTAAAAAGAACCTTGAAAGCTTCTAATCCTCCAGTCTGGCGACCTGGTTTAGGTACTGCTGACTACAGCTTACCTGGCGGCCCTCTGGGCGGTTTATCTTGAAGAGCAGATTGGTTCGACGGATTCACGCAGAACCCGGTCGGGAGGTTATTAGGAGAGGGTCGAGGTGGAAAGCACCAGCAGGACGACTAAATCCCGACGTAATACTCAGGTTGACTCCACTGGTAAGCTTTGGTAACATTAACAAGCTTTCGGGGGCGTGGTGTAGTGGTGAACACGCCGGCCTGTCAAGCCGGAGATCGCGGGTTCGATCCCCGTCGCTCCCGCTGAGTACCGATGTTACTCATTTGAGAAGCCTGCCTGGTAGGGTGGGCTTTTTGCTTTCCAAAGGCTATCCACGTGCGTGAGCGAAATAGTGACAGGCACGGCGCGTGGATAAGGGTTCTCCGATTTTTGGTACATGGTCTGGAAAAGAGTTGAGGTGGAAGCGGCCTGGATAGCGGCTGGTCAAGAGAGCGGGTCTCAATGCCATACAACTAGCCCATCTATCCGCATCCTGCTAGCATCGCCTCTGTGGGATGATACGGGGTTCGTTGGAGCTGGGAAGGGTGAAGAACATCAGCGAACTAAGTATTATGGCTGGCACCGATCTGCAGTAAGAAAAAGATCGCGTAAGGTTTTTACCCGTGCAGCCTACGGTTAGAGTCCAAGCGTGCCTATCTCACCAACATCTTGCCCTGATGACCGCGGCGTCTCCCGTGTCAACGTTTGCGAACTGATCGGCGCCGGCCCCTCGAATTCCTTCTGCAGCATCGTGTGGCATGAAATGAACCGATGCAACAGACCGGCATCCGACGTCCGCTCCAGCGAGGTGTTAGGCGACGAGCAGCCGCTTTGCCCGAGTTAAGGAACAACCAAACTGGTGGACTGCCAACACAATCACTCTCGCACGCTCGCTCAAGTTGGGCCAAAGCCTACTCGGAGGACTGCGTTAACACCGGTTCGCAGCCCATGCCGCCGAGTCCGATCAAGTGCATCTCGAACGTTGTGCCAATGAGGTATAACCACCTTCAGATACGCGTGACATCAAAGCCAGCATTGCGTAAAGGACTACCTTCAAATCATGTTAAGGAAGATCATTGTTCAAAACACTCGGCAGGTAAATAAAGAACTGAGAAGATGGCAATGATTCAACCTCGAACGCACCAATGTCACAAAATACATCACCGTCATTGTTCCCGTCCTGGGGACGGCTGATACCGCGTTGGTCACTGGCCAGACAGGTGGGGTTGTCACCGGTGTCAATGGCTGGACTGCCGGGCAACCGAGCATGAGTCAGGGTTTCGCCACCATTATCGGCTAGTGGACCAAGCATTGGATCGCCGGAAATGTCAGGGTTGCAACTGTCATCCTCAATAAGATTCTTGGTGTTGGTGACCGGATCACCGTTACTGCTGAAACAGTCGGCGCCGGTACTGTGGGCAATGAGGCTGTTGCTCAGGTACTTGGCGGCTGTCGACAAATATGGCCGCCGGCGATGTGCAAGAAACCTTGCAGATGGCACTAGACAAAACCAAGGTGACCCGCGTTAAGGTCAAGCATCGACCCAGATTACTCTCTGATAATTGGCCAGCCTTTGTTTTCCAAGCCTTGAAGGAGTACCTTCGACGATACCGATTGACCCACATCCGCGGCGCCCCATATCACCCGATGACCCAAGGCAAGATTGAACGTTACCATCGTTCGATGAAGAATGTGGTTAGACTACAGACGTTCTACTTCCCCTGGGAGCTGGAACACGCCATTGAAGAGTTCGTCATCTACTACAACAATGAACGATATCATGAGTCTTTGGATAATTTGACTCCGGCTGATGTTTAATTCGGCCGGGACGAGGAGCTGAAAACAAGAAGAGAACAGATTAAGCAAGAGACATTGGAAAAGCGACGCCAACGGCATCGACAAGACGTACAAGACAGACTATATTTGGAGTGCGAATCCTCCCTTATTCTGTTGCCTGAAATGTCTCATTGATTCTGCGAACACCTGCGGGTTAATAAGAAGTTAGGTTTGGTCCTGATTCCAATACAGAGGAGAGTATCAAAATGAAAAAGGCGATCTTCTTCATTTCGATTGTTACATCGTTCATTGCAAGTTGTGGAACTGGTTCATCCATCCAATACATGTATCAAGCTCCCGAAAATCTCGATGATGGGCTGGAAGTCGGTACTTTGGAAGAGGCGAACCTAGATTCCGCCATGCTTGGGGAGGCTGTCGATAGGATTCGAGCTGGCGAATACAACATTGTGCATTCCATGCTCATTTACCGAAACGGCAAACTTGTCTTCGAAGAGTATTTTCCGGGCTACATGCACACTTGGGGTCACCCATCCCAGCAAGGTCGTCGCGTAGATTGGGATGAGGACAGCCGGCACACTGTCATGTCCGCCGGAAAGAGCATTACCTCCGCGTGTATTGGCATCGCGATCGAGGAGGGGTTCATCGAGAGCGTGGATCAATCCATCTTTGATTATTTGCCCGACCACCAGTATCTCAACACCGATGGGAAAGATGCGATCACCATCGAGCACCTGCTCACCATGACCTCTGGGTTGGAATGGGACGAGTGGAACACGTCGTACATATCGCCTGCGAATGACGCGTTCTTGCTGTTTACTCAATGTGATGATCAAGTTGCCTGCGTCTTGAAAAAACCACTGGTCAATGAGCCTGGGACAGACTTCACTTACACAGGTGGTGGCATGACCCTGTTGAGCGAGATCATCAGGAATGCGACTGGTATGGACATTGAGGCGTTTGCGGATGAATACTTGTTTGCGCCTTTGGGGATTGAGCCAGTTGAATGGAGACGATTCGCTAGAGGGGTGATCGAAGGCGGTGGGGAACAGAGAATGTCCTCTAGAGATATGGTGAAATTCGGGGTGACATTCCTCAATGGCGGTGTTTGGGATGGACAGAGAATCGTCTCTGAGCAATGGGTTCAGAACAGTGCCACAACTTACCCGGCGACTACCCGAATCAGATTACCGGGTAGCGATTCGGGGACAAGAGGGTATGCCTATACATGGTGGACAAAAGAGTACTCTCAATCAGATGCGTTTTTTGCCACAGGCTATGGCGGGCAAGTGATTATGGTATTGCCTGAGTTGAACGCGGTTGTAGTATTCACTGGGGGCAATTACACAACTAGTGTACGCACATTTACGCTTCTTGAGAGATATTTTTTACCTGCTTTTAACTAAGTAATGAGGCATGGTTAAGCGAAAGCAAAAAGGCAAGAGAATAGATACTGTGAACCACACCTTACAACTCGCTGCAGTGGACCAGGGATGCATGGCCGGTTGATATCCAATTAGTCGTTCCCTGGCCACTGAGCTTGAGGCTGGCTTCTTCACGACTTCTGTCCTCGGCTTGTTCGTGATGCTGAGGGCAAAAGCGCCACCAACGGTCATCGAGGGTACCGCACGAGCGGCTATCGATCACCTCTAGGCGCTCCGCGTTGAGGCGTAAGCGTAGCCTGGGGAAGTCAGAGGGCAAAAAAGTCATTATGATTTCTGACAAAAAGATGTGCTGCGGAAAAATCAAGAATCAAACACAATAGCTCAACAATACGCTGCCACCTCCAAGCCAAATCTTGATTCACGGCAGTGCCCCAGCGCGCCAGCCAACGAGCCCTGGATAGAACGTCAATGAGATTATCCGCGTGAGTAAACGACTCCCGTCGCTCCCGCTGAGTACAATTGTTACTCAATAGGGAAGCCTGCCTGGTAGGGTGGGCTTTTTGCTTTCTGAAGACCATACGCGTGCGGGTGCGACTTCACACTCTCCGCGGCACGTGGATAACGGGTTCGTCAACTGTGGATATGGAATGCAGACTCGGCTTTGTCGGCCAGGCTCGCACACCGGCTGACAGACTGCCGGGCTCCGCCCGAATCGGCCCGTAGACCAGCGCCGCCAGGTTGCGCAACCGCGTCTCCCGCGGCCGGATCTGCCAGGAGTTGACGATGGTCCATACTTGGGCATACGATAGCATAGTCAAGTCTCATTGGCTGTGGTTTGTTGGTCAATTCCTACAACCATTCTGGAGACCTCGCGTTTCGTTTCTCCTCCGAAACTGGGTAGATGTCAAACTACCATACCCCGCGTTGGCATACCCAACTTCAGCTAGTATGATTAGCTTTCAAGGTAGCATACTTCAGCTTCGTTTTTTTTGGTGCGTTATTTGTTACCTCTTGATATACCAAAGACAACTACCGTCAGCGAAGCAAGTACCGAAGAACAAGCACATAGTAATGCTTGTGAAAGCCTACCTTCACGGTATTCCATCGAGGGTAACGTTCGTGTTAGCTAGTCGTACTGTTGATTTGATTCGGATCGATATGGCTTGCGTGTCCTGCCATATTTCGCGTGGAGGTGATTGATGAGTAACTGGTTCTCGGGCGACATCGTCTCTAATGGCATCAGAATTCGCTACCACCGCACCGGCGGTGGCAAACCCACCCTGTTGATCGCGCACGGAGTCACGGACAACGGCCTGAGCTGGAGCCGCTTTGCACGGGCAATGGAGCAAGATTATGACGTCATCCTGTATGACCGCCGAGGACATGGTTTCTCTGATGCACCTGAGAGCGGCTACACGTTCCGCGACCATGCTGAGGATATGGCCGGCCTGATCACGGCTCTCGATCTGGACCGCCCGTACATTCTTGGGCATTCCGGCGGTGCCGTAGCTGCTACTATTCTCGCCGCTACTCATCCGGATCTCCTTGCCAGCCTCGTTCTCGAAGATCCTTCCTGGGGAACTGGTTGGGGTGGGTGGCAGGCGACCACAACCGGGATGATCGAGTGGTTCCGTGAAACGGTTTCGATGGAGAGGCAGGAGCTGGTCGCGATGTGCCGTGCGATGAACCCAAACTGGCTCGAGGAAGAAGTCGAACTTTGGGCAAACTCAAAGGTACAGGTTAGTCCAAAAGTCGTGCAGACATTTGAGCAAGCGGAACCGATGTGGCGGGATATCGTTCGTCAAATCACCTGCTCTATTCTATTGATAGTTGGCGATAAGGATACGGGTTCAATCAATACGCCTGAAGATGTAGAGGCGATGGCTTCCGTCTGGCGTATGGGTCAGGCCGTGACCATTGACGGTGCCGGCCACGTGGTGCACTATGATCGCTTTGAAGCCTATCTCTCGGCAGTGAAGACGTTCCTGTCAGAGGCCGATTAGTGCCTGGATCCTGATTGCAGTGCCATTTGCAAACCAGGTCTCATAGTTCCTCGAAAAATGGCCTTCGATTAAGGCGACCTACCTCTGAGAAATGGGTATCAGATAGGCGAATCAAGGTCTTCCGGCTCACATCTGTGAGGGGTGGAACAGCATTCCGCTTAGCGTTCGAGTCAGCAGTTGTCCGCAGCTCGCTTCCTTGCTCCGCGATCAAGACAGATGAGCTTTTCGTAAGTGCTGTTATGGTCGAGCAGGAACGTTCAAAAATTGGTTGATGACGACAAGCGTAGTATGTCGCTCGATCTGCCATGCTTCTCTTGCTTTTTCATGATGAGGAGCAGATGTACATCGGCAGGAAGAGAATAGACCGTATCCGCGTGAGTGACCGACTCCCGTCGCTCCCGCTGAGTACAAAGGTTACTCGATTAAGAAGCCTGCCTGGTTGGGCAGGCTTTTTGTTTACCCATAACTATTCGCCTGCGGGAGCGAACCTATGCCAGTAGCCTCACGTGTACATTCAAGAACGTGTTTGCTCTTTTCCAATAGGCTCAGAGTATTCCGATAAGGGAGCTTCAGCCCTCTGATACAGATGCCAAAAAGACTCGCCAGATTATTCATGATCAAGTGGAATGAACGGAATGAAGTTACCATTACTCGAAGAAACCTTTGCCAAACTAGGCTACAATCAAACGTTGAATAATCCGTGTCAACTGATCGTGCCTCTTACCTGACAGACTTCACCAGCTCCTGCATTAATCATTGAGTCTGGAAGAAATCCGAACCCTTTGCTTCCACTTGAACGTAGATTATAAGAGCGTAGCCAAGGAAGAAAAGCAGGCGCGGATAAAGGAATTACTATTGAGGTTGGCACGCACTGCCTCACAGGCATCAAACAGCTCCTGGTAAATGCCGGCCCTGTATTGACCATCAAACCACTGCACCGGGTTGTCAAAGGAGTGCCGTCCGTCAGAGCACCACTCATATTTCTGGTACTTAATCAGGCCCAACCAAGTGCAGGCAGTGAGTTGGCGTTTACCTTTGTACTCAAGGATTATGTCGAGGGAAGGGAGATGTATGGGCTGGGGAAGGCTTACAGGCGGCTAATCGTCAAGAGCTGGGGCCAGCATTTCGGTTTTGCGCCGGAGGATGTGGCTGATTTCCTGAGTGGTTATGGCTGGCGCTTGATAGAAGAGCTCGGTTACGATGACCTAGGTGAACGGTATATGAAACCAACCGGACGCAACCTGCCATTCATGATGATTGAGTGCATGGTTTGTGCGGAGAAGCCTTAGGCAAACCACGGAACGTGTTTTGAACTAAATAAAGCAGACTGTCGTGGTTACCAAGAAGAAATCTGTAGACATTCTGGAGATCCCTCGATAAGGATTTACAGGCGATGCCTTGCCTGATACAGTTTGTATATGCCTGGGAAGACGATACTTCTGGTCGATGACGATCCAGAAATAGTAAAAACGGTACGGCACTATTTACAGCAAGAAGGCTATGCCGTGCTGGTGGCCAACAATGGCCTTGATGCTTTGGTAATTGTGCGCGACCAGGCACCTGACTGCATTGTCCTTGACGTGCTGCTGCCTGACCTTGTTGGCTGGGATATTATCCAGCGTATACGGGCCGATCCGCGGACGGCCGAAATCCCCATCATCATGTTGACTGCCCGCGTGGCTGACTCGGAAAAAGTACTGGGCTTAGAGCTGGGCGCAGATGACTACATGACCAAGCCTTTTAATCCCCGAGAACTGCTGGCCCGCATTCGTGCCCGCTTGCGTCGCTCCCAACCGACTCGGCCGGCGCGGCAAATCCGGATCGGCCGGCTTAATATGGATCTCGATCGTCACCTCGTCACCGCTGCCGGGGAGGAGATCGACCTGACTCCGACTGAGTTCGACCTGCTACGCACACTGATGCAGCATCCGGGTTACGTTTTTTCCCGCGATGAACTGCTGGAAGAAGCGGTGGGCTACACCTTTGAAGGATTGGGGCGCACCCTAGACAGTCATATCAAAAATCTGCGCCGCAAAATCGACACGGATGGCCATCAATACATCCAGACCGTATACGGGATTGGTTATCGTCTCACGGAGAGTCCCTCATGAAACGGAGCGATGCGACGAATTATCGCCTTATTGGGCAGGCCGTCTTTCCTGCTATCAGTGGTGCGTTTATAGCGGCATTATTTGCCCTTATCGTTGCACCCGAATCGCTTTTCTTGAGTGCGATGATGGGCGCAATTTTCGGTGCTGTTTTTGGGGTCTTTCTTGTCCTCGGAAAAGACAGCTTGTGGACACGTATCGCCGGCATCAATAGCCTCATCATCCTTGCGACATTTATCGTGGCCTTATTCGCGCTGTCAATCGAGATTAATGATGTGGGCTTGCTTCCGCTGATCCTCGTTATTGCCGGATTTTTGATGGCGCTTGTGGCGAGTGTGATAGTGACCCGGCCGTTACGACTTTTGACCGCGGCCACCCAATCCATCGGCGAACAAGATTTGGATGAACGGGTTCCTGTTGAAGGGGCACGGGAGATCCGCGAGCTGGCCCAGTCGTTTAACGGGATGGTTGAAGCCTTGCAGGCGGCCGAAATCCGCCGCCAACAACTGCTGGCCGATGTCAGCCACGAACTGCGCACTCCGCTTACCGTCTTGCAAAGCAACCTGCGGGCCATACTCGATGACGTTCATGACCCGGACAAAGAGCAAATATTCACACTTTACAGCCAAACGCGTCAGCTCAATCACCTGGTCGATGATTTGCACGACATAGCCCATGCCGATGCCGATCAACTACCGCTCGAAAAAACGGAGATTGACATGATCCCTCTCGTCGAGCAAGCCGGTGAGCTATTTGAACCGCTGGCCCAAGAAAATGGCCTCACACTACAACTCTCCACCCCTGAAAAGATGCCTGTTTTGCTTGGGGATCGGAACCGTTTGATCCAGATGATGCAAAACCTGCTGGCTAACGGATTGCGCCATGCCCGCAGCCGGGTTGAGCTACGACTATGGCAAGACGGAGAGATGGCCTGTGTGGAAGTCGCCGATGATGGCGATGGTATCACGGCCGAACACCTGCCTTACATCTTTGACCGCTTCTACCGCGCCGACCCATCCCGCAGTCGTGAATTGGGCGGCTCCGGGCTGGGCCTGGCCATCGCCGAGGCCATTGTTGAAGCGCATGGTGGCAGGATAACGGCAAATAGTGAGGGGGTGGGGAAGGGAACGACCGTTCGCTTTGTACTGCCCATGACGCAGCAATCCTCTTAAGAATTCCTGCGCCTTTTTTGATCCCTGCGCTGTTGTGGCGTTGTTGGGGCGATCTTTATGGTCCCTCTTGACTGAGCGGGCATCTATCTTCTACGCTAGAGTGGATTCCTGCCATCGCAGAACTTACCCTCACGAATATAGAGGAATAACAATCTGCTAACTTTATAAAACCCTCATTCCTAAACCGTTTTTACTGCCAAAATTGTGCTCAAAACTGAATAGATTCTCGAGTACTTCTGAAGATTCTGTAGGGATTCTGGAGATTTGCCAGATCGGGCAAAAAATATGCTACTCTTTCAATAATAACAATGGGGCCTGGTATTGCACTATCTAAATCCGCTAAATCTGATGCGAGGCCATCAACGAAACAGTTAAGCAGTTTTGCGCAACAACGGTACCTTAGGAGTAAGGAAAACAGGATGAACGAACAAGTTTTACGTATCGAAGGTCTCACCAAGACTTTCGGAAGTCGAACGGTCGTCGACGACGTTTCCTTCGACGTGAAGCGCGGCGAGATATTCGGCTATCTTGGACCCAACGGGTCAGGCAAGACGACGACAATTCGTTTGGCCCTGGGGATCCTCCGGCCGGACGACGGCTCGGTCTCTATCCTGGGCTTGCCGCCTGAGCGGAGCGTCCTAAAAGGAGTGGGCTATCTGCCAGAAGAAAGAGGGCTGCCGCGCAAGATCCGGGTACTGGACGCCATGCGCTACCTCGGCCGCCTCAAAGGTCTGACATTCAAGGAGGCCGAAGAGCGTGCCTGCGAGCTGCTCCGGCGGGTGAAGCTGTACGAACACCGCAACAAGAAGGTGGAAGAGCTTTCGCGCGGCATGACACAGCTTGTCCAGTTCGCAACAGCCATCATCCGGGAGCCGGAGTTCATCATCCTCGACGAGCCCTTCTCTGGCCTGGACCCGCTGAACGTCGAGCTCATAAAAGAGTTGCTGCTGGAGCGGCAACGGGCTGGGATGACCATCATGTTCAGCACCCACATCATGTCCGATGTCGAGGAGTTATGCGAGCGGGTGGCGCTGATCGCCGACGGCCGTCTGCTGCTGCACGGGGACCTGGCTGAGATCAAGCGACAGCGAGGCGCGAACTCGGTTCATGTAAAAGCCCCGCGCACACCCGACGATCTCGTCGATAGCCAGAATATGTTCCCGAGCAACGGCCTGGTTGAGTATCCAATTGATGGTGATACGACGCCAGAGACGATACTCAGGTCATACCTGGATGCCGGAATAGATATAGAACAGTTTGAAGTGGCGCTGCCGTCACTAAACGAAATATTCATTGAGGAGGTTTCCCATGCGCGGTCCGTCAGCTGAGTTTCGCATCATATTCTCTGAGGAGTTCAGACGGCAGGTACTCCGCCCGGGTTTTGCTTTCTTCGCCCTGCTTATCCCCTTCTTGATGTTGATCGCCATCCCGCTGACACCGTTCGTCGTGGATCTCATTGAGGAGGACAATCCGGAGCAAACTCAAGATTTCGAAGCAGGTTGGGATGCACTAGCAACAGTCGGTTACGTCGATTCGGCCGGCGTCTTGCTGGGACCTGGATCATTAGACTCGCCGAAAATGTACGGCGATCGTGCTGCGGGTATCGAGGCCGTCCAGCAGGGTGAGATCGACACGCTTTTTATCTTGCCCGTCCACTATTTTGAGTCGGGTCAGGTCGAGAAATACCGGGCAGCCAGTGAGAATGAGGGATTTGTCGGAACAATCTGGGGCAGCCCGGCCCAATGGAATTTTAGTGGCTTTCTGTCGTACGCGTTGGTAGCGGATCAGGTGGAACCAGACCTCTTGGCGCGCGCTCTCAACTCCGCGGAGTATCGGAACTATGCGATTGGGGATGACGGTGCCGTCAGTGATGTCGTTCCACCGGTGCAGGCCGTTGGAGAAATCATGGTTCCGCTTCTATTTGGCGTGTTACTTGTCATGGCCGTCTTGACCGGTAGCAGCACGCTGATGAGTAGCGTTGCCGAAGAAAAAGAAACCCGCATGATCGAGATGCTGGTGACCTCGGCCGCGCCGCTTTCGATTATGTCGGCCAAGTTGCTGGCGCTGGGCTTGGCCGCGTTGATTCAAATAGCGGTATGGGTTAGCGTGGCCGTGTTCGCCTTGCCGGCGATCATCGACCGCATACCGAATGGTGGTGAGTTGACTATCTCTCCGGATCTGCTGGTTGTCGTGCTGACGGCCTTCGTCCTCGGCTTCTTTCTCTTTTCGGCCCTGGCGTTGTTTATGGCCACCCTTGTGCCTTCGACCTCGGATGCCCAACGGCAAACGGGCCTGCTGAGCATGTTACTCATGCTGCCGATCATGTTCATTGGACTCTTCATAAATAATGTGGGCGGGACACTTTCCCAGATATTCACCTACTTCCCGTTTACGGCGCCGACGATGATTATGCTCAGGCTTGGACTGGGGAGCATCTCGGGCAGTGAGATCGCGGCAGCCCTGGGACTTGTCGCGATAACGGCTGTGCTGTTGCTTTGGGTCGCGTCCCGAGTGTTCCGGGCCGGGATCCTGCTGTCCGGTCAACGAATCACCCCCGACAATGTGTGGGCTGCACTGAGTAATTCTGATTCATGATAAAAATGTGGCTTCCCGGTATGGTCTGCTGCTTGGGTTAGACCCAAACTGGGAGCTCACATGACTGGGAATAAAGAGAATTGAGTCGACACGCGTGAGTGGTCGACTCCCGTCGCTCCCGCCTATAGTAAGAGCTATGAGGATATGAAGGGCTCTCTGATTCAGAGGGCTCTTTGCTTTTCAGGACAGCGCTGTTCTGTCCCATGGTTGGTGATAGGCGACACTATGGGATTGCTGACATCGGGCTGCAGCTCGTATGTCGACTCCCGATTTGGCTTGATGCATAGGGTCAGCTGTTGACAATGGCAGCGCATCGTGGGAGCGATGATGCTATTCTGAAAACGCGTCACATACACGCATCAAAAGACCGTATCGCCCTTCATTGGGTTGTCAAAGACATAGAAAATGACCCTGTCATTGCCGAGCACGGAGACTGATATGCCGGGTGGACCATGATCTAGGCGCAGGTCACTTCGACGACGTACACTAGCCATGGGACAGCGAGGCCCAGAGCTGCGCCGGAGAGCGGGTTGCTGTTCATGCTACCATGGTCGGTGGACGCCTGGCGCCGACAACCCGCTGTAGATGTCAAAGAGACAATGATACTTTCTGCTGGGCCTCACATCTCGCGGGTCAGCAGGATGTTCATCTCCAAAAAACCCTTGTCGCGCACCGGGACGAGCGCGGCGTAAGCGTCAGATTCGAACATCGCAGTAATTGCGTCCGCAAAGTCGAAGTCCATCACCAGAACCATACCGCTGGGGTTCCCGTTGATCACCCTGTCCACTTTCACGCGCTTGACTGGCTTGCCGCTAGCGCCCATCAGCAACGGCATCACCCCCTTCAGGTACTCCTGCACCGAATCCATCTCATTCGGATTTGGGTTCCCGGTGACTACTAGCGTGGCCTTCTCGCTCATTGCTTACCTTCATTCGAAACTTGCTTATTTCTGAACGATGTGTTAGTTATATACTGAGAGTCAAAATTGTCAAGGAGGATCCGCCGATGGGACGTAAGAAGAAATACGACCGAGACATTTTGATTAGGAAAGCCAAGGAGATCTTCCGCGACCACGGCTTCGCCGGTTCGACGACGCAGATGCTTGTTGAGGGTCTCGGGGTTAATCGCTTCAGTCTCTACGCTGAGTTCGGGAGCAAGCAGGCGCTCTTCGACGCCGCGCTCGAGCGTTACGACAATGAAGTGGTCGAGCGAAACTTTGGCCCACTCGAAGCTCCTGGGGCGGGCATCGCCGAGATCCGCGCGCTTCTGGAGTTTTACGCGTCGGCAGCCGGGGGCCCCGCTTCGGGCCGTGGGTGTTTGCTGTGCAACACAGCCGTCGAACTCGGCCCCGATGATCCCAGCGGTGCCGGGTTCGTTCAGCGCTACTTTGAGCGTCTGTCAAAAGCGTTCTACGCAGCGCTGGACAACGCACACGAAAGAGGCGAACTTCGCCACTCCGTAGCTCTACGTGATGAGGCCAGCTTCTTCACGGCTTCGGTCCTCGGCTTGTTCGTGATGCTGAGAGCAAAGGCGCCCCTAACGGTCATCGGGGGCGCCGCGCGAGCGGCGATCGAGCACCTCGAGGCGCTTCGCACTGAGGCGTAAGCGCAGCCTGGGGATGTCAGAGGGCAAGAACGTCATTGTGATTACTGATAAGAGGACGGACTTCGGGTAAATCAATGAACGAAACAGAATGGCCCAACAACACGCTGCCCACTACCATGCCATATGCTGATTAACGACGGTGCCCCAGCGCAACAGCCAACGCGCACTGGATGGAACGTCAATGGGATTATCCGCGTGAGCAGCTGTCTCCGGTTGCTCCCGCTGAGTACAAATGTTACTCAATTGAGAAGCCTGCCTGATAGGGTGGGCTATTTTGTTTTCAATGGTTATCCAGGTGCAGGAGCGATTTTGTGTTGGGCGTCGAACGCGGATAGCAGGTAATCCTTATGCGGGATCCCGGAACCTGCGTGATTGCGGCATAATAGTAGCTAACCTCACCACGGTATTTACTAGCTCGGGAGGAGAAAGAGATGGTAGATAGGCTGAAACTGGGGCTGGTCGGTGCTGCCGCCGGCAAGGGCTCGGAACCGACAGCTCACATACCCGCGTTGCGCGGGCTCGAGCAGATCGAGCTGGCGGCGCTCTGCACGAGTCGATGAAAAGAACGGGTAGAAATGTTTACAGATCAACGGTTTAGAATGTCCCCTTGTCAACGGTTGAAATGTCCATAGCCCGCTGTTTTCAGCTCTCCATCCAGGTCACCCCCTTTTTTTCTTCCGTAACAGGTCGTGGGCGGCCCAACAAACCGGCCCGGCCTTTCTTCCAAACCCAACGTGATGGGCTCATCTTTTCGAGCGCCTAGCTAACTTGGTAAAGGCCTGCTTTCATGTGGATTCACACCTCAAATCGAATGAGGTATCATATCATCAAAGATACCACATCAGGCGGCGGATTATGGAACTACTCCCAATATGATTCCACTTGAGGGACTTCATCGAAGCATCCCAAAGAACATGGAGTCATGGGAGTACTATTCGGGTCAGTGATGCCAGTTTGCGAGGGGATTAGCGGTAATTCAATCTTGAAGTTTGCTTATCATGCAGTCTATTGTTGGGCGGTTCGCGCAGCAACTATGTATTGGATCATCGACTGCCTTTAATCACTGTGATAAACAAAAACAGCCGGTCATCCTTATTCTGTATCTGAATAGCTGAAAAGATTGGACAATACTTTGAAACTGCTCACAAACACAAAAGGGCCTTATATTCGCATCCTCGCGAACGAAGGATCCTTTCGCAAAAAACCAAATGCTCTGGAGGCAAGTTGAAAAAATATTTCAAGGAATACAAGTGTTCCAATATCCGCGCAATGCTGCGCAATCTAAAACTGGATCCTGAAATATGTCCAGATGATTATAGAGACCGTTTGGTTGTTATTACCGGAGCAACTTCAGGAATCGGTTATGTTACTGCAAGGAAATACGCTTCTCGTGGCACGGATATCTTGTGTATCAACAGGATTGAAGAAAAATCAAAAGAACTAGCGGATACCTTAAAAAGTCAGTTTGATGCAAAATGCACCTATATGATTGTGGATTTTACAAAACTGTCAGATATCCATGCTGTCGGAAAGCGATTGGCTGCATTGGACAGAAGTATCGACGTTTTAATCCACAATGCCGGTGTATATGTAACAAGAAGGACTCTCATGGCCGATAATCTGGAAATGGTGGGTCAAACGAATTATCTTAGTTCATTCGTATTGAATTATCATATTAGAGAAAAATTCAAAAATCAGAAAGGCGGCCGAATAATTTTTGTGAATTCTGAGGCACATAGATTTGCTGTATCAGGCTTACATTTAGATGATCTTGCCTGGGATGAGCATCGTTATTCAGGATTGAAAAATTATGGCGCTGCAAAAATGGCCCAATTGCTATCAATGATAAAAATCAATGAGTATTTTGCCGGAACCGGGGTAACGGTGAATGCAATGCTCCCAGGCAATGTGAAGACTAATAGCGGTCAAAATAATGGTCAAATCTACAAATTGATCAAGAGGATATTCATTGATAGGACAGCGAGATCTGCCGAGATTTCTGCAAAAGCCCTATACTACTTAGGTGTCTCCCGCAACGTGGAAAGCACCTCTGGAAAGTTTTTCAATCTCACGACTGAAGAAGAACCAGCACCTCCTGCACTGGATAAAGATGCAGCGGAAGAGTTATGGGCATTAAGTCTCGAATTAGGCGGGCTGGCATGACAACGAAAAAGCAAGTTGTCATCGTTGGCGCCGGTATGGCGGGATTGACTGCGGCCGCCTATTTGGCGAGATATAACCATAAGTTGTGGATTGGCGTGACAAGAAAAGCGGCGTATTCTCACGGGTGACAAAGCCCAAATTGGCAAAAAGCCAAAAGGAGAACACGCCATGTCCAAGCCTATCACATCTCATAATGAACACGAAACGACTTATCCAGAGACAAGCCAAACACTTGATGAAATCGTTCGCGC
>DATLAB010000026.1:0-81456 GCA_035527655.1 Patescibacteria group bacterium | reverse complement strand
CGAACCCGGCCACGAATTACGACTTAACCAACGATTCGTTGCCTCCACGCCAATCCTCCGAGACTTTGTTGTGTCGATGAGGTTGGTAGGCTACGAAGATGATGGGTTCCACTGGTCCTGGTGGGATCTTGATGATGGAGTTCCGGCCATGGGCGCCATCCCTACTCTCAAATGGATCTCCGCGTCCTCAGTTCAAGATCCGCATTGGCTCACCGTCAATCAAAGCGCCTGGCCTGGACAAGCGAATGAGCCACTATTGCGACTATATGATGCTTTTAGCGGCCGGCCGTTGCCGATTTTAGACGAGCGAATTACTGAAAAAGCTCCCTGGATCCCCCTTGGGCATAAATACGTGAATATTGATTCAGAAAATAACTAGAAGTGTGATCCCCTGGACCGCTGCAACCTCCAGTTTCTGGCCACAAAAAAATCCCTTCGTCAAAGCGAAAGGATCCTCATATCTGCTCTCTTCACATATGGGCCCGCTAGGATTCGAACCTAGAACCAATCGGTTATGAGCCGACCGCTCTGCCGTTGAGCTACGGGCCCCAGGAGCGGCAGACGGGGATCGAACCCGTGATAACAGCTTGGAAGGCTGTTGTGTTACCCCTACACCACTGCCGCTAGAATATAGTCGGGGCGGCCGGATTTGAACCGACGACCTCTCGGACCCAAACCGAGCGCTCTACCAAACTGAGCCACGCCCCGAGAATTCTAGATTAGTAGTATACTGAGCAGCTCTTTACGCGTCAACTTCTTTATGCGCCTGTAAAAACAAGACTTTTTTGCTCTCCACACCAATGCTGGCCCGCTCATCGATGTGATAGCCTACCAACCAAAGAAGATGATCATGGCTGGCTACAATTGGCCACTTGGTTCGCAATCGTTTTGGCATCTTTTGGTCAATCATGACACGACTGACTTTAGTCGAGCCACCAGACATGCCCAAGGGCTGGAAGCGCTCTCCGAGCCGCCGAGCCCGAACGATAATGCCCTTAGGATTGGCTACCGAAACAAATGCCTGCCAGGGATCCTGGTTTTCCAATACCCTTCGGAGGTCAACCCCTTCTAACATCTGAGCTTGAATTATCCATCCGTTTCCCAAGGTCAAGCGGCCGGGAACAGGCAAATCGAACACGCCAATATTTTTAAGCTGCGGTAGATTTTGTATGGGAACAGCAGCATCTTCCACGGAAAAGAGCAGATCGTCATAGCCTATCGACAAAGATAGACCGGCCGGCAACGAAGATTTCGATCCGACATGGGCGCCAGAGGCAACTTCCCTAGCCTGCTCGGTCGTCCGAAAACCAACATTGCGCAGATTTGGTAGGAGTGTATGAATGGCCTTACGGACAAGCCTCCTTTGCAAACCAATCGGCGTCGAGTGCCAGCCCATGCGATCCAGCGTCAGCCAACCCGAGCCTTTGTCAATAAAAAGACGTTCCCACTCACGGCCGACGAATTCATCCAGCAAGCTATCGTCATCATTCAGGATGATCGCCATTTCCTGCAACCGCTCGCGAATTCCAGGATTATACTCGTCCAGTAACGGGATTAACTCATGGCGTAATCGATTGCGATAAAATGTCGTATCCTGGTTTGATTCATCAATAACAGGTACAAGATCGTGCTCGACGCAGTACGCTTCAATCTCGCTTCTGCTGACCTGGAGTAAAGGACGGATGAGAGTCAGATCAGGCGAGTCGGGCAAAGGACTCGAGATCTGCATACCTCGCAAACCGGTCATTGCCGATCCCCTGAGTAGGTGCATCACAATCGTTTCAACCTGGTCGTCAGCGTTATGACCTGTAAGAACATATTTCGCACCACTGTCATGGGCTACACCGGCAAAAAAATGGTAGCGAGCCTGTCGGCCGGCCTCCTCCACAGACAAGCCTTCATTTCGAGCCAAAGCCGCAACATCACACTTCTTGATAATACTGCGAACATTGTGATTCGAGGCAAAATCCTTGACAAAGGCGGCTTCATCGTGAGCCGACTTGCGCAAACCATGGTTTAAATGGGCCACGATCAAATTTTCCGGTGAGAAAAACGCTCCTTGGCAAAGTAGGTGTAACAAACACAACGAATCCGGTCCGCCCGAAACCGCTAAAATCAGCGAATGGTCCTCGGAGAATTCACCTAGGTTAGGCTGTCTTAGAATAGACTGGCCAAGGGATATTTTCACCTGATTAAGAATTGACATGAACTATCCCAAAAGAAAATGGCCCGTGTTCAACGGGCCTTAAATCGTTCCACAAAAAACATTGTAGGGCGGGTGGGATTCGAACCCACACGGGGGATTACCCCGGCGGATTTTAAGTCCGCTGCGTCTGCCGTTTCGCCACCGCCCCTTGTTTCTACAAAAATATTCATAGGAGTGAGAAATGAACGACGTGCCGGGATTCTATCAGATATTTAGGGAGATGACATACACAATAGGATAGTTCAAATGGCTTATTGACTGCCATATAGCCAGTAGGTATAATGCCACTTCAGAGGAGCAATGAACCAGCCAGCGTACTGTCTTTTAGTATCGGTTTTTTTAAGTATACTGGTGCCCAATAGTTAGTTCTGTATTTGTTATCGTCGAAATACCACTCAATAACGTTGATCGAAAAAAAATGGCACTCAAAGGGAACTTACGCGATTTTTCAACAGCCCAGTTATTGAACCTGATCAATCTAGCTCGAAAAACAGGTACTTTAACTATTGAGGGATCTCAGGTCGCTCAGATGTCATTCCGCGAAGGGAAGTTGATTTACGCCTCTCTAGGTGATAACAGCAATAACCTGGCCTACGTTCTTCAAGACGCTGGCATTTTGTCAGAGGAACAGGGGCATGTCATCCAGACCAGAGCGAAGGGCACCGGTGACAAACAGTTAGGACATTTACTAATTCAGGCAGGTTACGTTACCCAGAGTGATATTATCCAAAGTGTTCGCACGTACATTTTGGATGTCGCTTATAAGATGTTCACCTGGGCTGAAGGACTGTTTCGATTTGACGCAAATCAGATCCCTTCGGCTGATCGCATTACGGTCCCTATTGACCTTGAAAGTGTCATCTTAGAAGGGAGCCGGCGGATAAAGGAATGGGAGCGCTTGCAGGAGGAGCTACCAGATCTAGACGTTTCGCTACGGTTCGCCAGCCGCCCGAACGCTCGCTTACGTGATATCAATCTCACCGTTGAGGAATGGCGCGTTGTTTCCTTTGTTAGTCCTGAGAACACAGTTCGCCAAATCGCCGCTGCTGTAAATCTAAATGAATTTCAGATCCGGAGGATCGTGTATGGCCTTCTTCAGGTGGGTTTGGTTGAGTTAGTTGGGTCCGTCCGACCAGATGCAACCTCGGATTCATCGAAAACCTCAGAATCAGTGGATGTTTCCGCTGGAGAGCAGAAGCCAACGGTCAAGCGTTCGGTAATAACGAGACTCATCACTCGAATCCGACGTCTATAATTCGTTTGTTTTTCCCGACATAGGAGTTTGCAATCGAATAGTAGGCCCATTAAACGGCACAATGCCAGATATCCTTAACTTTAAGATGGTGCTAAATCGCCGCATTCTCGGGTTAGGTACCGGGATAGTCACGCCGGATGTGCTGCATTGACTATAATAATACCTTCAATAATTTGCTCATTTCGACAATAGGGTGCGCATGCAGACGGTAAAGATGGTGGTGACAGGTCCATTCTCCGCTGGCAAAACTGAGTTCATCAATGCAGTGAGCGAAATTGATGTCGTATCCACTGAACGCAAGATCAGCCAGGCTTCTGAAGCAGCCATAAAGGAAGCAACGACGGTGGCGATGGATTTCGGCCGGATTACAGTTGATGAAGATCTGGTCCTCTTTCTTTTCGGCACACCCGGGCAGCGCCGTTTTGATTTTATGTGGGAAATACTCTCTGAGGGTATGTTGGGCTATATTGTCATTGTAGATAGCACTAAACCAGAGACATTCAAAGAGGCAAAAAGAATACTTAATGCCTTCAATGGTTTCTCTAATACACCTTTTGTAATCGCGGCAAATAAACAAGATCTGGACGACGCCTGGGAACCAGGAGATATTCGCATCATTCTTCATTTAGAAAATGATGCTAAGGTGTTGCCGTGTACAGCTTATGACAAAGAAAGCGTAAAAAATATCTTGTTAGAGCTTCTATATTCGATTATGGAACAATATGATGAATGAGTGCCGCAGAAATCTCTTAGCGGGAAATTAAACGCTCATTCACCTTGTTTTGACAGAGTGCTAGCGACGCCAATGATACCAATATTTCGCCGCATCAGGTTTACTTGCTAAGAGGGCTACGTGAGTTCGATTGTCACCTCTCAAGGTATACTGCATTTTGAGATCGTCGGCCAGGGCGCTCCGATTATCTTGCTCCATGGTTGGATAAACTCTTGGGACGTCTGGCGAAGTTCAATGCTTGCCTTGGGAACTGGTTTTTCGGAAAAAAACGAACCCCCTAGACGAGTCTATGCGCTTGATTTCTGGGGATTCGGTGCTTCTTCTAACCCTGACAATAAACTTGATTGCCCATATCTTGTAGCCAACTATGTAGAAATGGTTCGCGAGTTTATGGACAACATGGGAATTATAAAAGCGCCTATTGCCGGGCATTCGTTAGGCGGCACTGTTGCTCTCCAATTCGCTCTCAATTATCCACAGCGAACCGAGAAAGTGATCATAGTCGGCTGCCCAATCGTCGGTAGTTCGCTCAACCCAATTCTCAAATTAGCCAGTTATGGGTGGATTGCTCGACTTGTCTGGAAATTTCCCTTTATCCGTTCGGCAATAATGCACATTATTCTCTCTGGGGACTCCCGACAGGTTCAACAGATGATATCCCGCGATATGGAGAGAAGCTGTTTGAACTCTTTCTTTCGCAGCATCAGTGATTTGCGTGATACTGATTTGCGAAGCCAACTTAGACATCTCGCGGTCCCAACGATGGGTATATACGGAATGAGAGACAACATTGTCTCTCCAATCAATGCGAAGTTCTTGATTCGCGAAGTCCAGCATGCTGAAGTAATCATGATGCACCGCTCGCGCCATTTTCCAATGACGGATGAACCGGAGTTATTCATGGACGAAGTAACTGGTTTCTTGAACAAGAATGGTCGATACTAATATGATAACCATTGATGCAGTTTGTTATCCTGCAAATCACATAGGGTAAATGGCAGCACCGCATGACAAGCTCTGAGGAAAGCTATTATTATCCCAATCGCATGGGTCGCATTGTTCTAGTCGCTATGAATGACATCATAGGTAATCACGGCGTCAACGCGACTTTGAATTTAGCCGGAGTACCCGACCTGGTCAATAATTACCCACCTAATAATCTGAAGTTGGGTTTTAGATTCGAGAACCTCGCAGCAATTCAAGAAACCATGGATGATATGTTTGGCCTACGCGGCGGCCGATTATTGGCTATGCGTACAGGACGGGAGACCTTTAAGTATGCCCTGAAAGACTTCATGCCGGTATTGGGTATCGCAGACCTAGCCTTCCGACCGTTGCATCTGGGAATCAAGCTAAAGATAGGCCTAGGCGTTTTTGCCGAAACATTTAATAAATTCACGGACCAGGTTGTGCGATTAGAGGAAGAAATAGATAGACATTTATGGATCATTGAGAGGTGTCCTGTCTGCTGGCAGCGGAAATCAACCAATCCTTGTTGCCACTTGGCGGTGGGTTTACTGAAGGAATCCTTAAACTGGGTGAGCAACGGCCGGGAGTTTCGTGTCGAGGAGATTCAGTGCATTGCTGCAGGCGACAGTGCCTGCGTTATCGCTATATACAAGCAGCCGATTCTTTAGTAATTACCATGCGCCGAATTATTATTCAAGATTCTGGGCATATCCATCCGTTCAATGAACCTGCCCGGGATCTACGCGTGCACAACGTTCCCCTTTGGCTCTGGCAACGAGATGTTCTAGGCCCAAACTTTAGCGAAGAAAGAGAATTTGCTAGCCTGATCGAGGCCCAAAGTCATGATGGTGATATCAAGGCAGCCACATTAGTCCATAAAGATAATATCTTTTTTAATAAAACTCTTGTAGAGGAATTTGTTGACCGAGCTATTTCAGGGAAAAAAGCGGTTCAAATTGCCTTCCATAACCGAGATCCGGCCATAGTCGAACATGTCTTACCTCTAACGAAGAATTTTAAACGATCGAATCAACTATTGCTAGGTGATCTTTGGTACTTCCCCGATGGCATAGCCAACACCAGCGATGTCGAACCACTGATAATCGATACAGAATCACGCGAGGTGGGTTATTATCATGTACCCCCTTACATGGCAACCGTTTCTGGTGACTTGGTTTACCAATTACCTCGAAAGTCATTCGTTTCTATTGAAAGTTGGGTCCACCTATTTGTGGTCGATATTCTCTTCGGAGTTTTTGCTCAAGGAAAGGACATGGAAGATAAGGCTGACTCAGATTGGCGTTATCGGCTCAAGATCCTCTTCCATGCGCTTCTCGAACAGAAGAGAGTGATTGATTCATCCGAGATAGTTAGCATTGGAAAAAATGTAATTATTGACCCTTCTGCTGTTATCCATGGTCCCACAAAGATCGGGGACAATGTCACTATCGGCCCTGGCACGGTGGTCGACAACTGCATCATTGGCAATAATGTGAATATATCCCAGGGTTGCCACCTGATGCTCAGCGTCGTTAGCGATGGATGTTTCTTGCCTTTCAGAGCCGCCTTATTCATGACAACGTTAATGGAAAACACAATGGTTGCCCAAAATAGTTGCCTACAACTGTGCGTGGTCGGCCGGGACACATTTATCGGAGCAGGAACCACCTTTACCGATTTCAAAATTTTGCCGGGGACCATTTTCGCGGCCGCAGACCGACAAGAGAGAGCCGCCACAAATCTTCTTGTACTAGGAGGCTGTGTCGGACACCATTGCCGTTTAAGCTCAGGCCTGGTAATTTATCCGGCGAGGACAATTGAGTCAGATGTTGTGATTCTAGCTGAGGCGCATGGCCAGTATGTCACTGACGACGTCACTTATGAGGACAGCAATCACCATGCATTAATACTTGACTATCCGTATCCCCGGCAATACCCGCGGATGGAGATGCCATCATAAATAATTTGGTCACCCTTATAACCATAGATAGAATAGTCATTTAGATCGGGATGAATGGGTGTTTCTGGTATCATCCAGGGTAGGAATTGGATAGAAGACAATGCATGGCAGTTGGCGCCAAATGGAGCAATGCCTCTCATCCATGCATTATTGAGCGATAGAATCGCTTCTGGCACTATCTTCTCATTCTTTGACACTTTCCTGGCCATTATAATGGAATTCGTGATACCCAGATCGTCATCTTAGGAAGGAATCATATGAGTGAAGGCAGAATTCTCATTGTCGAAGATGATGTAGATACCGCAGAAATGCTCCGAGATGTTTTTTCCGAAGCCCAGTACTCAGTGGAAGTCGCCTTCAGGGGAGACGACGTTCTTGATTATACTCGCCGCCATATTCCAGATTTGATCATCCTGGATATTCTTCTACCGGGAATGAACGGATACACGTTATGCCGTGAGCTAAGGACAACAACTCGAACTCGCCATATCCCCATCATCTTTTTAACCCAGAAGGATGAACGGAACGACCGGATTGCCGGGTTGGAATTGGGAGCTGATGACTATATAACAAAACCGTTCGATATTGAAGAATTAAATTTACGCGTAAAAAACGCCATACAAGGTCACCGGCGGATGAATATGACTGATCCGCGTAGCGGGCTACCTGCTGCGCGACTAATCGAAGAGCAATTGCGCGGATTAATTCTGCAAAAAAATTGGGCCTATATTGAAATTGATGTGCAACACCTGCAACCGTTCGTGGACAATTATGGTTTTGTTGCCGGTGACGAGGTGCTGCGCTACATGGCGTTAATGCTGAATGAATGCATCGATGAGTTGGGAACCCGTGACGATTTCGTCGGCCATGCTGGTGGACCAATATTTGTCATCATTACCAAGGCTAAGAACACCGATAGAATCGTAGAGCGAATACGGCGACGATTCGCCGAAGAAATCATGACCCACTATAACTTCATGGATTCAGAAGAAGGAGGGATTCGTCTTTCGGATGGAAATCTTGCTTCACTAATGCGCTTATCCATCGGCTTAGTCTCAGCTAAAATGAGACAGTTCTCGGATATTCGAGAAATTACTGAATCAGCCGCCGAGAAGAGGCGTCTAGATCTTGAAACAGCTTCTTTGTAATGGAGTGTGATCCGTAAGGACCACAATCGATATGGTTGAGAAGGCATTACCTGAAATCTCATCTTTGGCTGGCAATCATCTTGCGGCCTTGGCTCGAATCAGCGAGCAACTGCGCACCAGCATGGATCTGAGTGATGTTCTGCAGACTGTATTTTTTGAAGCCATGGCCAATAGCAGTTCCGACGGAGGACAGATCAGCCTTTATCGCGATTCCGCAGGCAGCTTTCTTCCCAGACATGAAATTGGCGATTCTCTGCCGAAGAATGAAGCGCTTGAACTAGAAAAAATAGTGCTAGAAACCCTCCAATCAGTTGTTCGCGATGACATGCAAGGTCGATCGCCGCTGCGTTCCGTCCTGGTTACACCGATACTGTACGAAGGCGTTATTGCTGGGCTTATCGGCCTTTATAGTCGAAACCGGGACCATTTCGATATCAATACGGTTGAATTTCTTAATGCTCTCTCCAATCTAGCCAGTGTGGCCATTGTTAATGCTCAGCTCTACCAGGACACCTTAGAACGAGAGCGCTTCTATGCTGCGCTCGGACGCGTCACCCTGGCAATCAGCGCCACGGTTGATTTACCCGAAGTCCTTTCGCTGGTTTGCATTGAAAGCTTGGAGTTATTCGAAGTTGATGGCGCCTATATATGGCAGGCTGAGGGTGACAACTTGGTCGGTTCTGCCGCCGCTGGTCATGCCCGAGATCGATTTGTTAAAGCAACTGTTCCCCTGAAGGAAACCCGAATTCTCTCATCGGCTGTGGCCCGCTCCGAACGAGGGCTAATCAGTAATAACTTTGGCAATGATGATCGGTATATCCGTCCATACCGCTGGCAATCAGCTATCAAATCTGCCTTAGCCGTCCCATTGCGCAAGGACGCTGATATAATCGGAATTTTAGAACTTGCGGATACCACAAACCGTAATAGATTTTCCCTATCAGATATTGAGCTGGCTACTTTCTTTGGTACCCAGGCAGCCACAGCCATCCAAAATGCCAGACTTGTAACTGAAATGCGCAAGCTGAACGAACAACTCGACTTGCGGGTGGCGAAACGTACTCGAGCACTTGGGGAGGAACGAGATCGGGTTCAGTACTTGCTTCGAGTAACCTCTGAATTGTCTGCCAGCCTTGATCAGGACAAAGTCCTGGTCAGAACCATGGAGTTAGTCAACGAAGTTGTCAACGCCACTCACGGCAACATATTGTTGATCGATTCCCTTACTGGCGAATTCATTTTTCCTTCGGCATTTGAGAAACATAAGCTACCTCCTTTACTCCGGGAGGATTTTGGTTACCGGCCTGAGGAGGGATTGGCTGGCTGGATTATTCGTGGACGGGAAGCTGTGATTATCGATGATACCTTTGATGATGCCCGGTGGGATGGCTCGCGTGAAGAGCCAGAAGTGCGCTCTATCCTGGCCGTACCGCTAATCGCCAGTGACGAGGTAATCGGTGTCTTAGCCCTTTTCCATGAAAAACCCAATGCCTTCACCCGAGAGCAACTCGAACTTGTCGAAGCGGCCGGCTCGCAAGTGGCCAATGCGATCAGTAACGCACAGCTATACCTCTTGATTCGAGATCAAGCGGAGCGCCTGGGAAGAATGTTGCGTGAAGAGCATATTGAATCAGCAAAAAACCAGGCAATTTTGGAAAGCATCGCTGACGGGGTCCTGGTTGCAGATGCCAGTGGTCAGATTGTACTCGCGAATCTCTCAGCCAGTCATATCCTGGATATTATCCGAGAACAGCTGATTGGAAAGTCCATAAACGAATTGATGGGTTTGTATGCTGCTACAGGTGATAATTGGATAATTATCATAGAAGATTGGTCTTCAAGCAGCGGTCCAGGACCGCAACCTCAATTCCTGGCTGAACGACTGATTATTGAAGATAAGATAGTGAGCATAAGCCTTTCCCCGGTGTTCGCCAGCGGGCAGTTCTTTGGCACTGTCTCGATTTTCCGCGATATAACACAAGAAGTCGCCGTTGATCGTATGAAGAGTGAATTTGTGTCTACAGTCTCGCACGAACTGCGAACACCCATGACTTCCATTAAAGGGTATGCCGATCTAATTCTGATGGGGGCGGCAGGCGACTTGACTGATGCTCAGACAAGATACCTGCAGGTAATCAGCCATAACGCTGATAGAATGAGCGATCTCGTTAACGATCTACTTGATATCTCCCGAATTGAATCAGGAAAAACTACATTGGAACTTACACCGGTAGATCTGTCAGTAATCATACAGCAGGTCGTCGATGTTCACCTTCGAAGCCTGATCAAGCAGGAGAACAAGCATATATCTGTGACAACCAATATTACCCCCTCCCTACCACTCGTAATAGCCGATAGGGATCGTATTACTCAGATCCTTACCAATTTATTTGACAATGCCTATCACTATACACCCTCCGGCGGCTCCATCAATGTGAAAGCCCACGCAGACAATCACAATATATTCGTAAGTATCGATGACACAGGCTTCGGCTTATCTGAAGATGAGCTTGGCAAGATATTTAATCGGTTTTATAGATCAGAACGCGAAGAGGTTCAACGGGTGCCGGGTACAGGTTTAGGCTTGGCGATAGTACGGAGTTTAGTAGAAATGCATGGTGGCGAGATAACTGTTGAGAGCGTTCTCGATGAGGGCAGTACCTTCAGTTTAGCCCTCCCGATGGCCGCCAACCTCCCATCGACAAATCTTGAAGAGGATGTTTAAAAGACCTCTCTAATGCGGAACAAGCGACACGTTTCGCCGCGAGCAAGATAAATGGCCCGAATCCTTGTTGCTGAGGATGAACCCGATATACGGCATTTGATAGCCTTGACATTAGAATTCAATGGATTTGATGTTGTGTCGGTAAACGACGGCTTTGAAGCTATCGAAGCCGCAAAGGTAGGAGGATTCGATCTCATTGTATTAGACGTTCGTATGCCAAGGACTTCCGGATATGATGCATGTCGCCAGCTACGAAAATTTGCTGTAACCAAAAATACCCCGATTGTATTTTTATCGGCCAAAGGTCAAGAATCTGAAGTCGAGACCGGTTTGGACGCAGGCGCAGATGAATATATTCTAAAACCATTCGCTCCCAATGATCTCGTCGAACGAATCAATTACTATCTCGCCAAATCAAAAAAATAGGGCAATATCCCCGCTCTGTTTTGCAGCGCACCTTGCCAGATGAGCATCACAACAATTGACGATCATTTCGTTCATTATGAGGTCCTCGGCCGAGGCGAGCCAATCATCTTCATGCACAGTTGGCTTGGCTCCTGGCGCTATTGGTGGCCATCTATGCAAGCGCTATCCAAGCACTACCGTACCTTTGCTTTTGATCTCTGGGGATACGGTGACTCCAGTAAGATATCGACCAAATATTCGTTTGAAGCGTATTTAGAATTATTACCACAATTTGCCGATGCCTTGGGTATCGCTCGACCATTTTACCTGGTTGGCCACGGATTGGGCGCTGCCTTGGTCCTGAGGTATAGCCGGTTGAATCCGCAGTCTGTTAGTAAAGTAATAACCGTCGGGTTGCCCATCAACGGCCGGCAAATAAATAATAACTTAACTAAGGTCTCTCTGGAAGGCTTCTTGGAGCGCTATATTAACCGAATCAGCTCAAATCCGGAGCTCGCAAAAGAAGTGCAAAAAACTGATTTTACCGCGGTTAGTGCCGTGATAGATCAGATGTCATTATATGACTTTAAAAGTGATTTGGATGCGCTTCATATACCCATCCTTATGATCTATGGCAAACGTGATTTGGTCGTCCATGGAAAAAAATATCTTGATCCCTTATTGACGCAAACAACGACAACACGTCATCTGGTTATGCTAGACGAATGCAATCATTTCCCGATGCTAGAACAACCAGCTGTTTTCAATCGCCTGCTACATGACTTCATCAATGGCGACGGTGAAGCCGAGATTCGTCCGAAGCGGTACTGGCAACGTCGCACCCGGTAACTCATCATTTACTTGGAATCCGTGGCAATAATTCCACCCTTTCTGCCCGCAAAGGTTAGGAATTCAGAACAGTTTTCCCCTACTTTACCTAGCTCCGAAACGATTGACAAAGGCCCCCCCAGTGGTATAATCACCCCTGGGTGATTCCGAGTAGGTATGCTATATGATGGCTGACATCGATTTTTATAAGGTATTTTCGTTCCTGCTTCGCTAATGGCAATTTATAAAGTTTCGCATTGAGTTAGCAAAGGTGCCAGTAGTCATGTCACGATGCTAGATAAGCCCTCAAAAATTAGCAACATTCATCCTAAACTCGGCTGAAACTCGTGATTGAGTTATGCTTTGGCCGGGTTTTTTTGCGCCCCGGGCGGATATGTTTTCTACAGTGGATACGATGTTTGTATGAATTCGACAACAGAAAGTAATAGTCGTGAGAATACGAATGAGGGAGAGGTTGAGTTCACCGAAGATCTGGCACAGCTTCTAGACGAACATGATTATGATCTACCTTCCGTTGGTGATATCCGCCAAGCGATTATTGTGGCGATCTCCGATCAAGGAATTATTGTCGACCTGAGTTTAAAAAGAGATGGGTTGGTTCAGCCGTCTGATCTGGACGAATTGGATCCCGAAGAAAGGAGCGGCCTAAAAATCAACGACGAGATTCCTGTATACATTCTGGAAACCAATCAGCCAGACAGGTTGCTCGTCTCAATTCAAAAGGCAAAACTAAATCGCGATTGGATTTCGGCTCAAGAGATGATGGATAGCGGCGATATACTTGAGGCGCCGATTATTGGGTACAACCGGGGGGGTGTGATTGTCCCATTCGGCAAGCTGCGTGGTTTTGTGCCAGCGTCCCACCTGACAGAACTTCGTCGAGGCATGGACGATGGACAGCGGCAGCAAGTCATGTCAAAAATGCTTGAGGAGATTTTACCTCTCAAGGTTATTGAAGTAAACCGGCGTCGAAAACGATTGGTTTTATCCCAGCGGGATGCCCAAAAAGAGTGGCAAGAAAGTCGGAAGCTAGAACTATTAGACAACCTCAACGAGGGGGCGGTGATAAGGGGCCGGGTTAGCGGCCTGAGGAGCTTCGGGGCATTTGTTGACCTGGGCGGGGCAGATGGCCTAATCCATATATCTGAATTGGCCTGGCACCGGGTGAACCACCCACGAGAAGTTGTGAAGGTGGGTGAATCCTTAGATGTTTACGTGTTAGCCTTAGACAAAGAAGAACAGCGTATTGCTTTAAGCCGGAAAAGGTTACTCGAAAATCCCTGGTCTACAGCTGAACAACGGTATCTTGTTGGGCAATTAGTTGAGGGCAAAGTCACCAGGATCGTTGCCTATGGCGCCTTCGTCGAAATCGAACCGGGTGTCGAAGGTCTGCTGCACATTTCACAGCTCTCTCGGGAGACAGTAGCTGAACCTCAAGACTTAATCAAGGAAGGCGATATCCATCTTTTGAGGATAATCAGCCTGGATTCTGAAAAGCAGCGCGTCGGACTTAGTCTCAAGAATGTCTCGACCAGCGAGCAGATTGAATGGATGTCTAGCAGAGAGTTTGAGACGGCAAAGGTTGAAGGAACAGATATAAGTTCTGTAACGGAAGGAGTATTATCTGCTGAAGAAGCGCTCCAGTCCGAGAGTAGCGCCAGGGTGCTGGTCACGATTGACAAGGAAGCCGCCGTTGTGGTTAGATTAGAACTCAAGGAAGAAGAAGAATAGGTTCAGGTTTGTATGCTCAAGGAAGGAACTCTTTGATTCTCAAACAATTTTGCCACCAAAAATAATTGGTTTCGCAAATATGAACATTGCTGAGAAACAGATATTTCTTAATATTTAGATAGGATAAAGTGAGGTAAGGATTTTAGATGCCAACGGTCAAAAGAATGCCGAATGAGTCAGATGAAAGCTTGATGCGCCGGTTTCGTAAAAAAGTAACCAAAGCTGGCGTTATGAGTACAGTTAGAAGGAAAAGATGGCACGTTTCGAAAAGCGAGCTGCGACGGATGCAGAAAAAGAAGTCTATTCGCAGAATGAAACGTAACAATAGCCCTAAATAATCATAATATGGCTAATAAGGAAGAGAAATTAGAAGTTGAAGGTGTCATAGTAGAGGCACTACCCAACACTCAATTCATCGTCGAGCTAGACAATGGCCATCGCGTGTTGGCTTATTTATCTGGTAAAATGAGGCGGTATTATATTCGGATCTTGTTGGGAGATCGCGTCCGTGTCGAGATGACCCCGTACGATCTTTCACGTGGTCGAATCACATATCGCTACCGCCGTCAACATGAATCAAGAGAGTAGCCCTTCTCTATAGAAACTGGCTATGGTAAGTAACTGGGTCCTTACCATAGCTTTTGGATTGATAACGCCATGACTGAAAAATAGGCGATGGCGTTATTTTTTACGTACAACCAAACAAATCCAATCCCTGGTTGTTAGTTTCTTTTTTACAACTCCCCCAACGGCAATAACTGTTCCGTTAACATCCTCATATTGGTCGTCAATTATTCCACTGAGGATAAGTTCTCCTGTCGCAGATAATAAATCCAGAAGCTGCAGCTCTCTCAATAAGGATATTATGACGGGGGCGAGGATGTTAACCACAACAATATCCCATTTCTGCCCGGTTTTCTCAGGTAGACTCCCTTGAAAAACAGAGATTATCTGGCCAACACTATTTGCAAGCGCATTCTCCACCGTCGCCTCAACCGCCATCGGATCGATGTCAAAGGCAGTAACCTCTTTCGCTCCCAGCTTGGCGGCGGCAACCGACAAAATGCCGGAACCAGAGCCGACATCAAGCACACGGGAACCCGGCTGGATAGACTCTTCCAGGGCTTGCAAGCACATCTGGGTAGTGGGATGAAGTCCGGTACCAAACGCCATGCCTGGATCCATCAAAATAACAATGTCATCAGGTCGATTTGTAGTGGCTTCCAACCACTTTGGCTGAATCCAGATTCGAGTCCCTAAGCGAAATGGGTGGTAATTCTTCCGCCACGCGGTCGCCCAATCCTCGTCTTCCAGGATACGGTATTCGGGTGCAGGAATAGCGGAATAAAGTCGTTGCAAAAAATGCAGCATTTCCTCGATTTTTTCCCGCAAGGACGGCGAATCCTCGATTCCGGGCACATAGATCTTGACAGTCACATTCGACTCGAGAGCCATCGGGTCTGGGCTATCAGGATCACCTTTTTGCTCGAGAACAACGCTATTATCGTAAGCAAATGGTAGGAGGTACTCTGATACAGCTTCCGCAGCCTCACCATCGGTCGTGACACTGATTTCTAACCAGTACTCAGCTTTCATCCCTTTTTGTTTCTCGATTATTGGCCCGATTAGGTCAAGTTAAACACAAGCCGCATCCAGCTACATACTTTAAGCGCCGAAAAAATCCCCCAAGGCATTTTTCAACTGACCCAGAATGCTTTTCTCTCTTTGCGGGATAACCTCTTTGCCCAGTGTACCGGCGAGGTTCTGCAGCAGTTTTTTTTGTTCAGCGGTGAGTTTTGTGGGAATGGCGACGTGGACGATAACCAGCTGGTCCCCCCGACCTGATCGACGAAGGTGAGGTACGCCGCGAGCACGCAATTTGAATACTGTTCCAGACTGGGTGCCGGCAGGAATCTTGAGCTGTTCATCATTGTCAACAGTAAGAATGGAGATCTCGTCCCCGAGGGCAGCCTGGGCAATATTGATTTCCATTTCTAGTAAGATGTCATCTCCTCGGCGTTGGAAGAATTCATGGTTCTTTACATGCAAAACAACATAAAGGTTGCCAGGCGCCCCTCCGTCGATACCTGGAGCGCCCTCATTCGTTAATCGAATCTGTGTGTCGTTGTCTACTCCCGCTGGGATCTTGACATTTAGGGTCCGTACCTGTTGCACTTGCTTTCGACCATTACAAACAGTACAGGGCGTTGTAATTGTCTCCCCACTCCCACCGCACTCAGGGCATGTCGTAACATTTACGAAGGATCCGAGGAATGATTGGCGCATATGGCGGACTTCGCCTGATCCGTTACAGTTCGTGCAACGAATCGGAGATGTTCCCGGTTCAGCCCCGGAACCTGTGCAGTGCGGGCAAGTCTCTGGCCTGCGCACCTCTATCTCCTTCTCGACACCAAAGACGGCGTCTTCAAAGGATATGGTTAGATCGTGTCGGAGATCAGCGCCATGTCTTGGGCCTGCTCTCCGGCGGGATCCAAATCCACCGAAGAATTCTTCAAAAATATCAGCCACATTGCCAAACCCAGAGAAATCTTCGTATCCTGCACGTCCACCTTGGACGCCTGCATGCCCAAAGCGATCGTAGGCCGACCGTGAGGATTCGTTTGACAGCACCTCGTAGGCTTCGTTTATCTCTTTGAATCGCTCTCCAGCTTCCGCATCCGCATTGACATCAGGATGGTACTTACGCGCCATTCGGCGATAAGCTCGCTTGAGGTCCTCCTTGGAGGCTTTTCGGTCGACTTCTAAAACTTCGTAGTAGTCACGCTTTGTGGCCATATATAACCTAAAAATCAATTGCGTATTGTGAGTGACCAAAAAAATCAGAAGTCACTCACAATACGCAACTCTTCTGAGACAAATCTCAACCGAGGGATTAACTCCTATTCCTCGCTGAATTCGCCTTCAACGACATCCTCTTCTCCCGACTGATCATCTGCGGTTTGTCCGTCCTGACCACCAGTTTCTGGTGCTGTCTGTTGGTACATCGACGATCCAACTTCTTGCATGACCTGCTTAAGTCGGTTTACCGCTCCTTCCAAAGCCTCTGGCGAACCAGTCAAAGCCGATTTTACTTGATCAATCTCTGCCTGAATCACACTTTTTTGGGTATCAGTAATCTTATCGCCATTTTCTTGGATGAACTTTTCCCCACTATAAATGGCTGAATCCGCCATATTGGATGCCTCAACCGCTTGTTTTCGTTTGGCATCATCTGAGGCATGTTGTTCAGCTTCCTTGATCATCTCATCGATCTCTGCATCAGCCAGACCACTGGATGGTAGAATCTGCATTGCTTGCTCGCGCGAAGTTGCTTTGTCCTTGGCATTGACATTGAGGATGCCATCAGCATTGATATCGAAGGTGACCTCAATCTGAGGAACGCCCCGAGGCGCTGGTGGAATACCGTCAAGAATAAACTTGCCCAGGGTCTTATTATCTACAGCCATCGGTCGCTCACCCTGTAAGACGTTGATTTCTACCTGGGTTTGCATATCAGCCGCTGTGGAGAAAACCTGGCTCTTTTTGGTAGGAATAGTCGTGTTTCGATCGATTAGGGAAGTCGAAACCCCGCCCAGGGTTTCAATGCTTAACGTAAGGGGTGTAACATCCAGGAGCAAAACATCTTTAACATCGCCACCCAAAACGCCGGCCTGGATTGCTGCACCAATACCCACAACCTCATCCGGGTTCACGCCCTTGTGTGGCTCTTTCCCAAAGAATTCCTTAACGGCCTCCTGAATAGCTGGCATCCGGGTCATTCCACCCACCAAAACGATCTGAGTGATATCAGCCGTCGACACGCCGGCATCTTTGATCGCCAGCTTGCACGGCTCGATCGACCGTCTCACCAGATCTTCCGTAAGTTGCTCAAGCTTTGCTCTGGTCAAGGTCATCGTTAGATGTTTCGGACCAGTGGCATCCGCAGTGATGTATGGCAAATTGATTTCGGTCTGCATGGTTGTCGATAGCTCAATCTTGGCTTTTTCGGCCGCTTCGCTTAAACGTTGCAGCGCCTGGCGGTCCGTGCGTAGATCGATACCCTGATCCATTTTAAATTGATCGGCCACCCAGGTGATTACCATCTGGTCAAAATCATCACCACCCAAGAACGTATCACCATTCGTCGACTTTACCTCAAAAACACCCTCGCCAACCTCAAGGATTGAAATGTCAAAGGTGCCGCCCCCGAGGTCATAAACAGCAATGATCTCATCAACATCGCTGCCAAGTCCGTAGGCCAATGAAGAGGCAGTGGGCTCATTAACAATACGTAGAACTTCGAGACCGGCGATTTTTCCGGCATCCTTTGTGGCCTGTCGCTGGCTATCATTGAAATAGGCAGGAACAGTAATAACGGCTTGTGTTATCGGCTGGCCAAGGTAAGCTTCCGCATCAGTTTTAATCTTTTGGAGAATCATCGCTGATATTTCTGGCGGCGAATACTCACGGCCGCTCATCACAACCCGTATATCTCCATTTGGCGCCTCCACCACTTCATAGGGCATGAATTTCCGCGCCTTGGCTACCTGGGGATCGGAAAACTTCCGGCCCATGTATCTTTTTACAGAGGAGACTGTGTTCTCCGGGTTGATAACCGCCTGTCGCTTGGCAATCTGCCCTACTAGTCTTTCCCCAGTCTTTGGGTTCACAGCAACGACAGAAGGAAACAACCGGCCGCCTTCAGCGCTTGGAATAACGGTCGGTTCGCCGCCTTCCATGACGGCCGCCACCGAGTTCGTGGTCCCTAGATCAATTCCTATAATTTTTCCCATTTTTCAGCGATCTCCTATTGCCCATATTCATCTACTAACTTTAAATTATTTGGAGTTCTCAAAACATTTCGTTTTTCGAGCCCTTTAGCCGCCTCACGTTTAAGATAACTCGTATCCTAAGCGGCCACATTTACCAGGGATGGACGGATAACCTGGTCCCCGATCCGGTAGCCGACCTGTAATTCTTCAATCACCAGGCCACTTTCAACGTCATCCTGTTCTTTCAACATCAAGGCTTCATGGAAATTTGGATCAAATTCCTCTCCAACAGCCTCTATCCTTTCTACATGAAGGTCTTCAAGAACAGTTTCCAGTTTGCGCTTAATAAGCAGCAGCCCATCGTACCAACTATTAGCCGCCATATCCTCGGGCACATTATCTGATGCCCGCTCAAAATCATCTAAGGCCGGCAGTAATTTCCTGGTAAAATCGACAGTCGCGTTGCGATAGGCTTCTGATCTTCCTTGCTCCAACCTCTTCCGTGCATTGGCAAATTCTGCTCTGGCCCGTTGCCATCCATCCAGATATTCGGCCGCTTGCTCCCGAGCAATAACCAATTGTTGTTCCAGATCAAACTCCGATTCTTCCAGATCAGCACTTGTCTCGGCGTCATCCGAAGCATGATCATCTGTGGAAAGTAAATTTTCCGCCTCCGCAGAAGGACGATTTTCCTCGCTCAATTTTGCACCTCACTATTGCCTTCGTCGTAATAACGACTGGTTGGCCCTGCCTCAAAGTAATACTCACTGATAAAGGTGGAAATCAAGCCGGCAACAAATCGAACCGCTGAAATATTACGACCATACGGCATCCTTGTTGGACCTACAACGGCAACGGTACCGGACAACTGTTCCAATTCTCCGTAGCGGGCCAATATCATGGTACAGTCTTTCAGATCTTCCCAGCGACCTTCACCACCGATAACAACTTGCACGCCTTGTACGTTATGCTCAAGCGTTTCATTTAATACCGATGCTAGCACCGCACCTTCTTCCAATACGCGAACAGCCTGGCGAGCACCTTCATCCTCGAGAATATTAGCCAGTCCATCCCGATAGACGTCACTGATTCCCCGTCGATCCGTACGTTGCATACCATCCAATACTAGCCGGGTCACATCATATTCCAACGGATCATCAAATTGTCTGATTCGTTGATAGACTTCGTTGTGTGTTAGTCCCTCATAATGAATATTCAGCTTCTCGGCAACCGCTGTTAACTTTACCTGGGACACAGGTTCGGCCAGGGTAAGTATCTGCTGTTGGACCTGGCCACCAACAAATACTAGAATCATCAATACTAGGCGACCCTGGGTCGAGATAAGCTGCAGATGGCGATAACGGGTGGTGCTTAAACGGGGCGCCGTTACGATGCTGGCCCCTTGGGAGGTATGAGCCAACACGGCCGCAGCCAGACGCATCCACTGATCCAAATCCAATCTGGCCTGGTGAAACTGATGGCTTATCATTTGCCGTTCATGCAATGGTAATTCGAACTCGCCGACCAGCCACTGGACGAAATAGCGATAACCCATCTCTGTAGGTATTCGTCCGGCAGAGGTATGCAGCTGGGTGAGGTAACCCAGCTGGTCCAAAACGGCCAACTCATTGCGGACAGTTGCCGGACTAACATCCAGTGTGTAATGGTCAACCAGTGTTTGCGATCCCAACGGTATGCCAGTTTCTACGAAACGTCGAACAACGAGGTTGAGAATGTATTCTTGTCGGTCAGAAAGCGCTTTTTGCATAATGTCTGGCAGCAATACCGGAGGTCTACTCGCGAGTAGCCTCCAGCAGAATTTCGCATCCTACATCTTTTCCGGCTTGATTCCAACACAAATTAGCACTCTACCAGTGAGAGTGCTAAGGTACTGGTTCTTTTATATTATCATGGGGGAAAAAGGGCGTCAAATAAGAACTTTGTTAGATCGGTTTCTGATTGTTTCCACTAACGATTTGCCAAAAAGTCCGGACAATAATCTTGATATCTAATAAAACCGACCAATTTTCAGTATACCAGATGTCAAATCTCGTTCGCTCAATAATGGACGTATCCCCACGCATTCCATTCACTTGCGCCCAGCCAGTCATGCCGGCTTTTTCGCGGTGCCTCTCCATATAACGTGGGACGCTTTCGCGAAATAGATTAACATAATATGTCTGTTCCGGCCGAGGACCAACCAGGCTCATCTCGCCCAGGAATACATTGATAAATTGAGGTAATTCATCTATCTCAATTTTTCGTAAGAATGAACCCAGCCTTGTTCGGCGTGGATCATTCGCCGTCGTCCAGCCGGGTCCATGTTTTTCTGCATCAGCGCGCATGGATCGAAACTTAACCATCAGAAATGGTTTGCCGTCCAGTCCCATTCGTTCCTGAACAAAAAACACCGGTCCAGGAGATTCTAGCTTGATTGCGATGGATGCGAGCATCATCAGCGGTGAAAAAAAGATAAGACCTGCAATGGCGCCTAGAATATCCATCGCCCGTTTGAAGATCAGCAGGTAGCCACGCATGGCATAATCACGCATCGACAAAAGTGGCAGGCCACCCAAATCGTCAATGTCCGTTTCAGAGGCAATAAATTGAAAGAAATCCGGAAAAACCTTAATCGATACCCGGCCGCGCTCACAATAGGAGATGACGCGTAATACCTCTCGGTGGCCATCTTCTGGCATGGCAATGATAACTTCGTCGATTGAGTAATCGTTGATAAGGTCTGGTAGGTCTTCTGGTTTTCCCAGTACCGGCACTCCAATTAATTCTTCATCACTGCCCTCTCCGAAAACGACGCCAACTAGCTCGTAGCCCAGTTTCGGGGACCACAAAATTCGCTGAATTATTATTCGGGCAACTTCTCCAGAACCGACCACTATCAGGCGATCTTTACCAAATCCTCGGTCGCGAAGGCGATCACGAACATATTGATGTCCCGTCCGCCCAATCGTAATGAAGATGATAGATAATATCCAGGCATAAATAACCATAGCCCGGGGATAATCAACCTCAAAAACGCTGTTCTTATAGACTAGCACTGAAAATGCTATGGCCATTAAGGTGCCAATAGTGACCGCCGCCAATACCGAATACAACTGATCTACCCGTGATACAGCCCGTGGCAAATAATACAGCTTAAAAAAGAACATGGCGGTGATCACACCGACTATCTGCGCAGCAATTAGACCTGAATACCTGGCTAGTGGCGTCGCATCAGCAAGTTCTGCCGGCCAGGGAATCATAATTCTCAGCCGATAGGCAACCGTAAAGGCAACCATAATCATCAACGCGTCTAAGATGACCAAAGTTATGGAGTAGATAGGACGAACTCTCTGAGATGGCATGATCCAATCCGCTATTCGTTGCTCTCTTGAACCAATATCCCTCTACCAGCTCTGATATCAGGGAAGAGCGCTGGGCCACCCTTCGCAGCCAATAATAACACAATTAACCAGTGAAAGGGCCACGTCGTTTTATCTCGATAGTGCTTATAGTAAAAGATGAGCATCGCCCGGTAAAATTCAAGCTGAGCTCTCGGATTCTGTCGACTCGAAGCGCGCTTAACATGAAGAACAGTTACATCTGGATTATATATCACACGCCAGCCTGCGTCCTTGATCCGTTTGGCCCAATCGAGATCTTCACCATACATCCAGAAACGCTCATCCATCAACCCCACGTTCTCTATAGCATTAGTGCGCACCATCATGAAGGCCCCTACAACAGAATCCACTTCGGCTAGCTTGTCCATATCCAGGAAAGTCATATTGTAGCGCCCAAAGCGGGACGATCTGGAAAATAAGCGACTCAAACCGCTCATTCTGTAAAAGGACACTTCTGGAGATGGAAATGCTCTACGGCACGCCAGATCGAGCTTGCCATCCAACAGGACCAATTTAGGCCCGACTACACCGACATCCTGGTGTTGGTCAAGATAATCGATCAGCATAGAAAAGGCTTCTGGGGGAACTTCCGTATCTGGATTCAAGAGCAGGCAATACCTCGGCTTTTCGGAGCCCTCTTCAGCCATGACTCCCAATTTGCGCAAACCCTGGTTGTTGGCTGCTGGATAACCAACATTCCTCTGGTTAACAATCAGAACAGCCTCAGGGAACTCACTCCGAACCATTGAAACACTGTCGTCGTCTGAACAATTATCAACAACACATACCTTAAAAACTTTGTTATCGTTGCTGGCGAAAACAGTTGTCAAACACCGACGAAGCAAGTCAGATACATTATAGTTGACGATTACAACAGCAAGATCTCTCACGCCGATCATTCTAACATAGTGGGAGAAGGCTTCAAAAAATCGTGAGGTTGGTGATAGGTAACCACCAGCGCAATCGACCATCTTTCATAATCTATCTTATGGAATGAGCGAAAGGCTAGGAGATAGTGGTTGGTGACTTATTAATCGCTGCCTGGCGCAAGATCGATTCGGCCGCACCTCTAGCATGCTGATCATCTGTACCGAGCATTTCCGCTAGTTCGTGAACACGGCCATCTTTGTCCAATTTGGCCACCATGGTTGTTGTCCGCTCCCCGCTAAGCTGCTTGCTGACATGAAAGTGGCCATCTGCATAACCGGCTAATTGGGGCAAATGTGTGACCACGATAACTTGGTGTTCGGCTGGATTTGTGAGAGCCCAGAGCTTTCGGCCGACAATATCGCCAATTCTGCCACCAATTCCCTGGTCAATCTCATCAAATATAAGCGTGGGTGTTTCGTCTACCCGGGCCAACACTGTCTTTAAGGCCAACATCAACCGCGAAGTCTCGCCACCGCTGGCAACTTTTGCCAGCGGCTTGAGCGACTCCCCCGCATTCGCTGATACCAATAACTCGATCTGATCAATGCCATTCTCGTCGAAAGCCAGCCGCCTAGACCCGACCCAGGCTCCGCCATCAGCATCAATATGTTCAATTTGTATATCAAATCGTGCCCTTTCCATATTCAGGTCGATGAGCTCGATTTCAATGGCACTGGCGAGTTGCTTACCAGCATTCTGTCGCCGATTCGACAGCTTTTCACCGAGCTTGCCAACCTGATGAAGAAGGTCTTCCTCCTGCTTCTTCAACTGCAAAAGGCTTTCTTCACTATGGGAAATAGTTGCCAGTTCATTTTCTGCCGCGTCTCTCGCTGCCAGAATACTCACAATGCTATTGCCGTATTTGCGCTTCAAGCGAGTTATTAATTCCAGGCGTTCCTCCACAAAATCAAGTCTGGCCGGATCATACTCAAGCCTCGATTGGTAGCCGATCAAATCTGAAACAAAATCACTGAGTTGAAAGGATATTTCCTGTAACTTCACCAAGTGGGACTTCATTGAGGGATCCAAGCTGGCTAACTGCTCTGTGGCATGCTCGGCCTGACCTAACAGATCTCCAGTTGACGGGAGCTCATCGTCTAACCCGTTTAAGGCCAGCAAGATCGAGTTAGTGTATTGTAATAGGTGCTCAATGTTTGCCAGCCGCTGACGTTCCTCACGAAGTTCTTCCTCTTCGCCATCATGCAACGTCGCCCCGTCGATTTCGCTCACCTGGTGGCTTAATAGATCGGCTCGCCGGGCGAGGGTGAGTTCATCATGTTGTATCTTTTGTTTTTCACGCTGCACTGATCGAAGCTGTCTTACTGTCCTCGCCACGATCTCGCGGTCCGTATTCAAACCTGCATATGCATCGAGCAATGGCAAATGGGAACGAGGTTTCAATAGGGAAAGATGTTCTCCCTGCCCATGAATATCGACCAACAGCTCCCCCATTTGTTTTTGTATGGATAAACTAACAGCGCGGCCATTGATCCGGCAAATATTACGCCCACTCAAGCGTAACTCTCTGGAAAGTAGGAGTATTTCATCCGAGTCACCCTCAAGGCCTTCGCTTTTAAGGAGAGGGTCCATTACAACCAACATCTTTGCATCCAAATGGAAAGTTGACTCGACATATGCCGTATCGCTCCCGTCGCGGACCATTGTGGTATCAGCCCGATCGCCCAAGACTAACGCCATGGCGTCAAGGATGATTGATTTCCCCGCCCCGGTTTCACCAGTCAATACATTTAAACCGGCATCAAACGTCAGTCTCAGATCGTCGATTATTGCAAAGTTCTGAATATAAAGTTCGCTGAGCATGTCCCCTTACATGATTAGAGATAAGCAGAGGCAATCATTCACCTCATCTGGTAGTAAGCTGCTCCCGCAGCGGTTACAAGATAAATGCCAGTAAAAATTATCCGAAAATTGAAATGGCCAGCGCCAGAGAATAAAAGAAAGATAGTTGGTAACATTGGAACAATAGCACCAATGATCACTATCCCAGCAACCAGCTGGGGCATTCCCCTACCCCTCCGCCGGCCCGCTGCACGAAAAGCAAGCCGACCTATCAAGGTGCCGGCAGCCGCGCCTAAGAATATTGACCAGAAGCCCAGAAAGGTAGCTATCCAACCGGCTATTAGACTGAGCGGTAGGGCAACAATTAACGTAACGATATAATCCAGGGCTGAAGCGCTATAAAACCTATCCTCTTGTTCTCGGATGCATTCAGGGCAACGGTAACCTACTGGCGTTCGTTTTGCGCAGCTGCTGCAGATGGGTTTATTACACCGGTTACAGCGTAGGTGAGTCTCACGGTTTGGGTGGTTGGCGCAAAATAGAACAGCGTCAGGTTCGGCCGCTGTTACAACGAGGTGATCGTGTTCTTCTGCTACTTCGGGCACTTCTGATGCGACCCGAATCTCTTCATGGTCAGTGGCATCGACAGAATCAAGGGTCTCCGAGAGACTGTTACTAGGATCGGTTTTGGTCCCACCAATATTTGGGAGATCTTCAACGGCTTCAACGGTCTCTTCCTGATCAGCAGGCGAAGCTTCATCTGATAGGTCGGCCAGGCCAGCTATTGCTGCGGCGTTTTCCGGATCGATCTCTAATGCATGGTGATAGCTGGCTTGCTTCTCGGTCGGTGAGCGGAGGATATTGCCAAGACCTGCCCAGGCAGCAGCTGTATCCGGAGCCTCCTCGATGATTTGGCGATATAATTTTTCGGCCGCTGCGCGTTTTCCATCATCAGCAACCTTGTCAGCCTGACGGAGCATCGAGCGGATACGAGGGGAAGTAATCTCCATTAAATATCCTCACGCATATTGTTTCAATGACCAATAACCCAATCGCTGCATGAGTCGGCGGTAAAAATAACTTGGTTCTTCGAGGCGGGCAAAAATGCTCTCACAACTATGTTTTGAAATTTCGACTTCATCACCATCCTGAAGCTCCACCGCGTCCTGACCATCGGCCGTAACGATTGCCCCAAAATCAGATTGAACCTTGATTTTGACCACTGCCTCTTGATGTAACACCAAAGGACGTTCAAAGCTCAGATGAGGCGCAACTGGTAATACAATATAGTTTTGCAGCTGGGGTGGCAATAATGGGCCTCCGGCAGCCAATGAATAGGCAGTCGAGCCAGTTGGTGTGGCCGAGATTAGCGCATCGGCCGAATATGTCATAACATGAGCGCCATCAACGAAAAGATGGAACCGTACCACTCGGACCTGAGCGCCGCGACTTACGACGACATCATTTAAGGCGGTAAGCTGGGATAAGACTTCGTTGCTGCGCATTACCCGGGCCTCTATCATGAGCCTTCGCTCAAGCCAATGCTGTTCTTCCAAGACCTTAAGCAGCTTCTCTTGCCAGGCGTCCGGATCTGCTTCGCTCAAAAAACCAACGCGACCAAGATTGATGCCAAAGATTGGTACGTTATATGGTGCGGCGAGGCGCCCGGCCATCAGAGTCGTTCCATCACCACCGATTACCACCAATAACTTGGATTCAGACAGGTTAAGGCCCGTCACCTCACCTTCGTCTGTAGAGCTAACCCAATGTTGCGCGGATTGTTGTTCCAACCAATGAGACACAGCACCAGCCAACAGGGGAGCTTCAGCGATTTGTGGATTGAATACGACGCCAATCTTTTGCATATAATTATAATCGCACCTAGCTTAATCTCTGATTGATCCAGCTGATCAGACTTTCCGTGGACACGCTCGTCTGCTCGCCGCCAGCCATATCGCGGACTGTGACCATCGACTTGAGCAACTCATCCTCGCCAATAATGATCGTATAGCGAATCTCGTGCCTGTTAGCCTCGCGCAATTGGCTCTTCAAACTACGTTTTTCCCGGGCGAAGGCAAGTCGGGTACCGATACCTTCTTGGCGCAATTGGTACGTCAGATCAACGGCCGATCTCTTGGTCTCACCTCCGAAATGAGCTACTAATATCTGAGGGGCCGGTGTTTTCATGACCTCAATGGCCTGCTTTTTCAGGCCAATGACGATTCTATCAATGCCAATGCCGACGCCAACGCCAGGTGTAGATGGCCCACCAATAGCTTCAGCCAGGCCATCATATCTGCCTCCCCCGCATAAGGCAACCTGGGCGCCTATCGCTTCATCCCATAGTTCGAAAACAGTTTTTGTATAGTAATCAATGCCTCTTACCAGGCGGAAGTTAATCGAATAATTCTCGCCAAGCGAGTCAAGTAAGCTACAAAGATCGGAAAAATGGCTGGCACAATCAGGGCACAAATAGTCGATAATATGAGGTGCATCAGCCAGTATCTCCTCCATATTCTCGGCTTTGCTGTCCAGTATTCGCAGCGGGTTACGATTCAGCCGTTCCAGATCAATATCACTGAGCACATCACCATAGTCTGCAAGATATTCAACCAGCCTGGCAACATACGCCGGTTTACATGCCGGGCAACCGGTGCTATTGAGTTGAAAGGTTAAGTCTTTATATCCCAATTCGCGATGCAAATTCTTGGCCAACAGCATAATCTCCAAATCGGCTGCAGGATCTGACACCCCAAGTATCTCCGGATTAAATTGTGTGTGTTGTCGGAATCGGCCGGCTTGGGGACGTTCCCTTCGGAACAATGGACCTATTACATAGAGCTTGGTTGGTTGAGGCCAATTTGCCATTCCATTTTCGATATAAGCCCGAACCATCCCGGCTGTAAATTCCGGGCGTAGGGTAATGGTCGAGCCATCGCTCTCCTCTATCGTGTACATTTCCTTCTTGACAAAAAAATCCGACGCAGTCCCTACTCCTCGGGAGAAGAGTTGGGAATACTCAAGAATTGGAATGTCCACCCGCTGAAATCCATAGCGCCTGGCCAGATTTACCGCTGTAGAGACGACAACATCCCAGTAGGCCCTATCCTCTGGCAATACATCTTGCATGCCCGTTACGCGCTGAATTGTCGCCAAATCCACCTCCATTTGTTCTCTTTCCTCACCAACCAGGCTGTCACTGTGGAAAATATGAAAGACATAGCTTCAAGTTAAAGGATAACGGCTGCTATTATATCCTGTGGAAGCTAGAGGCCAACAGGCGTCCTGCTCAAAGTTATTATTTCGTTAAGTAATTGTTATTTTCAGGGGAAAATATTGTTCCAAGGGACAAGATCAAGAACAATGAAATATCACTCTAGGCAAATCAACCAATTCTTTGAGAACAATGTTCGCGCATTGAACAGCGTGAACAGCGTCTCCTGTCCTTATGGCTACGATTTAGCTCACCGTTATATGTATCCACATGCATACATACGAGAACTTCGAGCAGGTCTTCCTCAAGTTCAAAACTATACTCGACAGCGAATGCTCGATCCTGGTATTGCAGGATTCCATAATCAGGACGAATATCATAGACTTCTTCTACGAGCAAACAGTAAACAGCCAATTGCATGACATGTCCGTCATGGGGTTCAGCTGGCGCTCTAGCCGACTTCACTTCAACGGGCACGATGGCGCCCTGCTGATTCTTTACCAGGTAGTCTGGACGCCCGACCAGCTCATATTTCGGCGCGTAAAGCGATTCCTGTTGGGGCACCCAAATCCCAAGATCAGTATAAATGATATTTCCCGAAGGCAGACCAAATTCTACGCGCTTTCGCTTGGACCAAAACAGCGAAAGTACGGCTATAATGATTAACAGCAAAGCTAACCCTAACCAGCTTAAGCCCATTCCCATTATATTGCACTTACCAACCAGAACGCTACGACGCCAACAGTAACAAAAATCAAGATCAGAGCAAAGCGAGCAGCACAGGTTAATCGGGTAAGCGCACGTTGGTGCTCATGATGATAGGCGTTACCTGCTTCCATTTCTTCCATATTGTAGGACTCATGGGCCCCTGAATGCTTCAGCCACCAAGCTCGACGGCAGTATAAATATTCACCAATCTCGCTTGCACAATATGTTCGATAGCTCATATGTTCTAATATTAGCAAAACCAGATCAATTAGGCAAGATCAGGATCACCCTTAGGTTCCACGCCTCGTCGATTCGCGCGGCGTAATGAACAATTCTTAAATGCCGATGAATTTACATATTAAGTGTTACTAAGCCCTACGATACTTGTAGGAGGATTTTGCGTACTCGTGGTTCTGCAGCATGTTGAAGTGCAGCAAGGCCTTCCGAAAGGGGATATTGGGCTTCGATGAATGGTCTAACATCGACCGCGCCTTGTTCCAATAAACGCAGCGCCGGGGAAAATGGCCCACAGCGTGATCCAACAACGTTAATCTCATCGACAACAATCTTGGACAAGTCGACTGTGGCCTTACCATCATACGTGCTTTTCAGGACAAGGGTGCCAAGCGGCCGGACTAGCCACAACGCCTGTTCAAAGCCATGCGCATTGCCGGTAGCTTCAATCACCATATCAAAACTGTTTTCTTCGAATTCGTCCTGCAAACCACTCTTTAAGCCCATATTTCGCGGAAGCCTCAGGGAATCCAAGCTTCGGCCTATCATAGTGACTGGAGTTCCCGAGAGCGCCAATACCTGGCCAATTAACAAGCCCAGGCGACCAGGGCCGATAACAGCAATTTCGGCCGTGGGCGAGATAATCAACTGATCACGAATTCGTACAGCGGCGGCCAGCGGTTCGGTGAACACAGCGATCTCATCGGAGAGACGATCGGGCACAATCTCCAGGTTGGAAAGGGGTAATACAAGGTATTGTGCAAATGCGCCATCGTGACCCAAAATTCCCAGGACAGTGCGATCAGGGCAATGTTCAGGGCCATGACTTGCGCAAACCTTGCAACGGTTGCAACCAAGGTTGATCCCACCCACAACTCTCCGGCCAATCCAGTCCGCCTCTATCGCCTTTTCCACAACGCCGACAAACTCATGGCCAAGGATGCCGGAGAATCCATGGTAACCCTTCACGATCTCCAGATCGGTCGAGCAAATCCCAGCCATTGTGACCCGGATGAGCGCTTGATCGGGGTTGGGCTCAGGGACCGGGTAATTAGAAACGAATGATAATTTTCCATCAGATACATAGAGGGCTTGCATAGGAGATCACTCAGCCGGGTTCAACCGGCGATTAAAGGAGGATAATGGACGATTCAGGCAGCTGTTTACCAAAATATTAAATTAAAACAGTTGATACGAAGATGCATTTGTGACCATTGTGCTCTATTCTACGTTAGGCGTAGGTATTGGGTCTCCGTTCGGTTCGTTCGCCTCGGATTCTAGATCAAATGCCAGGGAATAAATCTGTTCTTTCAGTGATTCAAGCTGTCGGATAACAATTTCCATGCCTTGGCTTTCTTCCTCCAACCAGCCAACTGAGTAGACACCTAGCTGGCCGCGAACAAAGAGCACGTTCGTTTCCTCCTCGGAGAACAGCCCCCCGGCACCTGGCAGCAATAAATCACTCTCGATTAATGTGGTCGTTGCACTCAATACTGCAGAACCGGTCAGTATCGCTGTCCGCGTAATTCCATCTGTTGTCCTCACGACCGCAAGACCATCTCGGAAGAGAGTTAGGGTGGTCCCATCCAACTGTTTGTAATTAACAACGGTATCCAGGGGCAGCGTTGGTTCAGGCTCGGGAACTTCCGCTTCTATCATGGATTCGTCTGCAAGTTGATCAAGAGTTGAATATAAAGGTATCAAGCTAGAGGCCAAAGTAAATTCGGGGCAGGTAAAATCATGGAGAAAAACATCATCTTCTGTAGCGATATACAAGGTCTCAAAACCAGGTCCCACCGGGCAATTAACGCGTTCTGGCGTTAGGAGTGAGTCGAGGATTTGTCGCTCTGGCACATCGCCCAACAGATTAAGGAGCAGGTCCGTTGGCTCCATGGTGACCTGAGCATCCGTCGCCACCCAGCGCCAGAGCTGGCCATCGTCTGTCAGAGCAACAGTATGAGCAACCTGATAAGGCGTAGCACTTTGTCGCAAGCCGAATATCGTGCCTGGAGGGAAATGTGAACCAAGTTGGACCGTTGTATAATTTTCCAGGCTGGCTAGAAGTTGGACATCTTGAAGCCAACCGGTCCCTTCTTTGTCTGCCATTGGCAAACTGTACTCTACAGTTACGCACATACTGCACTCGTCTGGCAACTCTTCCAACTCAATCTGTTCAAGCACTTGCTGCAGTTCCAGCAAGATACCGGGTTGGTTAGGGATTACTATCGACTCCCCGGAAACCTGATCAATTACCTCAATTCTACTGGATACGTTACCAACAATTCGACGATCCATTGATATGGCTGGTATAGCGTAGCGAATATCAACCACAACTTGTTCAAAGTTGATAGGCGTGCTGGTTACTTCTATCGGTTCCTGGGGTCTTGTGTTGGTCGGCTCAACTTTTGGCGGCTTTGTCGCTGTCGGATAAAGCGTTGGAATAATCCGAACGGTTGGCATTGGCCCGTCCTGATTCGACGCTTTTCGTGAAGGGGGTTCGATAGGAGTCGTGCTACACCCAGGCAACACGATGACGAGGAATATTAAAGCAATAATCAGGATGAAAGCTGCTTTCAAGTTACGCATGGAATCAATTAGAATTATAACAACGGAGAATACAAGGTCAATTGACCAGACCATTATGCCCAGGCTACGTTATGAATTGGTGATCAGGGATTATCCATAAACCAAATACCGAAAATAAAAAGGAGTGATTTTTTTAAGGTTCAGACCATTGACAGGCAGGCTCCCCACCAACTATAATGTTTGTAATAAGGCTCCAGGTGGAAGACAGGGCGGCAGTGAGTGAACAAAGTCCGTTCGAGTTTCCTATAGTGCGCCAGCATGCTCTGAATACCGTTTATGTCGGTCGAGCAACAATTTGTCATTGGCCACCACGAGACTCATTTTTTTACGGCCCTGAATTTGGCAAGCCAGATCTCCTTGCCATACATCTGGAGCTCCTTTTTTCTTGCACCCCCCAGCTTTTCCACTAGGTCTACGGTATTGATGAATTGTCTCGACAACTCGTTAGGTCGGCAAATGATGCCTGGTGTTTCCATCCCGACCAACCACTGTTTCCGCTATTGGCATACTTTTGATAATCGCCTCTTCAACGGACTCGATCACCGCCAACCCCAATCGACCTATGACTGATTGTTCATTTGCCAAATTTGGGCGATTGAATACAAGCGCTATAGCGCGATCTGGAATCCGTTAAGCAGTACTGAAGGCGATGACAAAATCCCCACTCCTCCCATGGAGAGTACTGCCGGTTCGAGACAAGCCAAATGCCGCCCGATGGCAGAGACGACCAAGCTGGCGAGAGTCAAGCGGGGCAACAGTAGCGATAGTTATCATTATCGATCCGCCAGGTAACTCAGGGGAGTACTCAGGTGGCTGGAGAAATAGACCGGCGAGCACGCCACTGATCGTCAACTCGTTGGGCCGGCCGAAATTGCTCTGAACCAATGCGCCAAGCTTGTAACCGCCAATCTCTCCGGGTAAGACCCTACTGGCTGTGCCATTGCCCTCTTTCCACCCGTAACAGGAAATTCCCGTACCTGCGCCGACACAACCCTCATTTACCGTTTCTGAAGAAGCTGATTCCAGGGCTAATCGTATCTCGTTCAATCCAATCGGCCGGGATGCAAATCACTGAGGAAACCATCACTCGTCTCTCCTGCGACCGGATTGACAGTAGGAAACCCTTTTCTACCCGTCGCGATAAAACCGAGACCAGTATATGGGTTATCTTCAATAGCCAAACTTAATAAGGGCATCGGCTAGCCGGGGCACATTCAGTGTTCCCGTGAGGGCGATAGGTGATTAAAAATTTCCAAGTTCCCGGACCTGTTCAAAATCGAAAACTTTGCCAAAGGCATTTATCCTGTGGACAGCTGCTGGAACTTTTTCCTCATACAAATTGCCAGTATCAGGCAAAATAACCGTAACGCCGGTACGAAATGGTCCCTGCCCAGGCAAAAATTCGCCCTGGCCACGAACCAACGTGTGGTTACCGACAGACACTCCGAAAACGTCGATAATTGCATTGGCCGGGCCCGTGGCCAATATGCTGTCGAAAATCCCTAACTCGCGGAGTCGCGGAATCTATTCACAATAACCTATCTTTGATTCACCCAGTGAATCAACTGTTATTAGCATCTCATATATAGAATCCAGCCAATCTGAATGATCCGGGTGCAAAATCGGTTGGGGATCCAGCGAGCGCCAGCAAAACTCCATAAGGTGACCATCTACCTGTTTTTGCCACTTTTCAGGAGTCCAGGTTGTTGGCTTTAGTTGGAACAGATGGCGCCGGATATGTTTGCCCAAGACGCTTGATCGCACATAGCCAGAAACATTTTGCTGTCGAGTTGGTGACTGCTCGTAAGGATCCAGCGGATCACAAAGCACTGCGGAAAACTTCCCAATCTTATTTGTCACCCGAACCGGCAGACCTCGTTCCAATATGTATCCTGCAGAAGAGGCGTCATACGACGGGCTGGAAAATAGCTTCGTGGTCACCAGGATAACGTGATCATTCCCGGTTAAAAAGGAATCTCCCGACCCAAGATAGGTGATGATCTCAATATCCACCAGGCCGGTTTCCTCGGCAACTTCCCGGAGTAGCGCCTTCTCAAGGGGTTCATTAATCTCAACAGTACCAGCCGGTAGCTGACGGCCCGCCAGGGGGTGATGCAGAACGAGCAACTCAGGTTTTTCGTTTTGCCAACGTGTTATAAACGCTGTTACTTTATCGACTGTCCTCAATTTCATCTGCTATCAAATGGTCACTCAAAAGCGGGTTAAACAAACAGGTTGCACATTACACCTGAAGATCCGCGAGACAACATCAAGATAACTCTGGTCAGAAATCTGCTCCAGGTCAAATTGAAACAACTTTTCGAACGATATAACGCCCATGACCAGCGACGAAAAATCAGATACATCCATTTCGATGACCTCTTCGTAACTATCTCCATTCAAGCGAGCCTGGCCCTCATCGAAAAGGATGACCGTGCTGCCCGCATTCTCTGGGGAAAAAGTGTCTTGCAGCTTGATCAATATCCTGCAACTCTGCCCTCCAAAATCATGATTCTCTAACGCCTCAAAATATTTGTTAATGTTTATGAACCGGTACATCAATCCAATGCCCTGTGTATTTGTCTCGTGGTAGACAGGTGGAATAATGTGAAAACTACCGTTCCGCGGATCACTAAGCAGATAGTGAATTGAATCATCATGAGAATTGAAGACAATCCGGCTGATCTGATCGAGCTGAGTATATAGAAAACTGAGCAATTGATTCATCGCCTTTTTTGACTCATACATGAATTCCTCGATAATCAATTCATTGAGTGGGAAATCAGCTTTGGTATCAAACTTAAAGTAGATGTAGCCGCGGACCTGTTCGCCCTCAACGTAGCCAACAACATGGCTATCCGCTGTGGAAAAATAAGAATCGATGACCCTGGGTATGCCCAAAATCATGCCATGAGTATTGCGGGCATAGCGATTGAAACAGCCGAGAACCTCAGCGCTGTCATCAAGCGTAAGATATCTCAGATTCGCTTTGGTACCAGATTTGGCTAAGGCGGCCGGATCAATGCGGTATTGGCTGATCTTCGTGCCATATCCAAATCCCATCCGCTAATAGAAATCGGGGCGAAACGGATACAAAGTCACAAGCGAAACCTGTCTGTCCCGGTAATAGTGAAGAAAAAAACGCAACATCTCCCTGGCAACTTTTTCTTTTTTATGCAAAAGGCTGACCACCACCAAACCTATTCCGCCCGCCAACATGAGATGATTATGAACATTCATCGAAAAATCGTATAGAATCATACCTCCCAAAAGCCTGTTATCGCGGAAACAACCCTAGATCGAGCGGATCGGATCATCCTCAATCGCTGACAGCCTCTCAAGGAATCGCTGGCGATCCTTTGGCTTATGAATGCCCATCCCCGGGAAAGCTGCCGTGGTAATGTCAACAAATTCCTCCACGTGTTCCTGTGCAATTGGTTCTACTAAGATCATTTCAGGCCTCCTTAATTTGCGATGATTATTACCAGCAACCGGATTTGAGCAAATCTGTCCCTTTGATACAATCGTTTGTTTTGGTTTGGAAATAAAAATGGTTGGAATGGAGACGGTATAAGGATGCCAAAAATAATTGAGTGTGTGCCAAACTTTAGCGATGGGCGTCGACCGGAAGTCTATAATGCCATTGCCGAAGCGATACAAAAGGTCCCTGGAGCCCATGTCCTGGATATTAGCGCCGATCCAGACCACAATCGGAGTGTAATCACTTTCGTTGGCCAGCCTGCGGCGGTTGAGGAAGGAGCTTATCAGGCCATTGCAATGGCGGCTAAATTAATCGATTTGGACCAGCATCAAGGTGAACATCCCCGCATTGGCGCCACCGATGTATGCCCGTTTATTCCAGTTCAAGGAGCGAGCGTTGATGATTGTATCGCCTTGGCAGAGCGTCTTGGCCGGCGGGTAGGCGAGGATTTAGGTATTGCCGTATATCTTTACGGATCAGCGGCAAAGAGGCCGGAACGCACGAAACTATCTTCTATTCGTCGTGGCCAGTATGAGCTCTGGAAAGATGAAGTTGCTACCAATCCAGAGCGTATGCCAGATTTTGGACCCGATCAGCCCAGGCCGTGGGGGGCCACGGTCATTGGTGTCAGGCCGTTCCTGATAGCTTATAACCTGTATCTTAATTCGGATGATGTTGAAATTGCCGGCAAGATCGCTCAAGCGGTTCGTTTTACCAGTGGGGGCCTGCGGTATGTCCAGGCCTTAGGGTTCCTGGTTGATGGTCAGGCCCAGGTGAGTATGAACTTGACCGATTTCTCCAAAACACCACTTCCACAGGTGCAGGAGTTGGTTCGTCGGGAAGCAGCACATTATGGTCTTACAATCACGAGAGCCGAGTTGGTCGGTCTGATCCCTGAAAAGGCCTTACTGGATACCGCCAAATACTATTTACAGCTCAAGGATGTTGAAGATGATCAGGTTTTGGAACTTCGACTTGCTCGGGAACAGGAATCCGATCTCACACCTCACAATTTTCTTGAAGCGACGGCAGCCGGAACACCTACTCCTGGTGGAGGCTCGACAGCCGCACTGGCCGGCGCGCTCGGTGCAGCATTAACCCAAATGGTAGCCAATTTGACCATCGGCCGGAATAAGTACGCCGACGTCGACAAACAGGCTCAAGACATCCTTACTCAGGCCGGGCACTTTAGACATAAGTTGACAACGGCGATACAGGATGACGCAAATGCTTTCGAACAAGTTATGGTTGCCTGGCGGGATAAAAGCAAAGATCAGCGAACGAGGGAAGACGCTATCGAGCAGGCGACAATCCACGCCGGCGAGGTGCCGATGAGAGTTGCCCAACTCAGTCTTGAGGTCGCTCGGTTGGCTCAGAGCATTGTCGCCATCGGCAATATTAATGCCGTCACGGATGCCGGTGCGGCCGCGGTGATGGCCAGGGCTGCCGTGCAGGTTGCTGCTCTTAACGTACGCATCAACGCACAAGGTTTAAGGAATCGGGATCTTGCCAAAGAATGGTCAACTTCCGTTGTTAAGCTAGAAATCGCAGCGGAGAAAGTTGTCACAGACACAATGCTTAAAGTTGCCGAAAGGGGAGGATTTTGACAAATCTCCATTGCCTGCGACCGGTATTTGCCATACTGAACCGGCGGAGATCATCATCACTAACCGGATGTTTATTGGGGGCGGCGATTTTCCTCATTTCGCTAGCCGCCTGTAGAACCGATGGTGGCTCCCTTACAACCAATCAAGCCATATCGTCGACCGCAACTGGTGCGGATTCGGTTGTCCCTCCTCCAATCATTATCACCGTTCTTTCTCCTCAAAACCGACAATCTTTTCGCCCTCTCAGCGAGGTGGATATGGCAGCCACGGCTACCAAAGTCGCGTTGAGCTTGTCAGACCCGCTTCTCTCACCGGAGGCCTCCTCAGCAGAGGCACCAGTGTTGCCACCAGCCCACATCTCGACTCCAGAGGCTACGGTGATGCCCACCTTCACGCCTCCGGCTTTACCCCAGACCTCTCCAAGAGAGCATTACTGGCTACGCCGCCCAGTCCCAGAAGGAAGCGCCGTATGGACGGATAAGGCCTACCCGTATGGCGACAACCGGCAAGGGACTTTGCGAACTCACCACGGGGTTGAATTCAACGTTCCGGCCGGGACCAACGTGCTAGCTGCAGCCAGCGGAACCGTTATTGTCGCCGGTCGAGACAATGATGAGTTCCTTGGAGCCATCAAAGATTTTTATGGCAATGTAATCGTTATCCAGCACGACAGCGGACTTGGCGACCAGGACGTATTTACTCTTTACGGGCATCTTTCTGAGATACTCGTTAACGTTGGAGATCATGTTCATGCACAGGACGTTATCGCTCTCTCCGGAGCGAGCGGCGTCGCCGATGGCGCCCACCTACATTTTGAAGTAAGACTCGGGGAAAACAGCTACGGGACGACCCGCAATCCGTTGCTGTGGCTGTATCCATTCCCAGATCGAGGGGTCGTGGCTGGTATCGTAACCACAATCAGCGGTCAACCTATTCCCGGCTATCCACTGACCTTACGGCGAGTTGATGCGCCATCACCATACGCCGGCGGGACCACCTACGCCGACAGCAGCGTCAACCCAGATGAAACATGGCAGGAAAATTTTGTATTCGACGATGTTGCGGCCGGCTACTATGAATTAACAGCCGGAATAGGTGAGAACAAGGAGAAGCTTGAATTCTGGGTCTATCCATATCAGACCAGTTTTGTTCAGGTTACTATTAACAGATAGCGATTATTACGTAGTAGCAAATAACCAACCAGGGTCACTATCAATCCCTCGAGAAATATCAGCCCCGTCCAGATAAGGCCGAAGTCAAACCAAAATTGCTCTGGGAACAAACGAATCAGGGAGTCAGAATAATTAAAAGTCCATGTATCAGGCGGGAAAAGCAGCTCATGAAATTGGGTGAACACCAGGCTCCACGAAACAAGTATCAACACCAGCATGATTAAAAGGACGCTTACGGTAAGCAATCCACCTTGGAGCAGAGCTTTATAACCTTCCAAGCGCGAACTGGGCTTTGCCAGGAGAAATAGGAGACCCGCGGCCACAATAAATAGGAAAACCCACGTTAACATCCTAAACGTATCGACCAACTTCTTCACATCAACCATATGTTGGATTTCACTCTGGTTGTAGAGTGGCGCGTCACTATTTGGCATCCGTAACTCATCCAATAAATAAATCGCCTCTTCGGCCGGTTCCGATTGCCTCAGATAACCTAGAGTAGCTTTCGCAAAACCTAATCTATCCTCAATACTGAAACCATACCTCTCGGCAGCTATCCTATTGTACTCAAATTCTGGATAGCTCGGTGTGCTCCAGCCGATAAGTAGGCGCAATGTAATGAGTGTCAACATAAAAGGGACACTGATTACAACAGCCCAACGAATAATTTTTGAAACAGTTTCACTCTTCAACCTCTTCCTCCCGTAAAGAATCCTCGTACCATTATCCGCCAAATTCAGACAGGCCAGATGGTCCGGACTCAAGCAAATATTGGATGACCATAGAATCGATTATGGTCTCAACTGGCGCTCGCTGATCAGTAAAGACAATATCTGATAAAACTGTCGGCACGAGTCCGGTCTCCGCTACCGTCAAAGCCTTTTTCAGCAAAGGAGACGTTGCTTGGGCTAAATCTTCAATATTTCTTCGAAAGTCATTTTCACTTGTCATTTGGACCGTCGCAATGAGAATTGTATTTAGAGACCCTGGCACGTCGACTGTGTGCACCGCTGGAAATACAGTTAGGAGCGTGGCCGTGATCGCCTCAACGAGTCTCCGATCTCCTGGACTACGACCAACATTGACCGCCAGGACACCATTTTCTGTTAAATGTTGCTGTACTTCTTCGAAGAAATCGGTTGTCGTCAGATGCCATGGGATATAGGGTACCTTATAGGCATCGAGAGTGATAACATCATATTGATCGTCAAGTTGGTTTAACTCATATCGGCCGTCACCAATAATCACGTTTATATTAGGCTCGTTCAAGGCGAAAAATTGGCGCCCCGCTTCGACAATTGCCGGATCAAGTTCAATACCATCTATCGGAATAGGTCCGTATGTTTGTGTGAATTGTTTCGGGATCGTTCCTGCCGCCAGACCAATGACAGCTAGGTTCTTGACACTCAAATCGGCCGAGACCCCTCTGAAGTAAGGAGCGGCCAACATAATGCTCCAAACTGATACTCGGGGAACTCGCCCCCCTTCGCAATAAAACGAATGATACGCCTGGCCCTCATTGAGTAACAAATAGTTACAGCCGTCTACTTCCAACACCTGGATATAATTGTAGGCGGATTCCACCTCATAAACCTGGCCTTTGGATTGTTTTATCCCACCCTGATTCCAGGCAATCACGACCGGTATTAAGAGTAGAATTAGTAACAGAGCCGTCGAATCTGCTTTCCTTCGCAGTTGCCAGAGGCCACCCAATCCGACGATTAATAGCAGCACCCCGAAGAGTGTGGCTGCCAAACGAGTTCCGGCAGTGGGAATGATCAATAAAACTGGTAGATAAGTCCCTAGAAGGCTGCCCCAGGTGGATACAGCATACATGCGGCCGCTAATTCGACCGGCTTCTCCAACATTGCGCACCCCCAACCGGATGGCAAAAGGGGAGATGCACCCGAGCAGCGTCACCGGAACGGCCAGGGCAAAGAATACCGCGATCAGCGAGCTGACAATGGCACTGATATTGACCGAAGCCAATGCTGCCGCGGCCGATCGTAAAATAACGCTGGTCAGCAACAGGAAAAACACGCCGCTAAACCCGGCCAATGTCACCAACCAATAGAATATTCGCGGATTTGGGTATTGGTCTGCCAACCGCCCACCGAGAAAGTAACCGATCGTTAAAAACAGAAGAACCAGGCCAATAACATTCGCCCAGACGATATTCGATGTGCCAAAAACCGTTTGTAAAAGACGGCTTGTGGTGAACTCAATAGCCAGAGTTGTCATTCCGGCTACAAATACCGTCATATAAAGATAAAAACGAGACGTCGTCATAAGTTGGGCGGCGTCATCATTCATCGTCGGTTCACTGTTCACGATACCAGGTCCCATTTCCCTCTCACCTCATCAGGCAGAGAAAATAGATGATACATCTCATCAGCGCTAAGATTCTTCGTGTTTCTTAATATGATAACCAGAGGTTGATCATAGACCGTAAAACTTTCATCAAACCTTCCCAGGCTAATTCCTGGCTTACTGTCCAGATATTTTTCTACTTCCCTAGGAACTACCAAACCAGGCCATTGGAAGGAATCGGGCTTCAGATGGAATCCAAGAATGTTGGGCATTCTCGAGCCAACATAAACAACATCGTAACCCAAGAGCCCTTCGAACAACAAGGGGTAATACTGGCTGGATAACGGATATCTCTCAGGCAGACGGGGAATCACACCATAATTTCTATTGGAGGCCAAGGCAATGTAGTCAGCGTCGGCGAGAGCAGCAAGGTTTTCACGCACTTTTTCCGGACTATCCAATTCCTCCGTACCTGATAGCCAATTTACCGACTTTTCTCCATAATGGGAAGCTTGGCCGGTTGTTCCGGCCACGTTGACATTATCAGGCAAGCGATCATCCCACATCTCAGTGGCGATTGTGGAGCCACTCTCGACATTGGTAAAAATCCATTGGGAGGCCGTTACCCAGGGATGAGGTTGGCGGTAGAGGTTGAGAAACGCAATCGCATACAAGCCAGTTACGATGAGGATTAGGGTTATAGCCACCCGGCGAACTCTGACTGATCGCAGACTAAGTAACATCGCGGCCGCGTAAATCAGCAGATACGGCACAAGGGGTTCCAAATACCTCATAAATTTGACCGAGAGCGCCCCTGTCGTGAAAAAGAATGGAATAGCCCAACCTAAGACGATAAATTCGGTCATCCTAAAAGGATATCTTGCATCCGACAACAGGTTGGAATCATGACCATCAGAGTTATCGAATTTATTCCGTCTTTTCTGAAACCAATTAAGTATCACGCGACTGCCGCGCCATATCTCCCAGCCAAATCCGACAAAAGCAACGATACCTAATAGTAACCCCATACCCCATTTCACTTGCATTTCAATAAAATAAAGGTAAGGAATTGTGCCGGCATATTGCCGGACAAAAGGCACGTCCCGGGTTCCTTGCACCATCGTTGCTTGAGACACGATGTTCTGTAAATAGCAGGATCGCAGAAATGCATCTGAGACCTTGAAGGGACCAACTGACAGCGGTTGTACTACTTCACATGTCTGATCTATAAGGGCGAAAGGATTGGTCACGAAAAAAACGAGGAAAGCTGTAACACTTGCTCCAACAAAGGTGAAAAGACGTCTTCTTGGGGACCAGCTCTTTTGAAATAGAACGGTTATCCCAAGAGGTATCATCAACAATATACCTGTGAATTTCGATCCAACTGCCAGGCCAATTGAAGCAGCCGCTAATAAAATCAATATTAGACGTTTGGTTCGTGATTCACTATCGCTCTGTGCAAAAGTCAAAAGAACAATGGTCAGCAGTACGAAAAAAGTCAAATAGGCATCGACCGTAAAGAAACGAGCCAACTGCAGAAACATGACGGTAAAGACGGCAAAAGCAGCACCAAGCAAGCCAACCCAAACACCAAAGAGCTGTCGCCCTAAGATAAATATTAACAACACCGATAAGGTATCAATCAGACCGGTTAGCGCCCTGCCAACGATAGTAAGGTGCCTGAATTCATTGCGTTCGGCGAAGTTCATTACGTCTTGGGCAAGTAATCCTGATTCTGGGATTATCCGACCAAGAGAGGGCTTAAGCTCCTCCATCAATCGCGTCGCCGCTACGCCCATATAAAGTGGGAGATGGCCATATGCGTATCGTCTGGGTTGGTCCTGTTCCAGGACAACTCCGGCCGATGTCGCTCCGGGTGGCCAGTAGAAGGGGTTAAAAGATGAAGCGTGTGGGTCTAGTGCCGTCGTTAACGAATCTGGCCACTCTATGCTCGTAGCGACCCAGGTAATATAGCGTTCATCGGGATGATAATGATTGTAACCATCCCAATCCAAACTGGTTAATCTAAGGGCGGCTGCTAAGAATAACAACAGGCCAACCAAAATGTATGGCGCCCATTTTCTCATAAAAGTGATGGTAACCTCTGGTTATTTCCAAGTCGAAAAGTAAGACGAACAATAAATCATATCTTAATAATCTGTTATCAGAAATTACGTAACCACTCTGATCGACTCTTGGGTCGGCCGCAGGACTTGATGCTTCAACCGATTTGGATTTCGCCAAAAAAAAAGGGCTGAAACGATATTTCAGCCCTTATTGTTATTTCCCGAATGAAGGGTATGAATGGGCTAATAGTTAATCAGCCAGTTCACTTTCCTCGTCATCTTCTTTGCCCCGGCCAATGACCTCAACTTCGTCCTCTGACGGTGCGAAGATCAAATCTTCGTCTACGACTTCTTCTTCCTCGGCCTGAATATAGTCAAACCGGGCTACGACAGATTCAGGATCGGCCAGGAAGGTAACACCTTCAGCTAAAGGTAAATCTCTTACAAGAATCGTATCATCCGCAGATACAATCTGGCTCATATCTACAATTATTTCCGAAATCAAATTGTCAGGCAGACATTCAATCTCAATAGCATACAAGACAAGCGAACCTGATCCAAGGCCATCGGCCTCTGGTTGGGCAATTCCTGTGGTTATGAGGGCCGCCTCGACAACAATCTTCTCCAACATGTTCACTTCGTAAAAGTCTACGTGGATCAGGCTACCCCGGGTTGGGTGGACCTGTACCTCCCTGGCTAGAACGATATGATGATCCTCGCCTAAATCAATTTCAATCAGGTTGGTCGCACCTGCGTCACGTAACACCCGTCGCAATGGCAAATTTTCAATCTTTATAGACTTAGTGGCTTCCTGACCATAAATCACGGCCGGTATCCAACCATCGCGGCGCAGTCTCTTTGCTTCTTTTCGAATAACCATCCGGTCTTCGGCAACAATATTCAATCGGTCTGACATATACTTACCTCTAGCTGAAAAAATCTTTATCGACAAAACATCCGGCCCTTGGTTGATCGATTGCTCTGGCAATTCACAACCTAAGTCCCGGATGCGCTACGTTATTATATTAACCAACATAGAAGTATAAACAATCCCTCGAAAATCGTCAATCTTATGGCCAGATTTTGCTTTGATAAGGGATGGAACAAGCCTGATACCCTTCGACTACCCTTCGACAACCGACGGCGGCTTGACGTCGGCCTTGTACCGGGGTAAAAATCAACTCATACGGAGGCGGTATGACAGAGACAACTAATATGCAATTGACTGGATTTTATGAACATGTCTACCAGGTCGGAAATTTGCGGACAATGGACCATGCCCGACGATGGACAAATGGTGTGCTCGAAACTTTGGGAACAGTCCTGGATCGCCGGTCCAAACGGGCAGTGTCGAAGAACTTACCTGATGAATTAGCCACGTCATTAAATGGCGTTTTCTGGCTACTGCATTTTCGAGATCCGCACTACTCCAGTGAAGAGTTCTGCCAGCGTGTCGCAAAACGCAGCGGAAATTCCGATGCCGAGTATGCTCGGCTGCTAATTCGTGCTGTATTTGGCGGAATGAGATTATATATCGGCCCTGAGCTTGATCAACGGGTGGCTGATTCTTTATCCCCCGAAATGAGTTCGATGTGGCTGGAAGCCCGGCCGAATTAGGTTCTAACCCCCGGATGATCCAAAAAGAAAGCCGTGTTAGGATTGTTTGCCTGTGAAAATCACAAAAGGATCGGCCGTTCGCTGTCGCCAGGATGCAGGCCAACTCTGTTTCGCATTCTTCTTGCTAGTGCTCACGGCATGCGCGACACAAACCGCTCAGTTTTCTGCGGCCGAGCCTCTTTCAGTCCGACTTATCTTCGATGGGGAATCGATTCAAATCACATCAAATGCCAGCAATGTGCGTGAATTGCTTGATCATGAAGCAATAGAACTTTCTGACGATGATCTCATCGACCCACCTCTATTTACACCCCTCACTGCTGAACTAGAGGTCAAGATTGTTCGTGTAACTGAGAGCATTGAAATCATTGAAAAGAGCATCCCTTTTCAACGCAGAACAGTGCGCAATGAATCCATGAGCGCCGAAGACGATCCTTTGATCGTTCAGGCCGGCCATCCTGGCTTGCAAGAAACCACGGTCCGTATTGTCTACTATGATGGCATTGAGTCCAGCCGCCAGGAAACCAAGGTTACCATAGTCGAATCAGCTCAGGATGAAATCGTAATGATGGGAACAGGACTCTCTCCTGGAAACGTTGATTTCGCCGGACTCCTGGCATTTATCAGTGGGGGAAATAGTGTGCTTCTCCGCGGCTCGAGTGCATTTCCCGAACAACTCAATACCGGGGGTGACCTGGATCATCGAGTTTTTTCATTGTCACCAGATGGAAATCACCTGCTATATACTAGGATCTCCACAGATACGGAACGATTTAATACGCTTTGGGTTGTTGGCACCGAACCAGATTCCGCACCTCGCCAGCTCGATGTGGAAAATATCTTGTGGGCTGATTGGAATCCCGCTCTAGCAGACAATCAACAGATCGCTTTTACCACAGGAATACCAACAGATTTATTGCCTGGTTGGGAGGCAAATAATGATCTCTGGGTTGGGGATATCTCTGCTTCGGAATTCGACAATTTTAGGCCTATGCGTCTTATAGAAGCGTATCCAGCGACTTACGGCTGGTGGGGTGGCAACTATGCCTGGTCTCCAAATGGAGATTTTATCGCCTATAGCTTCGCGGATGAGGTCGGTATTATTGATCTGCAGACCTCGAAAGAAGTTCAGCGAAGGGCAAAACTGCAATCTTTCACAGAGTTCAATACGCGGGCAGATTGGGTATGGGTACCCACTTTGTCCTGGTCTCCTGATGGCGAATTCCTGGTATTTAGCAAACATATAGGAAACAACCCTGATGATCTCACTTTTGATACCTGGGTCGCATCCATTTCTACGGAACTGGCCCATCCTTTTGTGCAGCAAACAGGTATCTGGAGCCATCCTCGGTGGTCTCCTGCGGCAATAATCGACGGTGAAGAATCAGGTATCAGCGAGATCGCTTTCCTGCGGGCGACGAACCCATTAGAAAGCCAACAGAGTACTTATACGTTGTGGCGAATGGACCGGGATGGCAGTGATCCTCGCCAAATATATCCACCAGCAGGAGAAAATAGCCGCTTTCCACATGATCAGAGCTTTATGAGCTGGGGACCATCAGGCCGGGAAATAGCCTTTACCTACAATAGCCAACTGTACTTGATTGATTTAGACCTTGGTGAGGCTAAGCGCTTGACGATTGGCGACTCCCCGGTAACTAACCCAACATGGGCGCCTTACGGCAATGCCCGTCTACAGGCATTGGAAGAGAAACCGGCGCCAACTGAAGAGGCGACTCCGGCTTTTATCCATGGCGTAACGCCTTTTGAGTAACATTCCCTGAATAAAGCCGCTTAGATGCTTTTGCCTACGGCGGGTTCATCCATCGACATGAAAACACTTTCGAAAAGCCCAATTGCGACGATCGCATTAGCCTTCTTGGCCCTGCTTCTGATCCTGACATTTGGCGTTATAAATAATAGCCGCGATTACAAGAGCCGCGGCATGACTGATGAATTACCTACGCCAATCTCTGGGGCAGGTGTACATTTAGGGGTAAATGTCCATCTAGAACAATACAATCATGTTGAGCTCACAGAGACGCTAAGCAAAATCAAATCAGCCGGAATAGACACAGCGAAACAGAGCTTTTATTACAATCAAAGATTCGACTGGTCAATAACAGACCAGATTTTCTCTGAGGCCGAAAAACAGAACATTCAACTGGTCGCTTTACTTGACGGCAACCCGACCGATAGCTTTGCCCCTCCAACCGATCCATCTGACTTCGCCAGCTGGGCAGCTGAATTTGCAGGTCGCTATGGTGACCAAACTAACCATTACATTATATGGGACGAACCCAACCTGACATCACACTGGGGCGGTTTCGATGTGAACCCGGCCGAGTACGGTGCTCTGCTAGCCCTGACTGCCGAATCAATCCGAGCCGCCGATCCGGGAGCCATAATCGTTGCCGCTCCATTGGCTCCAACAATCGAACAGGGCCCAAGAAATCTTGCCGATTCTCTATTTCTACAAGAACTATACGAGGCTGGTGTCGCGGATTCCTTCGATGTCGTAGCCGGAAAACCTTATGGATTCAATACCGGCCCGGAAGATCGTGAGGTTGATCTAGCTACGCTTAACTTCAGCCGAATAATCCTGCTGCGGGAAGTCATGGTTAGGAATGAAGACGGCGACAAGCCGGTATGGGCTGGAAATTGGGGTTGGAATAGTTTACCGGCCGACTGGTCAGGGAGCCCTTCAATTTGGGGTGGGGTTGACGAGGAAACGCAAGCTAGCTGGACTGTGACTGCTCTACAACGAGCCAGGCAAGAATGGCCCTGGATGGCTTCTATGTTTCTTGAGAATTGGGAGCCAATGAATCCAGATGATCACCCGGCCTGGGGATTCAGTATCGCCGGTCGACCGGTGTTGTCGGCAATCCGTAATGCAACCTATACTGAAGAGATCGCATTCCCCGGTTTTCATCTGGCTGATAATCAAGACGAGGCACAAGATTTTATCGGTTCTTGGCGATTCTCTCCTGAGTTTGGCGCTGATATCGGTAACTCAGGCGATTCTGTAGAATTCCGATTTTGGGGGACAGATATCGGCGTACGAGTTCGACGGGCTGATTTCCATTCGCGCTTTTACGCCTTGGTCGATGGTGAGCCGGCAAATGAACTGCCGAAGGACGATCGTGGCGCCACTTTGGTATTGAACTCCCCTGATCCCTTGGATGATTATCTAGCGATTGAAAGGCTTGCCACAAACCTTGAGCCAGGAGAGCATACCTTATTATTGGAAGCTCATCGCGGATCAGACCAGTGGGCGCTGAATGGATTTACCGTAAACTATCACCCTCCAGATACATCATACCGGATAAGTATTATCACCCTGAGCTTATTGCTCCTAATAACCCTCGTTCTTCTGGTCATTAGCGCTCGTAAGGCTGACTGGGGGCGGGCAGTCGTTTCAGTTTCAGCAAAATATGATGGTCTAAGTAATCTTCAACAGATAGCCCTCACTTCCTTCGGGGCAGCACTCGTATCGGTAACAGGTTGGCTAACTTGGGGTGAACAGACGGCCGGAATCTATCGCCGCCTTGGCGATGTTGGTCAACTTACTTTGACTGCTGCTACAGCAGGATTATTTTATGTGGCGCCATCGTTCATCATTTATATATCAGCGCTGGCGGGTTTGCTCGTACTACTTTACCTGCGTCCTGTATGGGGGCTTGCATTAGTCGCCTTCGCCTTTCCCTTCTTCGTGAAACCGAAAGCGCTTGGGGGTTACCTGTTTTCGCCGGTTGAATTGCTTTTGTTGATTACCTTCATTGCATTTTCGCTTCGACTAATTGCTCAACGCCTGATGCGAGGAATCGCCAAAGTATCCGTGGAGAACCCAGTAAAACAGCTGACAGTCGCGGATTGGTCCGTAGCCGCCTTCACGATCGTGGCAACATTGTCGCTTCTCTTTACCGAACGCCTCGATGTGGCAACCAATGAGTGGCGCGTTTTGATTCTCGAACCGGTCCTTTTCTTCCTGCTAATGCGTTGGATGAAAATCAACTCCCGTGAGATGTGGATAATCCTTGATGCATTCATTCTCGGGGGCGTGACCGTTGCTCTGATTGGCCTGGTACAATATTCAAGCGGTCAGAATTTAATTACTTCGGAAGGTGGTTTGATGCGGCTTCGATCTGTCTATGGGTCGCCAAACAACGTCGCTCTTTACCTCGGCCGAATTATTTCTATCCTGGCAGCTATGATCCTCATGGGTCGTGGGAGGCGTCGCTATTTTTACCTTTTCGCCTTATTGCCAGTGGGTGCAGCTGTGTTACTCAGTTACAGTAAGGGAGCCCTCTTCCTTGGTCTACCGGCCTCTCTGCTGGTTATTCTCCTTATTTGGCGAAGACATGCCGGTGGGCGTCTTTGGCCCTGGCTAATCGGGGCTTTTGGGATGGGCCTTTCTGCTTTGCTGGTGGCTCTGCAAATTCCTGCACTGGCGGGACGTCTAAATCCTCAAGGCACTACTGGTTTTTTCCGCATGAATCTTTGGCGTTCGAGTATCAATATGTTTCGTGATAATCCGATTTTTGGCGTTGGCCTGGATAATTTTCTCTATGCCTATCGTGGTCGTTATATTTTTGATGCTGCCTGGCAAGAACCTAATTTAAATCATCCCCACAATATGGTGCTAGATTTTTTGACCAGGTTGGGTATTTTGGGTTTTTTTGCCGGTGCCTGGATGTTTTGGTCATATTTCCGCATATCAATTCGACTTGTTAGTCAGGTTGTTGATGAATGGCAACCTATTGCCGCAGGCTTGCTTGGTGCACTGGCCTACATGCTTGCTCATGGAATAGTCGATCATAGTTTTTTCCTAGTGGATTTAGCCTATGCCTTCTTTCTGCTTTTGGCTATTGCGATCTGGATGGAGCAAAATCATACTCAGCCCGAAGAGCTGCCGTAACTATCGTCTGGATATTGTGTTTACCTATATGATGCCCTATGATGGGCCACCGCTTTCCTCCAAAAAAATTGTCCCTTGACAATCTGGCTATCGGACTTAAAATTGCATAGCTGTTTCGGCAGAATATCCTAAGGAGAACACTAGATGAGTGATACAGAAACCCGTGTGCGCGGAATTATCGTTGATTTGCTGGGCGTGGAAGAAAACCGAGTTGTACCTGAAGCCCGTTTTCGTGAAGATTTAGAGGCTGACTCGCTCGACTTGGTAGAGTTGATTATGGCTTTCGAGGAAGAATTCGAAGGTGAGATCTCTGATGAAGAAGCACAGTCGATTACCACCGTGGGTGAGGCCGTCACCTATATTGATAAACACATGACAACCGGCTAGATGCTATAGGTAAACAAAACGACTGCGTTTGAAACACTCAAACCAATAGCTGTCATAATAAGACGATGCTGTGCATCGTCTTTTTCGCGTTCAATACTGATTCAAATTCACTTAGGATCCTTGTTGGCTTCAGTAACCAAGATAGCAGCGGCTGAACCCATAAGCAATATGTGACCGGTTGCATTTAGCCAAACACCTGGTCCAATTCCAATCGCCATTTGCAGCAGATCGCCGATTGGTCCTCTTAGGTCGGCATAGATCCAGGTTGGAAAAATCAGGCCAAGCAATCCCAACAGCAGAATCAATATCCAGGATACCTTCTCCACGGAACCTGGTGCCAAGCGCTTGAAAAGGGGGCTGATAACAGCCATTGCCAACACGAATAACACCACAATCAACCTTAGAAGCCACTCGCTTACCGGCTCGTCAAGGATAACCTCGAGAGATGGAAGGGCCAAAAAGGCAATGGCAACGGCAAGACCTCTGATAACCCAAGTTTGCCACCGTTTATCGAACCAGGTTGCCGTCCATAGGATCATCATGAGGCCCAAGGTGATGGGTGGGAAATAAAAAAAAATTCGGTAGTATGTCAAATCGCCGGTAGCTACCTGCGGAAGGAATTTTACCCACTCACCCATCTCTACCCCTATGAAGGACAAGCCTGCTACCGGTTGAGGTAACCAGATGAGAAAGTAGGCCACAAGAATGGTGGTAAATCCCAGGGGGACCAGAATTCGAGACCAGTATAGCGCCTTCATGGCTCGCGACTGGCGTCTTCTGAGTGGGATTGCCTATCAATATCGGACTTTAGCAAGAATCGAAGTTGCTGGTCGGATTGTTCCTGATCTTCCAGGAATTGAGCCATCCCTTTGCTTTCCCGGGATCGTAATGCCATCACGGCGACAGTTTCAATGTCTTCCCGATTTACTTCTAGTCGTTCATCTGCTGCGGCATAGGCGCGGGCTGATTCAAAAAGTGTTATCTCCGCTCTCGAAGAATAAATATTTAGACTCCGAATAATCTTCAAACCGGCTTGCTTCGCCTCAGGCGTGATGGTCACACTATAAAGTCTTGTTCTCGCTTCCTGGAGTTCATCAGCCAGTACCAACGTTTCGCCGGCATAATTTGCTGACAACCAATCCGGATTTCGGCGGTAGGCAATCGCCTGTTCATAGGCAACGAAGCGCATTTCGGGGTCAGCCAGACCTCGCACAACTGCTCGCAATCCAAAACGGTCCATGATCTGCGGACGTAATGTCCCTTCTTCCGGGTTCATTGTACCAACTAAGGTGAATTGTGACCGATACCTCAGATTCAAGGGACCACGACGAACAGTATAGTATCCCTGGGCAGCCGCATCCAATATCGCATTGGTAATGGCATCATCAAGCAAGTTTACCTCATCAATAAAGAGGACATTGCCGTCCGCGAAGGCCAATATACCCCGTTCCAATTTGAGGCGCCGTTGCTCTAGTGCAAGACGGTCATTTACCCCGCCTATGACGTCATCTAATCGAGCATTCAGGGGAAGCTCAATAATCCGGACCCGGTCCTCAATAGTCAGTGGCTCATTGTAACCGATCCGTTGGGCACATTCGGTGCAGATACCATCCAGACCAACCTCATTTAATAGTTCCTCGGTGCAACCATTCGGGCACAAGCTTCGACGGCGATGTGGCAGCAAGTCCACCAGGGATCTTACTGCTGTGGTCTTGGCTGTCCCTCTCGCTCCGATAAGCAAAACCCCGCCGATGGCCGGATTAATCACCGCTAACAATAATGCCAATTTCATCTCTTCTTGCCCAACAATCGCCAAGAAGGGAAATGGTTCACCTTCGGCGAGGCCCATGTCTGTCGCCGGGGCGCCGAGAACTTTGCTAGCAATTGATTGCCCCCTCAGCAAACGGAGCAAACGAGATGACGAAGTTTTCACTGTTGGTTTACTCACGTGTTTTAAGTCGGTAAGCTTGTCGTATAGCCGCTCGCTCCAGACGGCTTTGGTCCTCCTCCGTCTCGATCAGCAATTGTGCCACTTCTGTGGGCTTTCCGGCGCCATCCAGGGCAACATAGACGAAATAAGCCGTATTCGTGTGAACTGTTGCTCCGGTGAGGACATCTTCGGCCGTAACCACAACTCTTGTTTCCATTGATGACCGGCCGGTCCAGGTTATCTCCGCGGTCACAGTCATTAAATTGCCAATGTGGACTGGTGAGTGAAATGTCATCGAATCCACAGCCACGGTAACCACCTGATGGCGAGCATGCTTGCTGGCAGCCATACCGCCGGCTTCGTCACACAGTTTCATTACGTAGCCGCCATGAACATTGCCCATAGTATTGGCGGATCCTGGCCCCATAAGTTGGGTTAATGTAATTCTGGAATCGGATGCTTTTTTTGGCGCCATAAAATTACAGCCTTCCGCTAAATACTCACCTAATGATTACTAATCCATGTCAGGTCGGGTCTCAGATATATAGGTTAGGCGATCTGGAAATTCTTCGAAGACGTCAATAATGTGGTGAGGTAACTGCCTCAACATAGGAGCGAGAGGCATACTAGCCGGCAAGTTTGGATTAGCTGGACGCTCGGGCGGCACCAGGCGTGGTGGTCTTCTGCTCAGGGATCGCTTGCGCAACAACCGCCGGTCATCGCTGATAAACCCAAGATATTGGCCCGCTGTATCAAAGGCTTCCCGGCCGGAAACAAATCCAATCCATTCACAATCAACATTGAATAGGTAGCCGTCCAAATAAACCGCAACCCATTCCCCATCTGACCTGTAGATCGGGGTCATATTCCTCCATTCGCCTAAGTGGCCAAAAGTAGATAGTTTTCATTATATGAACGCTTTCCCGCACAAGCAACAACAGGGAACTGTAACAACGAACGCCAGTTAGGTTCAACCTGCTAGCAGTTGATCGTAAATCGACATCAATTCCTTGGCAGATTTTGACCACGTAAACTGACGCGCGCGCAAAAAACCGGCGCCTACTAATTTTGTACGCTGGCTCATATCCTCGATAAGGTTCATCATGGCCTGAGACCAGGCATCGGTATCTTCAGTCGGCAAGAGCACGCCGGCATCGCCTACAACCTCTGGCAACGAGGAAACATTCGAAGCGATTACCGGAACACCGCAGGCCATGGCCTCCAGTATTGGTAGCCCAAAACCTTCATAAAGACTCGGTGATGCCAATATTGTGGCCGCACTGTAGAGTGCAGGTAAATCGGAATCATCAACGTACCCCAGGAACTTAACACGGCCATGCAAGCCCTGGGCTTCAACTTCACCTAATATTTGATCATGCATCCAGCCTTTCCCGCCAACGATAATCAGATCGTTGGGAAAGTTCTCTGCCACTGGTCGGAAGGCTCGAATTAACATCCGATAATTCTTTCGCGGCTGAACTGTACCGACACTGATTAGATAAGGCTTATCACCAAGATCATATTTCTTTCGTACCTTTTTGATCGACCGGGGATTAGTAATCGGCTCAAAATTGCCACCGACACCACTATAAAGCACACTCACTTTTACCGGGTCCACGTTCCATTGTGTTACCAGATCATCTTTTGTTGTCTTGGAATCCGCAAGAATATGGGTAGCCCGGTTAATAGACCAGGGTACGATCTGATTCAAGTAAGCGACTAACTCAGGTGTAAAAGTCTCCGGATAACGGATAAATGAAAGGTCATGAATCGTTAGCAGTGTTGGCGTCTTCTTGTTGATCGGTGGAAGTACAAAATCAGGCGAATGAAACAGATCCAGGCGGCCTGTAAAGTTCTGAACTGACAAAGGGACTTTTAAGCGGTACCAAATACGATGCATCCAGCGTTCATCGAAGGGTAATTCCTTGAAGACGACATTCGGCTTCAAAGGCATGAACGGATTCTTTAACTGGTTCGTATGAGGCAGTTTGGCCGAGATTAACGTAAATTTGTCAGCTGCACTTTCAAATACGACCGCCTTAATTAATTCGCGAGTGTATCGCCCAATACCCGCTCCCTGGTTAAGTGCCGATGTAACGTCAATGCCGATGCGCCTCTCAGCGCCTTTGTTGCTCATTCAACGTCCCCGAATGTCCAATAACGGTTCACAAAGTAGTTCCAGAACAAAACGCCGACTGTTGCCAGCATTTTGGCCGGTATGTAGCCTTCGATTCCAATGGGTATAAATGTGAGCGTTTCCAGTATTTGATTAAATATGGGAGTGGTAGCGGCAAAAATCACGTTGTTTAGCAGCAATCCAACAGAACTAACTAGAGCAAATTGAGGCAACTGAACTCTTTTTCGCCTGGAACGTGATTCTGGATAAGTCCAGTATCGATTGAATGAAAAGTTGCTGACCACAGCTAGTGTGAACGAAATAGTATTGGCCAAGATAAATCCGGTCTGTTCTGAAAACTGGGTGTTTTCTGCGACTAGAGTTGGCAGGTCGACAATTTCGATCAAAATGGTCAACATACCGAAATCTATGATAAAACCAAGGGTGCCAACCACCATGAATTTGGCGAAACGCACAGCTTCCTTCGTTTTAATGCCGAATCGCTCGGCGATTCTAGCGAATTGTGCGATCATGCTTCAGGTAAATAATCTGTTGTAAGGCTAGCATCACGCCTACAAATAGGTATAGATTGTTGACATATAACTTATCGAAGAAATGGTGGACGGCCAGAGCAGTCCATGCGGTTAGAAGTCCAAGGACAATACCACGATCCGGCCAATCTATTTTTTTGAGAAGCCAGAATGCCTGAATAAATATTGTCACCCACAGCAGCAAATAGGTAATTACCCCAACTACTCCTGTTTCTGCCAGGATGTTAATATAGTAATTGTGAGCGTGACCAAGGGGGTGCGTCCAATTCAGGAGGCCGTACTCCTCGTAGGCAACTTCGTAATTACCAAAACCAACGCCAAGTAATAAATTGTTTCGGGCCATGTCGATACCGGCCTGCCAATGGGCCAGGCGTTCAATTACGGCAAAATTTTCGATAGTAACTAGCTCCCCGCGAACATCGCCAACCTTAAAATCTTCACTGATGGTAACCAGGCGGTCAGAAATTGCTCCGGGCACAAGATCTAGCCGAACCATCAAGATGGCTGCCATCAAACCAAGGACAATTAACAGAACTCCTTTCCAACGCTTTTTAGGTAGGAAGAAGATTAGGACCACCAAGCCGCTAGCGAACCCTAACCAGGCTCCTCTACTCCATGACATGATCAGGGCCACCCCAGTCGTTATCGAAGCAAAGATCAGGAAAACGAGCCAAAGCCATTCGCCAGCTTTCCATCGCTTACCTCTCTGGAGGTCGAAGAATAGGCTAATACCAGTGCCGATCAAGGTCCCAACGGCCAAAGCAGCTGTAATTCCCATGAAACCACCAAACGGATTGGGCTGTTGAAAGGTGCCAAAGGCTCTATAGAAGCGATCTAAGATCAAAAAATGGTCAGGACCATCTCCTCTTAATCCAAATTGCCAGATGCCTATCATAGCCTGGCTCATGCCCGCAATTAGCAAGATAGCCAACACCCACCGTGTGTCCATGCCCGGCTCTCTGATTGACAAGTCTGACCGGCCTTGATGCTGAATAGCTCGCCAGTTCATGGCCAGATCCGTTACCAGGAGTAAGGCCAAAGTCATCTCAATCCATTTGATTTCTTCTTTCAGGCCGATTCTAAGAGATGGGGCATTTATGAGGCTAACTGCTGCTACCGTGAAAAAAAGAATCAGAATTAGGTTTATTGGCGTACTTGGAATGTATATTCGGCGCCGAATAATGCCATAAGCAATCCAAAGGCACACAGTCAACAGAAAAAGCAATTGGCTGCTGGTAAATAAAACGCCACCCAATCGGAAATTCTCAACAGCACCAAGCGGTCCTGCCAACAACACAAGAGCCATGGCGATTAGTGGTTGAATTAAGGCCAGCAGAAATAAACCTATCCCCAGAATCAGCGTGACGGCACTTTTTAGGGGCAATAATCCTATTAGTAGACCAAATGTAATCGCGATGAGTAGGTATACGATTGACTGGCGTCTCATTGGGGCCAGACGCGTTTGTAGTAAAGGAACAATCGGCGATGAAGAAATTGTCACGATATTCGGCTTTGAAAAAAGGCGATTGTTTCGGTGAGTCCATCAGCTAGGCTAACGATGGGTTCCCACCCGAGATGCTTACGGGCATTGCTAATATCCGGTCGTCTAACCTTAGGATCATCGGTAACTCGAATTTCCCCCGGCTCTGTATATTCAATTATGGAGTTGCTGCCACTCAAATCCAGCACTGCTTTAGCCAAATCCAGGATAGTCATTTCATTCGGATTGCCAATGTTCACCGGTGTGGTCACTTCAGAAATCAGCAAGCGGTATACGCCTTCAACCAGATCAGAATAGTATTGAAAAGATCGGGTCCGATTACCATCCCCATATACCGTAAGCGGTTTCCCAGATAAAGCTTGATAAATGAAGTTCGGTACTACCCTCCCATCATTCAACCTCATTCTCGGACCGTAAGTATTGAAAATCCTAACAATTCTTGTCTGTAATCCATGATATCGATGGTAGGCCATGGTCATCGCTTCGGCGAATCGTTTGGCCTCATCGTATACACCCCTCGGTCCGATTGGGTTTACATGTCCCCAATAACTTTCTGGCTGTGGATTCACCTGGGGATCGCCGTACACTTCCGATGTTGAAGCCAATAGGAAACGAGCATTTTTCGCTTTGGCCAATCCAATGGCGTTCATGGTGCCGATAGATCCAACTTTTAAAGTATGAATTGGGTGCTCTAAGTAATCATTTGGGCTGGCGGGAGATGCAAAATGCAACACCGCATCAACAGCACCTTTGACATAAATGTAATTGATTATATTGTGTTTTATAAAAGTAAATCTGTCATGGCCCATTAAATGGGCAATGTTTTCCATACTACCGGTAATCAGATTATCGATGGCCAGAACAGTATGTCCTTCGGCCAGAAACCGGTCACTTAGATGAGAGCCTAAGAATCCAGCCCCGCCTGTTATGAGTACACGCATATTTACTTCTCGTTCATTTCGATAGCTGATTGGCCGATAATTGTAACTTAGCAGCTGGATCCTGACGAATTAATCCAGGGCAATCGCATATAGTCTCGTAAGTGTCATGATCGCTCATTTCGGCTCAGAGTTGGTATTGAAAACGGCTTTTATAACATCTAATGTTGACATTATGTTGAGTTTTTCGGGATATTCTACCGTTAACAAAGCTGATATGGCACCGAAAACGCGCAATTCCACTTGATCGGATTTAGTATGCGATTGCCCTGCGAATTAATCGCCGTCGTTTGGCGCCATCCAAACGAGCGCTGTATACTCATGGTTTGCCGGTTTATTCCCAATCGGCGTCAAGAAAAAATAAGAGACAGGTGGCCATCTAACGAATGGCTATTAATTACCTGCAAACGGAGCAGCATTGGAATTATGTCTCATAAGATAGATCCATCTACAACACTCGAGACCAGCTCTGCCGAGCAGGTCGCTCCAGTAGATATCCTGGAGCAACGCAAAGCCGACCACATCCGGATCAATATTGAGGAAGATGTAACCTTTAAAGGGCTGACCACGGGTTTGGAGCAATATTACCTAGTTCACCAGGCTCTGCCCGAACTCGATTTCGCTGCAATCGATACATCCACAAAACTATTTGGCAAGACATTGTCTTCCCCACTGCTAATCTCTTCGATGACAGGCGGCACATCTGAAGCCCATAAAATAAATATGGCACTGGCCACGGCGGCCCAAGAAGTTGGTATCGCCATGGGGCTAGGATCGGTACGTACCGCGCTCGAGGACCCTGGCCTAGCTTATACATTTCAGGTCCGTGAAGTAGCGCCAGATATTATGTTGATGGCAAATCTTGGCGCAGTGCAATTTAATTACGGTTATGGATTGAATGAATGCCAAAGGGCAGTCGATTTATGCGGTGCAGATGCTCTAATCTTACATTTCAACCCGCTACAGGAAGCTGTACAACCTGAGGGCGACCACAACTTTTCCGGGCTATTAAAGAAGATCGAAGAAGTTTGCAGACACCTTCCGGTACCTGTTATTGCCAAAGAGGTTGGTTGGGGATTCTCAAGAGAAGCAGCGCGAATGTTAGCATCGGCCGGAATAGCAGCCATTGATGTCGCCGGCGCCGGGGGTACTTCCTGGAGCCAGGTAGAGATGCATCGAGCACCTACAAGTCGTCACGCTCGTGTTGCCAGCGCTTTTATCGATTGGGGAATTCCTACGGCAGACACGATCCTATATTGTCGTGAAGCTGCACCAGATTTGGCCATCATTGCCAGTGGCGGCCTCCGAAATGGTATCGATGTTGCGAAGTGTATTGCTTTAGGTGCTACAGCAGGAGGAACAGCGGGGGATTTTCTCCGTGCCGCGGTCAATGGTGGCGTCGATGCCGTCATTGATACGGCCGGTGCTTTTACGGATGAGTTGCGAGTGGCGATGTTTTGCAGCGGGGCCGCTAATCTGCCTGCCCTGGCCCAGACGCCGTTATATCGCCGCAGCAACATTCTAGAGGAGTTCGTTTAACCTCTTTCCAGCATGGTAGTTGCAGAGTATTCAGTATCAGGGAGTTGAGAAACATGCAAGATCCTCTTCAATCACTCGCCACCATTATGATACCGGCCATGGAAAAAGAAATGCGGCTGGTACTTGAAAATGGGGGGGAGCGGATTGATCCTTTTTATGGAATGATGCACTATCACATGGGCTGGGTCGATCACAAGTTTGGACGATTGTCGGCCAAATCTGGCAAGAGAATCCGCCCCTTGTTATGTCTGTCAGTAACCCAGGCCGCCGGCGGTGAGTGGCCAACGGCAATCCCCGGCGCAGCTTCAATTGAATTGCTTCACAATTTCACCCTGATTCATGATGATATTCAGGATGCCAGTCCAACGCGTCGAGGTCGAGCTACTTTGTGGAAAATTTGGGGGGCAAACCAGGCGATCAATAGTGGTGACGCTATGTTCGCCGTAGCTCACATTGCAATGAGCCGGCTTATGGAACGGGGTGTTCCCGGAGAAACAGTCGTTACCTGTTTGCGAAGGCTTGATGAAACCTGTGTTGTACTGACCATTGGCCAATATGTCGACATGTCTTTTGAGAACCAGCAAACAGTAACTGTTGACGAATACCTGTCAATGATTGATGGCAAGACAGCCGCTCTACTGGCTTACTCGGCCGAGTTGGGAGCCCGAGTCGCCGGTTGTCAAACCGATGTCATTAATCACTATGCTGCTTTTGGTCGCGATTTGGGTCTCGCGTTCCAAGTACGTGATGATATCCTGGGTATCTGGGGAGACGAATTACTCATTGGTAAATCTGCGGCAACTGATATCGTGACGAGAAAAAAGAGCCTGCCTGTTCTTTTTGGTTTATCACAAAGTGCTGAACTTCGAGAATTATACACGCAAGATGCTTCGGACGAGCCATTCGTCAAGCAAGTTATCCAGATTCTGGATAACGTTAAGGCTCGCGAATTCGCGGAAAACTACGAGGAACAGCATGCTCAGAGCGCCCTTGATCATCTTGCGGCAGCAGGCGGTCAAGGTGCAGCCGGGGAGGCGTTATATCAACTTAGTGATATGTTACTGAATCGCCAAGCCTGACCAAGAAAGTAAGAATATAGCCTGCGCAAACAACTCTGACGGATCCCTAAACTGAAGCTTCAATCTCGATCAAAAAAAGCGGCAACCCGTTGCTCGGGTCGCCGCTTCGATACTTTTATGTGTGCCGGTCAGAAAACGGTCAATCGGTAGCTTCAGCTTCCTGAATGATCGCCTTGGCTGCTTCGGCGGCCGCTTGGGCGGCTATCTTTTCTAGCAACGCTTCGTCGGTATTGTCGTCTATTAGCAAGGCAGAAAGATTGATCTCTTCAACTTCTTGCTCGAGTAGCAACTCAGCAGCTTTTTTCTCGGCTATCCGTTCCTGCCTGACTTTGTAACCTGTTCCAGCTGGGATTAGCTTGCCAATGATCACGTTCTCTTTCAAACCTAACAAGTGATCTTCCTTACCAGCGATTGCAGCCCCGGCAAGAACTTTTATCGTATGCTGGAAAGAGCTGGCTGAGAGGAAACTCTCCGTATTAAGTGAGGCCTTGGTAATACCGAGCAACACAGGTTCAGCCTTGGCTGGCTGTCCACCTTCGGCTTCAATCTCGATATTGGTCTCACGGAAAATGGTCGCTTCAACCAACTCTCCGGGCAGCATCTCCGTATCTCCAGAGGCCGTGATTAACACCTTGCCTAACATCTTCCGAATGATGGTTTCGAAATGTTTGTCGTTGATGTTCTGACCCTGAGGTCTATATACTTGCTGAACCTCAAGAAGTAAGTACTGGGTGACAGCATCCCTGCCTAAGATTTCGAGGATTCTATGTGGGTTCTTAGATCCTTCGGTTAGCTGATCGCCTGCTTCAATTCTCTGACCTTCTGAAACCAGAATTCGGGTACCGGCTGGAATGTCATAATCACGTTCTTCCTTGCTTTCCCAGACCACCCGAACAGCCGACCCATTTAGAACAGCCCGTCCGGCGCGGCGCGCGGAAAGAACATTACCATCCATCTCGGCAATCACGCCATTCGCCTTGACTTCTTCTTGATCCTCCAGGAGGACCTTCCAGTTTTCTGGGATATCGTATTCATCCTCTACTAGTTTGCTGTCGCTGACAAACACGTGCCGAACGCCATCGATGGTGCGAATCTCAACAAGTCCACCAATCTCCGACATGACCGCCTCACCCTTGGGTCGTTGACGGGCCTCGAAGAGCTCTTCGACCCTGGGTAAACCTTGTGTGATGTCACCCCGAGCTTCAGCAGTACCACCGGTGTGGAAGGTACGCAATGTTAGCTGGGTTCCCGGCTCGCCAATCGATTGAGCAGCAATAATGCCGACTGCCGCACCCATCTCGACTGGAACACCTCGAGCTAAATCAATGCCATAGCACTTAGAGCAGATTCCCAGTCGCAACTCACACATCATCGGTGAGAATACATAAACTTCCTCTCCGGCCTTTTCACCGACTGCATCCGCAAGCTCTTCCGTGTAGAGCTCGCCGACATCGATGATGACCTCACCTGTTTCCTGGTCGATAATTGGCTCAGCCGCAAATCTACCGTAGATACGGTCTGCAAACTTCTGTTTACCAAAGTTGTCCTTTCGCCGGATCATGATTCCCTTGGTCGTACCGCAATCTTCGGCCAAGACGATAACGTCCTGAGCGACATCCACCAGGCGTCGTGTTAAATAACCGGCGTCAGCCGTACGTAACGCGGTATCAGCTAACCCCTTTCGGGCACCATGCGTTGAAATGAAGTATTCCAGTGCCGATAGACCTTGCCGGAAGTTCGACGTAATCGGAACTGATATGATGCGACCTTGTGGATCCGCCATCAGACCACGCATGCCGGCTAACTGGGTAATCGGACCGAATCCACCTTTCGTCGAACCAGACAAAGCCATCATGGTTACCGGGCTCGCAGGGGCCATAGCAGCACGAACGGCCTTTTCCACCTGTGCCTTGGCATCTGTCCATTGCTCAATCGTACGCTGGTATTGTTCATCTTCAGTCAACAGGCCTCGACGATATTGTCGGTCAATTTGATCGACGCGATCTCTGGCTCCATCAAGAATCGACTCGCGCTCTTCTGGGATGGTAAGATCGGCAACCGCTATAGTAATGCCCGAACGGGTTGCGAATTTGAAACCCAGGTCCTTAATCCTATCGGCCATCTCGATGGTAGCTTCATCTCCCAGACGCCTATAAACACGATTCACGAGTTCATTCACCGCCGCTTTGTCCAACAGCTCGTTGACGAACTGCATTTCCAGCGGCATAGCCCGGTTAAAGATTACCCGACCAGGGGTCGTTTCGATTAGCCGCTTGCGAGGTTTGCCATCCGCATATCGTTTGCCTTGATCGGTGAAAAAGGTCAGCGTTTGAAGTCTAATCTTGGCGTGAATATGAGCATAGCCCAGATCGTAGGCCCGCTCGACCTCATCCATATTGCTAAAAACAAAGCCTTCCCCCTTCATATTATCCTGCATGAGTGTCAGATAGTAGACACCCAAAACCATATCCTTTGACGGGCCGACAATGGGGTGGCCATCCGCTGGTTTTAGCAGATTTCTCGTGGCCATCATCTGTGCTTTGGCTTCAGCCACCGCTTTTTGAGACAATGGCACGTGAACAGCCATCTGATCGCCGTCAAAGTCAGCATTAAACGCTGCGCACACCAGTGGATGTAGTTGAATCGCTTTACCCTCTACGAGGGTTGGCATAAAGGCCTGGATTCCCAATCTATGCAATGTTGGAGCCCGATTCAACAGAATCGGCCGCCCCTCGATGACCTCTTCAAGCACTTCCCAAACTTCAGGCGGTTGACGCTCGATAATACGTTTAGCGCCTTTAATATTGCTTGCATAACCGTAATCCACAAGCTTGCCGATGACGAACGGCCGGAATAGTTCCAAGGCCATCGTTTTCGGCAATCCGCACTGGCCCATTTTCAATGTTGGACCGACGACAATAACCGACCGTCCAGAATAATCCACACGCTTACCGAGTAAGTTTCGACGAAATCTTCCTTTCTTGCCCTTCAGCATATCAGATAGAGATTTCAGCTCCCTGCGACCGCGCCGGCTCAACGCTTTACCACGTTGGCTATTGTCGATAAGACTATCAACAGCCTCCTGCAGCATACGTTTCTCATTCCGGACGATAACATCTGGAGCGCCCAGTTCTAAAAGACGCTTTAAGCGGTTATTTCGGTTTATAACCCTTCGATAAAGATCATTCAGATCCGATGTGGCAAATCGACCGCCATCAAGCTGGACCATGGGGCGCAAGTCTGGTGGGATAACCGGGAGAACCGTCAGAATCATCCACTCGGGCCGATTGGCGCTTGTTCTTAGGGCTTCCACAACTTGCAGCCGTTTTGTTGCTCGTTTCGCCCCTTGCTTGGAACGTGTTGTACGAACCTCTAGCCATAGATCTTTGCTTAGCTTGGCCAGGTCCATATTTTTGAGAATCTCATAAAAGGCCTCAGCACCCATACTGGCTCGGAAAACATTACCGAACTTAACCTTAAGATCTCGGTAATCTGTCTCGTTCAAAAATGTCATTTGAGACAAACTTTCCAACTGTTCATGGTTCGATTGTGCTTGTTGACGAAGACGGGTCAACTTGACGATCATCTGATCCTCAATTTCGTCGGTCGCAATAGAAATCTCGTCGTTTAATAACTTTACATCGCGCTTAAGAGTTGCTTCGGTGCTCTCTTGCTCCTCCTCAAGTTCTTTTTGCCTGGAAGTCAAACGTTCAGTCGTTGCTTCCTGAACAAGAACAATATGCTCGCGACCGATTTTGTCGCCTTTCTCGGCAATGATTACATCACCCAGGGTGATGGTTTCCGAGGTTTCCTCATTTAAAAGATTGTCAAGGCGTTTCTCGACGAGCTGCGCTTCGCTAACTACCTCATCGGAAACGGCTGAAAGGCGATCCTCGTAGGTTTCATGCAAGCTTTCGATCTTGGCTTCAATAGCGGCTATCTGTTCGCGAACTTCGAGGGTATCTTCGTCAATCTTGGTCTGGTTTTCGACCCCGAGGCGAAGCTCGGCCTCTTCCAGCTCTTCATCGAGCCGTTTTAAAGCCCTTTTTCTTGCATCTTCATCGACGAAGGTAATGACGTACTGGGCGAAATACAACACTCTATCAAGATTTCGCCGTGAAATATTGAGCAGCAAGCCCAAATAGCTAGGTACTCGTCTCGTATACCAAACGTGGGCAACCGGGGCTGCCAACACAATGTGGCCCAATCGCTCCCGTCGAACAGCCGCTCTGGTAATCTCTACGCCGCATTTATCGCAGACGATGCCCTTATAGCGAACATTCTTATACTTTCCACAATAACACTGCCAATCTCTGGTAGGTCCAAATATAGCCTCGCAGAACAACCCATCCTTTTCAGGTCGCAGCCGACGATAATTGATTGTCTCGGGTTTTGTAACCTCACCATAAGACCAGGAGCGGATTTTCTCTGGAGATGCTAAACTAATACGTAAAGACTTAAATTCAGTTGCTTCCACCTAGTGTGACCTCCCACAATAATGGCTTCAATACCATGGCTACGCCGACTCTTTGTTCCAACAGGTCAAGGGTAATACACACGGAAAAAGAGCGTTTGCCTTATGCCAACGCTCTCTATGCATTTATCTATTTCTGTTACTTGTTATTCACCGTTCTGTTGATATTGTTTCTTTTCCGGTGAGGATCTTAATATATGCGTAGCAAATTAGTGACTATACCACCATCGTTTGCTATTTGCAAATACGATATACTATATAAACTTGGCTACCTCCTGGGGTAAAATGTAATTTTATCGCATATCTCGACTACCAGATTACTCCTCGATCTCATCACCAATACTCTGGCGCAAGAATGCTTCCATAAATCCGTCCAACTGCCCATCTAAGACAGCCTGTGTGTTCCCCATTTCAAAACCAGTCCGGTGATCCTTTACCATTTTATAAGGCTGGAGCACATAAGAACGAATCTGATTACCCCAACCAGCGTCAATGTCGTCACCCTTTAAAACGGCCATGTCAGCCTCTTGCTTCCGCCGCTCCAAATCGAACAACCGCGATTTTAAAATCTTCATGGCCATCTCTAAGTTTTGGGTCAAAGACCGTTGGTTCTGGCAAGTGACAACAACACCCGAAGGCGTATGAGTGATTCTAATGGCTGTTTCATTTTTCTGAACGTGTTGTCCACCTGCGCCGCTGGCCCGATAACGATCTATTCGCAAATCCTTCTCATCAATCGAAATCTCAATATCATTGGCAACGTCAGGCCAAACTTCAATTTTCGCGAATGAAGTATGCCGTCTTCTAGAGGCATCGAACGGAGATATGCGCACCAGACGGTGAACACCCCTTTCCGACTTTAGCCAGCCATAGGCATACTCGCCCTCAATTGACATCAGTGTGCTCTTAAGGCCAACTTCATCTCCTGGACTCGTGTCTAAAATATCCAGCTTAAATCCCCGGTTAGTGACCCAACGAGAGATCATCCTTTGTAACATTTGCGCCCAGTCTTGCGCCTCCGTACCTCCGGCGCCCGCATGAATGGCTAGGATAGCTGGTTCGGAATCATATGTGCCTCCAAAAAGGGTGCGAAATTCCAACTTGTCGACGGCCTTCTTTAAGGCATCTACCTCTTTAGCCATCGCCTCAAAAAGCTCTGGGTCATCCAGTTCCGCAAGTTCTCGCGCGTCAGCAATCCTGGCGCTCGCTTCCTCCCAGATTGCTACCCCCTCCCTGAGCTGGGTTAGCTCTTTCATTATTCCTTGAGCCTTTGGTGTATCATTCCAGAATCCAGGATCAAGTGTTAATTTCTCAAGTTCGTTAAGTTTTTCAATCTTCGTCTCTAGGTCAAAGACGCCCCCTTAATTGATCGACAGTCATTTGCAATTTCTCAATTTGAGCTACTTGATCTTCCATATCTGTTTTGCTCCTCTTCTGACATCAGTTTGGACCTAAACTCGCCACCCCAGAATGGACTGACGTTAAATTGTTCGACGATCAGCCTTCGAAGAGACCATCAACGAAGACATCTGCATCAAAAGGCGCCAAGTCTTCGATCCCTTCTCCGGTTCCGATAAAGCGAACTGGCAGACCCAGTTCTTTATAAATGGCAAAAACCATGCCCCCTTTTGCGGTGCCGTCGAGTTTTGTCAAAACAACGCCACTTACAAATACTGATTCTTTAAATTTCACGGCCTGCGTTAGCGCGTTTTGGCCTGTCGGAGCATCCAACACAAGCAACACCTCATGGGGGGCGGCATGCACGCTGCTTCGGCAAACATTATAAGTCTTCTCCAGCTCTAGCATTAGATTTTTCTTCGTGTGTAAACGTCCCGCTGTATCGATGATGAGCATGTCAGAACCTCGAGCTCTGCTGGCTCGAATTCCATCGTATGCCACCGCGGCCGGGTCACCACCGGGTTGGCCAGAGATTAGGGGCACACCAGCCCGCTCGCTCCAGATATTAAGCTGGTCAATCGCTGCCGCCCGGAACGTATCACCGGCCGCCAACATCACTTTCCGGCCCTGATTCTTATACAAATAGGCAAGTTTTCCAATCGTAGTGGTTTTCCCGGACCCATTAACCCCCACTATCATCACCACAGTTAGTTGTCTCTTTTCTTCTAATCCGAATGGAGTCGCTTCGACCAGGACTGCTTTCATCTCTTCCTTCATGGCAAGGACAAGTTGGTCCGTTGTCCGCAACCCCTCTCTACTGACTCGTTCACGCGTGGCCTCAATAATTGATAGTGTTGTCGGCACACCCATGTCAGCTTGAATTAGCATTGCCTCCAGATCCTCCCAAGTCTCTTCTGTAATCTCCCCTTTGCCGAGATTGTTGACGATCTGACTAAAAACAGATTGTCTGGTGCGACTGAGCGAATCACGAATACCTTTAAGCAACTTTACCTCTCGAAAAACCTAAGATAAATGATATGCTGTCTCAGACAGGCAAGGCACAGCAACCCAAAAATTATAACCTGAGCAACGAACCTTACCCAGTATGTATCCAGAAATCTAGATTTAAATTACTTGACTCTCGATTATTTCGCCATCTGATGTGAGTTGCTCCACATGAAGTGCGGCCGATTCCAGCCTGGCATTGCATAGAGCAGCCAATCTTTGACCCTCCTCAAACAAGGTCATCGCCTCCTCCAATGACAGATCGCCACTCTCCAGTCTGGTCACAATCTCTTCCAACTGACGCAACGCTTCTTCAAATTTTACTTCCTGAATATCACTTGTCATTTGATGTCCTTTCATCAACTACAGCACTAAAATCACCGTCCGAAACCATAATAGTTATGGACTCCCCGGAAAACACATCAACGCTGGATCTCACGATCTGGCCATTCTCCTTGTGAACAATAGCATATCCTCTCGCCAGCGTTGCCAGCGGCCCTACCGCGTTAAGAGCCGTCATTGCCACATTTACCCTGGCCCGTTTTGCTTCCAACCAACTTTGCATGGTCGCATCTAAACGTAGTGAAAGCCAATCGATCTTTTGACGATTCAAATCGATCGTTTTAGATGGACTAAGCTGTCTTAAAGTGCGAACAAGACCCGCCAACAGATTTCGCCGATCACTGATAATGGTGTCTACGAGGCTGGCAAGCGCAGATTTAAAATACTCGAGTTGTCCCAAAACCTCCAACCGGTCCGGAACGGCGAGTTCTGCGGCCGCAGACGGCGTTGGGGCCCTTAGATCGGCAACAAAATCAACGATGGTGAAGTCTGTTTCATGACCAACACCAGAGATAATCGGGTGTTGGGCGGCAAATATTGTCCGAGCAACGGATTCGTCGTTGAATGCCCATAAATCTTCGATCGAACCACCACCTCGGGCAAGGATAATGGTATCGATGTCATTGCGGCCATCAAGCCAATGCAGGGCGGCTACGATTTGGGCTGGTGCATCCGTTCCTTGTACCAAGGTTGGTGCAACGAGGACGGCTACGGCAGGCCAGCGTCTTCTTAAAACATTTACGATATCTCTCAATGCGGCGGAATCGGCCGATGCCACTATCCCGATTTTTCGTGGATAACGAGGAATTGGTTTCTTTTGGACTTCATCAAAAAGGCCTTCATCTACCAATTTGTTCTTGAGATGCTCAAAAGCCTGGGCTAATTCGCCGCGCCCGGCCGGTGTGAGCGAATCAGCATAAAGCTGGTACACGCCACCGGCCTCATACACCGATATACGACCATGAACAACAACTGCATCACCATCTTCTGGCCAGAGATGCAATCGCTCGGCAGATGAGCGCCACATCACGCAACGCACCTGGGCATTTTCATCTTTTAATGTGAAGTAAATATGTCCAGACCGGGCCCGGGTGAAGTTGGAAATTTCTCCGCTCACCCGGATGTCCTGCAAGCGAAAGTCGATTTCGAAAAGTTCTCGCAGGTAAACACTCAGTTCACTAACGGACCAGGTATCAGACTCCTGCTGCGATAGGTCAAAAAGCAACGTTATACCCTCCAGCCCACTCAGGAGCTTGCTCCACCCAAATAATAGTTTGAAATCTGAACCGCCTCAATAAGTCGACTAAATATAGTGGCAGATAAAAAATGCCCATGATAGAATCAACCTTGACATATTATACTATGGAGGTGGCTTCTGGAAGGATTAGAACTTGCCCATGTCTTGGTTGACACCATACTTGATAAAAAAGGTGGCGACTTAGTACTGTTAGATCTACGCGAATCAGCCATATTTACAGACTATTTCCTGATTTGTAACGGGGATAGTGACCGACAGCTAAAAGCCCTGGCAACTAGTATAGCCGAAGAGGCAAAAGAAAAGGCAAAAACGATTCCTTGGGGATTAGAGGGGGAGTCAGCCAACGGATGGGTACTATTGGATTACGGCAGCCTCATAGTCCACCTTTTTAGTCCTGCTATGCGCAAATACTATAATTTGGAAGAATTATGGCATGATGCTCACGTCGTTTTGCGAATGCAATAGCCATTTCCATCGCTGTTCTAACGGACAGATACGCTGAAGAGGTAAGCCTACTCCTTAATCCATTTATCAATATCCCGTAGCCAATTGATTAACTCTGACTTGTCGAAGAAAAGCGCTACCTCTTTCTTGGCGTTTTGAGGCGAGTCGGAACCATGGACCAGATTTCGACCGATCTCCATACCAAAATCACCGCGGATGGTACCCGGTAGTGCATCAACCGGCTTAGTCGAGCCCATGGTTGCCCGCGCAGCGGCTATTGCATCCTTACCCGACCATACCATAGCAACAACCGGTCCGGAAACAATATACTCAATAAGGTTATCATAGAAATCTTTTCCCTGGTGAGCTGAGTAATGTTGCGCTGCCAGCTCATTTGTCATATGAATGAGCTTCAAGCCCACAAGTTTCATTCCCCTATTCTCAAATCGGGAAACTATCTGGCCGACCAGGCCTCGCTGCACACCATCAGGTTTTACTAATATCAAGGTCTGTTCCATTTAATCACTCCATTTGTATCGAATTTACTCGACGGCAACAATCATCCAGGAATTTCCGAGTACCTGGTTCCGACGCAACCACTTTAAACCTATTTGGGAAATTTAGAGGGTATCTAAAGCCTGGCGGTAAACCACTAATGCTTTCTTCAACTGCCCATTTTGAACATAGGCATCGCCCAGGGTTCTCTGAACAAGCAGGCGATCTCCATCTTGCTCCAAAGAAGCCTCCAGATCCGAAATAACAAACGGGATAGAAGTCTTGACTTCCAGGAGCGATTCATACTGCTCCAAGGCAGCTTCAACCATTCCAGCAGACAGCGCGGTACGCGCCATTTCCAATTGCGCTTGTTGACTATCGCTTAAGACCTCTTCCGGGCCTAGATCGTCTATAACCTCGGCCGCTGGCTTGTCATCAACACGCTCAACTTCAAATACATATTTTAGACTACCGGTTACCACCGATTTGACTGCATCTGGGCTTGAAAGTATGGGCTCTATCTTCTGGACAGGAACTTCTTCCTCTTCTGCCAACCATTCTTCAGACCTTACGGAACCGAGCGTATCCAGCCAGGCCATTTCCATGTCGATTTCATTATCATTTGCCTGGATTGGCAGAGGATCCTCTAGCGGTTCAAAGACCGGATCCTGAGACTCTAGCGTTGGCATATCTTTGACTTCCTCATCGGATGCTTCTAAACCCAAATCGACCGAATCTGTTAAAATAAAATCATCTAGTTCTGGAGCAACCAGGTCATCAGGCAGATCGCTCCCTGTTTCGGCGAGATGGTCAAGCCAGGCAAACGCTTCAGCAGTATCATCAGTCACTTCAACATCCTCGACAGAGAACGTCTCCTCTGGCGCAATAAGATTCTGATCCTCAAATTCAGGATCAGACAGCGAAGCATCACCAACAGCCGGGAGTATATCACGGACCACATGGGGCGTTGGCTGTTCTTCGATTATTTCCACAGGTTCGGCTGGATCACCTTCATCAAGGTCGACCAATTCCTCCAGCCAACTCAGTGCCTCATCTAGCTCACCGAATAACTCAAAATCGTCAACACCAGGCTCTTTAACCTCTGGAACAACAGCGTGCTCGCCTTCAAGCTGAGGTCCTCCTTTATCGTCTTCCATCCCATTCTCCCTGGGGCTCAGCTTGGCGGTCGGAGCACTTTGGCGCGCTGACAATTCTTCAATCCAGATCATTGCTTCGTCGGGATCTTCTGGGATATCTTGTGCGGCCAATTCAGGATCGTCTACAGGTTTCATTCCTGAATGGTCATAAACATCCTCGGAAGTAAAACCAGACAAGCCATAAAGCAGGGTATCCTCTATATCAGGTATTACAGGCTGTTCGCTGTTCTCGGTAGAAATTTCCTCAAAAACCTCACCAGGCATTGAATCTTGGGGTAGGTCCTCAATGGAAGGCTCATCATCTTCATCAAGCGACACATCTGCGGTTGAATATTCTCCCGTTTCGATTTCAACACCTTCCTCAAACATCGATGGTAGTTCTTCCCTCGGCGCTCCCTGTTTTGCGGCTAGTTGCTCTAACCAGGCCATTGCCTCATCGGGATCATCCGGCACTTCATCATAGAGATTTTCTTGGCCTTCCACTCCTCCCTTCTCCATAAGTGGCTCAGAACTATCCTTTGGTATTTCTGATCCATCTAGAATCAGGGAATCTCGATGCGCTTCATCACCATTCAACTCCATTTCAGGCATCGTCTCCAAATCACCTATCCAGGTCATTCTATCAGCCCCCTCTTCGTCTGAAGGGTCTGGTTCAATCCGTTCAACTTCAACCCGCTTCGTAGTCGGGGGTTCCCCAGTAGATGTGCCACTGCCGTCTTCTATTATTTCAGGCAAGTGGGACTCGTCCTCACCAACCGATCCATCATCCATTATCTCAAAATGTTCTTCGCTGACCGGCTCCTCGGAATGATCAAGAGCAAGTCTGTCATCATCAGGGAGAATCCCACCGTGCTCAGCTTCAAAATCCGATGCATGCTCTAATAGATCCGAGGCATCGTTGCCGCTCAGGGATGAGCCAGTTTCCTCAATTTCAGATACCAGCCAGTTTGGCACATCCTCGTCAACTGGAACGTCCTTCTGCAGGTCAGCCTTGAGCCAATCCGGGATCTCATCATCGGTCGCTTGCTGCGGATTATCATTGAGGTCTGCACCAGCGACGCTGTCGGTCTCATCCCAAATTGATCCAGCACTAGAAGCAAGCTGGTCAAGCCAGTTCACACTATCACTAGGGTCTTCCGATTTATTATCCCGGTCTTCTCTTGGATCGTTATTTTCTCTCATTATCTAACCCTCTACTGGGCATCTCTCAAGAACAGCCCAATGGCTTATCCAGATAGTTATCAGACCGATTCGTCATCGGTTTGGTCCTCTGTCGTTGGCTCATCGGGGGATGGCGAGGTCTCCTGATCGGCCTGCTCTTCGAACTCTGCCGCAAGATCCTCCAGCCACGGAATGGAATTACTAGCCGCTTCGAATCCAAGATCCCCTGTTCGATCTAAGGCTACCTCGGAGAACGAATCCGCTTCTTCATCGCTCTCTACCAACCATCCTGACGGCGGCAACTTGCTTTTATCGGAAGTATCTTGACCAGTCAATGCCATGTCATCACCCGCGCCATCAGGAACCGATGATACATATTTGACATTAAATTCACCCGTTTCGCCGGCTGATAGCGGAGATCCCTGTGAATACTCAGAACTCTTAGTGCCTGAAGAGCTATCGAACTTTCTTGCTGAATCGTCTGCTGGTTCCTCGAGCCAATCGGGCATTTGATAATCTGACGGCATTATCAACTCTTCGGTGAAACCTACTGCCTCGTCTAACCAATCAGGCAGCTCGTCATCTATTTCTGAATCAGGAGCAATCTGGTCTAGCCAGTCAGCCTCTGTCAAACCAATACCCTTATTAGCCTTCGTCTGTCCTTCTACTGCATTTAGCTCAGACCAGGAAGGTATATCATCTGCAAATTCGCCAGTCTCATCCGATTGCTCTTCGAACGATTGTGACGGCTGTCCATTTGTATGTTTGATCTCACTACCATCCAAAGCTAATATCGTATCCTCAAGCGCGACGGCGCTGCCGCCTGGTAAATGGTCGCCCGCAGTTGCCGGCTCAATTAGTGGTTCTCCTAAGTCCGATACCGGCTCATCGCCGGCAATAATCACCTCTTTCAACCAATCAATATTCTCTTCCGTTGTATCTTGGCTGCTCTCCTGTATCCCTTTCTGAGGAATGCCAACATCGACCGCTTTTATCTGCTCGAAATCATCAGAGCCGCGTTCACCCTCAACACCGATTTCCAGGAGCCAATCCGTATCATAGGTAAATTGTATTGAAGCTGGCCCAACTTTATCCAAGGCATCTACGACAATTTTTTCCGGTAGCTTAATATCAGGATGGGCGCTCAAGGCTCTGCCCACGGTTGTGTTCGGATCGACGTCCGTTGCTGTTAACAATGTCAGTGATTGCAGATTGTTCAAATGCTCTCTGGCATCACTAAAGCGACCGCCTCTTAACCACAAATCAGCCAGGATTGCATTCGCCTTAATACAATAAGGTGAATGGGCCAATATGTGGCTACATTGAGCGATTGCATCCAACCGACGATCTTCCCAATAATAAGTCTCGGCTAGTAGAAGTTGGAGATCCATGCGTTCGGGGAACTTTTCTAAGAGAAAAAGCAGTTCAGTGGCTGCTTTTGGATACAGACCACCGCGAAAATACAATCGGGCCAATGCTGCCCGATTTAGCCCATCACCAAGCCGTTTACTACTTCCACCACGAGCACCTAGATCCCGCAACTCCTCTTGGACTGCACCATTATACGGTTCAATCTCAAAGGCCCGCTCCATGTGCCAGATGGCCTTAGGCAGGTCCTGTTCTTCCCGATAGGCCATCGCCATACCAGCATGAGCCATTAGATCCTCAGGATCTGCGCTAACTACCCTGCAAAAGACATCGATTGCGTCGTTATATAATTTTTGTTCTAGGAGGGCCCGGCCGAAGAGGCGATAAGTTTCAATATATCTGGGATATTGCTGCAAAAGGAAATGACAATGGGCAGCTGCCGCTGGCAGCCGATTATCCTCCAACAATCGCTCAATCCGGCTTTGGTACTCCTTTAAGGCGACACGAAGCACGGTTTGTTCACCCCTAACAAATTTCCATTACTAAACATAATTATTATGCTGCTTTTCAATTAAGAAAGCAAATGGAGCGTCAGCAAATGCTGTATTAGCAGATTGATATCGGGTTCATTGTATGGAGAGAGGCCGAGTGGATCAACCACTTTATCTAATCCGCCCAGGACGTTAAGTACGTTTAGCACCCCGAAGGCTAGCGCTTCGCGATGATAACCCCCTTCCAAGATATAAACACAGCGCCCGCCACAGAGATCATTCGCTAAAAGCGATATTTGCCGGGCAATTAACGAATAACCGGACAATGATAAGCCAGCGGCCGCTAAAGGATCAATCCAATGGGCATCAAATCCGGCAGATACCAGTATGAATTCGGGCCCGAATCGCCTAGCGAGGGGAATGACCACCTGGCGAAATGCTTGTTCGTAGGCAGCATCTCCGGCACCTGGTGGTAAAGGAACGTTAAGTGTTGATCCGGAGCCGGCTCCAACTCCAGTCTCCTCTGCTCCACCGGAACCTGGGTAAAAAAACGGGTAATGGAGGTGCAGGGATACAAAAAGAACGTTGGGATCGTCGTAAAAAATATCCTGGGTACCATTTCCATGATGGACATCAAAATCAATAATCATAACCCGGTCTAGGTTATGTTTGGTTTGGACATGCCTGGCAGCCACCGCAATGTTATTAAAAAGGCAGAATCCGCCGACTTTACGTCTCTCAGCGTGATGTCCTGGGGGTCGTACTATTGCGAATGCGTTGTCAGCCTCTTGTTCCATGACTGTATCAACTAGCTTACATGCTGTCCCGACGGCCAGAGTGGCCTGTTCGAAACTCGCCGCGGTAATATAGGTGTCAGCATCCAGGTGGCCATCCCCGCGGGCACAGTTGTTTTTTATGAGACTAATTAGCTTTTGATCGTGGACCATGGCCAATTGATCCACATCCGCTGTGACCGGTTCCAGCGCGTACAATCCTACTCCCGGCCGATGAAGGGTGAGCATCTCTAGAACAGCTTGTAACCTTTCAGGGTTTTCGGGATGACCCAGCTCCCTATGTTCATTCGCGGGCACAAGTCCGAGAGCAGTTGTCACAGGCCCTCCTTAAAACTTATATCATCCCCCAAAAATCAGGTTAACCAGCCCCTGTCCGTTGTTGATTGCTACAATCAATGCAGCGAAGACGACTGATACCATGGTCATCAACTTGATCAGGATATTTAGTGAAGGGCCGGATGTATCTTTAAACGGATCTCCCACAGTATCTCCTACGATAGCAGCTTTATGTGCAGGAGAGCCTTTGCCGCCAAATTTGCCATCCTCGATATACTTCTTTGCATTATCCCAGGCGCCGCCGGAGTTGGACATCATGACCGCCAGGGCAAAACCGGCTGTCAAGGCACCTGTCAGGAGACCGATTACCCCTGCTACACCAAATAAGACGCCTACGAGTACCGGTACGGATATGGCCAGAACAGAGGGTTTAATCATCTCCCGCTGGGCACTTACCGTACTAATTTCGACACAGCGTGCATAATCAGGCCGCACTGTACCTTCTAGTATGCCAGGATTTTCTCTGAACTGGCGCCTTACTTCCTCAACCATATCCCCGGCCGCTCGGCCAACTGCCCGCATTGTCATAGAGGAAAAATAAAATGCTGTCATAGCGCCTAGAAACACCCCGATTAAAACCCCAGGATTCAGCATCGTAACGTTAAAATGGAGCATAAAATCATTCATGGTCCACTGGGAGATTGCCACACCGGCGGCGTTCGTTAACTCCTCCCCTCCCTCATGAAGTGTCAGACCCAAGCGGACTTCTTCTAAATATGCAGCCAACAAAGCGAGAGACGTCAGGGCGGCCGAGCCAATAGCAAACCCTTTTCCAACTGCTGCTGTCGTATTACCAACCGCATCGAGCTGATCGGTTCGCTGCCGAACCTGCGATCCTAACCCGGCCATCTCGGCATTGCCGCCGGCATTGTCAGCTATAGGCCCATAGGCGTCAGTTGCCAGCGTGAAACCCAACGTCGACAACATTGCCACAGCGGCGATCCCTGCGCCATATAAGCCCATCGCTATGTTTGTAACTCCGCCCATCGAATAGAAGCTGATGGCAATGCCAACAACAATAGCTACAACCGGTACTCCCGTTGATTCCATACCCACAGCCAAACCTTCGATGAGTGACGTTGCCGAGCTGGTGGATGCCTGTTCCGCTATGCTCTGTGTGGGTTTGCTCGCGTGCGAGGTGTAATATTCCGTTGACCTGCCAATGACTATGCCAACAATCAAGCCAACCAAAATCGAAACCCAAACCGCAAGCATGTTTGGCAGATCTAAGATATATAAGATGGGTATCGACAGAACGGCAATACCCAACGAGCTGCCATATAAACCTCGACCCAAGGCGCTTATTAATTGAGCCTGGCTGGCATCCTCGTCAGCCCGGACCAGGTATATGCCAAGAATCGAGAGTAAAACCCCGATACCGGCTATCGCTATCGGCGTTGCCAGATATCGCATCTGCATATCCATCATTTGCCCTAACGTCGGTTCCTGCCCATCAAAAAGGGTGACCGCCCCCGCAACAACAGCCGCAACACCTAGTGCGGAAGTGGCAAGAATGGAGCCGGCATACGATTCATAGAGGTCAGCTCCCATGCCGGCGACGTCCCCTACATTGTCTCCAACATTATCGGCCACCGTTGCCGGGTTCCGTGGATCATCCTCTGGGATGCCTGCTTCCACTTTACCAACAAGATCCGCTCCTATATCGGCCGCCTTCGTAAAGATTCCACCACCAACGCGTGCGAACAATGCCTGGGTTGACGCGCCCATGCCAAAACTCAACATCGTTGCTGTAATCGGTACCAACGGATTGCTTCCAATTAAAAAGCCAAAGCTGCCATGCGCATCGCTAATCAATGCGGGCGCCAGGTAATACAGAATCATAAACCAGGCGGTAATATCGAGTAGCGCAAAGCCGACGACAACTAGGCCCATAACAGCTCCAGCCCGCAAGGCAACTTGTAGACCGCCGTTCAGGCTGGTGATGGCCGCGTTGGCAGCCCTCGCCGAAGCATTGGTCGCGGTTTTCATGCCTATAAAACCACACAAGGCAGAAAAGAGCCCCCCGGTCAAGAAAGCTACTGGAACAATCGGGTTCTGTAGATTTAGCATTGACAGAGCCAAAAAGATAAAAAACAAGATAACAAAGACAACGGCTACAACCCGATACTGGCGAGACAGATAGGCCTGGGCTCCATCACGAATCGCTTGCGCGATCTCGATCATTCGATCAGTGCCTTCACTTCTTTGCATAAGTTGGCGATAGAAGTGCCAGGCAAAAATAAGCGCAATGATTGCCGCAACAGGACCGAGCCACCATATCCAAGGAACTGGCACCCGGCTGATTTCGGCACTTTGCGCGGACAGACTATAAAGCATTACTTCCTCCAGAGAGTTTAGTCTTGTCTACACGGTGAATTTCCCAACTAGCAATCAGGATCATAAGTTGGGAAGCGGCGGAGAGCTGGGTATTCCCCCTCTCCTGGTAATAATGTGTATAGCGCTTCAATCGGAAGCAATGGGGTACACAACCCAAAGATTGTAACGAATGTCACAAATCATGTCAAAAACTCAAGGCCTAGGTAGCCGACCTTCCTAATCTGCCAAGGTTGATAGATCGCCTAGATCTTCACCCAGAACTTGCGCCTTGAGAACACGACGCATTATCTTGCCTGACCTTGTCTTGGGCAGGGAGTCTACAAATTCAATGGAAGTAGGCTTGGCAATAGGCCCCACCTCATTCCCCACATGATCGCGCAACTCTTTTTCAAGTTTGTCGCTGCCGTCAAATCCCTGGCGAAGGATACAAAATGCCCGAATGATGTTTCCTCGCAACTCGTCAGGCACGCCAATTACAGCCGCTTCAGCAACGGATTCATGGCTAACCAATGCACTCTCGACTTCCGCGGTTCCCAAACGATACCCGGAAACCTTGATGACATCGTCAATTCTTCCAATAACCCATATATAACCATCTTTGTCTTTCTTGGCGCTATCGCCAGGGAGATACCATCCCTGGTCAGCGAAGCGGCTCCAATATTGCTCCAGATAGCGATCAGGATCCTGATAAACAGTCCGTAGCATCGCAGGCCAGGGCGATTTGATAACCAGATAACCTTCCTCACCCACCGCTACCGTATGACCTTCTTCATCGACGACATCCACCTCTACACCTGGAAATCCTCTAGTCGCAGAACCGGGTTTCAGAGGGACGCTAGGTAAGGGTGTGATCATAAAACTACCGGTTTCAGTCTGCCACCAGGTGTCCATAATGGGGCAACGTCCTCTACCAATTGTCTTAAAATACCACCTCCAGGCTTCTGGATTGATTGGTTCACCAACCGTGCCCAGTAAGCGTAGAGTCGATAAATCATGGCGTTCCGGCCAACTTTCACCAAAGCGCATCAGACCGCGGATAGCTGTCGGAGCCGTATAAAGAATCGTGATACCGTATTTGGCGACTAACTGCCACCATCGATCAGGATAGGGGTAAGTGGGGGCGCCTTCATACATAAAGCTTGTCGCGCCAAGAATTAGCGGTGCGTAAACGATGTAACTGTGCCCGGTTATCCAACCCGGATCGGCCGCGCACCACCAGATATCTTCAGCCTTGATATCAAATACCCATTTGAGCGAGGTCGCGGTTCCAACCATATAGCCACCATGGGTATGAAGGATTGCCTTTGGTTTCCCAGTAGTACCCGAAGTATATAAAATAAAGAGTGGATCCTCTGCATCCAACACTTCTGTTGGCGCTTTTGGATCGGCAATCGGCAAATTCATCAAGTCGTGATACCACAAATCCCTGCCAGGAACCATTTCAACATCCTGACCTGTCCGTTTAACACAAATTACGGTTTGGATAGTACCGGCTCGCTCAACCGCCTCATTGGCGATACTTTTTAATTGAATGATCTTGCCCCGCAACCATGCGCCATCACAGGTTATTAGAACCTTGGACTGGCTATCTTCGATGCGCCCATGTAAAGCCTCCGTCGAAAAACCTCCGTAAACCACAGAATGTATGGCGCCGACCTTGGCGCAGGCTAACATGGCAATCATCAGTTCGGGTATTCGCCCCATATAGATGGTTACCCTGTCACCCTTTTTGACACCCATCGACCTGAGTACGCTGGAGAATTTGCAGACTTCATGGTTCAGTTGTTGATAAGTATAAGTCCTGACATCGCCCCGCTCACCTTCGAATATTAAAGCCGCTTTGTTGCGAACAGACGTCCGCAAGTGACGGTCTAAGGCATTGTGGACTAGATTAACCTTCGCGCCTACAAACCATTCATAAAAGGGAGCATTGCTATCATCGAGGACTTTCTCCCAAGGCGAAAACCATTCAAAGTTTTCAGCTGCAATTCGCCCCCAGAAGCTTTGCAGATCGCTAATTGCAGCCTGGTGTACCTCCTCATATGATTGAATAAATGCCTGTTCCAGAACCTCCGGTGACGGATAGAAAACTTCTCCAGATAGTGGGCTATTCTCAGACATGATTACACCTCCTTCTCGTTCTCCCTAAGTTCCGCTAAATCAAGACGGTCTATGTTTGAATCATTCTCTGTTGAGTTAAATGACACTTCCCCCTACAATATCCTCAACCCAGCATTCAACCTCAACCTTAGTATAATAACGAAGTGGCAAAAGGTAAAACCTAATCCATTAATCGGCAAATAGAGGAAAAATCATGTCCGAAACACATCAGTTAAACCCAGTCCAACGTGTCAGTCTGCTTGAGCAATCATCTTCTGGAAAAGAATTCTTATCCGATAAAGAGGCTGCCATCGTTGAATTTCGCGCCCTTCGCGACGAATTAATCGAATTGCAGCGTCGCCTCTATGCAGAAGATAAGCACAAGCTATTAATTGTTTTTCAGGCAATGGATGCCGGCGGAAAAGACGGAACGATTCGGCAAATATTTCGGGGCGTTAATCCTCAAGGTGTGCGAGTGAATTCCTTCAAGGTTCCGAGCAAATTAGAACTAGCTCATGATTTCTTATGGCGTGTGCATAAAGTCGTTCCCCAGCGAGGAATGATCGGTGTTTTAAATCGGTCCCACTATGAGGATGTGCTGGTAGTTCGTGTTCACGAAATTGTTTCCGAATCGGTCTGGCGGCCGCGTTATGAGCTGATCAATCAATTCGAGAAGCTGCTCGCATCAACCGGTACAACCATCTTGAAATTCTATCTGCATATCTCCAAGGATGAACAGCGCAATCGTTTCCAAGATCGAATTAACGTACCTGAAAAGAATTGGAAATTCTCTTTCGAGGATTTAGAGAAGCGTAAATTATGGGATAGTTATATGTCGGCTTATGAGGATATGCTGGCTAATACCGGAACGACCTGGGCTCCCTGGTATCTAATTCCAAGTGATCAAAAGTGGTATCGAAATCTAGCCGTAACCAGGGCAATTGTTCAAGCTCTAAGAGATCTGGATCCCCAATACCCTAAACCGGAGACAACCCTGAGCGGCATCGTAGTTATGTAGATTCTTCTTCGGCTTCACTCAGACTCAGGTCATCAACTGGTTCTTCTTCGTCTATCGGTGAATCCTCGATAGGCGTATCGTCACCAACGATCTCATCGATGAGGACGACTGGCGGACCAACCTGGTATGGATCAACTTGCTGATTGCCACAAAAGGGACATAGATTCCATTGCAATTCCATTAGTGAATTACAATCAGGGCACGCCTTGTGAAGCCGAGTATGACAGTGGGGACATAAGATCCAGTTGTCATTAATTGTGCGTGAACAGCCAGGACAAACAGGCTTCTCCTCAATCTCCTGGAGTAGCGCTTCCTCTTCCAGCGCGCTTTCGTAGGCTTCAGAAAGGGTTTCACGCGGTCGAAGAATCAAGTAGACGAGCAAGCCAACAAGCGGTAAGAGAGCAACAACCAGGGTGGCTAAAATCTGAGCGAACGGATCGCGTGATCGCGCCCGCATATCTCTAAATGTCCAGATAATTAAGCTTAACCAGACGGCCGCCATGAGAGCGCCGGCAATGGCAAAACAAAATGTTGAATAAGCGACTATTGTATCTAATGATGGGAACGTCATTTAATCAGGTCACTCGCTAAATAATCCGCTCGATTATAACAGTGATGCCAACAGGGTGCGATACGACCTTATTTCTTGGGGTATATCTAACTTTGTGCGACTTATCTGTACCAGAATGAAAGGTCCTGACCATCTATCCGTTTCTGGGGCGTTTTAGATCTTGGTGTTTTCAGGAGCATTAGGATCGTTTTTCTAAGATGGCGATGTAACGCGGACCATCATCATCTAAGTATTCCGTGACACGCCAACCCGTCCCTTCAACAATATCTTCCATTTCTTTCTTGGAAACGAATAAATAATCAAACCAGACATCCTTAAATCTCCGGTACCGGTAACGAATTCTTACTTGGCCGACCATCCTACCTTTTTGTCTGTTTCTTGAATGATATGCTAGATGGTCAACATCTTTGGTCATATAGGGATCGCTGCTGGCTGCAATGATCCGGCCGGTTGGTGGCGTTAATGAATAGAAGCGTCGCAGTAGCCACCGAGCCCGGGACAAGCTGGCCATAAGACCAAAATTATTGCCCCCCAATAAAATCGAATCAATATTGCCCAATTTTGAATTTACCTGGGTGATTGAACACAATCGGGCTTTCCGCAGCCCCCGGCGCTGACTAATAAATATGGCCAATGGTGACGTATCAATAACGAGAACTTCCATACCCAGACTTTGTAAATAAAGCGCGTGGCGAGCTGCGCCACACCCGATATCCAAAACTTTGCCAGTGGGGTATTTCATAGCTTGTTGTTCGAAAGGAGGCCAATTTTTAAACTCGGAGAAGTAGATATCCGGACCGATCGAAACAGTTACAAAGCCATCATCGCGCTCAATCACATCCTTGACGGCTTCACCCTGCATATGATCATATATCATATGCCCAAAGGCATCATCGAAAGCGTGCATAATAAGAACCTCGATATGTCTAAGCAGTTGAAGCGGCGAATGGTCGCCTAATCGCAGTTTATTGGATGGCTTATCAGACTGTAAAGTTCGAAACAGTTACGTTAAAAGAATCAATGGCTTCACCTTCGCCTCCAGATACAAGCTCATTTTGCAGATTCCTGGGGAATAATATCTACTCTGCCCAGGAGCTGCTCCTTTGGCCATAAGCCAACAACAATCCAAAAATCCGAACTATATACGCTCATTCCTCTGCGACACTAGACACACGCGAAACTCCGCTGATTTAGGCCCCATTTGTGAAAAGCTGGTTACAGATTAATATCATTGGTCAGGTAAAGCCCAGCCACTGGCGAAGAACTCTCATGTATGCTTTTCGATAACAGCGATATATTGCGCATTTCCAGAGTCGATATATTCTCGGACCTGCCATCCGGTCCCGATCAGTATGTCTTCCATTTCCGCCTTTGAGACCATGAGGTAATCAAACCATTTATCCTTGATTCCACGATATCTAACACGGATCCTTATTTGGCCTGACATCCTCCCGCGCTGGCGGTTTCTTGTGTGATAGGCCAGGTGATCCTCATCATCAGTCTTATAGGGATCATTACTTGCAGCAATTAATCGGCCGTTTTGTGACGTCATAGAATAAAAACGCCTGAGTAACCATCTAGCTCTTCTCGGGTTGGCCAGCAAACCAAAATTGTTGCCCATCGTTATAATCGTGTCGAATTTACCTAAATTGGAGTTGACCTCAGTAATAGGGCATTCACGAGTATTTACTAATCCTCGTTGCTCACATACTTCTAGGGCCAATGGCGATACATCGATTCCCATGGCCTTTAACCCCGTGTGTTGGAGGTACAGTGCATGCCTACCCGCTCCACAGCCAATATCCAGAACCTTGCCGAAGGCAAAATTCATTGCTTCTCGCTCGGCCGGTTGCCAATCATCGAATTCTG
>DATLAB010000025.1:0-42385 GCA_035527655.1 Patescibacteria group bacterium | reverse complement strand
CCATCAAATGCCCAACCGTAGAATCTAACCCGCTCACCCGGATCGAACACATCATCTCCGTTACCAACGAGTTCGTAGGCAACAGTCTGGCCGCGATAAAGCATTTGAAATGTGTTGGGATCTACGCCGTCTACCCCGATGACCATGCCGGCGGTCGCCAGTTGTTCGGCCGTGATCTCGTATATTCCGTCCTTATCAATTGCGATTTTATATACCGGTTCGCCTACCGGCAGACTAATCGAAGCCGCTGCCAGGGAGGCCGGCAAACTGCGCCAGCCTTCCGCTTGATCATAGTTCAGGATCTGGCTTTTCAAACTGCCCGCTGTCTGCCCAGCCGGATCATGGAGAGGCCGAAGATGGGCAAGATCGGCGCCAATAAAATCTATTTGAATGTCCAACTCACCAGCATAGGAGAGTTGCTCCATAAAATCATTATACCTGTACGGAAATAAATTCAACCTTACCAGGCGTAGATCACGCATGTACATCGGTTCTGAGATTTCATAGAGGACCTCAGGGTATAATACATTCTGCGATTTGGTTGAACGATCTGCCTCTTCCTCATGCAATGGTCCGTTCACAGGCGCGAAGGTTTCGTCAAATGAATCATAAGGGGCGAGTTTCTGCTGAGGCACAATCGGCACCCCGGGTTGGAAGGAATTTTGCACATCGTTGGCTCGTACAGTAACTTCTAATATTGCTTCCGGGGGAACAACTATCAAAGTTGAAAAATACGGCAGCTCCGGCAATTCAGAATTATTGAGATACTCTTGCAAGCCAGCTACTTTTAGTCGGCCGCGGATATCAGACGACAGGGGAGGGGTCACTAGCGTAAAACGCAGTTGGTCTTGCCCTAACAACAATTTCTGAATCTCAACAGTCGGTTGACTTTGCTCTTGAAGTGGGGTGCCTTCAGCTACTTCGGGCTGGCCTGACAATAATCCCATGAGAACAATTAGCGGCAGGAAACCGCTTAATAATGCTAGAAAAAGTTTGCTTGATTGTCGAAAGACCATCCTATCTTTATCCGCCTTGTTCGTGCCACTTGAGCAATCCTTGGTCTAGCATAACCTCGAGATAATCTTGCAAGTCCCTGCTAGCATCGTCAAAGGAAACTTCATAATCCAAAGTGATTTCTTTGGCGATCTGGCTGATGGATCTATGGCCATCAATTAACTCCCAGACTCTAGCACCGACATTGTTCACAACCCTCACATCGCCGTGTTCAGGGTTGATGATGACAGTGCCATCGTCAAGAGTTCGGCAAATCAGATCTGTGGTTTTTTCCGGGACCATCGTCAATGTTATCATGGTTTACCTCGATGGCTTAAAACGGACTGGGCAATAATAACTATTCCGGTTATTGCACAAGCCAGCGCCAGAATGGCAATCCACCAAGGTTGCTTTTCGACGCCTGCTTCAATGATCTCATGCAGCTGAGACGTGTTATCGAACTCTACATCCTCGAGCCGGTAGTAATATGTGGATCCCGGTTCAACATCCGGATCTGCATATTGGTAAGAGCCGCCGGCCACAGGATCGGCCGATCCAGGTATAGTGATCTCGTTTATCCGGGTGAAAGGGCCGGTCGCTGAGTCACTGCGTAGAACGTTAAATCCGACGGTGTCGAATTCACTCTCAGTTTCCCAGCTTATCTCAATCGAAGATGGGAGTAAATACTGCGATGTGAATAACGTTATCGCCAGGAGCAACCAAAACGCGCCGATTATTATGGTGAAGCGTGACACAACTGACCAACCTTCATATGAAACAAACCGACAGTGATTCTAGCAGAAACCTGGCTCTTTGTGATAGAGTTGCCTGAGTATTCATCTAATTGTTCATAATTGACAAAGTGACAGTCATTGTGGAACGCCTATGGTGACGCTCCATTTCATTATTATGAATGTCTGAGAAAGATCATTAGAGTTTGAGGAGAGGTGCCGTCTTAGTAGCCCGAACTAACCGCTGAAGAATCCAAGGAAAACTCATGGCAAAATCGCAGGTACAGTTTGTTTGTCAGCGTTGCGGCCGCATTTCTGCCGCTTACATGGGCAAGTGCCCACAGTGCAGTGAATTTGGCACGATGGTTGAGCAAGTTGTTTCACCCCCCACAGTTAGAAAGAGGGCGAGTAGCCGGAGCACAGGTGTTGGAAGTAGCCGACCGCAAAAACTAGGGCAAGTATCTACCGACGATATTACTCGCCTGACCGTGCCTATCCAGGAGTTTTCGCGCGTACTCGGCGGTGGAATCGTGCCAGGTTCCCTGATCCTGGTTGGTGGCGACCCTGGGATCGGAAAATCTACTCTGTTGCTTGAGGTTGCAGCATTAATGGCCAAGCACCACGGTCCCTGCTTATATGTGTCTGGTGAGGAAAGTGTCCGCCAGATAAAGATGCGGGCTGACCGGATGGGACTGAAATCAGACGATCTTTACCTGGTGACGGAAACCAATCTAGAGACAATTCTGGACCATATCGAAGAGATAAAACCGGTATTAACCATCGTAGACAGTATTCAAACTACCTATACCGGCGAGTTAAGCTCGTCGGCCGGAAGCGTTAGCCAGGTCAGAGAATGCGCCAGCCGTTTCCAAGAATTAGCCAAGATCCAGGGATTGGCAGTTTGTTTAGTCGGGCATGTTACCAAGGATGGGGCAATCGCCGGGCCACGGGTGCTGGAGCATATTGTCGACACGGTGCTGTATTTGGAAGGGGATCCTTTCAACCGTTATCGACTCTTGCGAGGGGTCAAAAACCGTTTTGGAGCAACCAGCGAGGTTGGTGTATTTGAGATGGCCGAGCAAGGTATGGTTGAAGTCACAAATCCGTCTCAGGCATTTCTTGCCGAGAGGCAGGTGAACTCATCCGGTTCGGCAATTGCCGTTACCATGGAAGGTACGAGACCACTCCTGGTTGAAATTCAAGCCCTGGTTAATTCAACCAGCTTTGCCAATCCGCGCCGGACATCAAACGGCATTGATTACAACCGCCTGCTCTTGTTAACCGCGGTACTTAGCCGGCGGGCAAAACTTAACCTATCCGACAAAGATGTTTTTGCGAACGTAGTCGGTGGATTACAAATTGGTGAACCGGCGGCCGATCTCGCTGTCGCGGTTGCCATAGCCAGCAGCATTCGGGATAAACCCGTTCACGCCGACATGGCTTTTATGGGTGAAATTGGACTAAGTGGTGAATTAAGAACCGTTCGCCAACTTGACATTCGGTTAAGGGAAGCAGACAAACTGGGGTTTCGCCGCTGTTTGATCCCCCGGGGAGCAAAAAAAGTCCTGGGCAAGATACCTGCCAAACTGGAGGTGATTGCCTGCACATCGTTGACAGAGGCCTTATCGGAAGCCTTAATTTCCCGGTAGACGATTTTAGCCAGGGTCTATAGACAAAGCTTTTTGAACGAAGTCTTGCCAGGTTGCTACTTGTTTCGACCCAGGTAGAGCAATATTCCTCCAACAGCGGCTAATAAGAGTACAACGCCAATAAAGAGTAACAAGATTGTCGTATTACCCGTAATTGACGTTTGTGTATCTGCGCTTGCTGCTGGGTCAACGGTTACAGTTGCCCCGATGGTCGGCGTTGCCGATGGAGAAGGATCTGGAGGAGGCGGTGATGGTTCAGTAGTTGGCTCGGGGGTAATTGTCGCTGGGGCTACCGCCGTAGCTGTTGGCATGTCAGTTGATCCACCAACTTCCTTTGGGATGGGAATCCGACCGACAATTAATTCCTGGTCAATTCGCAGTATGCTATCAGCAGAGAAATCGCTATTCATCTCGTACAACTCATCGAGCGACAACCCATATAAGCTGGCGATTCCGATAGGTGTATCCCCTTCTTTGACCCGGTAGACGGCCGAGCCATCATCGCGAATCGTAGCGCCGGGATAGACCCGATCGCTCGTACCGCCTTCTACTTTAGCACCATAACCAATAATAAGCCTCTGACCGATGGTCAATAAGGATTCGGCCGATAGCCCGTTCAACTCATAAATTGAGTTCACATCAAGACCAAAACGATCGGCAATAGCGAGGAACGAGTCTCCGGGAATCGCCTCATAAACAATAGATCCGTCGGTAAGCGGAGTTGGCGAAGCGATAGGAGTAGGGGTTTTCGTCGGTAACGGAGTATTGGTTGGGGTTGGTGACGGGCCAGACGTCGGTGTCACAGATGGGGTAAGGGAGGGACCGGCCGTCGCGGCTGGCTGGATAACCACAGGTGGTAAAGAGCCCGATCTGAAACCAGCGCTCAATTGTGATGTCAGGTCAAGATATTGGTTGCCGAATTCAACACTGGGTTCTATGTTGCTTCCCTCAGCCCACTCATTGAAGGAGTTGATGATCAGCATATCTGGCGAGCTAGCCGCGGCGCCGCCAAAACTTGCTTGATAATATGACCCGCCGCCACGATCCCGAACGACAGTTGAATCGCCCCGACCTAATAATGAATCGTTAAAGCCCGGCATGGCGGTGGCAACCCAGTATTTGTAGCTGCCGTAGGTGTTGCTCGCTTCACGGGTTCTTGCCGCCCAAGTGGCTGCGGTTCCGGCGGGACCATTGGACCAGGCGATGTTGTATAGATGGAGGCCATCAAAAACCGCAAGATATTCAGGGCTACCTCCTTCGGCAATCCAAATACTATTGTGACCCGGATCCACCTGTTCCCGGATGGCCGCCCAGTCACCGACGCCGAGGATCCAGTTTGCCCAAAAGAAAATCACCGGTCTGCCATCAACGCGAAGATAAGCGGGATGATTGGCATGAGTGCCGAGTAAATGATTCAGTGCGGCTATTCGATCACTGTTATTGGCGAAATACGGGCTGGCTGATTCGAAATCAACAGCTGCCTTAAAGCCACTTCCTCCGGAAACGTTTAACAACGTCTGGAAATTCGATTCGGTTTGTTGAGGTGCGGGACCATACCAACTTTGTACAAATCCATTTATCCCGGCTGATTGAGCCTGACTCACATGTCGCTGGATAACTCCGGCATCGGCCGATAAATAGGGACTTGGGGGTTGATAAGGTGTCTTTCCCGGTCCAAATGAACCCGGTTCATACCAGGCATAATAAAAGGCCAGGACCAGGTTAGTATGACCTTGAGCAAGCGCAGTTCCAGGTGGTGATAGCTCTAAAACCGCCAGAAGCAACAGTAGGGTAAAAAGCCCAATTGTCAATCGTAAAACTATTCTCTGGCAGCGGCTAAACATATTATCAATCATCTACTTTGAAAATTCCTGTAGGGCGGAAAAGTTGAGACCATCTTGACGACAACTCATAATAAAACGGCTAATTATACCTAATGCTGGAACTTGCCAAAATAACACATCAGAAAACATTGATTATTTTTAGTTATGTGATATGCTTTTTGGCTGTTGCGCGGTAATAAATGCCGTGTTCCGCTCTTGGCAATGACCAAGGGCTAAGGCTCGCTGGAGCAAATCCAAGGAAAGGAGATAAGGCAGCATGCGGGATTATGAAGTCACGTTAATATTAAGACCGGATATCGATGACAATGCGAGAGAGGAACTCCTCAATAATGTTGAGGGGTGGCTCACTCATGGGGAGGAGGAGTCAGATAAACCGCTTCCAAAACATTGGGGGCTCAGGTCTATGGCCTATCCTATTGAAAACTTTACCGATGGATACTACGTTTTTTATGAAGCTCATCTGGAACCCTCAAGGGTTAACGAAATTGAACGGAATATCCTGTTTTCTGATGAGATTTTGCGCCATCTCGTGGTGAACAAAGAAGTCTAAATCTGAGTTGTGTATCCAGCTAATGAGCAACCGTTTTTAAAGCGGAATCATCGGCGAAGCATCGTCCGGGGCGTACCCAAGATTATTCCAAGGTTGAACTCAGTTGAACTTATACCGTGATAATCTTCGCGCCATGGCGAGTGCAAGATTAGTACTGGGACTTGATTAATGTACCTGAGCAATAGCTGAGAATGTGCAAACAAGATCACGGATGGATTCTCTTAATTATTTGGGTAAATGCAGGAGTAAATAATGAGTCAGAATAATTCATACGACGATAGAAACGACGCGAGATTATCGGATAGCCCGTATCATCGCAAGCGAAGAATCTGTGCGTTTTGTGTTGAAAAAGCTAGTTACATTGACTATAAAGATTATGAACTTCTCCGGCGGTATTTGACGGAGCACGGGCGAATTCGTCCACGCAGACAAACCGGGACTTGTGCCAAACACCAACGCGGTCTAGCAAAAGCGATAAAAAGAGCACGACACCTGGCATTATTGCCTTTCGTGGTCGATTAGTTATTCCCAGGTCATTTCTCTCATGGCAAAAAAACGCGTAGAAGATCAAGAAGAACAACTCCGTCAGAGCCGAAAAGAAGTACTGATTGCCCGACAGCATGATCGTCAGACAAGACAGATCAGGCTGGTAATAATAGGTATTATCGGGCTGGTGGCACTGGTCTTTCTCATTGGTATTATCAACGAATTGATTATCAAACCTGATGCTCCAGTCGCTTCAATCAACGATACTGAGATATCGTTGGCTGACTGGCAGGAGCGGGTGCGATTCCAACGTGGACAATTGATCATTGGTATCGAAGATCTTGCCGAGGCTTTTAACCAGGATATTGGCCAGGTTCAGCAATACGCCGGACAACAGATCTCCCTTTTGGAAGATCCCCCAACTCTTGGTCAATTCGTCGTTGACGAGTTAGTTGATGAAGAACTCATACGACAGGCGGCTGAGGAACGGGGAATCCATGTCTCGGAAGATGATGTGCAGAAAGAAATTGAAGAGGCGTTCGGTTTCTTCGGCGGTGCTGCACCTACGCCGCTACCAACTGCGACTAAAACACCCATACCCACTCCTTCCCTTACACCGATCGTCAGCGAGGTTATCTCTGGAGATCTGGCAACGAGTGTTCCCGTACCATCGCCGACATCTGGACCGACAAGCACCCCGCCGCCAACCGCAACCCCTATATCAAAGGATTCGTTTCAAGAAACATTTGACGAAACGATTGGCCAGTTCAGGGATCTTGGAATCGATGAATCGATATTTCGAGATGTTATAAGAGCGCAACTTTTCGAAGAACGCTTGTTGGAGGAGTTGGTGCGTGAAGCCGAGCTTTCTGACGAAGCGTTACAGGCAAGTTTCTTTTACCTATTATTCGACTCACAAGAAGAAGCTGAGCAGGCCCAAAGTGATATTGCTACTGGAGACTTTTTGGCTATTTGGAACGCCGTCAAAAACCAGCCTTTGGAAGCTCCTGCAGAAGATGGGTCATTGCCAGCTACCGCCAGCGAAGTCCTTTGGCGCACGCAAGAGGATATAACTTCCCTTTTTGGGTTGGAGCTATCCGAGGCGGTCTTCAACAAACCCATTGATGAACCGAGCCCAATTCTTATTGTCCAGGCCGAAGATTCTGAAACAGGGACTGAGCGATATTTCATTGTCATGGTGAGCGGCCGGGAAATGCGGCCGCTGAATGAATCAGCTCTAAATGGTGCTCGGCAAGAGTTGCTACAATCGTGGCTTGAAAACCAACGACTTGATGGGGTCGAGATTTACGAGCGCTGGCGGGCAAGTGTGCCGCAGCGGCCAGTGCTTGACAGACGCTTCCTCTTACCACCGACGCCGGCTCCAGCGGTCCCAACGTTAGAAATCCCAGCAGTTAGCGAGACGCCTGCAGCAGAGTAAAGAAGTTACCAAGCAAATATTATTAAAGGCTGAATTGTTATGCGATTCAGCCTTTTTCATTATGGGCTATACTTTTTGAGCCAAATAATCCTCTGGCCGGATCGATATCACTTGGCTAACGCTATCGGCCCCCATGCTGATCCCATAAACAGTTTCGGCGACCTGTACAGTGCCCCGGTTATGAGTAATAAGAATGAACTGGGTTTTATCGCTGAGTTCGTTGAGCAGATCACGGAATCGGTTGACATTTGCCTCATCTAGCATGGCGTCGACTTCATCAAGAATACAAAAGGGAGTCGGCGATACCTTTAGCAGCGAGAATATCAGGGCGGTCGCCGTAAGGGATCTCTCACCGCCCGATAACAAGGCAAGACCCTGCTCTCGCCTCCTAGGAAGCCGTGCGACAATGTCAACCCCACTTAGCGTCAGATCATCTGGATCGGTCAGGACTAGTTGAGCCGAACCGCCTCCAAATAACCGTTTGAAAACGTTTCCAAACTCCTGGTCAACTCTGCGTACGGTTTCGGCAAAGGCAGTTGAAGTCAGTTGATCCAGGTCATCTATGACCACTTCAAGCCGTTGTTTGGTCGTGGATAAATCTTGTACCTGCTGCTGCATGAAGTCGTATCGTTCAGAAGTCTCCTCATATTCCCCTGGAGCATCTAGGTTTACCGGACCCATACGGGTCAGCTGCCCCCGGTATTTGCTAACCGTTTCTTCAATATCGTCCGGCAGCGAGGTCACGACCGGCAACTCTTCGACAACTGCTGCCATGGGTAATGGTGATTGGGTAGGCAGATCGTCGGCATTGCTTAAGGCGACCAGGCCTAGATCGGCCGTTATGCGTTCTCTCAAGCTCTCAAGTTGATTTTCTACCCGACCAAATTCCATTCGAGCTTGCATGAAATCATTTTCCAATGTCCGGATCCTACGCTGGAGGTTAGCTAACTCATCCTCGATCAACTTTTGTCGCTTGCGGTCGTCGGCCAACTTTTTTCGCAACGGGCCGATAGATTCCTCGATTTGAGCTAAGTTCGCCAGGTTGATCTCAAGCTTATCGATATGCTCGTCAATCTTCAACTCTTGGCTGCGATTCTCTAGCTCTGCTTTTCGCTCTTCCCGGCGGCGAAGTTGATCAGCGAGCTGGTTTAATGTCGCTCGTCTACTATCTACAACGGCTTGCCGACCGGCAAGAATTGTTCGCGCCGCTTCAATTCGCTGAAGGTTTAGCCCCCGGGTTGTAGTGGTTGCTGCAATTGGTAGGGCGTTGAGTTCCTGACGTGATTCCAGGAGAATTATCTCAAGTTCCTCAGCCTCAGATTCTTTATTGGCCAACAACTCATTAAACATTCGAAGTTGATCCCTCTGAAGAATAACTTCAGTGCGGGCTGTTTCCATACGCTTGGAAATAAACCGAAGCTGCTGTTCTGCCAGTTCACGCGACCGTTTGATCTCCAATGTTTCGAAAGTAACAGACTTTTCGTGGTTCTCGGCTAGGACGATTGTTTTGTTCATCGACTCCAGCTTGCCCCTTGATTCCTCAACCGCGGCCGCAAGAGTTACTAATTCTTCGCTGAATTTCCCTAGATTATCCGTTTCCTTTTCGAGTTCTTCTTGTAATTCGACAATATTTTCCCCAGGTGAAGATATGTTGGAAAACACCGGATCAGGGGCAATCTGGACTAGACCGCCAGAAAAAGCGACAAAGCCATCCAGACTTACCGCCAAGGCGCCAGGCGGCAGCTTAAAAGCCAAATCGTAAGCCACCAAGGCATCATCTACGATTAGAACATGGCCAAGCATAAGTTGAACCAGTCCGCGGGATTCTTCCTCGGGTTTAACAAGCGAATCTGCCCATCCAATGATGCCCGGTTGGTTCGAAATAGATATTTTTTCTGGTACCTTTAACATGCTGAGATCTGCCACCATAATTGGCAGACCTTCAGCTTTCTTTATCAGCTTCCAAAAACTCTTGCTGTCCGGGACAGTGTAGGCAGCTAACTTATATGTTAACGCGGCCGTTACGGCTACTCGAAATTGTTCTGGTATGAAAACCAGTTCTGAGAATTGACCCACTATGTCAAAATTACCTGTGACCTCTGGTATTATTCCCTTTTGCCTGTGAAGCTCTTCGAGGCGTGTCTGCAAAGTCAGGACGGTATCCCTTTTCTGATAATGTCTTGACTCTGCTGCCTGATGTTGAATTATCAACTTGGCGGTGGCCTGTTCAATAGTAGCAAGGCTCAATCTGAGTTCAGCAACCTTATTGGTTATATGACCTAAATTATCTCTTGCTGAATCCTCAGCATTGGTTAATCTTTCAACTTCAGCCCTTGCCTCTTCGTACTGATCATCAACGCCTGGCTCGCTAATTAATCGTTCGATCAGAGTCTTAACCAGTTCCTTTTTGCCATGCCCTTCGGCTATTTCCTTTTGCAAAATATTCTTAGTCCGATCGAACTCTACTATCTGTCCCTGTAAACGCTTTATCTCGGCTTGGACGGTCAAAGTATTGGATTCGAACTCACGGCATTCAATCTCAACGTCATCATATTCAGCCTGAGCGACCTGCAATTCCGAGATGGCCTGGTTGGTCTCGGTATGTGCCCGCTCATGCTGAACCACGATAGCCGGAATCTCAACTGTTAGGTCATCGAGCTGAGATCTTATCGAGTCCTGACGTTCCTTTATCACCGCGACTGATTGGCGTGCTGCCGCGACCTGGTCTCGTAGGGAGTTGCGCTCCTCTTCCTTATACTGTAAAGCTCGTTGCATGTCGTATACCTGGCCCCTCAGTTCATCCATTTGTTCCTGAGACGTTGCCAACATTTGTTGTCCATGTTCCCATTGTTGCCGGGATTTTTGGCGTTCCTCTCGACAAGCCAATAATTGCTTGCGAGCATCTTCCCAACGGTATCCATACCAGATACGCAAATGGTATTTCAAGTCAGCGGCTATTTGCTCATAGTTTTTGGCCCGATCTGCTTGCCTTCTCAAGCTACCTAAGCGGGGCTTAATCTCGCTCAGGATGTCGTTAAGGCGTTCCAAATTATGGTCAGTCTCTTGTAACCTTCGTATTGTTTCGGTCCGTCGCAATTTGTACTGGCTGACGCCAGCCGCACCTTCAAATAGCAAACGGCGTTCATCCGATCGAAGCGATAAAGCCTGATCAACAAGACCCTGACTGATAATAGTATAGTTGTGTTGAGCCAATCCGCTGCTGGCTAAAAGGTCGATGACATCGCGTAGGCGTACTTTTTGACCATTGAGCAAATACTCGTTTTCCCCTGAGCGGTAGGCGCGCCTACTAATTTCTATTTCATTGAAATCAAGGGGGATCCAACCAGCGCTGTTGTCCAAAGTTAATATCGCCTGAGCCATCCCAGCTCGCGGACGTTGTTGGCTGCCGGCGAAAATCATGTCAGTTGTCCGTTTGCCCCTTAGGGTTCCATAACTCTGTTCCCCTAGCACCCAGCGGATCGCATCGGCAATATTGCTCTTACCGCTACCATTGGGACCGACAATAGCTGTTATGCCTTCGTTGAATTCGAATACCGTTTTGCTGGCAAAAGTTTTATACCCGTGGAGGGTCAGTTTACTCAATTTCATAAGCGGCGGGCAGTATAATTGCGAACCGAGAGACGGTAACTATCAATTAATCAGACAATCTCGTGTATTTATGGCAGAAGTTAGCAGACGCGACAAAAAAACCCTTTGAGATAAGAAGATTCAGGGAAAGTCAGAAGAACGGGGTGGTCCGGCGCCTGAGACAGGGGTCGCATAATTTGCACATCACGCCCTGCATCAATAGAGGCGCCAAATAGAACTTTCTGAAAAAGACCACTATCAATTAATCCCGAGCATGAAAATGTTGCCAGGAGGCCATTTCTTCGCAACAGTTGCATGGCCAACATATTGATATCCTTGTAGCCGCGGCAAGCAGCCGGCACATCGCCTTTGCTCTGGGCAAATTTCGGTGGGTCTACGATAGCGATATCAAATTGGCGTCCTTCGTCTCTCAGTTGGCGCAACTTGAGGAAGGCGTCACCTGTTATGTATTCATCATGAGTCCGTTCCCAGCCATTTAGCATCATGTTTTGCCGGGCTCCTTCGAGCATAGTCGTTGATGTGTCAATATTCACAATCCGACTCGCTCCGGCGGCGGCGGCGTTGACCGCAAATCCACCAGTATATGCAAATACATTCAGCAACTCGCGACCAGCCACATTTTCTGAACGACAAACTGTTGCTCGATTTTCTCGTTGATCCAGATAGAGTCCTGTTTTATGACCCCGGAAAAGATCAACGATGAATGACTGGCCATTTTCCAGAACCGTGATATTTCCAGGGGGGCTGGCACCGAAACGTATTCCTGTAACTTTTGAGAGCCCTTCTTTTTTTCGAACATTAACATCAGATCGTTCGACAATACCATCTGGTGATAGAAGTTCTGCCAAAATAGATACTAACATTTCCTTGCGTTGGTCAATGCCGGCCGTCAGCGCCTGGAAAACCAGGTAGGTATTATATTTGTCGACGACAAGACCTGGAATTCCGTCGGCCTCAGCATTAACTAATCTATATGCAGTTGTTGAGGGTTCCAGTTGGAGTATATCCCGTAATCCAATAGCCTGTTTCAGTTTCTCGTGCCAGAACCCCTCGTCAATTGTTTGACCAGGGTCCCAAGAAAGAATCCGAGCCTGGATTTGGGATAAGGGATTAAAATATGCCTTGGCCAGCCATTTTCCGTTGGCGCCAACAACATCAACCAACTCTCCTGGCTTAACTTCCCCACCAACAATATCTGAAATCGCTCCCGAAAAAATCCATGGATGGTGATTATTGACGGGTTTCTCACGTCCTTTCTTTAAGCATAATTTACCCAACGTTTGTTCCATGTCCTCAGACAGTTCGGTGACCGCTTTCTGCGCCAGACTCGTCTAAGATTAAAGCCAGTGCATGGGGCAAGACCGGAATAAGTATATCGAGACCCTCTTTTACCGCCTTTGGACTACCGGGTAAATTTATGATCAATGAGCGACCCCGAATACCGGCTACAGCACGTGAGAGCATAGCATGTTGGGTAACTTTTATGCTTTCCTGGCGTAAAACCTCGGCTATACCCGGCGCTTCCTTGATAATAACCTGCCGGGTTGCTTCTGGCGTTACGTCTCTTGGAGAGAATCCCGTCCCTCCACTAGTCAAAATCAGATTCACTCCATTATCGCACCAATCAAGAAGCCGTTCCGAAATAATTTGAAGATTGTCGCTAACGATGCTCTCTTTGGCTATTGACCAACCGAGCCGCCGGCCGATGATATCCACGATCAATGGACCGCTTGCATCATCATACTCCCCCTGAGAAGCACGATCGCTTACGGTTAGCACCCCAACCTTAACATCCATGACCTACGTATACCTCTGAACTAGGCTCATCCACTCTTCATTCAGACCGCTGTCTGTTACGCCATAATAGATGTGAATACCAGAAGTGTTACGCATGGCCAGATCGTACCATACATAGTTATCTTTTCGCCGCTCCTGCAAAAAGGCGATGTCTACTTGCCAGACCAGTTCGTTCGGGTTGGGAATGCCTGCTTCTGCCTGGGTTATAGCGTAGTGCCAAAGTTTCCTTGCCGATGACTTCGTGACGTTTTTGATTAGATTGCCATTTCTCAGGTCGCGAACAGTATGATATGTAGTTCCATCGCGGTCTTCACTGGCTACAATCTCTACACCTGTTCGGGGTGGTGAGACATTGTGTTGGTCAATTTCAACACTGACAACCACCGGAATAGGTTCAGGAATTTCGTTGCTACCAGCTGGAATCGCTATGGGATCTTGGTTTGCTGTAATGCGCCTATCTCTGATCAAGCGCCTCTCCACCAGGCGAACTATTTCATCACGAACTGCCAGGATTGTCTCGGTATCATCACGAACATAAAAACGATTGTCATCTATCGCGTAGGGAAGTTCCCTGCCCGGTGACACTGTTATTCGCATGACAGTCTGTCCCTGTGAAACGAGACTGTCTATTGTAACTTCTGGCTCAGGCCTCATGTGGCGAGCAATTGCTGTCCGAAGGTAATCGGTGGCTTTTAACGGCTCTCGTACACCGGCAATTTTCTCAGTAGTCTCAGGTGAGAGTCCGACATAAATTGTCCCTCCGTTGGTATTGGCCATGGCGCAAACATCCGCCAAAATTCGATTTAAATGGCCACCTCTTTGAGCTGTGCTCTTGTGAAATGATTGGACAATTGAAGGTCCTTCTTCGCGGGCTAACAAAACGAAATCTATCGGGGTTGCAGGCCCACTATAAGGCCTGGTTAGAGAGTGATCGTTATTTTTTAAGACGGCTGCCACCGAATCAAAGCTTACGGAATCTAGGAAAATTTCTGTGACGCGATCCCCAACACCGAGATACTTGGAAGTCGGCGATTCGCGAACCAGGCGGTGAGCGTCCGAACCTTGAATGCAACGCATCGGCCGGGGATATTCAGGTTTTGAGCCTTCGAAGAATCGTCGTGTGGTGTATCGCCCTCGCTTATCTAAGTCTGTGACTTCAAGACAATGTAAATTTTGATCCTGGGTGTAAGCTATGCGTGTCTGCCCCCCAAACTCCAAGCCACGCATGGCCACGCCGTTCCCCGAATTGGCATGCGCGGCAATGACCAGTCCACCTGCTTGGTTGATAGTGCGATAAGCCTGCAGGACGTCGCTTGTAGCACCAACTGTCGAACTTCCCTCTCTCAGTTGGGATAGGGGTACGTTAAGAGAAAGCAGCAAGTGTTCAAGATAGGAGACAGGTGTTTCCGGGGAAAAGATTCCCAAGATATGAAATCCAAAAGTCGCAGTAAATTCGAAGCCAGGTAAAACCAGGATCTTTTCCAACAGGACTCGGTATTTAGCTAATCGCCGTGCCTCATCCGCCTTCAGACGGTCCAATTGCTCCAATAGCTCCAGCTGATGGATTTCATTTTGCATGGCAGCATATCCTGACACGGAATTGTGATCGGTGAAGGCGATCACATCCAGATTCCGCGCTTCGGCCTGCCTAAGAATATCTAGATAATCTAATTGAGCTTCTTGATAATCACTGGAGGCTGGGGTATGTAAATGTAAATCCATCCGCCGCCATTGACGCCCTGCTTTTTTTGCTGAGGAACTCTTTCTAGCATTTTTGGACAAATCAGGTCTCCTGAGGAAACATTTCCCTAAGTTGAGTGGATAGTTCGCTCGGCGAATAAGGTTTGACCAGAAAACTTGTTGCTCCGGCTTTCTCCGCTGCTGCGAGCCTACGGTCGTCCCCAGAGGTCATAATCACGGGTAACGTAGATTTTGCCGCCGTACTGCCGTTTCGAATGGCGACAAGCAGGTCAACGCCATCGTCCCCATAGGATAAATTGCAGTCAATAACAAAGGCATCTACGCCAGCCACCGATGCCTCTTTGGCTCGCTGCACATCTGGGCAGACAAGTACTGTAAAACCATCCATTTCCAACAACCGTTTAATGAGCGTGGTGTTGGTGCGATCGTCATCAACAAAGATTATTCTTCTCATATTGAGATGTAAAGTTAATTCGGATCACCGAGAGAAGCGATTCCGCGCACGAGGCCAATGACCCCGACTGTAAGTTTAAGCGCGTCTGTTGTTTGTATTCTTGGAGCGCCACTCTGTTTTTGTTCTGCAGTCTTATTGAGGAGGTATCCTGCGGCAAGACCGCTAACGGCTCCTATAACTGTCGACACAATCAAGACCTTAATCTTCCAATTATCGTTGTTTTCACTCATAAATATTTATCCCTGTTTAAATAGTCTGGCAATGCTGTGTAGGATGCTCCGCACGAAGGCAAAAAAGGCCTGAAAAATAATAACCGGATTCGCCAATTTTTGGGCAATTCTTTGAATCACTCGCCTAACACTAGTTATGCCCCCATCCAACCGCCATAAGAGCAGTTGCAGTTGTCGTAGAGGTGCCATCCCTCGTCTTTTTCCTTGGATAAAGGCCCCTATCCATAGAGTAGGAAAGATGGCGCACAGGAGCAAAAGAGGAATTATTCCTAAGATCGTAAATGCATCCGCTATGCCGGAGATCGTTTCCGCAGTTTCATCAGTCGGAGGGAACAGAGCCAAGTATAGCAAACCAAGAATTGCTAAGACAAAGACCAGGCTGATGAAAACTATCGGCAAGTAGACAAAGCGAAAGTTGAATCTGCGTATCTCACTTGCTCGATCCAACTGAGAGCTCGTCGGCTGATATTCCTCTTTAGGAGGTACTAAATCTGTTACTTCCATCGGCAATCACCGACCAACATTGTACCACATCAGGGACTCCTGTAACATAATACGGACAAGACCAGACGGTCTCTTACGAGCCGCTGATCCAGTATATATATCAGGGTGGTGAGCAGGTATGATTTGAGTACGCGATTTCGAAACGGTGGAATATCTGATCATTGGCATGGACCATCATACAGGTTCTGTCTATCGATACTCGAAAAACATTGGCAATAATCGGCATTGACTTTCTCTGCATCACCTTCCCAGAGCAGATATCGAACGGAGGAATTGAGGCATTTTGAGTCTTTAGCAGCGCTTCTGGTCCATTCAAAACCTATGCCATCTTCTTCGTCACCCTGGACCAAAAACACCCTGACATGGCGATTTTCTTGGCCTCCAAGATTTAATTCCCCCCTCATTGCCAAAACAAAGGCGAGCATGGGCAAACACATGACAATCAACCATACTACCAAGACGACGAAGTAAGCGACTCGGCGGATCATGATTAGGATATCTCAAATATCTAATGTTAACGCAACGATCTAGTGTAGAGTCGGCTATATTCTTTGAGCATTCTTCTGCTAGAAAACTTTGGTGCATTTGAACGAATTGATTCACGCATTATATCCACCCAGTCCCGGGGAACACCATCAAGATCGCGATGGTAGTAAGCAGGCACAACCTCATCTTCAATTAGTTGGTATAACGATGTGGCATCTGCGGCATCTCTCTCGTCCTGGGTTGCATAATCGTTCTCCTTGCCTATCGCCCAACCGTTCGCTCCGTTGTACCCTTCAACCCACCAGCCATCAAGAATACTGAGGTTGGGGATGCCATTTAACGCCGCCTTTTGACCACTAGTCCCGCTTGCTTCACGCGGACGCCTCGGGGTGTTTAACCAAACATCGACCCCTTGGACCAAGGAACGTGCCATATGCATGTTGTAGTCCTCAACAAAGGCAATGCGTCCACCAAAGTTGTTATGTTTGGCCATGTTGTAAACGGTTTGAATCAGCAATTTTCCGGGATCATCGGCCGGATGGGCTTTACCGGCAAACAACAATTGGACCGGCCGGTGCTCATCCAAAAGAATTCGTTGTAACCGGTCTACATCTCTGAATATCAGTGTTGCCCGCTTGTAAGTTGCAAATCGGCGGGCGAATCCGATTGTCAGGGCGTCTGGGTCAAGCAATGTCCCGCTGGTGAGTACCTGGGTCGGATCGCTTTGTCCTGCAACCCATCGCTCTCGAGCCAGTTCTCCCAAATAGCGCAACATCTTTCGTTTCAACTCCGAATGGAGTTGCCACAATTCGGCATCCGGTATATCGTTGATGCGTTCCCACAACGCCGGCTCATCGTGATGACTTAGCCAATCGGGTCCGAGGTATTTGTTAAATAATTGACCAAGTTCGGGCGGTGTCCAGGTAGGGACATGGATCCCATTGGTAACCGACATAATTGGCACTTCGCCTATTTCCTTATCCGGCCAAACCCCTTGCCACATTGTCCGTGATACTTGACCGTGTAACTCGCTGACTCCGTTGGCCTGACCTGACATTCTTAAGGCAAGTACGGTCATATTGAAGCTGGTTCCCCATTCTTCTTCATGCCGACCTAAATCCAAGAATTGTTCTCGATTGAGGCCAATTTCGTCCCAATAGCCAGCGAAATTTTGTTCCACCATATGAAAGGGAAAGGCATCATGCCCCGCTGGAACCGGTGTATGCGTGGTGAAGAGGGTCCGTTGCCTGATCTCCGCCAGTGCTTCCTCGTAACTCGATCCGCTACGGACAAGTTCGCGGACACATTCCAATATCAGGAAGGCTGAATGACCTTCATTCATATGCCACATTGTCGGGTCAATATTAAGCTTGCGTAGTGCTCGGACACCACCGATCCCCAACATCATCTCCTGACGTATCCTTTGTTCGCTATCACCAGAATACAAGCGAGCCGACAATTCTCGATCCCAAGGATCATTCTCGTCCACATCTGTATCCAGCAAATATAGAGGGATTCGGCCAACCTGAACTTTCCAGATTTTGGCATACACTTCTCTGTCGCCCATCGAGACGGCAACCTTTAATTCTTCACCATCTTCATTCGTTACAGGGACTACGGGCGCACTGTTCATATCAAGCTGTTCGTAAACCGCCTCTTGCCAACCATGAGACGGGATTCGTTGTCGAAAGTAACCTTGGGGGTACATGAAACCTACACCAACGAGCGGGATACCCAGATCACTCGCCTCCTTGGTATGATCCCCGGAAAGAATTCCCAGACCACCAGAATAAATCGGCAAAGAGCTGTGTAATCCGAACTCGGCCGAGAAATAGGCTACTAGCAAGTCTTCTTTTCCCGGATAAGTCTGCTTGAACCAACCGTCTCCGTTAGCCATTTCACGGTCCAAGGCAATCATCACTTTACTATAATGCCTGAAAAAAAGCGCATCAATGGCTTTGGCATCAAACTGTTCCTGGCTTATCTCCTGCAGCATGCGAACCGGATTGTGATGGGTATTTCGCCAAAGTGTTAGATCTAGATTTTTAAACAATGCGCGAGCCTCTGGATTCCAACTCCACCATAGATTGTGGGCTAATTCAGAAAGCCGGGCGATTTTCGCCGGTAGTCGTTCTTCCAAAGATAGCATTTTGTTTTGCGTACTCCTCTAATCGTTCTTCATTAAACTGTTGGGTAGAAATACCTGGCATTTAGTTGCGCTAGCAACTAAATCAATCGACAGAATTATAACATGGCCGCTTGCCTATGACAGGCAATCACCTGGCATCTTCCTGCTCAAAACAAACAAGGGAGTACTATACAGTAAGTGGATGTGCAGGCAAATATATCAGGTAATGTTCATCTGTTTTTTAGTGGTGAGAAGCCCTTCGACTAACAAGGCGATCCGATCATCAAAACGTGGTGCGATAAATCGCCAATCGAATTGGGCAACATGGGCCGCGAGTTCGCGGCTTGCAGCGTTTCTTGCAGCATCGTTTGTAAGGCTCCAGCGAAGAATATCTATCAATCCTGAGTGATCCAAATAGAGGCATTGATCATGAGTGGAAAGGGGCAATAATTCTGGGTAACTCAACCGGCGTGGTAATATGGGATATGTATTGCAGGCAATTGCCTCGAGAATACTGATGCCGAAAAACTCGTGGTGGGCAGTCGATATTGTTATCGCAGCCTCCCAAAGTAATTTTTTGTATACCCCCGCTACAGCATAACCCCAATGTATTATTTGACCGGCCAACTCTGTTCGCGCCTTGTCAAATTCAGCTGGATTTTGCCGGAAATTCGCGCCGCAAACTGCCAAACGGAAAGGTATACCTTCCCGAGCAATCTGATATAGAGCTGTGAAAAACTGTTCTGGATTTTTGTCATATTCCCAGCGTTGATTCCAAAGAATAAGCGGGGGATCGGATGGATCATTACGATGCTGGGCTTTGTTTAGACCCTGGACGTCCAGGCCAATTGGCATTACTTCGCTTTTTTCGAGGAGGAAGGGAACCGTTTCTAATTCATTAAATTCGGGAAAGTGCTTCAGGAAGGACGGTAACGCTGCAAAAAACTCGGTTCGATGATATACCGAGTTAAATAGAACGAGATCCGCCGCAATCATTGAGGCAAAGTTAATGAATCCGTAATGTAAGTCTCGCTCCCCCTGTTGCCTTCTCATTGGTCCCTCTGAAGCACTGTTGGGCAAAGGATAAGTGATCTGATTTTCGTGCATGAATAAAATTGCTGGTAATTTATACGTCGAGCGTCGCGTAAGGGACAGAAAAGTGGTTAGATCAACCATATCTGTAGCCAAAACAACATCGGGTAGGGATACTCTCTGTTGAGGATCGCGGATGCGATATTTATGGTTAAAGCGTCTGGCAAGCGTAATGGCGCCGCCATGCATGCGCCATTTCCAAAAACGATCAGGCATGGCAAGAACATCTACCTCATTTTGGCTGGACCCTATATATCCAGCCGCCCATGAACGATGGCTGCCGCCATGAAATGGTGAAACAAGAACTATTCTCATTTCAATAAGCGACGGGTACAAGATTGGATCATTGGTAGTTGATATGTCAGGTTAAATCGAGTTTGTAAAAATCAATGGTTTGTTCAAACGAGGGTTTGTATCGAAAAGGGTTTGTCATGAGTCCTATTGCAGTGGTATTAAATCTCATTTTGCCTTATAAAGGATGAACTGGTTGTAATTCGCCCGACCCTTTACAATGATGTATTATATGCGCGGTTTGCTCGTGTTGAAAACGTGCTCGTGGCGTTGGATGCCAGCAGCTGATCTTGTCAACATTAATGCATGAAGGATGACTGACGACTACCGACCGGCTTTGTACTGGGATTCAGCTTACGCTATCGCCATTTCTCTCATCGACAATCACCCGAATCTGGATCCAATCCATGTTGGTTTGCTTGAATTGGCTGACTTGGTAGAGTCTTTGCCAGGGTTTAGTGATGATCCTGAACTCGCTAATGAGCGCATAATGCTTGACATAATGAATGCTTGGTATGAGGAGATGACAAACCTATGACTGCAGCGAATGAAACGATCGCTTCGGATGTTCCAATACCGGATGAAGTTGCAGACAACATCTTCATCACCACAATCGATAAGATCTACAATTGGTCCCGGCGTAACTCGTTATGGCCACTGGGCTTTGGATTGGCATGTTGTGCTATTGAAATGATATGTACCGCAGCCAGCCGTTATGATCTGGCCCGCTTTGGAATGGAAGTTTTTAGGGCATCACCACGGCAGGCTGACGTCATGATCGTTTCTGGAACTGTTACTAAGAAGATGATTCCAGTGATTGTACGCCTATATAACCAGATGCCCGAACCACGTTACGTTTTAAGCATGGGCGCTTGCGCGAACGGCGGGGGTCCATTCAAAGAAGGCTACAACGTGGTGGATGGCGTTGATAAGCTTTTGCCAGTAGATGTTTATGTCCCGGGTTGCCCGCCAACACCTCAGGCGCTTATCTACGGGCTAATCACCTTGCAGGAGAAAATTTCCCAGCAATCCATTAAAACGGTACCATGGTACCAAAAGAACTCTCCTGGTGAAGTTATCCCCGTGCCGGTCCTCGGACCGGATCTGGTTGATCTGCGTCAAATTGACCTGATCCGCAAGAATTCGGCCCGTTCGGTACCAGCAGAATCTGCCACCGTAGGTGAGTCACAGGGATCAATTGATTCAGCTGAAGAAACGCCGACTGTTTAGTGAACCAGAGTGCATAAGAACCGTGAATGGATAAAGGATTCCGGATGAGCGATACGACGATAGAATTGGATGAACCTGTTGCTGTGGTAGCAGATCCCATCGAGAAAGCGATTTCCGATCTCAAGGAAAGGTTTCCGGGTGAGATCCTCGACGACGAACGGGTTCGGCACACAGGTTTTATTATCCCGGCCGATAAGTTGGTGGAAATCAGCGAGTATGTCCGCGACAACTTAGGCTTTAACTATTTGTCTTGTTTAACCGGCGTCGATCTTATCGATGAAAATAAGATGGAGGTCGTCTACCATACGTTCAGCACAGAAAAGGGCGGCGGGCCGATCGTTCTCAAGGTCCAGGTTGACCGGGACAATCCAGAAATTCCCTCAGTGGTGCCAATCTGGCCGGGGGCTGATTTTCAAGAGCGCGAAGCCTGGGACTTATATGGCATCAAATTTCAGGGACATCCTGATCTGCGCCGCATTCTGATGTGGGAGGGCTTTGAGGGCCATCCTATGCGGAAGGATTGGCAAGAACCCTACTATGAAGAAGACGCCAAGCCGTTCGGCAGTCGCTGGCCCGGCGGTAATGTCTCCCGCTCTGAAGAACACAACCCTTACGGTAAGAACGTTCAATATCCGGCAAGTTGGCAGCCTGATGGGGTTGAATTTGAAACTGACACTGAGCTCTACGCCGGTCTCTCGTATTCTCGGGACGCAACACCAGGTCTCAAGACAGATAAGGTAACCGTAAATTTAGGTCCTCAACACCCCTCAACCCATGGCGTCTTCCGCATGGTCGTCACCCTTGATGGTGAAACCGTCGTCGATCTGAAGCCGGTAATGGGCTACCTGCATCGAAACCATGAGAAGATTGGTGAAAGAAATACTTTCATCATGAACATTCCTTACACGGATCGTCTGGATTATCTATCCTCAATGTCAAACAATCATGGCTATGTGCTGGCGATTGAAGAGATGATGGATGCCGAGGTTCCCGAACGGGCGGAGTGGATTCGAATACTGATGGTCGAATTGACTCGAATTGTTAACCACGCCTGGGCGCTGGGATTTCTGTTAAATGACCTTGGCGCTCTCCAGACGCCCATGCTCTATCTTTATACCGAGCGCGAATTGGTTCTGGACTTTTTTGAAGAAGTTGCTGGATCACGCATGATGTGCAACTACATGCGTTTTGGCGGTATCGCCTACGATCTGCCAGATTACGTCCGTAATGATCCGATAATGGCCTTTATGGATGAGTTAATATTCAATCGCTTACCCCGTGCCTTAGAACAGCTAGACACCTACATAACACACAATGAGATTGTTCGCGCACGTTGCATTGGCGTAGGGTACCTATCACCTGAAAATGCCATTGCCTATAGCACCGGAGGCCCGGTATTGAGGGCGAGTGGAGTGCCATATGACGTACGAAGAGCACAGCCTTATTCTTTCTACGACAAACTAGACTTTGATGTTGCTGTTCGCTATAACGGCGACATATATGATCGTTATCTGATCAGAATCGATGAAATGCATCAAAGTCTGCGCATTCTGCAACAATTAATACCGCACCTGAAGGATACGGCCGGTGGACCTATAGTCTCAGGTAAACCACAATATGCTATCCGGGTCAAGGGCGGCGATGCCTACGGCCGGGTAGAAAATCCAAAAGGTGAACTTGGCTACTATGTAATCGCCAAACCACGGGCTTCGAATCCCGACCGCTATCACATCAGAGCGCCATCTTTCATCAATCTGACGCCGATGGGCTTGATGGCTAAGGGCCACAAAGTAGCCGATATCGTCGCTATATTAGGAAGCATTGATATTGTCTTGGGTGAAGTCGACCGCTAATTGCGACGCCGGCATCTGATGCTTGCGGAACACTTATCGGTAGCTCAACCCAATGCGAGAATTCTTTAGGAATGGATATGTACGGATTAGGAATAGTTAAGGGCATGGCCGTTACCCTCAGGCATTTTGTAGCCACCTACGTGGATGACATCCATTGGTTAGTGCGCGGAGGGCGCTACTATAACGATAAAGCCCTGGGTGTCCGGCAAAGTTTAAAGGGAAAAGGCGCGATTACTGTTTTCTATCCTGAAGAAAAACTGCCTGTACCAGAGCGTTTCCGGTTTATCCCCTTCCTTGTGACAGACGATCCGGTAAGTGGGGAAAACTGGCCACATGATTGGTGTACTTCGTGTGGTATTTGTGCAAAAGTGTGCCCACCCCAATGTATTTGGATCGTTCGGGGCAAATTACCTAATGGTCGTCCCAAGCCAGAGCCAGAAGAGTTTTACATTGACATTGATATCTGTATGAATTGTGGCTATTGTGCGGAATTTTGCCCTTTTGATGCTATCAAGATGGACCACGATTACGAATTAGCAAGCTATAACCGAACCACAGCTCATATTCATGATAAGGAGCGCTTGAGCAAACCTATCAGCTATTGGCGAGAAATAGCGGCTAAGAAAGCTGGAGCAGAAGAAGCTGCCCGCAATCTGGCCGCAGCTTCCAAGGGCCGGCAAAAGTCAAAGGACGCAGACGATCAACCTGTGCCTGTACTTGAGGAAGAGTATATTCGCCAATTACCATATCGCGGGGCGGGTTAAAAAGGCTGGGCAGAACCGCAGGTGAGGTAGATTTCCGTAAATAATATGCAATCGATAATAGATGAAGAAATTGTTCGGCAGGCGATGGCAACCGTCATTGATCCGGAGCTACATCGTGATTTGATTTCCCTCAAGATGGTACGAAACATCCTGGTTCGGGGGGACGATATTACCCTCACCATCGTCTTGACGACACCAGCCTGTCCATACAGAACGAAAATTGAGGAAGACGCCAGAGCTGCCTTGGAATCCCTTCAAGGTGTTGGCGATATTACCATCAATTGGGATGCGAATGTTCCTGAGGATCATCGGATTTCTCAAAAAATCGGTCATAATGTCCGAACTTCGATCGCCGTATCGAGTGGGAAGGGGGGGGTTGGCAAAACAACTGTGGCCGTAAACCTGGCCATAAGCCTGGCAAGATTCGGCGCCAGAGTAGGCATTTTGGATGCTGACATCCTGGGTCCCAATGTGCCAATGATGATGGGCAAACTCCAGATGCCGCCCCCGCAAAATCGTAAGATGATACCGGCCGAGAATTACGGCGTTAAGTTCATATCCATGGCTTTTCTAACTAAGCCGGACCAGCCTTTGGTCTGGCGCGGACCAATGCTCCATACAGCCATCAAACAGTTATTGACGGATGTCGCCTGGGGTGATCTTGATTATCTGATTATTGATTTACCACCTGGCACCGGCGACGTTCAGTTGTCGCTAGCCCAGGCCATCCCTCTTACCGGGGCGATAGTAGTTACCCAGCCGATGCAAGTAGCAGCAGCCGATGCATTGCGCGGCCTTAAGATGTTTGAAAAATTGGAGGTCCCTATCATCGGGATCATAGAAAATATGACCGGTGATTTTTTTGGCACTGGCGCCGGTGAACAGTTGGCAACAGACCAGGGCGCGGATTTTCTTGGGTCGATACCTTTAGACGCCCTTGTTCGTCAAGGTGGAGACTCGGGTGAGCCTGTCGTCGTTGTTGCGCCTGAATCACCTGCTGGAAAGGCATTTGAAAAACTCGCGCCGGCCGTCGCGGCGCGGGTTAGTGTGTTAACCCTTACAAATCAACAAACCATGATTCCCATCAGGATGATTGGCTAACAGAATTCGCCTCTGCCAAAGAAATTAGACCCATTATCTATAATATTGAGATGATCCAAGGTGCAAGTATTTGGTTCCCATTTGCCGGCCGCGAGAGCAGCTTTTGGGTTTTGCGGCCGGTTATGTTTAAATAGTACCAATACCTAGAATTTGTCCTGGCTTAAAGCCGGGTTATCAGTTGGAGTACCTAAATGACAGAATATATTGGTGTGCGCTTCCAGAAATTAGGGAAGTTGTACCATTTCAGATTAATAGAAGAAGATGAGGCTGTAGAACCTGGAGATCACGTGGTTATCGATACTCGGCGAGGCCTGCAGCTGGGCCAGGTGATCTCGCTAATTGACCCGGACAAACTAGATCGACGTCGAGGATTAAAGCAGATCAATAGGCGGGCAACACCCCGAGATCTCGTTCTGAAACAATTTTGGGAGCAGAAGGAGCTTGACGCGCTCATCAGCTGCCGTGAAAAGGCGCATCATCTTGGAATCAAAGACGCAAAATTTGTTAAGGCTGAGTATAGTTTTGACGGGGGTAACCTGACTTTTTTGTATACAACTGAAAACAAAAAACTTGATATTCGACCCTTGAGCCGGCAGCTTAAGCGTGCATATCGGGCCAAGGTAGATATGCTCATGATTGGACCGCGAGATGTGGCTAAGATAATGGGCGGACATGGGGCCTGTGGGCAACCGCGCTGCTGCTCAACTTTTTTGACTGATTTTAGCCCCGTATCGATTAGGATGGCTAAAGCACAGGGAATTTCTTTAAGCCCGCAAGAGATAACGGGCATGTGTGGAAGATTGCGTTGCTGCCTCGTTTACGAGTACGAGCAATATGTTCAAGCAAAGAAGGAATTACCCAAGGTTGGAAAAAGAATCGGAACGCCCTACGGGGAAGGACAGGTTAGAGACATACGTGTCCTTCGCGAATCCGTAATTGTCGATGTAGATGGCGAATACCACGAGGTCTTCAGGCACGAATTTGAACCCTCGGCCGAATTGGAGGCGCTTGAGAAAAAGGCTGCCAGTGGCTGTGCTAAACACGAAGGGGGGCAGTGCGATTGCGGTGCATCGAAAGGTGAAGAAGCGAAACAATAAGCAGCAATACCTTGCTGACCAGCAGAGAAGTTTTTAGGCTTGCCAAATGATTAAAACGCGGTCAGATGGCTGGGATCTGGTTTGTGAATACGTTCAGGATAGTGGGCTGCGACGGCACATGCTGGCAGTTAGCGCCGCCATGGGCTTCTATTCCCAGCGATTAGGTGAAGATCAGGATTATTGGGAGATCGTTGGACTCCTCCATGATTTTGATTGGGAGATACACCCGGATCTAGATCGGCATCCAATTGACGGCGCAGAAATTCTTCGGGATCGCGGTTGGGATGAGGAGACTATACGAGTCATCCTGTCCCATTATACAGAGGGAACCGGCGTCGTCCGTGAAAAGCCCATTGATTTTGCTTTATATGCATGCGATGAGATCACCGGGTTAGTAATTGCCACGACGCTGGTCAGGCCTTCGAAGCGGATTGGGGATGTAACATTAAGCTCGCTTCGCAAGAAGTGGAAGGATCGCCGTTTTGCTGCCGGTGTCGATCGACTGCATGTTATCTCCGCCACCGATGATTTTAGCCGGCAATGCTTCCAAGGTAATCTCGAATTGTGGGATCATATTGCCAATGTATTGGCGGCGATGCAAGAGGAGGCTGAATCGTTGGAGTTGGATGGCCGTCTGGCTGCCTGAAGATTCGCAAAAAAAGGCTCATGGCTGAAAGTGAATTTCTGACCGTAAACGAAGCTCTACAGATCATTCTCTCTGGTGCTAATATCCTCTCGCCAGAGGTCGTTCCTCTTATGGAAGGGTTAAACCGGATTGTAGCCACTCCGATATTGGCTAGAGAAGATCTGCCGCCATTTGCTAATTCAGCAATGGATGGCTATGCGGTTCGAGCCGATGATGTTTCGACTGCCAGCGGGCAAGAGCCTGTTCCTCTCAAGGTTATCGGTGATATTGCGGCCGGTTTCGTAAGTGAAGCCATGGTGGTCAGCGGGACAGCCACCCGGATTACCACCGGAGCACCGTTGCCGTGGGGAGCCGATTCAGTCATCCCAGTTGAGGATACCAGCGAAACTTGGCGCGACACACGCCGACCACTTCCGGAACAGATTCAGATTATGCGGGCTGTGGATAAAGGTTCCTATGTGCGCTGGCCTGGCGAGGATGTCAAATCAGGATATCTTGTCGTAGCCGCGGGTCAGCTTCTGCGTCCTCAGGAGATAGGTCTGCTGGCTTCCTTGGGATATGCCGAGGTAGAGGTTATTCGTCAGCCAAGGGTAGGTATATTGGCCACAGGAGATGAGCTCATCCCCATTGAAGCGCCATTGGTACCTGGAAAGATCCGCAACAGCAATGGCTACACCCAGGCGGCCCAGACAATTGCCTCTCATGCCATCCCTGTACAATTGGGCGTAGCCGGGGACACGACCCAAGAAGTCCGAGAGCGACTGGCTGAAGGTCTGGCTCTGGGAGTGGACTTGTTTGTTAGCTCTGCAGGCGTATCCGTTGGTGCGTACGACATTGTAAAGAAAGTACTTGAGGAAGATGGTGAGGTGAATTTCTGGCGTGTACGAATGCGTCCCGGTAAACCGCTAACGTACGGTCGCTATCAAAGCACCCCCTATTTGGGTCTTCCGGGAAACCCGGTCTCAGCCATGGTATCGTTCGAGCGTTTTGCCAGGCCGGCTATATTAAAGATGGCCGGCTGGCCAAATACTGAGCGGCCAACCATCTTGGTTCGGCTAAACGAAGAGATAAATTCTGATGGCCGCGAAAGTTATATTCGTGCGGTTGTCTCGCGGGATTCGTCGGGTTATTGGGCTGAGACAACCGGCGGGCAGGGATCACATATGATGACATCCCTGGTGAAAGCCAATGCTCTGTTAATTATTCCAGAGGGTGTAAGGTCCGTCGCGCCTGGGGTTGAATTAACCGCGATGATGTTGGACTGGCCGGGTACTGTATTCTAATATTCTCTAAACAGAGGTTATTTGGGCGTTTCCTGGCTAAGCTTCAACGTGCGGCTCAAGATGTCATCCTGCTGTTCTCGTTTCGATTTGGTGGCTTTACTGGTTTTTTGTTGCGATCTTTGATCGTCACCAGTCTGATCCATAGCCCTTCTTAGCGCAATTTCCATGGCCGTAGGCAAAACGACTTCTTCATCCTCTTCGACATCCTCAGCGATATCTTCCACTGGTAAGGCCGCTGCGTCCTGTGATGATTCCAACAAGGCTTTTCTACTGAGGTCAATGCGTCTTTTCTTTCGGCTAAAACCCAGCACTTTTACCTGTACCTCGTCGCCAACACTCACTGCTTCCGAGGCCTGTTTCACATAATCATGACTTAATTCGCTGATATGTACCAGGCCATCTTTCTCAGCCCCAATCGAGACAAACGCTCCAAAATTCTCTAGACGGGTCACCGTGCCGGTATATACCTGACCTTCCTTGAGATCGCTCCAGTCAACAGCAAGAGGGGCAATCATGGTAACCGTGACCTGACTTTTCTCCAGATCGACTTTCTCCACCCAAACTTCAATCTCGTCACCAACCGCCAAAGTATCCGCTACACGATTAACCCGATCGCCAATCTTGGATATATGAAGAATGGCATTAGCTCCGATGCCAATGTCCACGAATGCGCCATACAGTTCAACCTGTTTTACAGTCGCCGTAATCTTCATTTTAGGTTGAAGATCGCCGATACTGCTGGGCGAGGAGGCGTTTTCTATGTTTTCAGTTTGTTCGACCGTTTCGGTCATTTCCTCAGCCATCTACTACTCTCCTGCATAAAAAAATCACGTGTTTTGCCCCAAAACGCGCGAAGAATCTACTCTCTCGACGCTTATATTCCTAATCATTAGGGGACAAAACACGGTGCTTATTAATCAAGACGGTAATTATAGCAAGGGGGGTAGGCGTGTCAAACCTAAATTGTTACTTCTGTTACCGTTTCCGCATCGGTCACGAAATCATCGATTTCTAAGGGCATCAGTCCGGCGGCGATACGGATGACGCTCTCGATAGCATCGGTCATATCCGGGTTCTCTTCGAGGTAGGTTTTGGCATTCTCACGACCTTGCCCTAACAGTATGTCGCTATAGCGGAAATAGGCACCTCTTTTTTCGATAATTTCGTAATCGACGCCTAAATCAAGAACGCTACCCGATCTGGAAATGCCGGTATTGTACATGATATCGAATTCGCATTCCGTGAAGGGTGGGGCGACCTTGTTCTTCTTGACCTTTACCCGGGTTCGGTTGCCTATCACGTCATTACCGTGCTTAATGGCTTGAATACGGCGCATATCCAATCGAACCGATGCGTAGAACTTGAGGGCGTTGCCACCGCTGGTGGTCTCCGGACTGCCAAACATAACCCCAATTTTCATCCTCAATTGATTTGTGAAAATGACGACGGTATTGGTCTGCTTGATAACTCCTGAGAGCTTTCGTAAGGCCTGGGACATGAGCCTGGCCTGCAAACCGATATGAGCATCACCCATCTCGCCTTCGAGCTCAGCGCGGGGAACCAGAGCAGCGACAGAATCAATCACAACCACATCCATAGTGCCCGAACGGATTAAGGCTTCGGCGATTTCCAGAGCTTGCTCGCCGGTATCTGGCTGTGATACGTAAAGGTTGTCTACATCGACGCCGCAACGAGCGGCATAGCCCGGATCAAGGGCGTGCTCCATGTCGATAAAAGCGCAGATGCCACCCAGGGCCTGCGCCTCGGCAATCACATGTTGGGTCAGGGTGGTTTTCCCCGATGATTCTGGTCCATAAATCTCGATTACCCGGCCACGGGGCATCCCCCCAACACCCAAGGCGATATCCAGACCTAAAGCCCCAGTCGGGATCGACTCTACCTGCATATGTTGGGCATCGCCCAGTCGCATTATGGCTCCCTCACCAAATCGTTTTGTTAATAATTCGAGAGTCCTGTCAAGAGTTTCCTGACGTCCATTGTTACTGCCCATCGTTATATCTCCTTTCGCTCGTTGTGGTAAAAGCTAGTGCAAGGCGAATAATAGCACGCTTGTTCTAAGAAGTCAAGATTGACTTATGATTACCGAACCAGCGTTCAATATATTGGAAAGCGTTATTTTATCGGCTGATTTCTGGCTATTTTTATCAGGTTCGGTATCTCTCGGCCGCCAGTAATATATGTAATCCCAAAATAGGTGAGGACCCCTGAAATGCCGCCGACAATCAAAAAGATATAGGTGTTATCGATGATTTTGTTGACCAGGAATATTGCCGCGACCATCGCACACGCGCCGAGCAAAGATCTACCGGCGGTCGCTGCCAACTCGCGCTCCATCAGGTAACCAAGTCGGCGACGATTAAGAATAAATAGGATGATGGCCTGAACCGTAAAGGCTATTGTGCTGGCCAAGGCCACACCTCGAACACCTAGTGAACCATAAAGAGGGAAGGCCAGGCCAATACTCAGAACCAGCCAGCCAAGGGAGACGAACATGGGCGTATAAGTATCATGTTGAGCATAAAAAAGTCGGGCAAGTATCTCAAGAGAAGCTTCAGTAATAACGCGAAAACTGAAGAATACCAAGATACTATAGACGAGTTGAACTGCATCGTTGTCAAAGGCGCCACCGCCAAGTAATATTTCTATTAACGGCCGACCAAGCAGGACCAAACCTACTGCGGCCGGGACCGTTAAAGTCCATATTATTCGCAGAGCAGACATCGAGGTATGTTTCAGGCCCTTTATATCGCCAGCGTTAAATAGTTCGGCCATTGTCGGAAAGATAACGATCGCGATAGTTGTTCCAAGTAATGTTTCTGGAAGTTGCATTAAAGAGTAGGCCTTAAAATAACCTGATTTACTGCCTGTTTCACCGGAGAGCAAAAATATAATCACCAGATCGACGATTTGTATTGAACCTATCGTTATAACCCTTGGTATCATTAAGATCAGTACTTCGCGTACGCCAGCCATTCGCACAGCAAGCATCGGAACAAACTTGAAACCAAACCTGATGAGGGCTGGAACCTGGATAAGAATATGCAGAACACCACCGATGACAGTCCCCCAGGCCAAGCCGATAATGCCCATGGTAGGAACAAAAAAGTATAAACCAATAAAATATCCAACATCAACCATTAGGGGCGCTAACGCCGGTAGTACGAAATGCTGGTGGGCATTGAGAACGCTGCTGAGAAATATACTAATGCCGAACAAAGTTGTTTGAAGCAAAATTATTCGCAACAGGTCCGCCGTCAATTGCTGTATTTCCGGCGATACCTCCCTGGCGAGAAGGTGTTGGGAAATGGTTGGAGCAAAAACGATGCCAATCAAGGATAAACCACCGAGTACCAGCATGAGTAACGTTAGAATGGTACTGGCGAGCTTTATGCTCTCCTGCTTTTTCTCGTTCGTCAGGTATTGTGAGTAGACAGGTATGAAAGCCGCGGCAAGTGCGCCACCAGAAATAAGGGCTACAAATACTTCTGGCAGCTGATTTGCTGATGTAAATGCATCATACGCTGAGCCCAGGCCAAATTCGTTGCTTATTCTGTTTTCGCGTGCCAATCCAACTAACTTGGCCAGGGCAAACAGAAATAAGACAATAATCGATGACCTAAAGAGATGGCGAGTTCGCTCCATATGTGTTGATTTTAACGCCTACCAGGTTTGGGACAAAAAAAATGTTTCATCAGACTGGAAATTTGAATTGGTATTATCTGTAAAGGTTCGTTACGATACCTACCAGTTGATTCTGTAACCTTCACCAGTCGTTACTCATTGGATTATTGCTCCTCATGACGAATTCCAAATACATCATTTCATTTGACGAGACGCCCGCGCGACTGAAGATCACTATTCCGGATAGAATACGCTGGTCCTTGCTGATTATTTACACCCTGGCCCTGGCAACCTGGATTGCAATGATCTTCGTAGTCATCTCATACTTGCTGAGAGGTCAGAGTACTAGTCTGGTACTAAGCGCCCTTCTGGTGCTATGGCTTCTTGTTTGGTTGCTGCTAGGAAGATTCGTTTGGACTCGCTGGCAATATCAAGCCGCGAAACGAGAGGTCATATTCATTGATGAAGATCAGATCGTCATTCGCCGGCCGGTGTCGATATTAGGAATTACCACAGCCTATGACATTCACCATGTTAGCCCGTTTTATATTAGCGAGAAACACAACTGCCCGGCATTTGACTATGCATATATGCATGTCTATTTTGGGCGAAGTATCAATCCAATGGAAGCACAACAGCTAATCGATCAATTAAACACTCGCCTGTTTCCAGAGAACGAAGACGATGATTAATTTCCAACCTGGTTTTGCCCAGAGGCTACTCAGTCAAAAAAAGGTCTTTTTTTGAGAATAGAGTGGCGGCGAGGATAAACAGTCCCGTCGCATAAAGGAGAATAATCGCAGGTGCCAAGGCCTGAGAGAGGGTGAAGGAGCCACTAACTGCGGCATTGGTGATTGCAGAAAACGGCCAAAATACCAGGCCAAAGATCTGATTAATGAGGTTCGCGCCAGTGGTAGAAAGCCAACTCGATAGGTCATAGGCAATTGCCGATAATCCATCAAGGCCTCGGCCAAGCATCGAAGCACCCAGGTCACGGAACATACCAGCAAGCCAATCCCTGATGAGTGCGTTACCATTCTGCAAATAAAGCAAAAAGCCCAAGGCACCGTAAATATAAACCCGTGACCAACCCAGGGCCACTAGATCAGTAGCATGTAGGGCCAGAACTACAAAAAGAATATCTATAGCCAGCCAGACGGGCAAGATGACCAGGACCTGCTGAATATCCAACACTGGTCCGTTCACAAACTTGGCCAGCAGGGCAATGCCGATCTGCAATAAAAATGCAAATAGGATGGAAGCCAGCATAGCCGCGGTCAGATATTCCACTCGACTAGGAAGACGAACGAGTAACGGAAATTGCTCCGCCTTGTTAGCTCGTGAAGAAACCGAGAGAGTTGCCAGGAAGGACAGCGCAAGACCGAAAATTCCCAGAACTAGAAAGTAATAATCAACATCTGGTGTATGTTGCCGGGGCTCAAATAATACTAGGTAAAAAGCCAGGGCTACAAGGATATAAAGCAAGCCAGCCAATGAAAAAAGCAATGACCTGAAAAGATAGGCAGTGAGTGTCAAAATTCGTTGGTTCATTGAACTGCCTCGGCATAGATTTCTGCAAGCGAAACTCGACGTTGCTCAACGCGGACGATGTCATACCCGCTGGCTAATAGAATTCCGATCACCCGTGGCCGAAGTAATATTGCTTCGTAGTTAAGCACAACAGATGTTTCCCCAACATCGATATCAGGATGCAAGTTCTCAAGCAATAATCTGAGTGGCTCGACTGATCGATTGCATGTTATCGTGGAGTGGGGACGTTCGGCCAAAGCATCTTTCATGCTATTCTCATAATGAATACTGCCATTATTCAAGATAACCAGGTGGGTGCAGACCTGGGTAACTTCATGAAGTTGGTGAGAAGCTAAAATGATGGTCTTTCCCTGTTCATGCAAAGATTTTATCTGCCGACAAATCTCTGCTTGGCCCTCCGGATCAAGTCCATTCGAGGGTTCATCGAGCAGCAAAAGAGGCGGATTGCCAATCATCGATTGGGCAAGCCCCAATCGCTGGCGCATTCCTTTTGAACAATCCTTTATCCTTTTCTCGGCCGCATACGACAGATTTACTTGTTCAAGGCTGAGGCGGATCGTGCTTTCCATTTGACTTTTGGGCAGATTCGCAAGATTGGCTACCATTGACAAGTACTGTCCAACCCGCATACTCCCCGGAAACAAGAGCCGCTCCGGTTTGTAGCCAATCATCGGCCATTCCTTGCTATTGGTCAGGACCATTCCTGAATCGGGAAAAAGCAATCCTGCGATAAGCTTAAAGAGAGTGGTTTTGCCGGCGCCGTTTGGACCAAGCAAACCAATTACCTCGCCCTGGCGCAGTTGAAGAGAGATATCGTTGACTGCTAAAAGATTGTGGTAGCGCTTCGTTACGTGGGAGATTTCCAGCACAGCCTTCCCTTTAATGGTGATGTTAATCAGATTTATTGGGTGTTAGACGAGGCACTCTGGCAGCCATTCAGAAACGAGATAGTATCGGCAGTCCTTTTGCTATCTCTAATCTGGCTCCAATCAATAAATTCGCCTAAATCATTCGTGTAATTGTGGAATAATAGTCAAGATATTAAGTTTACCACTCCAGCAGTAATTCGACTACAAGGCATGTGCTTGTTATAATGCCGCTCCTGGTTAAAGAAGGATTGGGAAGAAGTTGACTTGGCGGACGTAAATCGGCCGAAATATCATTCCGGATCTGTTTAATCAGTCGAATGCTTTGCCAATGAGAGCTAAGTTTTGTTTCGCAGACAGTTTTACTGGTTAGTACGTATATTTGCGAGGTAATTTAAATGGATATAGGGGGCTTCGCACCTTATCTTATGGTCATCGAAATAGTGTTGGCCATAGTCATTGTCATATTAGTTATTGTTCAGTCGAAGGGATCAGATCTTGGTGGATTCATGGGGGGGGACAGTAGCTCCGGCTACCGGACGCGTCGCGGCATCGATTCAACCTTGCATAGCGCGACGATTGGATTTGGTATTGGTTTCTTCGTTTGCACCTTCCTGACCTTTATTTCTATGGGTCAAGCTTTTTAGGCTCCCCTGTAATATTTCAGGCCCGCTGTGAAAATCGATCTTCGTTGGCAGTTGCTGCTGGCAATTGTCTGTCTGGCATTTGTTGCTTTCCTCCTGGGTTACCAAATACAGACTGCTGGAGATTGCACGATCGTTGAGCCGTCAGCAGGCGGCCGTCTAACGGAGGGGCTGGTTGGGCTCCCCAAGTATATCAATCCGCTCCTCGCCGATTCTAACCCCGTAGATCGCCAATTGACCGATCTCCTTTTCGACGGACTTACCCGTTATGAAGACGGTTATATCGTCCCCGCTCTTGCCGAAAGCTGGACCTATAGCGAAGATAATAAAACGGTCACATTTAACCTGGATGATCAGGTTCAGTGGCATGATGGCCAGCCACTAAGCACCGCCGATGTTGCATTTACCTACGGTTTACTGCAGAACGACGAGTTTCCGGCTGCCGGACCACTGAGGGAGTTCTGGCAAACTGTTACCATCACTGTCGAGAACGAATCTAAGATTAGCTTTACATTACCACAACCGTACTCGCCTTTTATTGAAGCCACGACCCGGGGCATATTACCGGCGCACATCCTGGCGGATATTCCTGTTGGTGAACTTGCGGACCACGAATTCAACGAAAAGCCAATCGGCACCGGACCATTTTTTGTTATTCCCGGCAATAGTTGGAAAGACGATGGTTATCTCCTGTTAGCACCTTACCCCAACTATTGGCGAGGCGGAACCAAGTTGGATACCCTGGCATTCAGGTTTTACCCCGATGGTGCAGCCCTAGAGGCCGCGTTTGAGGATGACCAGATCCAGGCGATCACCTGGATTTCTCCTGAGGACGTAGCTGATCTTGGCGCTGTGCCGGGAATGAAGATGTACACATCTCCATCACCTCGTTTTGCTGAACTCATCTTCAATCTGACTGATTCTGCTGCTCCGGCTTTACGCACTTTGAATGTGAGACAAGCGTTGGCAGAGGCTCTCGATCGCGAGGTCGTTGCTGATGCTGCACTATGGGGGCAGGCCATTCCATTAGAGGGTCCCTATCTACCCAGTTCCTGGGCATACAACCCCAGCCTGCTTACAAACTACACTTACCAGTTAGATCAGGCGGCGTCGAGGCTAAACGATGAAGGCTGGATCCTGCAGGAGGGTGCTAATCTTCGTCAAAAAGAAGGTGACACATTATCACTACGATTGTTGATCGGCGATACGCCACAACAACTCGCCATCGCCGCTGAATTAGCCAGGCAGTGGGCAGAATTGGGCGTTAATATAGAGCTGAAACCGGTCAATCCGTCGCGGTTGCAGGCAGAGTTGGGAACCATAGAGTTTGACGTTGCCCTTCTGGATGTGGAACCACTGGGCGATCCCGACCTGTATGATTTCTGGAGCCAAGAAGCTATCGTGCGGGGTCAAAATTATAGCGGTTGGAACAATCGCCGGGCCAGCGAGGCGCTCGAGACAGCTAGAAACCTTCCGCTTCCAGAGGAGCGCAGACCTTATTATGAGGCCTTTCTGCGATATCTAGATGAAGATCTCCCGGCATTAACATTATTCCAGTACGTGGATACCTATGGTATAAGCGAGACCGTGCACGAGCTCAGTATCGGCCTGATCAACGTACCCAGGGATCGCTATAAGACATTTGACGAATGGTTTTTGCTTTTCAAAGATGTTTCCGTAGCCTGTCCAGAGTCAGTATCCTAGCGCTCCGATTGGCATATACCAAAAAGCACGGAACTGGAACGGAACGCATAATTTATAGCAAACAACCCAGCCTACAACCCATGATCCCTTGGTACAATTTCGATAGGTCCAAAAAGTACCGGCTGGATTACGTTCACTTCATGCCGTTTGATTAGCTCCAGGACAGCGAGTAGCGTAACAGATACTTCATTCCAGGTGCTTGTTTCGGACAACAGTTGGCCAAAAAAAATGTGTCCAGCATCGTTTATTGATTCGCGAAGTCGGGTTATCTGATCGTCGATAGTTACAACTCGTCGACGAACAGCAACGGCAACACTGTCTTCCTTGAGGTCGGAGCGATCAATGACGATTTCCAGCGAAGTGATCAGCGTGCCTATTGAGATGCCTTCTAGATCAGGTGGACCGGCGACCAGTGGGAAGGAAGAAACACGCAGGTAGGTTCGAAATCCACCTAGTTCTCTTTGACTTAACCAGATCGCGACTGTCTTAAAGCGCTTATATTCTCGCAATTGTCGGGCCAGAGCTTCGGCTGGATCTTCTTCTTCGTCACCTTCAGCCATCTCTGGAGGCGGTTGGGGCAATAGCGCTCGGCTCTTGATAACGAGTAGTTTCGCCGCAACGACAAGAAATTCCATGAGTTGGTCAAGCCGGTTCCGTTTCAACTTCTCAATCTGTTCTAGATATTGATCGGCAACAGCGGCAAGTGAAATCGCCGTAATATCCAGCTCCCGCCGCTCGATCAAATGCAAAAGAAGATCAAGCGGTCCGGAGTATACTGGTAGATCAATCAAATATGGATCTGGATTTGTGGCCATTGCTCTTCTTTCGGCCGATCTGGCGATGTCTCTCTAGTTGATTGTGATGAGGATTGCGTATGCTATCAGAAGAAGAAAAAAGAAAGCCACTGCACCGAATACGACAATAAGCAGAATGCGTTCTTGATCTCTTTGTTTCGCCAAACGTTGCCGTATTTGCGCCTGGCGCGCCTCCTCGATAGCCAGCATTTCGGACATTCGCCTGTTAGAGGCTAACTCCTCGGCAACCTTAATTGCCTGAGCCTGGTCCATCTGCTTGTTGAGTCGCCTGGCAGTTGCCAGCTTGCCATTTTCGGAGATCATGGCAATGATGTCAATCGATTCCCCACAAACGATGCAATTTTCAACCCCAGACCAGTTCGCCGTATGGCAGTTTCGGCAAGTTCTTGTAAGCGGCGTTCCGCAACTAATGCACAAAGTGCCGTCGTGTTGATGATAGGAAAAACAGCCTGGACAAAGGCGGCCCCGTAATTCAAATCCAGCCCCACAGACTGTACACTGGACCTCACTACTCGTCGTATCGAGGACAATCGGACTGTTGCAGCTAGGGCAATTAATTCCTATTTGTTCGTCGCCGGTCATTCACCAAGATCCTTGGGGGTCAATATGCAATAGACGAATCCGTTCATTTCAACTAGGTGGCGGGTCAGGTATTGCCGTCCGATTATCTCGAGTATTGGAGGTGGATAAAACTGAGCCCTTAAGACGACTGTATCGAATTCCTGATTTTCGAGCATAGCCGACATCTCAGTTAAGTCAACCTGGCCGTTATTGTAGAGGTTAAGTAGTTGAGTCGGATTCGTAATGATGTCGCGTCCAAGGTAGAAATTAAAGCCTGCATCTTCGCCAAATGAAGCCGAATCACCTTCGGAGATGAGTTGCGAGATGGTCACTCCCGCGGCCGTATCCTCGGCATTCGGGGGCCGGCCGATCAAGCCGACCCCGGCCGAATCGATATATGGGATAGCCACGACTTCTCTTGGCAATGAACAGGAGGTTTGTGGTGCAACAAAAGTCTCCTTTGGCTTACCGAGAGTTGTTGCCACTTTTTCAAGCAAAGGGGTATGGGTCGGCCAATGGAAAACCTTGTTGGCTTGGATAAGAAATAGCATGGCGACAACGGTTAGAGCGATAGCGAACCAGCGCTCTCCACGTCGTTCACTCCAGCTCAGACCTCGTCCAATGGCAATGCCGGCTAAAATACAACTAGCGGCAATCGCCGTTGCGAAATAAGATTCCCCGGCGCCCCATTTGCCGGACGTCAGGCCGTTTGCTGCAGCGAATACGAACCAGATAGCATAAGCCGATAGTCGCTCAAAATAGAGTTGGTAAAGGGCTAAGGCAGAAGCCAGTAGGATAAGAATGGTATGTAATTTAAACCATTGTCGGAGGAGGCCAATACCCTGGGACGGTATATAAGGATTAATGTTGGCAGTAACTGTATTGGTCAGCCATTGGCCGTTGGTTGAGAGGTTGATGAGTAAAAAAATTATACCGGTAACACCAGCAAAGGCGATTGCCCACAATATAGCCCGCTTTGATTGGCGCAAGAATAGAAAGGTGAAAACGGCCGCAACAGTAGCATAAGCTAGCTGTTTCGTATAGCCGGCCAATAACAACAAGATCATCACCAGTAACAAGCGGCGATTATCCTTCTTCCCAGTCGTCTCTTCAGCGTTGATCGTCGCGGTTAGTAGCACGACAGCCACCGTTTCAAACATAACCATGAACATATGTTGGCGGAATAAAGGACCTACATGATAGACATAATTCGAGGCCAAGAAAGCTAAGCCAGCCAAGGTTGAAAGCCACCATCTCTTGCTTTCACGTTGGACAGCATAGCCAATCACGGCCGCGGTAATCAACGTTCCGAGATAGGCAACCAACCGGCCAGTCCAATACTTAGGACCAAAAATCCAGATCAAGGGGACAATAACCAGGTGAAAAACAGGTGGGTAGTTTGATGAATAGAATGGATAACTGTCATTATTCAGGTATGGCCACTCGCCACGGCTGAATAGCACAGTATCCATCAATTCGAACCCTTCTCCCTGATCGTAATCAAAAGGAAATTGGAACAACGAAATCGCGTAGATGTTATAAGCAATAAAATAGCCAACAAACACGAGTAGAGCGAGGGCGACAAGGAGGTATGCCAGGTGGCGCCAACCAACCTGTGGGAGATTACCTGATAATCGGCTTCGAAATTCAGTCATCGTTGGAGGATGTTTTAATATTGATCGGCGAGTAATGAATTGTCAAGCTGGCCTGTTGCCTAATGGGATTAGGGTCAGTCCTGTCAGAAGAAGAATTCCCGCACCGGTAAGTGCAATTTGCTGCATAGGGCCAATACCTGCAAAATTGCCTGCCTTGAGCATATCAACAGCCAATATGGCAAAGGTAGCAAATAGACCACCGGCAGCAAGACTTAGCCCCATCTGTCTCTTCGTAATCATAAGGACGGAGTTGTACCGAAGAATCCTTTACAATGCAAACGATTTTGGTATAATCTGCTCCTTGCTTCTGGCAAGGATCATAGGGAAGTTAATAGCACCGCTGCTGAGGCGGTTTTTGCGTTTTAGGTGGACAATATGACGATTATAAAACCGCATTTAATTACCAAAGAAGGCTTTAAGAAATTAACCAAAGAACTGGAGTACCTTCGAACCGACGGCCGGGAAGAAATGGCCGATCGACTTCACAACGCTTTTCAAGATGGTCAGGATGATGATTTCGTAGAGAACGCGGAACTAGAAGCGGCTCGGAATGAATTATCCTTTTTGGAAGGGCGAATTCAAGAACTGGAAGACATTGTTAATAATCATCAAATCATCGTTGAATCAAACGATCCGCATGAGCACGTTCGTGTTGGCGACTGGATCACAGTTGTGGAAGAGGGATATGATGAAGAAGAACGGTACTTTCTGGTCGGCCCGGCCGAAGCCGATCCAGCCGGGGGACGGATTTCTATAGAAAGCCCACTTGGCAAGGCATTGATTGGATCTAAGGTAGGCGATGATATTACAATTAATGCACCCAATGGATTTTTAAAATTCCGCATCGTGTCAATGGGGTAGAACCGGCGAGACGAGACAAGCTAGCCTATCAGAGCCCGAGTAAAATCGGGCTTTGTTTTTATCGGCAAACAACGGTTATATTGTTGGTTTGACCAGTTTAATTGTAATCCGGCGAGGAAGAGGCAAATGACAGAATGGGAACCTACACTACTGGAGCAGCAACGCCTGGCCAAGCTCGGCACGCTAAAAGAGGCAGGGGTTGAACCATATCCGATCAAATCAGATAGGTCCCATTCAACCAGGGAAATTATCGAACTGTTCCTGGCTTTGGAGGAACAGGGAGTGGAAGATCCACCGCAAGCGACCGTATGTGGCCGAATTGTCAGCGTACGTGACATGGGGAAGACTGTTTTTTGCCACATAGAAGACGGTGCGGGCCAAATCCAATTGTTCCTACGCCGTGACGAAGTTGGGGAAGAAGCCCACAATATCTTCCGAAAATTGACCGATTTGGGCGATTTTATTCAGGTTACGGGCGCACCGTTTAGAACCCGTATGGGCGAGGTTAGTTTGCGTGTCAATTCGTGGCTGTTATTGAGTAAATCGCTGAGTCCGCTTCCAATTGTGAAGGAGCAGGAAGTAGACGGAGAACTCATCCGGTATAGTGGTTTTTCGGATATTAACGAGCGCTACCGCCAACGATTCGCCGATCTTGCAGTAAACCCAGATGTGCGGGAAATCTTCTACACGCGAGCCCGTCTCATTACCGCCTTAAGGCAATACTTTGAGCAGAATGGCTTCTTGGAAGTAGAAACCCCGATCATGCAACCAATTTATGGTGGCGCGGCCGCCAGACCTTTTACTACCCATCACAATCAACTTAAACAAGAACTGTATCTACGGATATCTTTTGAGCTATATCTAAAGAGATTACTGGTCGGGGGAATTGAAAAAGTATACGAAATTGGTCGAGACTTCCGAAATGAAGGCGTGGATGCCACCCATAATCCGGAATTTACCCAACTTGAGTTTTACGCTGCCTATTGGGATTATCGTGATGTCATGGTATTCACCGAGGAGATGCTCAGATTTGCTGCTGGCCAAATCAACAGCTCGAATGTCCTTCGATACCAGGGTCATGTAATTGATTTCGAATCAGATTGGGTACGCATGACGCTCCGGGAAGCAATCAAGAAATTTGCCGAAATCGATTACATGGATCATCCAACTGCTGCGAGTTTAGAAGGAGCCATTCGAAATATTGGCGGCCAGCCAAAGCCCGGTTCCTCCTGGGGTCAGCTAATCGACGAAATGCTCGGTGAATATGTAGAGCCCCGCCTCATCCAACCTACTTTTATCACGCACTATCCGCGTGATATCTCTCCGCTGGCAAAGGCAGTACCCGGAGATCCTCTTCATGTAGAGAGATTTGAATTCTTCATTGGCGGCATGGAGATGGGCAATGCCTTTTCGGAACTTAACGATCCGATTGAACAAGGCAAGCGCTTTGAAGAAATGCAATCCCTATACAAGGAAGATGATGAGGAAGCACATCCTATAGATGAAGATTATCTGAGGGCCATGCGCTATGGAATGCCACCGAATGGCGGCTTTGGCATGGGCATTGATCGGTTGACCATGTTGTTTACCGATAAAACAACTATTCGGGAGGTCTTGTTATTTCCTCACCTGCGTGCGATCCAGTGAGCTTTACCAGACCCGATATCTTGCCCGTCTGGATCAATATCATAAGATTATCTGGCTCAACAGATTATCTGGCTCAATGGTGTTGACGTTCAATGACAATGTCACCCTTTAGTGTTCAATAAAAATGTCATCATGCCAATTCTGGGCTGGTGGATATGTGGATAACTGAACATTGCCAGTTACCCACATATCCACAGCCCCTACGACTATAGATGTATCAAACAAATAGGATTCTGACAGTAAAATGGTAGGAATATTCATAGAAGTGGTTACTCGGTTTTCTTATGGACGTGTAACGATTTACCATAGCGGTGCCAAGGGTGATTGGGCGGCGGTTTGGGGCGTTGATGAAGTTTCTTATCTTCAGGTGGTGGCAACGGCTCAGAAGATTTGACCCACAGAAAGTCAGGCTGAGGGTCGAATTTGTTAACTCTAGGTGGGCCGTTTTCAGCTGGGGCAAAGTGAGCTATTTGCCTATTCTG